>NZ_BAAATS010000005.1:98750-563524 GCF_039533535.1 Streptomyces kunmingensis
GCCGGCGGGGAACCTCCCCGGCTCACGCCACCCGGACACCCCGCTCCCTCCCCCTCCAGGTTGCCCGCGTCCCCCCATCCATCCGAGGATCCCCGCATGCAGCACCACCCGTCCGAGCCCCCACCGGCCGCCCCCGCCGGCACCGCTCTCACCCAGGGCCTCAAGGGCCGTCAGATCACCATGATCTCCATCGGCGGCGTGATCGGCGCCGGCCTCTTCGTCGGCTCGTCCACCGCGGTGGCCACCGCCGGGCCCGCCGTCCTGATCTCGTTCCTGCTGGCCGCCGCCCTCGTGGTGCTCGTCATGCAGATGCTCGGCGAGATGGCCGTCGCCCAGCCCGACACGGGGTCCTTCTCCACATACGCGGACCGGGCGCTCGGCCGCTGGGCGGGCTTCTCCATCGGCTGGCTCTACTGGTGGTTCTACATCCTCGTCATCCCCATCGAGGCCATCGCGGCGGGCGAGGTCATCGCCTCCCTGACCTCGCTGCCCAGCTGGATCCCGGCGCTGGCGATGATCGTCCTGCTGGCGGGCAGCAACCTCCTCGCGGTGCGCAACTACGGGGAGTTCGAGTACTGGTTCGCCCTGCTGAAGGTCGTCGCGATCGTGGCGTTCCTGGTCCTCGGCGTCCTCGCCGTCCTCGGCCTGCTGCCGGGTTCGGACACCCACGGCGTGTCGCACCTGTGGAGCGACGGCGGCTTCCTCCCCAAGGGCGGAACGGCCGTCCTCGCCGGCCTGCTGACGGCGATGTTCAGCTTCCAGGGCAGCGAGATCGTCACCATCGCCGCCGCCGAGTCCGAGGAGCCGAAGAAGAACATCAAGAAGGCGGTCCGCGCGGTCGTCTGGCGGCTCGGACTCTTCTACATCGGCTCGATCCTCATCGTGGTCTGTCTCGTCCCGTGGAACTCCGCCGATCTGGCGGCGTCAGGCTCCTACCAGGCCGTCCTGGAGAGGATGAACATCCCGGGCGCGGGCCGGATCATGGACGTGGTGCTGGTCGTCGCCGTCAGCAGCTGCCTCAACTCCGCGGTCTACACCGCCTCCCGCATGGTGTTCTCCCTGGCCGGGCGCGGCGACGCGCCGGCCGCCTTCGCCCGTACCTCCCGGCACGGAGTGCCCCGCAACGCGGTCGTGGCCTCCACCGTCATCGGCATCGCCGCGGTGATCGCCAACTACCTGCTGCCCAGCGTCTTCTCGTACCTCATCGCCTCCAGCGGCGCGATCGCGCTCATGATGTACCTGGTCATCGCGCTCACCCAGTACGCGACCCGGCGCAAGGGGGGCCAACCGCGCGACGTGCGCATGTGGGGGTTCCCCTACCTCACGCTCGCCACGATCGCCTTCATCGCCGGGGTGCTGGTCCTCATGGCCGTCCTGCCGGGCCACCGGCTCGAACTGTGGCTCTCCCTCGGCCTCGCCGCGGTCCTGGTGACCGTGGGCGTCGTACGCCAGCGCAAGGACGCGGTCGGCAAGGACAGCGCCCGGGCAACCGACAGCGCGGCCGGTGAGCCGTCCCCACCGACGACGGCCTCCCGGCTGTAACGACAGGGACAGCGTCGACAGTCGTGACAGCGGCGAGTGAAGTGACAACAGCGACGGAAGTGACAGCAGCGACAGTCAGGAGACCCGCGCGTGCGTAGCCCTGGGCACGAACTCTGTGGGCAGCACCAGACGTTCGCCCGCGGAGTCGACCTCCCCGCCGATCCGCCGGACGAGCAGCCGGGCCGCCTGACGCGACAGTTCTCGCAGGTCATGCCCGACGGTGGTCAGCCGGAACACCTCCCAGGCGGCCATCGGAAGGTCGTCGAAGCCGATGACCGTGAGGTCCTCGGGCACCCTGATGCCCGCGGCGAGGGCGGCGTTCAGCACGCCGATGGCGACCACGTCATTGCCGCAGAACACCGCTGTCGGCGCCTCGGCGGCCCCCAGCAGCACGGGCAGGGCCCGGTATCCGGTCTCGTACTCGAAGGCGCCGCGCACCACCCGGTCCTCCGCGAGCCCGACCCCCGCCTCGGCCAGCGCAAGGCGGAAGCCCAGCTCGCGGTCGCGCCCGGTGGTGGTGTTGGCCGCGCCGAAGATGCCCGCGATCCGCCGGTGCCCCAGGTCGACGAGCCGGCGGGCGACGAGCCGTCCGCCGCCCTCGTTGTCGACGACCGAGGCGTAGTCGCCCGGCCCGCCGGTGTCGCGGTTGAGGAAGACGAAGGGCATGCCGCGCCGCTCGAGCTGGGCGGGCAGGCGGGAGTCCGTCGTCGCCGTCGCGAGGACGACCCCGTCCAGCGACTGGTCGAGGAGCCGCTCCTCGGCGACCGCCTCGTCGGACCGCTCCGTGATCAGCATCATCCGGTAGCCCAACGCGCGCAGTTCGTCGTGGAGCGGGGCGATCACATGCGGGTAGAACGGGTTGGTCAGGTCGGTCACGATGACCCCGACACGGCGCGTCGAGCGCGTCGACAGGGTGCGTCCCGCCTCGCTCGGCACGTAGTTCAGCGCCTGCGCGGCCCGTCTGACCTTCTCCCGGGTCGCTTGCGACACCCTGGGGTCGTCGCGCAGCGCCCGCGAGACCGTGGGCTGTGAGACGCCCGCCAGCCTGGCCACGTCGTGACTGGTGATCCCCATCGGCTCTCTCCTCGTCGCCACCACTGCACCACCCCGGCGCGCATCCAAATCAGTATACGTATGTCGGATCCGGCCCAACCCCTTGACACAGCCTCACCTCAACACCTGTCATGGGAATGCATACGTATTCCAGATGCATCCCGGAACAAGGAGCGGCCAGTCATGCCCGATGTCGTCGTCACCACCAGCGAACTCGCGGAGCGCACGGTGCGCCGCAGCGACTTCGTCTCCTGCAACCAGGCCTTCATCGACTGCCGCACCCCCGGCTCGGACCGGAAGGAGAACTACGCGATGATCGGCCCCGGCGTCTCCCAGGCCGCCGGTCAGCACGTCAACCTCCGGCTGCCGCACGGCTACAACATCGGCGCCGCCGCCATGCCGCACGGCATCACCAACAACCTGCACCTGCACTACACGGCCGAGGTGTTCATCTGCACCGAGGGCGAGTACCTGCTGCGCTGGGGCGCCGACGGCACCGAGGGCGAACTCCTGCTCAAGGCCGGTGACATCGCGTCCATCCCCACCTGGATCTTCCGCGGCTTCACCAACACCGGGCCGGACAACGGCTGGCTGTTCACCGTGCTCGGCATGGACCACACCGGAGGCATCATCTGGGGCCCCACGGTGCTGCGTGAGGCGGAAGGCCACGGCCTCTACCTCAGCGCGGACAACAAGCTGATCGACACGGTCGCCGGCGACACCCTCCCCCCGGAGACCGAGCGCGTCAGCCCCATGACCCAGGAGCAGATCGACCGGCTGCGCCACTACACCCCCGACGAGATGAAGCGCCGTATCGCCGCCGCGGACGAGCTGGTCTGGTCGGAGCACCCCTTCCTCGACAGCACGCTGCCCGGCGGCGGTGTCCGGCTGAGCTGCGTCATCGGGTACGGCATGACCGAGGACCCGCACCAGGAGCCGCGGATCTTCAACCCGCACGGGCACAACGCCGCCTGGCTGCGCGCCGACCCGGGCCAGGGCGTCTCCTACCACCGTCAGCACGAGACCCAGACGCTGATCGTGAAGGACGGCGAGTGGGAGGTCACCCTCAACCGCACCGACCCGGTCTCGGTCCGCCTCGGCCCCCGCGACATGCTCTCCGTCCCGCAGGACGCCTGGCGGACCCTGCGCAACGTCGGCTCCACCCAGGGAGACCTGCTGGCGGTCAACTCCGGTGACGGCCGGGTCCGTCTGGAGTGGGACGAGGAGGTCTACAAGAGCGCCGCCGACGCGGGTCTGGGCGTCGACCACAACGGCTACGTCGCCCCGTACGCGCTCCTGCCCCGCTCCGCGCGGCGCTGGTGACCGTGGGGCGCCGGGGCGGCCCGGCCGGCGCGCTGCCCGTGGTCGTGGTCCCCGGCATGCTCTGCGACGCGAGCCTCTGGTCCGACGTGGAGTTCCCCGACGGCCGCGAGGTGCGGCACGTACCGCTGACGCGAGCGGACATCGGGGAGCTGGCAAAGGACGTGCTGTCCTCGGTGCCGGGCCCGTTCGTCCTGGTGGGGCTGAGTCTGGGAGCCATCGTCGGCTTCGAGGCGCTGCGCCGGGCGCCGGAGCGGATCGCGGGCCTGTGCCTGATGTCGGCCAACGCGGGCGCGCCGCGCCCCGAGCAGTACGCGGCCTGGCGCGCGATGGACGAGCTGATCCGTGCCGGGCGGTTCGCGGACGTCGTCGAGCAGACCCTGCCCGACATGTTCCCCGACCGCCGCCCCTCCCCCACCGGGGCGCAGCGCTACCGCCACATGGCACAGGCCGTCGGCCCCGACGCCGCCCGCGCCCAGCTCGCCGCCCAGGCGACCCGTACCGACGCGGCCGACGCGCTGCGGACCGCCCGTTGCCCCACCGTCGTCCTGAGCGGGACCCGGGACACCCTGTGCCCGCCCGCCTTCCACCGCACGATCGCGGACGCCGTACCCGGCGCCGATCTGCGGGAACTGTCCGATGCCGGCCATCTGCTGCCCTGGCAGCGCCCCGACGCCGTCACCGCCGCCCTGCGCGCCGTCCTCACCGCCGCCGACCGCGGCGATCCGGCTTCGGCTTCGGCTCCGGCTCCGGCTCCGGCTCCGGCTCCGGCTCCGGCCACCACAGCCTGAACCAGCCGGCCCCCCGTCCCATTTGCACACCCCTCCCCCCAGTGAAGAGAGCCGTCATGCCTCGATTCCTCAAATCCCCCGTGCCCGCCGCCCAGGTGAGCGCCGCCCGCGCCGACGTCGCCGAGCGCGTCCACGCCATCCTCGACGACATCCGCGAGCGCGGCGACGACGCGGTCCGCCAGTACTCCGAGAAGTTCGACGGCTGGAGCCCGGACTCCTTCCGCCTGTCGCCGGACGCGATCGAGCGGATCATCTCGGACGTCCCGGGGACGGTCCTGGACGACATCCGCTTCGTGCAGAAGCAGGTACGCACCTTCGCGCAGGCCCAGCGCGACTCGATGCGCGACGTGGAGATCGAGACGCTGCCCGGCGTCCACCTCGGCCACCGCCACGTGCCCGTGGCCGGCGCCGGCGCGTACGTCCCCGGCGGCCGCTACCCGCTGACCGCTTCCGCGCACATGACGATCGTGACCGCCAAGGTGGCGGGCGTCCCCCGGGTCGCCGCCTGCACCCCGCCGATCCGGGGCGAGATCCCCGCCGCCACCGTCGCGGCGATGCACCTGGCCGGCGCCGACGAGATCTACCTGCTCGGCGGCGTCCAGGCCGTCGCGGCACTGGCCCTCGGGACGGAGACGATCGGGCGGGTCCCGATGATCGCCGGGCCCGGCAACGCGTATGTCGCGGAGGCCAAGCGCCAACTGTTCGGCGAGGTCGGCATCGACCTGTTCGCCGGGCCGACCGAGATCCTGGTGATCGCCGACGAGCACGCCGACCCGTTCGTCGTCGCCGTCGACCTGCTCTCCCAGGCGGAGCACGGCCCGGACTCCCCCGCCGTCCTTGTGACCACCTCCGAGGCGCTGGGCCGGGAGGTCGCCGAGCACATCGAGCGGCTGCTGCCCGGCATGCCGACCAAGGACTTCGCCGGACCCGCCTGGCGCGACCACGGCGAGATCGTCGTGGCCGACACCCTCGACGAGGCCTTCGAGATCGCCGACTCCTACGCCAGCGAACACGTCGAGGTCCTCACCGAGAACCCGCGCCAGGCGCTGGACAAGATGCACGACTACGGCGCGCTCTTCCTCGGCGAGGGCACCTGTGTCTCCTACGGCGACAAGGTCATCGGCACCAACCACGTGCTCCCCACCCGGGGCGCCGCGCGCTACACGGGCGGCCTGTGGGTCGGCAAGTACCTCAAGACGGTCACGTACCAGGAGGTCACCGACACCTCCTCCTCGGCGCTGCTCGGCGAGGTGTGCGGCCGGGCCGCGCGCGTCGAGCTGTTCGAAGGCCACGCCCGCTCCGGTGACGTACGGGCGGCCAAGTACGGCAAGGGCACCCTGCCGTGGAACGACGAGGCCCGCGCATGAGCGGCGGCTCCGCGGCGCCGCTGACCGGCCGGACCGCGCTGGTCAGCGGCGGAGGCAGCGGCCTCGGCGCCGCCATCACGCGGTCCCTGCTGACCGACGGCGCCCGCGTGGTGATCACGGGCCGCAACGAGACGGCCCTCAAGGAGACCGCCTCCCGTCTCGGCCCCGGCGTCACCCACCGGGTCTGCGACGTCTCCCGGCCCGACGACGTCCAGGAACTCGCGCGGAGTCTCGCGGACGAGGAGATCTCGATCCTCGTCAACAACGCGGGGATCGCCGGTCCCGTGGCTCCGCTGACCGAGATCGCGCCCGAGGAATGGGACGAGGTCTTCGACGTGAACGTGCGCGGTGTCTTCCTGATGTGCCGGGCCTTCCTGCCCGCGATGACGCAGCGCGGCGCCGGTGACGTCATCAACATCGCCTCGGTGTCCGGCAAGCGGCCTCTGCTTCGGCGTACGCCCTACTGCGCGTCGAAGATGGCGGTCATCGGCCTCACGACGACACTGGCGGGCGAGGTCGGGCCGCAGGGGGTGACGGTCAACTCCCTCTCCCCGGGGCCCGTTTCGGGTCCGCGCATGGAGCGCAACTTCCGGCTCGAGGCACAGCGCACCGGCAGCAGCTACGAACAGGCCGAGGATGCCTTCGTCTCCCGCTCCGCCCTCGGCCGCATGGTCACCGAGGACGAGGTGGGCGACGCGGTGACCGCGATGCTGCGGATGCGCGGCCTGTGCGGCGCCGATATCGACCTGTCGGCGGGGATGGTGGCACGGTGACGGCGCGCAGCGCGGAGCAGCCGCGCCGCAGCCTCAAACAGCGCCTGGCCGCGGGCGAGCGCCTGCGAGGGGCCCTGTTCCGGCTGCCCTCCGAGACGCTCGTGGAGATGGCGGGCGTCGCGGGCCTCGACTATGTGGTGATCGACTGCGAGCACGGGCCGGCCGACACCGCCCTGCTCCAGCACCATCTGACGGCCGCGGCGGCCCAGGGGATCGACGTCCTGGTCCGCGTGGGCACGTCCGAGCCGTCGCTGGCGCTGCGCTGCCTCGATCTGGGGGCCGTCGGTCTGATTCATCCGCACGTCGACAGCGCCGACGACGCCCGGCGTGCGGTGGCCGCGAGTCACTACCCGCCCCTCGGTGAGCGGGGGTTCGCCACGTACAGCAGGGCGGGCCGGTTCGGCACGGTCTCCGCCGCCGACCATGTGGCCGCCTCCCAGGACACCCTGGTCGTGGCGATGATCGAGACGGAGCGGGCCTGTGCGGCCGCGGACGCGATCGCCGGCACGCCGGGGGTGGACGCCGTCCTGGTCGGCCCGGCCGACCTCGCGGCGGACTGTGGTTTCCCCGGCCGGGAGACCATCGATCCCCTGATCGTCGGCGCGCACCGGGCCGCTCGTGCGCAGGGCCGCGCGGTCATGACCATCGTGCCCGGCCAGGACGGAGCCCGGGCCGCCGAACAGGCGGGCGACCAGCTGATTCTCTTCAACATGGCGCACGTCCTGATGGACACCTTGCGGGCTCTCGCGGAGCCCGCGGCCACGGAGGCCACATGCCCCCCGGCAACCTCTTGACGCCCCCCAGCGGGCTCCTTAGTGTTCACCACGAGTTCATACGTATGCACACCTCTCTCCCGCTCCCTCTCCCCGCGCGATCGGAGAAGCCATGTCCGCCGCAGCGCCTCCCAGTACAGCCACCGCCCCGTCCGCTGTCGATCCTGTCAAGCGGAAGGCGATTCGCCGGGCCATCGGCGCGGGCAGCATCGGTAACTTCGTAGAGCAGTTCGACTACGGCCTCTACGGCTACATGGCCCCGATCATGGCGCCCGCGTTCTTCCCCGAGAGCGACAGGACCATGGCCGTCCTCGGCACCTACGCGATCATCGCGGTGGCGTGTCTGTTCCGGCCGCTGGGCGGAACGCTCGTCGGCCGGTGGGGAGACCGGGCCGGCCGCAAGAAGACGCTGCTGTGGACGATCGTGTTCATGGGTGTGGCTACCGCCCTGATCGGCGCCCTGCCCACGTACCACCAGGTCGGCATCCTCGCGCCGATCCTGCTCCTCGTGCTGCGCGTCGTGCAGGGCACGGTCTCCGGCGGCGAATACGTCGGGGCCGTGGCCTTCATCGTCGAGTGGGCCGAGCCCAACCGGCGGGCGTACTACACCTCCTACGCCTCGAACAGCTGCTTCGTCGGTACGCTCGCCGGCGCCGGTACGGCCGCGCTGACCAGCTGGGTCTTCACCGGAGACGCACTGGACTCCTACGGCTGGCGCATCCCGTTCCTGCTGGCGATCCCCCTCAGCCTGGTCGGGATCTGGCTGCGCCGGCACATCGCGGAGACCCCGGAGTTCGTCCGCGCCACCGCCGACGGGACGCAGGTCGTCAAGGCGCCGGTGCGCGAAGCGCTGCGCACCCAGCTCCGTCCCATCCTGGTCTACTGCGGCATCTCGATCATGTGCGCGATCCTCTCCTACACCTGGGTCACGTTCTATCCGCAGTACCTGACGGACACGCTCGGCCTGCCCCGCTGGATGGGCCTCGCCTCGAACGCCATCTCGATCGCGGTCCTCATCCCGCTGCTCCCCCTGGCCGGCATGCTGTCGGACCGGATCGGGCGCAGGCCGATGCTGATCATGGGCGCTGTGTCCTGTATCGTCCTGGTTCCGCTCGCCTTCTGGGTCGGCGAGGGCGCCACCTTCGGCGCCGCGATCGCCAGCCAACTCATCTATCTGGTACCGGAGTTCTTCCTGACCGGCATCATCACCGTCTGCGCCGCGGAGCTCTTCGCGACCCGCACCCGGTTCAGCGCGAGCGCCATCGCGTACAACAGCTCCTTCTCCATCTTCATGGGCATCACGCCATTCGTGGCGACGCTGCTGGTCGGCACCTTCGACACGATCTACGCCGTGTGGGTCTATCTGGCGGCGGCCGCGGTCCTCGCGCTCGTCACGGTGACCAGCTTCATGACGGAGACGTACCGGAGCCAGCTGGGCGCCGACAAGTTCGCCCGGTAAGAAGGACCGCAGACACGGCACGGGAGACTGTGGACGCCCCCGCACCCACACTCTCGCCGCTCTCACTTCTACATACGCATTCATCTACCGAGAAACTTCTACGAACGGAGCCACCATGCCCCTCGACCCCGCCGCCTACCTCCCCTACAAGGACCCGGACGACTTCATCCGCGAGGTCACCGACCGCATCTGGGTCGACCGGGACATCGCCTACATCGTCGACAACTACGAGCCCGACTCGATCGTCCACACCAGCCTCGGCACCGTCGTCGGCCGCGACGGGGTGATCGAGGGCACCACGATGCGCATCGGCAGCACACCGGGGCACATCGGCCAGGCCGAGGACGTGGTGTGGGAGGCCCGTGGGGACGACGCGTTCCTCAGCTCGCACCTGGTCTTCTCCGCCGACGAACACCTCGTCGACGGCCGCAACGTCCGGGTCCGCAAGCGCACCGTGGCCAACTGCCTCTACCGCAGGGGCCGCATGGTCGAGGAGTGGGTGGTCCGTGACGAACTCGCGGACTGTCTGCAGCTCGGCATCGACCCCGCCGAGGCGGCCCGCGCGCTGCGCTTCCAGGGCTACACCGGCTCGATGACCGAGGAGCCGCCGAAGGACGTGCTCCTGTCCGGCGTCAGCGGCCCGCGCCCGGACGAGTTCCGTCCCGAGTGCGAGATGGTGCTGGAGTTCATCGAGGAGGTGTGGTCCCAGCGCCGCCTGAACAAGATCAACGACTTCATGGTGCGCGATCTCTTCCTGCACACCGTCGGCGACCGCACCGTCATCCGGCCGGAGCGCTACCAGAGCGACCTGCTGTCCCTGGTCGGCGCCTTCCCCGACGCCAAGTTCGCCGTGCGGGACGTGCAGACCCACTACTCGGAGCGGCACGCGGGCCTGCGTGTGGCCGTCCTGTGGACCATGCACGGCAGCTACCGGGGCACAGCGGCCTTCGGCCCGCTCACCGGACAGCCCGTCACCATGCTCGGCGTCTCCCAGTTCCTGGTCCAGGAGGGCCGCATCGTCAAGGAGTTCCGCGTCTACGACGAGATCTCTCTGCGCGCGCAGATCAACGCGGCCCGGGGCGACGGCCCCGACGTGGAGGTCAACATCTACTGAGCACCGCCCGCCGAGTCGAGCGAGACGGTACGAGAAATGAGGGGTGGCCCCACCCCTCATTTCTGTTCGCGTACGCCCAGGTCAGGCGGCGCGCCTCACCATCGGTACCAGCGGCCCTTACGACCGCTCGCAGCCGGCCGGATGACGAAGCCGAGCAGCCACACCACCAGCACGATGATCGCGATCCACCACAGGGCCTTCAGTGCGAAACCCGCGCCGAAGAGGATCAGAGCCAGAAGAAGAACCAGAAGCAGGGGAACCATTGTTATCAACCTCCTGGCCATCGTTTGCTCTTAACTCTCACCTACAAACACACAAAAGACGCGTTTCTTTCACTGGTTGCAGGGAAAACCTTCGCACCCTGGAGTGCCCCCTTCCGCTAGGGCCATGCACGTGCGCCCGCACGGCACGGTGGCGTGATCCGGCGGGGTGCGATGTTTACGAGGCGGCTGAGCGGCCAGGCGGATCCCAGCACAAGATGTCGATGCCAAGGGAGCGTGAGCGGACATGACCGCCGACGAGAAGGCCAAGGCGAAGATGGAACAGGCTTCGGGTGCAGCCAAGAAGACCGCCGGGCGCGCCGTGGGCAACGAACGCCTCACCGCCGAGGGCCGCGCCGAGCAGATGAAGGGCGACGCGCGCCAGGCCAAGGAGAAGACCAAGGACATCGGCAAGCACTAGTCATGTAGTGCCTGTTGCCACTGAGGGCGGCCCCCACGGACCGGGGGCCGCCCTCGTGCGTCTGCGCGTCTGCTGCCGTCAGTCGGTTCCGCCGGACGGCCCGGACGCAGAGCGGCGGTACTTCTCGTTGAGCTGCTGGGCCTCTTCGAGCTGGTCCTCGAGGATCACGATGCGGCAGGCCGCCTCGATCGGTGTCCCCTGGTCGACGAGCTCGCGGGCCCGAGCCGCGATGCGCAACTGGTAACGGGAGTAGCGGCGGTGGCCACCCTCCGAACGGAGGGGCGTGATCAGGCGGGCCTCGCCGATCGCTCTCAGGAAACCAGGGGTCGCGCCGAGCATCTCTGCCGCCCGCCCCATCGTGTAAGCGGGGTAATCGTCATCGTCCAGCCGGCCGCTGAGCGGAGTATCTGCTGTCATTCCACCTCGATAGGTAACGCGCGTCGAGGGGCCCTGGTGCCGTAAGCACCAGGGCCCCGAGGGAAATTCAACACCATCCGGCGACCTTGTCACGTCGGAGCCCAACGCGACCGTTTCTCTCAGACCATGTCTACGTGAGAAACACTAGCGACCCAGCTGGGCAATGTCTACTTCGGCCAGCGTAGATTTTGGACAGCTCGGAGCCGAGTTTTGGCCGTACTGCTGCCGTCCGACCCCTTGGCACCCGCGCCGACTCGTCCCCGTACGGCCCTCGGGACCGCTGTCGGCGCAGAAGTTGAATAGAATCTGCGGCCATGTCGAAGCCTGACGAACTGCTCACCGTGCTCGCCGCCACAGTCGAGTCCGAACAGAGCACACAGATGTCCCTCACCGTGGTCACCGGCGGTGCTGTCATCACCGGTCGGCTGGCGCCCGAGGCGATCTGGCGACAGCGCGTGTCCGAGGTCCTGAAGGACTCGGACCAGCTAGGACCGTTCTCGGTCGCCTTCACCGCACTGGAGGCCCCGGAGACGCCCACGCCGCACGCGGCGGACGGGACCCCCACCCATCTGCACTTCCATGTCGCACGCATCCTCCAGGGCACCATGGGGATCCCGGAAACGGGCGGCATGTACCGGGTGGCGATCTCGGACGTCAACGCATGGACCATCGGCGACTTCAGCTACTCCGATCACTGAGCCGCCCATAGCGAGAGGGCCCGACCGGTGCGTTCCGGTCGGGCCCTCACGGCTGTTCTGTCCGGCTGCGGTCAGCGACCGCCCATGTCGTCGCCGTTCAGGCCGGCAGGGCGGATCCCAGCAGGGCGGAGGCCCGCTGGTACGGAGTGACGTCGGCCGGGGGCTCCGCCACGGGGACCGGGACGACGCGGCAGGTGAACCCGAGCCGGGTCATGGCGCGCAGCACCTCACCCGCGCTGAAATCGCGCCGGTCCTGACCCGTGACCAGCTGGCCGACCTGCTTGGCGGGGTAGTGCCGCCGCCCGATGATCACGGACTCACCGGTGACCGGCTCGGGCCTGACGCCCTTCATCGTCTCCAGGACTCCGGCCTTGGTCAGGTCGAACGGGAAGCGAGCGATGACACAGCGCATGAGACCTCATGGGGAGAGTGGGAACGGGACCGGCGGTGGCATCACGCACAGGAGCGGCCCGGGTGTCCGCTCCTGCGTCGCGTGGTGTTACGCGGCGTCCGCGGCGGGCCGGCGCCCGGGCGCACGGCGCGCCGCCGGAGCGGGGCGGCGACGGCCGCGTGAGCCGCTGCGCTTGGGCCGCTCGGCCGCGGGCTGGGTGATGACGACCGGGACACCCGAGGGCGCCTGCGCGCCGGTGATGCGGTTCAGTTCCTGCTCGCCGGAGTGGACCTGCGTGACCTGCGGGCGGATGCCCGCGTCCGACATCAGGCGGGTCATGCTGCGGCGCTGGTTGGGGGTGACCAGCGTGACGACGCTCCCCGACTCACCGGCACGCGCGGTACGCCCGCCGCGGTGCAGGTAGTCCTTGGGATCGGTCGGCGGGTCCACGTTGACCACGAGATCGAGATTGTCGACATGGATGCCGCGGGCGGCGACGTTCGTGGCGACGAGCACGGTGACGTGCCCGGTCTTGAACTGCGCCAGGGTGCGGGTGCGCTGGGGCTGCGACTTTCCGCCGTGCAGCGCGGCGGCCCGTACGCCGCTGTTGAGCAGGTCCTGGGTCAGCCGGTCGACGGCGTGCTTGGTGTCCAGGAACATGATCACGCGGCCGTCGCGGGCGGCGATCTCGGTGGTGGCCGCGTGCTTGTCGGCGGCCTGGACGTGCAGGACGTGGTGCTCCATCGTCGAGACCGCGCCGGCCGAGGGGTCGACGGAGTGGACGACGGGGTCGCTCAGGTAGCGGCGCACCAGCAGGTCGACATTGCGGTCCAGGGTCGCGGAGAAGAGCATCCGCTGACCTTCGGGGCGCACCTGCTCGAGGAGCGCGGTGACCTGCGGCATGAAGCCCATGTCGGCCATCTGGTCGGCTTCGTCCAGCACGGTGATGCCCACCTGGTCCAGCCGGCAGTCACCGCGGTCGATGAGGTCCTTGAGCCGGCCCGGGGTCGCGACGACGACCTCGGCCCCGCCGCGCAGCACCGACACCTGCCTGCCGATCGACATGCCGCCCACGACCGTGGCCAGACGGACCCGGACGGAACGGGCGTACGGGGTGAGCGCGTCGGTCACCTGCTGCGCCAGTTCGCGGGTGGGGACGAGGATCAGCCCCAGCGGCCGGCGGGGCTCGGCCCGCTGCCCGGCGGTCCGGGCCAGCAGAGCGAGGCCGAAGGCGAGGGTCTTGCCGGAGCCGGTGCGCCCGCGGCCGAGGACGTCACGGCCCGCGAGCGAGTTCGGCAGCGTCGCCCCCTGGATCGGGAAGGGCACGCTGACACCCTGCTTGCCGAGTTCGGCGAGCAGCGGGGCGGCCAGGTCGAGCGCGGCGAACTCCTCCACGGCGGGCAGCGCCGGGGTGATGGTCTTGGGGAGGGCGAATTCTCCCTGCGGGGCGGGCCGGCGCTGGTAACCGCCGGAACGGTTCGGCCGGTCGGAACGGCGCTGGGCGGGAGCCCCGAAGCGGTTGCCTCCCCTTTCACTTCCGCCGCCGCCATTACGGCTGCGGGGAAAACGGTCGTTCGTGCGTGTGCGGTTCATGCGGAACCTTCCTCAATGCGGCGCACATCATGGAATTTCTCCGGCATTGAGCGGCACGGAGAAGCACAGGACATGGACCGAATGGAACGCGAAAGCGGGACTGGCCGAAAGCTGAATCGCTGCGGCTCAGCCGCCTGATGGAGGGCGCGCGATACGGGCGCCCGGAGCCGGGACGAGGACGCGGCGAGACCGCCGCTGAAACCTGTCGGCTCGGCCCTCCGCAGGTGGAAACACTGCGGGGGAAGTGCATGCAGCTGGGGCCCGCACCCCGAAGGATGCGGGCCCCAGCTGCACGTGCGCGTAAGCGTCAGGCCTGAACGATGTTCTCGGCCGTCGGGCCCTTCTGGCCCTGCGCGATGTCGAAGGAGACCTTCTGACCCTCGAGCAGCTCACGGAAGCCCTGGGCAGAGATGTTCGAGTAGTGGGCGAACACGTCGGCGCCGCCACCGTCCTGCTCGATGAAGCCGAAACCCTTTTCGGCGTTGAACCACTTCACGGTGCCAGTAGCCATGTCATTTCTCCTTTGGGGCAGTACATCGGAACCCGCACTGTGCGGATACCGTGTCGCCGCGATGATTACCCCGCCCGGAAATGACCGGAAATACAAGAGTGCTCCTGGCGGCCAGGCCGACCAGGGGCACCTGAAGTTCGGGAACCACAACTGCAACTGAGATCGACAGTAGCACGCCGCAAGGGTGGTCACAGGGTGGTAAATCTCGCCCTGTTCGAGGCGACATAAATCCTCATCGCAGGCCCCTTCAAACCCTCATCCCGCGGTCGCAGATATTGATCGACTCGGGGCGCAGCATTGTCCTCGGGCGCGTACCGGGTTCGTCCGTCCGGGGCCGTGCACGAGCGGCTGACCGGGGGTCGGACGGCTGCCCTGTTATCAGGCGAGCGCTGAGTGGCATAAGGCCCATAAGAAGATCATTCGTCTTTCCTCTTGTTACGGGAGTGCTGTGTGATGCATATCCGCAGACAACTGCTGTTCGTGGCAGTCACGCCAGTGGCCCTCGGCCTGGCCGCCTCGACCGCCTGCGCCGACCCCCGGCCGCCCGCCGCCCCCGCGGCCTCGCACAGCAAGGTCGCGTTCGCCACGCGTACGGCGTCCGTCGTCACCGAACTGAGCGCGCAGGAGGTCTCCCTCGACGACCGCGCGACGCTTCAGGTGAAGGGGCGGCTCGTGGAGGGAGACACCCTGCTGTTCCCCCTGTCGCAGCAGGCGGTGTCCGTGCAGATCAGCGGCGAGGACAGCACCCTGCCGCAGAGGTGCAACACCACGACCACCCGCGAGGGCCGCTTCAGCTGCACGTTCAACGTCGCGGCGCACGACACGACCTCGGCGACCGTCACCTTCCGGGGCAACGCCCTGTTCGCTCCGGGAACGGCGACCACGCGCATCTCGGACCCCCACCATCACGCCACGTCCTCGGCCGCGGTCCCGCCGGCCGCCAAGACTCCCCCGGCCCCGGTCCCGGGCACGTCCGTGCCGGCGGTGGCGGTACCCGGCTCGACGACGCTTCCCTCGTCGTCGCGGTCCGCCGCCGGGCACACGCACTAGCCCGACCGCAGCCAGGGGATGACACCTACGGGTGGCGACGCTCCTTGTGTTCCGGTGCGTCGCCCCCTGGCACGGACGCCGGCGGGCAGGGTCATGGCATGCCGAATCTGCCTCTGAGGCGCCACACGCTCCGTCCGACCGTCCTGACTCTCGCCCTGGCCGCGGGGTTGTGCCTGGCTTCGCCGGGAGTCGCCGCCGCCTCGGAGAGCCCCACCGCAACCGAGGAGCCGGCCCCCGCGGCGTCGGCCCCGGTCTCCCCGGGCGGCCCGGAATGGGGCCAGGAGAAAGTCGACTTCAGCGGTGGCCGCATCGTCTACACCAACACCGCCTCCGGCTTCGACGACGCCGGCGTCGCGTACTTCGAGCGGACCATCGTGACGGTAGGTGGACCCGGCGGCCCCACCTACTCCGTCACCCGCTCCCACTCCTGACCCACCGGGGCGTCCGCACAGCCGTGTGCCCCGAAGCCGTTGGCTTCGGGGCACACGGGGCGGCCCGGCTCAGCGGCCGGGCCGCACAGCGGACCGCGTCAGGAGTGCGAGCCCGTGGCGCTGCCGTAGGCGCCCGTGGGGCCGGCCTTCTTGGTGGCCGTCACGAAGTAGGCCTTGCCGTCCGGGGTGAAGCCGCTGTACGTGACAGTCGTCCGGCCGCCGTTGGCGTTCGCCCAGTTCTGCGCCTTCCCGTAAGCCGGGCCCGTGTAGCCGTGACCGTCGTGGTCCGGGCCGTCGTGGGCCGACGCAAGGCCGGCGCTGCCGATGACGAGCGGGGTGACGAGGGCACCGACAGCGACGTACTTGGCAATCTTGCGCATCTGATGCGGTCCTTTCAGGTTCGACGGCCACAGGGAAGCCCCCGGCACCGTTGCCAGGGCTCGGCGGAACGGGCCACCTTCCGCCGTGATCGACCTTGCCGCGTCCGACCACCCTCCGCATCCGCTGACCTCACGCTGTGTAGTGAAGGTCCGGCGTGATCGGCCTCCGGTACCCCGTTGAGCAGCGCGGAGACACGCGCGGGCGGTTCCGGTGCGATCATCGGATTTCCCTCGTTCAGCGGCAGAGGACACCTACGGAGGCACCGTGGCATTCGCTCCGCGCGGCCGCGTCCGGCGGCACGGCGCCGGCCCGGGGTCGGGCGGCCTCCGTGTCCGTGTAGAGTGGTCTTACCGACGCGGGGTGGAGCAGCTCGGTAG
Organism: Streptomyces kunmingensis; assembly: GCF_039533535.1. Taxonomy (NCBI): domain Bacteria; kingdom Bacillati; phylum Actinomycetota; class Actinomycetes; order Kitasatosporales; family Streptomycetaceae; genus Streptomyces; species Streptomyces kunmingensis. The sequence goes on from NZ_BAAATS010000005.1 coordinate 115,473, forward strand.
CTCGCTGGGCTCATAACCCAGAGGTCGCAGGTTCAAATCCTGTCCCCGCTACGAAACGAAGGGGCCCGGCAGCAGCCGGGCCCCTTCTGCGTTCCCTGCGCCCGCTCACGGCTCTTCCGGGCCGTCCTCGTCGAGTGCGAACCACACCGTCTTGCCCTCCGGCTCGGGGCGGACGTTCCACTGGTGGGCCAGCAGGTCCAGGAGGACCAGGCCGCGCCCGGACGAGGAGAGTTCACCCGGGGCGCGCCGGTGCGGCACGTCGTCGCTGCGGTCGGTGACCTCCACGCGCAGCCGTCGCCGGCCGGGCTCGCCGCTGATGTCGGCTTGCAGGACGGCGGAGTGTTCGGTGTGGACCAGCACGTTGCCGAGCAGTTCGGAGGCGAGCAGGACCGCCGTGTCGACCTGCTCGGGCCGCGCCCAGTCATGGAGCAGTCCCTGGAACTCGGTCCGGGCGTCGCGCAGGGCCTGTGCCTGGTCCTGTTCGAGGGTGAGGCGCAGATGGCGGTTGGGCGGACCCGAGTGGGCCGGGGAAGGGTCGCGGCGCAGCAGGAGCAGGGCGATGTCGTCCTCGGTGATGGAGGCGGGCTGGTCCTGTTCCTGCGGGGTCTCGGGAGCCACGACCGCGCTCAGGAGCCGCTCGGCGATGGCGTCCAGGTCCTCGGGGGTGCCCGGCGACAGCGCGTTGCGTACGCGGAGCCAGCCGGAATACATGTCGTGCCCGCCGGACTCGATCAGGCCGTCGGTGCACAGCATGAGGATCTCGTTCTCGCGCAGAGTGAGGACGTTGACGGGATAGTTGTCCTCCTCCAGGTCGAGGCCCAGGGGCAGGCCGCCGCTCAGGTGCTTCAGCAGACACGTTCCGTCCGGGAGGCGCAGCACGGGGTGCGGGTGGCCGGCGCGGGCGATGCGCAGGGTGCCGGTGGCGGCGTCGGCCTCCAGGTAGATGCAGGTCGCGAAGCGGTCCTCGTCGAGAGCCGCCAGGAAATGCGAGGCCCGGGAGAGGACGGCGTCGGGGCCGTGCCCCTCGGCCGCGTAGGCGTGGATGGCCGTGCGCAGCTGGGACATCAGTCCCGCGGCGTGCATGTCGTGGCCCTGGACGTCGCCGATCACCAGGCCGAGGCGGCCGTTGGGCAGGGTGATGCAGTCGAACCAGTCGCCGCCGACCATGAGTCCCCCGCCGGTGGGCAGGTAGCGGGCGGCGGTGGTGAGCCCGTCGACGCCGGGGCCCGAGCCGCCCATGCTGCTGCGCAGGCTCTGGGAGAGGGCGCGGTCCGCCTGGCCCGTGTAGGTGTGCTCGATGCTCTGGCTGAGCAGACGGGCGGTGGTCATCAGGAGGGCGCGCACGCCGTCGGTCATCCGCACCGGCGCGTCGAAGGCGGTCATCCATACGCCGGTGAGCTGACCGTAGGTGGTCAGCGGCAGGAAGGCCCAGGCCTCGTGCCCTTCACGGTCGGAGCGTTCCCAGGTGTCGGGGAACCGGGCCCGGTGTTCCTGCGGGGAGGCCAGGAAGACGGGGCGCCCGGTCCTGGCCACCTGCGCCCCGGGGTAGTCGCTCTCCAGGGGCATCCGGAAAGTGCCTTCCTCACAGCTCCGGAAGCCCAAGTGGCCGACGCAGTGCAGGAGTTCGCGGTCCGCGCGGAAGACCGCCTGGCCGCACAGCGGCAGGGTGGGATCGGCCAGCTGCGAGATCAGGGTGAGCGCTTCCCCCAGGGAGTCCGTGCGCGCCAAGGCGTGGCCCGTGACGAGCAGGTCGGCTCCCCGGTGGCGCACGCGGTCCGCCGCGTGCCCCGACCCGTCGGGGGTCGGGCCTTCCAGCCGGTTGAGAGCCTCGACCTGGCGCACCTCGGCGGCGTACTCCTCAGAACGGCCGTTCTCGCGCCCTCCACCCACCTGTGGCACTCCCGTCCGCTCGGCACACTCCGGTTTCTACCCATGTTCCGCCGATAACGTGCGAGCCGCCTATCCTGGCGGGTCTCGCGAGGGCTCTGACCTGGCCGGTCATCGAACTCGGGCCGGTGTGGGAGCTGTTGGGGGCCGCGCCGGGCGACGGCCGATTGGTGCATTCGGGCGAACCGCGCACGCGCGGGAGCGCTTTTCGCGGGTTCCCCGGCGGCGGTGGGCTAGTCGTGGTCGTGTCCCCCGACAGCACCGACGAAGAGAGCCCCACCTGATGACGTCCTTGGACAAGAGCGCTGAGGCCGCTCCCGACGCACCCGATGCGGAGGGCGCTCACACCCGGAGCCCCGGTGCGATCGTGGTGAAGTGGCTGAGCACCACCGACCACAAGACGATCGGGACGATGTATCTGTCGACCTCGTTCACGTTCTTCCTCGTCGGCGGGGTCATGGCGCTCTTCATGCGCGCGGAACTGGCCCGGCCCGGCACGCAGTTGATCTCGAACGAGCAGTTCAACCAGGCGTTCACCATGCACGGCACCGTCATGCTGCTGATGTTCGCCACGCCGCTCTTCGTCGGTTTCGCCAACTGGATCATGCCGCTGCAGATCGGCGCCCCCGATGTCGCGTTCCCGCGCCTGAACATGTTCGCCTACTGGATGTATCTGTTCGGCTCGCTCATCGCGGTCGGCAGCTTCCTGACCCCGCAGGGTGCGGCGGACTTCGGCTGGTTCGCCTACAGTCCGCTGTCCGACGCGGTGCATTCACCGGGGATCGGCGGTGACATGTGGATCATGGGCCTCGCCTTCCAGGGCTTCGGCACGATCCTGGGCTCGGTCAACTTCATCACGACCATCATCTGCATGCGCGCCCCGGGCATGACGATGTTCCGGATGCCGATCTTCACCTGGAACGTGCTGCTGACGGGTGTGCTGGTGCTGCTGGCCTTCCCGGTCCTCGCCGCCGCGCTGCTGGCGCTCGAGGCGGACCGGAAATTCGGCGCGCACGTCTTCGACGCGGCGAACGGCGGGCCACTGCTCTGGCAGCACCTGTTCTGGTTCTTCGGCCATCCGGAGGTGTACATCATCGCGCTGCCGTTCTTCGGCATCGTGTCCGAGGTCATCCCGGTCTTCAGCCGCAAGCCGATCTTCGGCTACTCGGGGCTCATCGGGGCGACGATCGCCATCGCCGGCCTGTCGGCGACCGTGTGGGCGCACCACATGTACGTCACCGGCGGGGTGCTGCTGCCGTTCTTCTCCTTCATGACGTTCCTGATCGCGGTGCCGACCGGGGTGAAGTTCTTCAACTGGATCGGCACGATGTGGAAGGGCTCCCTGTCCTTCGAGACACCGATGCTCTGGGCGGTCGGCTTCCTCGTGACCTTCCTCTTCGGCGGCCTGACCGGCGTGATCCTGGCGGCCCCGCCGCTGGACTTCCATGTCTCGGACTCGTACTTCGTGGTGGCGCACTTCCACTACGTCGTCTTCGGGACCGTGGTGTTCGCGATGTTCTCGGGGTTCCATTTCTGGTGGCCGAAGTTCACCGGGAAGATGCTCGACGAGCGGCTCGGCAAGATCACGTTCTGGACGCTGTTCTGCGGCTTCCACGGCACGTTCCTGGTGCAGCACTGGCTGGGCGTGGAGGGGATGCCGCGGCGGTACGCGGACTATCTCGCGGTCGACGGCTTCACCGCGCTCAACACCCTCTCCACGATCTCGTCCTTCCTGCTCGGTCTCTCCCTCCTGCCGTTCCTCTACAACGTCTGGAAGACCGCCAAGTACGGCCGGCCGATCCTCGTCGACGACCCGTGGGGCTACGGCCGCTCGCTGGAGTGGGCGACGTCCTGCCCGCCGCCGCGGCACAACTTCGTCACCCTGCCGCGGATCCGCTCCGAATCCCCCGCGTTCGATCTGCACCATCCCGGTGTCGCCGTTCTCGACCAGCGGCAGAACGCGCACGAGACCGCCTCCTCATGAGCACGGAGCAGGACGTCGAGTCGGGTCTGCGGCAGATGGAGGGCTATCTGCTGTGGACCTCGAAGCTGGACGAGACGCGCGCGCAGGCCGAGGGCTTCACGCAGCGGCTCCCCTGGCTCACCACGGCGCAGCGGGAGGAGGTCGAGCGTGTCTTCACCGAGGAGCGGCTCGCCTTCCACCAGGCCGCGCTCGTCCAGCTGGCGGAGCGCGCCCGTGAGCTGCGCGGGGAGTACAACGAGCGGTACGCCCGGCTGAAGGCGCGCTGTCTCGGCGTGTGCGCGGGCGGTGTCGGCGCCGCCGTCGGAGTGTTCTCGTACGTCGCTCAGAGGTGAGCAGTGGGGCCGCCCGTTCTGCCGTGATCACGGCAGAACGGGCGGCCCCATGTCCGGGGTCGGCCCGCCGTCTCAGGGAGCCGGGCTGACCTCCTGGTCGGTCTGCTTGGCGAACTCCGGACGGGAGGAGGTGACCACCTCGGAGCGTCGGGTGCCCCGGTCCATGAGGCCTCCCGTGAAGGCGAGGCCGAGGCCCGCCACGGCGAGCGCCGCCCCGACCAGGTTGGGCGAGGTCCAGCCCCAGCCCGCCGAGATGGCCAGGCCGCCGAGCCAGGCACCGCCCGCGTTGGCGAGGTTGAAGGCCGAGTGGTTGGAGGCCGCCGCCATCGTCGGAGCGTCCTCCGCCTTGGCCATGAGCAGCATCTGAACCGGTGTGGTGATCAGGGAGCCCATGGCACCGATGAACGTGATCGTGATCAGCGCCGGCACCGTGCTGTGCACGGCGAAGTAGAACGTCACCAGGGCCGCGGCGAGCAGCGCCATCCCCGCGTACAGCGTCGGCCGCAGGGCGCGGTCCGTGAGCGGGCCCGCGATGAGTGTGCCGAGTGTCATGCCGACGCCGTAGAGCGCGAGGACCAGCGTGGTCGAGGTGTCGGAGATGCCCGTGACGTTCGTCAGCATCGGCACCAGATAGCTGTAGACGGCGAAGAAACCGCCGAATCCGACGACGGCCGTGGCCAGGCCGATCACGACCTGCTTGTTGCCCATCGCCCGCAGCTCGTGCCGGATGCCGGACTGCGTGCCGCGCGGCTGGTACGGGACGAAGAGGGCCAGCGCGACGAGGGCGAGGACCCCGATGACGGCGACGGCCCAGTAGGCGGAGCGCCAGCCGAGGTGCTGGCCGAGGGCCGTGCCGGCCGGTACGCCGACGATGTTCGCGACGGTGAGCCCGAGGAACATCTTCGACACGGCGCGTGCGGCGCGCTCGGGGGCGACGAGCCGGGACGCGACGACGGCGCCGACGCCGAACAGCGCGCCGTGCGGCAGACCCGCCAGGAAGCGGGCGGCGAAGAGCAGGCCGAAGTTGGGGGCGAGCGCGGACGCGATGTTGCCGACCACGAACAGTCCGGACAGGAGCAGCAGCAGCCGCTTGTGCGGGACGCGCGCGCCGATGCCGGTCAGTACGGGAGCGCCGACGACGACACCGAGGGCGTACGCGGATACGAGGTTGCCGGCGTGCGGCACGGAGACGTCGACCCCGTCGGCGATCTGGGGCAGCAGCCCCATGGTGGCGAACTCGGTCGTGCCGATGCCGAACGCGACAACAGCCAGGGCCAGCAGGGCCAGCGGCATGGTGCAGGAGACCTTTCGGAGAAAGCGGTCCGTGGAATGGGGGATCCCGAGCCCCATTGCCCGGCGCCACCGTTCACGGGGGCGAGCCCACAAGCATGCAGCAGTGCGGGGCGGACACGCATTCCAAGATCGGTCCGTGGACCTCAGTGACCTCGGTCACCCGCCCGCGCCAGGCACTCCTGCACCACGCTCTTGTCCAGCGCGGCCCGGACCAGCGCCGCCGCCACCTCCGCGCGCGGGGCGTCGCCCGTCAGGCGGACCAGCGCGGCGGGGTCCTTCGGGAGCCCCAGGCGCTCGGCGCCCTGCAGGGTCTTGGCGTCCAGGAACGGCGCGTATTCGGACCAGACGTCCTGGACCTCCCGCAGGAAGATGTCGACGCCGGTCGGCCCGAGCCCCGGCATCCGGCGCAGCTGTGCACGCAGTTCGTCCACGTCTCCGTCGGCCCGCTCGCGCACCGTCCGCAGGTCCCCGCCCCACTCGTCGAGCACGAGCCGCGCGCCGTCGCCGAGCTGGGTCGCGGTGCGCTCGTCGTAGCGCCGGTAGCCGCCCTCGCCCAGGGCGTCGACGCGCTGCTGCCAGGTGGCGTCGGCCATGCGCCGGGGATCGCGCAGCCCGGCGTCGTACAGCGCCCGCGCGCTCGCCACCGCGACGGAGGCCCGGATCCGCGCGCTGAGCAGACTCGCCAGGACCAGCGTCCGGTACAGCGGCTGCGGGGTGTCCTTGAGGGGGATGCCCGCTTCGGCGGCGTAGGTCTGCCCGTAGCCGTCGAGCAGTTCCCGCATCACGTTCTTCTGGTCGCTCATGACTCCGGTTGCTCCCTGACGACGTCGGCGGCTCTCTTGTCGTCCCGCAGCCCTTGGTAGCGGGGGTGGCGCAGCATGCCGTCGCGCGTCCACTCGGCGAAGCCGATCTGCACCACGAGGTGCGGCCGCACCCAGTGGGCCGTCCGCTGTGCGATCCGGCCGGCGAACGGCGAGCCGGGCTGCTGAAGTGCGTCGAGCTGCGCGCGCAGCTCGCGCAGGGTGCGGCGGTCGAATCCGGTGCCGACCTTGCCCGCGTAGCGCAGTTGTCCGTCCTCGTAGTAGCCGATGAGCAGGGCGCCGAGGCCCTCGCGGCTGCCGGCGGGCTCGGTGAACCCGCCCACCACGAACTCCTGGCCCTGGCTGCACTTCAGCTTGAGCCAGTCGTCCGAGCGGCGTGTCTGGTACGTGCTGTCGGCCCGTTTGGCGATGAGCCCTTCCCATCCGCGGCGGCAGGCGTCGGCGAGAAGATCGGGGCCGCCCGCGTTGCGGTGGGCGGTGAAGCGCAGCGGCGCCTGGAACGTGAGGGCGCGTCGCAGCAGGGACTTGCGGTTGCGCAGCGGCAGGCGCCGTACGTCGACTCCGTCGAGGCGCAGCAGATCGAACACGTAGTAGGTGACGGCGACCTTGCTCGCCTCGACGTCGGCGCGCCGGGTGAGCCCCATGCGCTGCTGGAGCAGGGCGAAGTCCGTCCGCCCGTGCGCATAGGCGACGATCTCGCCGTCGACGGTGAAGTCCGCGCCGTCCTGTGCGGCGAGCGCCTCGATGATCTCGGGGTACGTGGCGTCGAGCCGGCGTCCCGAGCGGGAGCGGAGCGTCACCTCGCCTCTCTCCCGCACGGCGAGGACCCGGATGCCGTCCAGTTTCCGCTCGAAGACCCAGCCGGTGGGAAAGTCGCGGCGGTCGCTGAGCGTGGCCTTCATCGGGGACGCCGCGAGTTCGACTCCGGGTGCGGCGGGGCGCGTACGGCTGTCGAGGCCGGGCGGCAGCGTGTCGAGCAGGCCGGTCACGTCTGGTCGCCGTCGTTCGGCTCCCAGGTCGGGGCGTCGGGTGCCTCGGCGACCTGGCGGAGTGTGCGGCCGGAGCGGGCCGAGCGGGCTCGCCGCGGGTCGGTGGTGCCGCTGCCCGACGTGCTTCCGGTTCCGTCCGCGGTCCGCACGAGCAGCCAGGTCGGTTTCTTCGCCGAGCCGCCGTTCTGCTCCTCGCGGCCGTGGAAGCGGGTGAGTGCGTACTGGCCGCGCAGTTTCCGGCCGTGCAGTTCGAACGTGACGTGCCCCTTCTCCAGGGCCTGCGCGAAGGGCACGGGACGGTGGCGCTTGTCATGGCTGGTCGGGCTGTACGTGCCCTGGTCCCAGACGATGACCGTGCCTCCGCCGTACTCGCCCTGCGGGATCACCCCCTCGAAATCCCGGTACGACATGGGGTGGTCCTCGGTGGGGATGGCGAGCCGTTTGTCGTGCGGGTCGGTGGACGGGCCCTTGGGGACCGACCAGGACTTGAGCACGCCGTCGACCTCCAGGCGGAAGTCGAAGTGCATCGTGCTGGCGTCGTGGATCTGCACCACGAAGACGGGCTCGTCGGACGGGGATCGCGCGCCGTCGTCCGCCGTCCCGGGGTCGCCGCTCGGCTCGCTCGTCCGGTCGAAGTGCCGCTTCCCCCGGTAGGTCCGCAGTCCGTCCTTCTCGCTCACGACTGGCTCCCTTGCGTGGTCAGGCGGCCTGCTCGTGCCGGGAGGGCCGGGTGGCGTGGTCGCGGACCGAGGCGCAGCTGCGGGTGATGAGCCGGGAGACGTGCATCTGGGAGATGCCGACGACCTCGGCGATACGGGCCTGGGTCATGTCCTCGAAGAAGCGCAGGTAGAGGATGGTGCGTTCGCGTTCGGGCAGGTGCCGCAGGCCGGCCTTGGCGGCTTCGCGGTCGGCGACGAGGTCGTAGCCGTTCTCGGACTCGCCGAGGGTGTCGGCCAGGCTGTATCCGTCGTCGGAGGCGCCCGCCTCGGCGTCCAGGGACAGGGCGCTGTAACTCTCCAGCGCCTCCAGGCCGTCGCGCACCTCGTCGCAGGTGAGCCCGGTGCGTTCGGCGAGCTCCTCGGCGCTCGGCTCGCCCTCGTGCCCGGACCGGTTCATCAGGTCGCGGCGGGCGACGCGGACCTTGTTGCGCAGGTCCTGGACGCGGCGGGGCACCCGTACGTCCCAGGTGTGGTCGCGGAAGTGGCGGCGCAGTTCGCCGGTGATCGTGGGTACCGCGTAGGGCTCGAAGGCGCCGCGCCCGAGGTCGTACCGTTCGACGGCCTTGACCAGGCCCATCGCCGCGACCTGCTCCAGGTCCTGGATGTTCTCGCCCTTGTTGCGGAACCTTCTGGCCAGCCGGTTCGCCATGGGCAGCCACGCCTCCACCAGCTCTTCGAACAGCAGGTCGTGCTCCCGGCCGGCCGGGCTCTCGGCCATGCGCAGAAACGTCTGTTCGGTGTCCGGGGCATCGTCGTGCGGATGGTGGGTGGCCATGGAGAACTCGCTCCTCAACGCCGGCAGAAAAGGGGGCGAAGAGCAGACGGACCCGCATCTGGGTGTACAGCTCCCCGCAGACGCGCCTGTGGTCTCAAGCACTCACGACCGACTGCCCGTCGTCCCTGAGGACAAACAGTGGGGTACTGATCACGCTACGCGTGGGCCGTGCGCACCGCATACGGAGGACGGCTCGACATGCCGCCGTCCGGTGGGCTGCCTAGGCTGGGCGTTCTCGGGGCCTGACCAGGGAGGTTCGTCATGCCCCGTCCCGTGTGGACCGGCGCCGTCTCGTTCGGGCTCGTGACCATCCCGATCAGGGTCATGTCCGCCACCGAGGACCACAGCATCCGGTTCCACCAGTACCACTTGGACGACATGGGCCGGGTGCGCAGCCGCAAGGTGTGCGAACTCGAGGACCGCGAGGTCACCCAGGACGAGATCGGCAAGGGGTACGAGATCGCCCCGGGTCAGGTCGTCGCGGTCTCCGACGAGGAACTGCGCGAGATACCCCTGCCGACCGCGAAGGCCATCGAGATCGTCGCCTTCGTGCCCTACGAGTCCATCGACCCGATCCAGATCGGGGAGGGCTACTACCTGGAGTCCGGCGGGCAGGCCGCGACGAAACCGTACGTACTGCTGCGCAAGGCGCTGGAGCGCAACGCGAAGGCCGCCGTCGCCAAGTTCGCCTGGCACGGCCGGGAGCGGCTCGGGCTGCTGCGGGTGAAGGAGGACGTGATCGCCCTGCACGCCCTGAAGTGGCCCGACGAGATCCGCTCCCCCGCGGAACTGGCGCCGGCCGAGGTCGACATCACCGGCGAGGAGGTCGACGAGGCCCTGCTGCTGATCGACTCGATGACACGCGAGGAACCGCTGGAGGAGGCCGAGTGGGCCGCCGACCGCTACACGGCGGCCCTTGAGGAGGTCATTCACGCCAAGGCCGACGGCAAGAAGCCCCCCGCCGCCGAGCCGCAGGAGGCGCCGTCGGGGCGGGTCCTGGACCTGATGGCGGCCCTGGAGCAGTCGGTGCAGCAGGCCAAGAAGTCGCGCGGTGCCGAGAACGAGGGCCACGCGACCGTGCACGAGATGCCGAAGAAGAAGGCCGCCGCCAAGAAGACGACGAAGAAGACGCCGGCCAAGACGGCCACGGCGACGAAGTCCGCGGCCAAGAAGACGGCGAAGAAGACGGCGAAGAGGACCCCGCGCTCCGCCTGACCGGGTGAGCCCGGCGGGGTCGGTGCAGGACGCCGGTCAGTGCAGGACGCTGACCGCGCGGGCGATGACGAGCAGCGACGTCAGGAGGGCCGAGACGCTCTGCACACTCATCAGCAGCTTGGCGCGCGTGGACAGCGGCATCGTGTCCGTAGGGCTGAAGGCCGTGGAGTTGGTGACGGACACGTACAGGTAGTCCACCAGCGTGGGCACCCAGTCCGACGCGCCGCTGGCGCCCGCGCTGACCTCCTGGACGGCGTCGTCGTTCTCGTCCTGCGAGAAGCGGAAGTCCGCGAGCGGCAGTTCGGCGCGGGGCAGCTGCGTGCGGCTGACCGGGCCGCCGCGGTCCAGCTCCCAGTAGGCGAGACCGAAGACGATGATGTTCGTGAGCCACACCTGGGCCGCGGCCACCAGCAGCGACCGGCCGTCCTGGACCCCGGCGAACACCAGCTCGTGGATCAGCATGCCGAGCGCGACGAGATTGCTCGCCGCGATGACCGCCACCAGAGTGAGCGACAGGACGCGGAAGGTCCTGGTCTGCCGCGTCAGGCGCTGCGGATTGATCGCCACGAGCGGCACCAGCAGCACGAGTTCCAGGGCGGGCACCACGTAGCGCGGGGCGATCAGCAGCTGCTGCGGGAGGAACAGATACAGCGCGATCGCGGAGACGATCGCGGCCACGGCGGGCAGGCGGGCCTCTCCCCGCCGCTGGTGCCTGGGGTGCCTGATCCGAGCCTCCGCTCGCGTACGCGGCACGTGTCGCCCTCCTGGGTCGCCGGATCGCCTACGAGCAGCTTCTCGCATGGCGGCGGCCCTGCCGAGCGGGTACCCAGGAGGAGACGGCGGGCACGTCCACCGGCGCCGCCCGGCTGCCCGGACCTGCTGTTCCGCCCGGTCCCGCACCCGCCGGGACCGGCGCACCCGTGCCGCGTCACCCGTTCCGCGCAGCGCCCGGCGGGTACTCGCCGCCCAGCGAGATCCGAGTCCGCGCGATCAGTTTCCGGAAGGCGACGCATGACCACCTACGGCTACTTCCTCTCCTCCGAGGAGTTCACCCCCGCCGAGCTGCTCTCCCAGGCCCGCGCCGCCGAACAGGCCGGGTTCCAGGCACTGGCGATCTCCGACCACTTCCACCCGTGGAACGACGAGCAGGGCCAGAGCTCCTTCGTCTGGTCGATGATCGGGGCCCTGTCCCAGGTGACCTCGCTGCCCGTGACGACGCTGGTCACCTGCCCCACCGTGCGCATGCATCCCGCCGTCAACGCGCAGGCCGCGGCCACGGCGGCCGTACTGACCGAGGGGCGTTTCCGGTTCGGCATCGGCACCGGGGAGGCCCTGAACGAGCACATCCTCGGGGACCCCTGGCCCGAGGCGCCCCAGCGCATGGAAATGCTGGAGGAGGCCGTGCACGTGATGCGCCGGCTCTTCACCGGCGAACAGGTCACCCACCGCGGCGCCCACTACACGGTGCAGAACGCCCGGCTCTACACCCTCCCCGACGAGCCGCCCCCGCTCTACGTGTCCGGGTTCGGTCCGCAGGCCGCCGCGCTGGCGGGCCGGATCGGCGACGGGTTCGTGACGATGACCCCGGACGCGGACCTGGTGGGCCAGTTCCGCCGGGCGGGCGGCGGCCAGAACCCCGTGATCGGCGGCCTCAAGGTGTGCTGGAGCCACGACCGGGCGCAGGCCGTGAAGACCGTGCACCGGCTGTGGCCCAACGAGCAGCTCCCCGGCGAACTCCCCCAGGTCCTGCCCACCCCCGCCCACTTCGAGCAGGCCTCCGGCCTCGTCACCGAGGAGATGGTGGCCGGCGCCGTCGTCTGCGGCGACGACAAGGACGCGCACGTCGGCGCGGTGAAGGAGTTCGCCGACGCGGGCTTCGACGAGGTCTACGTCAACCAGATCGGCCCCGACCAGCAGGGCTTCTTCGACTTCTACCGCGCCGAGGTCCTGCCCCGGCTGCAGGACGCCGCACGCCGGTGACGAGCCCGTACTCTCCCGCCGGCCCCTACGCGGCCGGCCGGGCATGCGCGCCCCGATGACGGACACCCGGAACACGACACCCCTCGGCAGAGCACGTCATCGAAGCACGGCTTCAACAGAGCAAGGAAGGACTGTCCCGTGACGCAGAAGGTCTCCGACCACATCCTCGAGCGCCTGCGCGAATGGGAGGTCGAGCATGTCTTCGCCTACGCGGGCGACGGCATCAACGGCCTTCTCGCCGCCTGGGGACGCGCCGACAACAAGCCCGAGTTCATCCAGGCCCGCCATGAGGAGATGGCCGCGTTCGAGGCGGTCGGCTACGCGAAGTTCTCCGGCAAGGTGGGCGTCTGCGCGGCCACCTCGGGGCCCGGCGCGATCCATCTCCTCAACGGTCTGTACGACGCCAAGCTCGACCACGTCCCGGTCGTCGCGATCGTCGGGCAGACCAACCGCAGCGCCATGGGCGGCTCGTACCAGCAGGAGGTCGACCTGCTGAGCCTCTTCAAGGACGTGGCCTCCGACTTCTGCGAGATGGTCACCGTCCCCGAGCAGCTCCCCGGCGTCATCGACCGCGCCTTTCGCACCGCCTACGCGCGCCGCACCGTCACCGCGATCATCGTCCCCGCCGACGTGCAGGAACTCGACTACACGCCGCCCACGCACGCCTTCAAGATGGTCCCCTCCAGCCTCGGCATGGCGTCCTACGCGCCCGTCCCCGCCGACGAGGACGTGCTCAGGGCCGCGGAGATCCTCAACGCGGGCGAGAAGGTCGCCGTCCTCGTCGGCCAGGGTGCGCGCGGTGCCCGTGCCGAGGTCGAACAGCTCGCCGACCTCCTCGGCGCGGGCGTCGCCAAGGCGCTCCTCGGCAAGGACGCGCTGCCCGACGACCTCCCCTACGTCACCGGCTCCATCGGGCTGCTCGGCACCCGCCCCTCCTACGAGCTGATGCAGGAGTGCGACACCCTCCTGGTCATCGGCTCGAGCTTCCCGTACTCCCAGTTCCTTCCCGAGTTCGGACAGGCGCGGGCGGTGCAGATCGACATCGACCCGCACATGATCGGGCTGCGCTACCCCTTCGAGCTCAACCTCGTCGGCGACGCCCGCTCCACGCTGACGCGGCTGCTGCCGCATCTGGAGAAGAAGAAGCACGGCAAGTGGCGCAAGAAGATCGAGAAGGACACCGCCCGCTGGTGGGAGGTGATGGAGCGGCGGGCCGCCGTCGAGGCCGACCCCATCAACCCCGAGCACGTGGTGCACACCCTCGACGCACTCCTGCCCGACGACGTCATCCTCGCCGCGGACTCCGGCTCGGCCGCGAACTGGTACGCCCGGCATCTGCGGCTGCGCGGCTCGATGCGCGGCTCACTGTCGGGGACGCTCGCCACGATGGGCCCGGGCGTCCCGTACGTCATCGGGGCGAAGTTCGCACACCCCGGGCGGCCCGCGATCGCGCTCGTCGGCGACGGGGCGATGCAGATGAACGGCCTGGCCGAGCTGATCACCGCCGCCAAGTACTGGCAGGAGTGGGAGAACCCGCAGCTCATCGTGGCCGTCCTCAACAACCAGGACCTCAACCAGGTCACCTGGGAGATGCGGGCCATGTCCGGGGCGCCGCAGTTCCTGCCCTCGCAGGCGCTGCCCGACGTGCCGTACGCCGACTTCGCCCGCTCCATCGGGCTGAACGGCGCGCGGGTGGAGAAGCCCGGTGACGTGGAGAGCGCCTGGCGTCAGGCGCTCGCCTCCGACCGGCCGTTCGTGCTCGACTTCCGTACGGATCCGGCGGTGCCGCCGATCCCGCCGCACGCCTCGCTCGACCAGATCGAGGCGGCGGCCACCGCGATCCTCAAGGGCGACAGCGACTCGGCGGACGTCGTGAAGCAGGGCTTCAAGGCGAAGGTGCAGGAGATGCTGCCCGGCGGGCGACGGGACAAGTGACGACGGGGCCCGGGCCGGTGCAGACCGGCCCGGGCTTCCATCTGTGCGCCCATCTGTGCGGCGCCGTCACTCGCGCGGCTGGGTCCAGCGCAGCAGCGCGCCGAGGCCACCGGCCGGGGCCGCTCCCGGCGCGGCGGCGGTGACGGACAGGGCCGAGGCGCCGTTCGCCGCGGCGCACCGCATCAGCGCGTCGTCCGCCCGGGCCTGCGCCGGTTCGCCCGCGCCGAGGGCCAGGGCGTCGGTGCGCCGCATCGCGAGCTGATCGGGCTCGTCCCCCACCCAGACCTCCCGGTGCGTGTCCGGGCCGGCCGTGTCCACCAGCAGTTCGGCGACGCGGTGCTGGCGGGCCGCGTCGACCAGGGCGGGGACGCCCGCCGTCGCCGCGTCGTCACGGCCGCGCTCGGCGGCGAACCGCTCCAGGTCGCGCTCGGCCCGGTACGCCACGCACTCGGCGCGGGCGCGCTCCAACTCGGCGTCCAGCAAAGGGCTTCCGGCGCCGTGCCGGGCCCTCATGGTGTGTTCCCGCAGCTGCTTCGGCAGCCGGCTCTCGACCGCGGCGCACTCCCGGGCGTCGCCGACGAGCACCAGGAGGTCGGCGCGCGTCTCGGCCTGGCAGTTCGCCAGCGTCGAGGCCAGCTCGGCGGCATTGTGTTCCCAGGTGTGCTCCGCGTCGAGCCGCAAGTGCCGCTCGGACCAGTCGGCGCTCGCGGCGCGGTGCGCGGGCCACGGCTTCCCGGTCACCGAGGACGTGTCCGCCGCACCGCGCGCCGAGCGCACTTCGAGGTCGGCGCCCTTGCGGTCGATGTAGGCCACGAGGCACAGCGGGTCCTCGCCGGCCAGGTCGAGCAGGGGTGTGGTGCGGGGCACCGGCGCCCAGTGGGCCCGCGCGCTCGGCGGCGTACTCAGCGCGAGGTCCAGGACGACCTCGCCGTGCGCGGCGAAGAGTGCCCGGCCGATCGGTTCACGGGTGTGCTGAAGCTCATCGACCGCCGACCGGACCGCGCGGCCGGTCGCCTCGTCCGCGCCGGCCGAGGCGAGAGCACGCTGCACCGCGAAGGCCTCCACGGACCGCTCCTCGGTCGTGGACTCGGAGTGGCGTGAGGTGTCGACGTAGACGCTGGCCCAGGGTCCGGGCCGGTCGCAGAGCGGAGTGAGGAACGCAAGGTCCATGGCCGCCTCCCACAGGTGTCGGGTATGTCCGTACGGTTGCGCGTCCGCGGCGCGTACCCGACCTCGGCTCCCCCAGACATACGGCGGCGCGGAAACCATGCCGGATCCGGATGCCTTGCCGCAGGTGGCGGCTGTGAAGCATGACGTGTGCCGGGGCCGACGGCGGGTACCCAGGCCCGCATCGTCAACTTTGAGGAGCCGCTCGTGTCCCACCGTCGCCGGAACGTGTTCGTACTCGGACTCGACGACGCCAACCTGCCTGCCCTGCAAGCCGTCCCCGAGGCCGAGGACCTGGACTTCCACGGACTTCTGTCCATCAAGGAACTGCAGGAGGGCGAGGTCAGCGTCCCTGACCTGATCGACCGTGCCTGCCAGGTGCTCGACGCCTTCGACGGCCCCATCGACGCGATCGTCGGCTACTGGGACTTCCCCGTCAGCACGCTGGTGGCCGTACTCGGCGAGCGCTACGGCACCCGCGCCACGAGCCTGGAGTCGGTGGTCAAGTGCGAGCACAAGTACTGGAGTCGCCTCGTCCAGGCGGAGGTCGTCTCGGCGCACCCGGACTTCGGGAGGGTCGACCTGGAAGCGGACGACCCGCAGCCGCCGGAGGGCGTCTCCTTCCCGATGTGGCTCAAGCCCGCGCTGTCGTACTCCTCCGAACTGGCCTACGGCGTCGAGGACATGACCGAGTTCCGTGAGGCCGTCCAGCACATACGTGACGGCATCGCGCGGGTCGGCCGCCCCTTCGAGTACATCCTCGACCAGCTCGAACTCCCGCCGGAGATGGACGGTGTCGGCGCTCAGGTGTGCCTCGCCGAGGGAACCCTCGAAGGTCTCCAGGTGGCGGTCGAGGGCTATGTCCACGACGGTGAGGTCACCGTCTACGGCGTCCTCGACTCCATCAACTACCCGGACTCCACCAGCTTTCTGCGCCACCAGTACCCCTCGGCGCTGCCGGCGCCGGTGCAGCAGCGGCTGCGGGACATCTCGGAGAAGGTGATGCGCCGCATCGGCATGGACGAGGCGACCTTCAGCATCGAGTTCTTCTACAACCCGAGCACCGACTCCCTCGCGGTCCTGGAGATCAACCCGCGTCACTCCCAGTCGCACGCCGAACTGTTCCAGTACGTCGACGGGGTGGCGAACCACCACTGCATGCTGGCGCTCGCCCTGGGCGAGGACCCCGCGCTCCCGCACCGCGAGGGCCCCTACGCGCTGGCGGCGAAGTGGTACTTCCGCTGGTTCACCGACGGTGTGGTCCGCAAGATCCCGTCGGCCGACGAGGTCGCCAGGATCGAGGAGTCCCTTCCGGGCGTCCGTATCGACGTCGTGCCCGAGGAGGCGCAGCGCCTCTCCGACGTCGGCCAGCAGGACAGCTACAGCTACGAAGTGGCGCACATATTCACCGGGGGCGACAGTGAGGAGGAGCTGCGCGAGAAGTACGACCAGTGTGTGGCGGCCCTCCGCCTGACCTTCGACAGCCCGACCGCCCACTCCTCCTGAGAGAGATATGCGATACGTCGACAACCTCCCGCACGCCACGAAGGAAGAGGAGAACGTCAGGATCCCGATGTCGGACGGCATCCACCTGTCGGCCCGCGTCTGGCGCCCGGTCTCCTCGGACGGCACCCCGGTCCCCGCCGTCCTGGAGTACATCCCCTACCGCAAGCGGGACCTGAGTTCGGTCCGCGACTCGATCCACCATCCGTACATCGCCGGTCACGGGTACGCCTGCGTCCGCGTCGACCTGCGGGGCACCGGAGACTCCGAGGGCGTGCTCACCGACGAGTACCTGGAGCGTGAGCAGGCGGACGCCGAGGAGGTGCTGGCGTGGCTGGCCGAGCAGCCCTGGTGCGACGGCAGCACCGGGATGATGGGCATCTCCTGGGGCGCGTTCGCCGCGCTCCAGGTGGCCGCGCGTCGGCCGCCGAGCCTGAAGGCGATCGTCATCTCCTCGTTCACGGACGACCGGTACGCCGACGACATGCACTACATGGGCGGTGCGCTGCTCTCCGACAACCTCGGAGAGGCGGGCACGATGTTCGCGTACTCCACCTGCCCGCCCGACCCCGCGACGGTCGGCGACGCGTGGCGGGAGATGTGGCACGAACGCCTGGAGGCCGTCGAACCGTGGGTGCTGAACTGGCTCCGCCACCAGCGCCGCGACGACTACTGGCGGCACGCCTCGGTCTGTGAGGACTACGCGGCGGTCCGCACCCCCGTCCTCGCCTCCAGCGGCTGGGCCGACGGGTACTCGAACGCGGTGACGCGGCTGCTCGGCCGCCTCGACGTCCCCCGCAGGGGGCTGATCGGCCCGTGGTCGCACAAATACCCGCACCTGGGCGAGCCGGGGCCCGCGATCGGCTACCTCCAGGAGGTCGTGCGCTGGTGGGACCACTGGCTCAAGGGCGCGGACAACGGGGCGATGGACGGGCCGATGCTGCGGGCCTGGATGCAGGAGAGCGTGCCCCCGTCCACGTCGTACGAGGAGCGCCCCGGGCGCTGGGTCGGTGAGTCCTGGCCGTCGGATCACATCGAGGAGACCGCGTACCAGCTGGGCGCGGGCCGGCTGTCGTCACCGGCCGAGAAGGCCAGGCCGCCGGAGCGGGCCGGCATCCAGTCGCCGCTGTCCGTGGGCCAGTTCGCCGGGAAGTGGGCGTCGTACAACGCGCCGCCGGACCTGCCCTACGACCAGCGCGAGGAGGACGGCGGCTCCCTGGTCTACGAGACGGAGCCGCTGGCGGAGCGGCTCGAGATCCTCGGGACTCCGCGGGTCGAGCTGGAGGTGAGCGCGGACCGGCCCGTCGCGATGGTCGCCGCCCGGATCTCGGACGTGGCGCCCGACGGGCGTGCCACGCGGGTCACGTACGGCATCCTCAACCTGACGCGCAGGGACGGCACGGACGAGCCGTCCGTGCTGGAGCCGGGCGAGCGGTACCGGGCCGTGGTCGACCTCAACGGGGTGGCGCAGGCCTTCCCGCCCGGTCACCGGGTCCGCCTCTCCCTGTCGACGTCGTACTGGCCGCTCGCATGGCCGCCGCCGTGCCCCACGCAGTTGACGGTCCATGAGGAGTCCTGCCGGGTGGTGCTGCCGGTCCGTCCCGCGGCCGACGACGACGCGGCGACGTCGTCCCCGTTCGAAACGCCGGAGGGGACACGGCCCCTGACCACCCGCTCGGTGACTCCGCCCGAGGAGCGCTGGGAGGTCACGCGTGACCTGGTGGACTACGGCTCGACCCTGGAGATCGTGAAGGACCGGGGCACCATCCACTTCGACGCGATCGACCTGGACGTGGGGTGCCGCGCGGTGGAGAAGTACACGTCCACCGCCGACGACTTCACCTCACCCGCGGGCGAGTCGACCTGGACGATGCGGTTCCGGCGGGACGACAGCTGGGACGTGCGGGTGGTGACCAGCACGACGCTGCGGTGCGACGCGACCTCGTTCCAGGTGAACGCGACACTGGACGCCTACGAGGCCGACCGCCGCGTCTTCTCGCGCACCTGGAACGAGACGCTCCCCCGGGACGCGCTGTAGGCAGCCTCAGCCGGCCGTCACGCGGACCGTCCGGAAGGCCGGGTCCGCGGCGTCCGGCAGGTTCATCCCGGCCTCGACGCCCGAGGACAGATAGGTGAGGACGGGCTCGGTGAGGCGCTCGCCCGGCAGGACCGCGGGAATGCCGGGCGGGTAGGGGGTCACCATCTCGGCGGCCACCCGGCCCACGGCCTTTTCGAGGGGCACGTCCTCGGTACGGGCGAAGAACGCGTCCCGCGGCAGGCACGCCTGCTCCATCCGCAGCGCGTCGGGGCCCGGGACCTGGACCGGCGGCGCCGCGTCCCAGTCGCGCGCCACGTCGGCGAGGTCCCGCAGCGCGGACAGCAGCGGCCGCGTCGTCTCGTGGCTGTCGGCGTAGCTGATCTGGACGTTGATGCGGCGGTGGTCGGCGAGGTGGACGTTGATGTCCCGGTGCTCGCGCAGCCAGTCCGCGGCGCGGTAACCGGAGAGCGCGGGGCTCGCGAGGTCGACGACGACGGGCAGCGGGTCGAAGTCGTCGGCGAGTCCCGGGCCGCAGAAGTCGTTCCGGTCGTTGACGTGCATGCCGTCGATCTTCTCGATGTCCGCGCGCACCTCGGCCGCGAGGTCGAGCGCGCTGGTCAGCAGCTCGCGGCCGTGCAGGGCCATCTGACGCCGCCAGCCGTCCAGGCCCGCGTAGATGAGGACCGAGGGGCTCGTCGTGCCCCACAGATCCGCCCGGTTCTTCAGGACGGACGGCGCGACGAGGTCACCCTGCAGATGGAAGACGGAGCCCTGTTCCAGGCCGCTGCCCATCTTGTGGATGCTGGTCACGCAGACGTCCGCTCCCCCGTCCATCGCCCAGGTCGGCAGATCGGGATGGAACGGCAGGTGGGCGCCCCACGCCTCGTCCACGATGAGCGGCTTGCCGCGGCGGTGCAGAACGTCGGCGATGGCCTGCAGATCCGCGCAGGCCCCGTACGGGGTCGGGCTGGTGACCAGGGCTCCCCTGGCCTCGGGGTTCGCCTCCAGGGCGGCCTCGAAGTCCGCGGGGGACGGCGGGTGGGCGAGGTGCCGCTCCGCGTCCCAGCGGGGCTCCACCCACACGGGCACGATGCCGGACAGGATCAGCGCCGACACCACGGACTTGTGGGCGTCCCGGCCGATCAGCAACTGCTCGTGGGGGCCCGCCACCGCCAGCATCGCCGCCTTGACCGAGAGCGAACTGCCGCACGTGGTGAAGAACGTGTGCTCGGCGTGCACGGCGTCGGCCATGAGGTCCTCGGCGCGCTGGAGGTACGCGCCGCGCTGGCGGCGGTCGTCCAGACCCCCGGAGGCCAGCAGGTCGCCGTGGAAGACGGCGTCCCCCAGAATCCTGCGGGTCTCGGGGTCGGCGCCGCGGGCCTGTTTGTGGCCGGGCGGGGAGAACGCGAGCATGCCGGCCTTGCGGTAGGCGTCGAGGGCTTCCAGCACGGGGGCCTGTGTGTGATCCATGGGCATGCACGCACGTGTTCCCCGAAGTGCCGCCTTTCCCACCTGGGGCACACGTCTGCCGCTGCCCCGGGCCGGGGCAGCGGCAGACAGGTGTGGGTGCGGGTCAGGCCTTGTGCTGCATGCTGCTGCGGGCCGGGTTGGCCTGCTCGGCGGCCTTGGGGTCCTTCTCGCTCGCCTTGGCGCGCACACCCTGCTGAATACGCTCGCCGATGGACTTGTCGATGTTGGACCAGTACTCGAAGGCCCGCTGGAGCACCGGTTCGGTCACCTCGTTGAGCAGGTGGCCGACGACGTTGTCCACGAGGCGGTCGCGCGCGGCGTCGTCGAGGACCTCGCGCACCATCGTGCCCGCCTGGCCCCAGTCGTCGTCCTCCGCGTGGTCGACGTAGGCGGCGCGGGTGATGTCGCCGTCCGCGTACCAGCTGGGCGGTGTGCCGTAGCGCTCGGTGTCGGCGGCCGGTCCGCCCTTGGAGTTCGGCGCGTACACCGGGTCCTGTGTCTTGCGGATGGCCATGGCGCCGTCTTTGGAGTACGTGTGCACGGGCGCGACCGGGGCGTTGACCGGGAGCTGCTGGTAGTTGCCGCCGATACGGTGCCGGTGCGCGTCGGCGTAGGAGAACAGCCGCGCGAGGAGCATCCGGTCGGGGCTCGGGCCGATGCCGGGGACCAGGTTGTTCGGCTGGAACGCCGCCTGCTCGATCTCGGCGTGGTTGTCCGTGGGGTTGCGGTCCAGGGTCATCTTGCCGACCTCGACCAGCGGGTAGTCGCCGTGCGGCCACACCTTGGTCAGGTCGAACGGGTTGAAGCGGTAGGTGGCCGCGTCCTCGTACGGCATGATCTGCACGTACAGCGTCCAGCTCGGGTAGTCGCCGTCCCGGATGTGCTCGAAGAGGTCCCGGGTGTGATAGTCGGTGTCGGCCGCCGCCATCTGGTCACCCTCGTGCTGGGTGAAACACTCGACGCCCTGGTCGGTCTTGAAGTGGTACTTCACCCAGAACCGCTCACCCTGGGCGTTGATCCACATGTAGGTGTGCGACGTGTAGCCGTTCATGTGGCGCCAGGTGCGCGGAATGCCGCGGTCGCCCATCAGCCAGGTCACCTGGTGGGCCGATTCCGGTGAGAGGGTCCAGAAGTCCCACTGCATGTCGTGGTCGCGGAGGTTGTTGTCCGCGCGGCGCTTCTGCGACCGGATGAAGTGCTGGAATTTCATCGGGTCCTTCACGAAGAAGACCGGAGTGTTGTTCCCCACCATGTCGTAATTGCCTTCGGTGGTGTAGAACTTCACCGCGAACCCGCGGGGGTCACGCCAGGTGTCCGGGCTCCCGCGCTCACCGGCGACGGTCGAGAACCGGGTGACCAGCTCGGTCCGGGTACCCGGCTGGAAGAGCGCGGCCTTCGTGTAGGCGCTGACGTCCGAGGTGACCTCGAAATGGCCGAAGGCGCCGCTTCCCTTGGCATGCGGCTGCCGCTCGGGAATGCGCTCGCGGTTGAACTGCGCCATCTGCTCGATCAGATAGGAGTCCTGCAGGAGGATCGGGCCGCCGGCCCCCACCGTGAGCGAATGCTCATCGCTTTCGACCGGAGCACCTGAATCCGAGGTGGTCGCTTTACCTGTGAGGTCACTCATGGGCTACGCGTGCCTTTCGGTGTTGTTTTCTCTGAGCCGCCGATGGGAGCAGATTCCATCCTGCGGCTTCTGCGCCCGCACGGCCATTTTTCGGCGCGCGGGTCATCCCACGGCGAAGGTGTCGGGGCTCGCCGCCTTCCAGTCGGCGGCCCAGCTCTCGGGCGGCGCGGCGAGCAGTTCACCCGGGGAGAGCCATTCGTACAGTTCGGCGTAGGACCGGAACCTGCCGTCGTCCTCGCGGCGGCGCAGCAGCCGGGGGCCGAGCTCCGCGGTGGAGCGGACGCCCATCGCCGCCATGATCTGCAGCGCGCTGTGGACGGTGGCCTGCTGGTAGCGCGTGACGCGGGCGGCCTTGTCCACCACGTCGAGGGCGCGGGCGCGGCGCGGGTCCTGGGTGGTCACGCCGGTCGGACAGTGGTTGGTGTGACAGCGCTGGGCCTGGATGCACCCGACGGCGAACATCATCGCGCGGGCCGCGTTCGTGTAGTCGGCGCCCAGGGCCAGGCGCTTGACGATGTCGGAGCCGGTCGCCACCTTGCCGCTGGCGCCGACCCGGATCCGGTCCCGCAGTCCCGCCCCGGTGAGGGCGCTGTGCACGGTGAAGAGGCCTTCGGTGAGGGGCATGCCGAGGTGGTCGGCGAATTCCAGCGGGGCCGCGCCCGTGCCGCCCTCCGCGCCGTCCACCACGATGAAGTCCGGGGTGATCCCTTCCGCCGTCATGGCCTTGCACACCGCGAGGAACTGGGTCCGTGAACCGGGACAGAGCTTGAATCCGACCGGTTTGCCGTGCGCCAGTTCCCGCAGCCGGGCCAGGAAACGCACGAGTTCGCGCGGGGTGGAGAAGACCCGGTGGTACGGCGGCGAGATGACCGTCTCGCCCTCGGGCACGCCACGGACCGAGGCGATCTCTGCGTTGACCTTGGCGCCGGGGAGGACTCCCCCGATGCCGGGCTTGGCTCCCTGGGAGAGCTTGAGCGAGACACAGCGCACGGACGGGTGCGCGGCTTTCCCGGCGAACTGCCGCTCGTCGAAGTCGCCGTCACGGGTGCGGCAGCCGAAGTAGCCGGTGCCGATCTCCCAGACGAGGTCGCCGCCGGACTCCAGGTGGTGGCCGGACAGACCGCCCTCGCCGGTGTCATGGGCGAAGCCGCCGCGCGCCGCCCCCGTGTTCAGCGCCAGGACGGCGTTGGAGGAGAGCGAGCCGAAGCTCATCGCGGAGACGTTGAGCAGGGCCATGTCGTACGGCTCGGTGCAGTCCGGGCCGCCGACGCGTACGCGGGGCGGCTCGTCGGCCACGTCCACCGGCGCCATCGACGGCACGAGGAACTCGTAACCGCGCTCCTGCATGTCGCGCTCGCTGCCGAACGGCTCCTCGGCGTCGACCCCCTTGGCCCGTTCGTAGACGATGCTGCGGGTGTCGCGGTCGTAGGGCCGCCCGTCGTAGTTGCGCTCCACGAAGTACTGCTGCAGTTCGGGGCGCACCTTCTCCATGAGGAAGCGCAGGTGGCCGAGCACGGGATAGTTGCGCAGCACGGAGTGCCGCTTCTGCGCCAGATCGTGCACACCGGTCAGCGCCACGACCAGGCAGGGCCCCGCGGCCGCCCACCACCACGGTGAGGCGAGCAGGGCGAGCAGCACACCGCCCACCGCGCAGGCCGTCAGCAGGCCTACCGTCGCGAAACGCGTCATGGTCCTCGTCTCAACTGGCTCCGGCAGGACGTACGAGTGCCAGGGCCGGGCCGCACAGGGCGGCCCGGCCCGCTGTCCTGCCCCTCACATGACCGGCCGTCAGATCGTGCGTCGGCCGGGTGTCTCCGGACCCGTGCCCGGAGTGCCGGGGCCGGGGTGGGCGCCGGGGGCGCCGGACGGGCCCGGCGTGCCGTAGTACGTGCCGAGCTGCTCGTGATAGCCGGCGTCGCCCAGGTGCTTTTCCTTGTCGAACTCTGGCGCGCTCTTGATCTCGTCCTTGGTGCGCGCCACCTGGATCGTCTTCGACTCGGCGTCGATGCCCGTGATGGTGCCGGCGGGCAGCAGGACCTCCTTGCCGAAGATCCACACCCCGGTGTCCACCACGATGTACTGCGAACCGACGTCGTTGGAGTGCTTGTCCACCTTGCCGATGTTTCCGTCGGTCGCCTCGACCTTGTACCCCGTCAGGTCGGCGTTCGGAGTGTGACCAGCACTGGCCGGGTAGTTCCAGATGTTCTCGGTCATAGTGCTACCTCCGTTCATCAGTCGCTGTCAGGCAGGCGGTGCAGGGCTGCACCGTGCGTCCTGTCCTGCGACTCCACCCGACTATCCGGGTGACCCGCCTTCAAACGGGCCGGCGCACACATGGCGAGAAGGATCGGTAGCTCCGCTCCCTGCCCCCGCCGCGCCGGCCTGTCACGTCACTGCTGGCCGTTGTCGAACCATTGCGCCAGGTCGGGGGCGACCCGCGGCACCGTGACGGGTCGGCCGTCGCCCCGCAGCGACTCCGTCGCCGCGACGCCCGCGGCGACGGCTTCGCGGGCCGCGACGGGGCTGGTGTCCGTCGCCCCGCCGGACCGCACGAAGCGCAGGAACTCGGCCACCAGCATCGGGTCGGAGCCGCCGTGGCCGCCCTCGCCGGGTGCCGGCATCGGGACGACGAGGTCGGCGTCGGCCCGGTATCCGCTGCGGCGCTTCCAGACGCGGACCTCGGCGGTCTCCCCGTGGTCGCCGAAGTTCTCGAGGCGGCCCTCGGTGCCGATGACGGTGTAGTTGCGCCAGTAGTCGGGGGTGTAGTGGCACTGCTGGTAGCTGGCGTGCACGCCGCCTTCGAGGCGCATGACCATCATCGACAGGTCTTCCACGTCGACGACGGGGTTGAGGCCGGTCAGGGACAGCGGCGGCCAGTTGTTCTCCGGGTCGTACCAGTCCGGCATGACGGCTCCGGGTGCCTGTCCCGAGCGGTCGGCGATGTCCCCGTAGACGGTGAGCCCGCCGAGGGCGCTCACCCGCTCGGTGTAGGCGCCGGCCAGCCAGTGGATGACGTCCAGGTCGTGGGCGCCCTTCTGCAGGAGGAGGCCGGTGGTGTTGCGGCGGTCGGCGTGCCAGTCCTTGAAGTAGAAGTCGCCGCCGTGGCCGACGAAGTGGCGGCACCAGACGGCCTTGACCTCGCCGATCTCACCGCGCTTGATGAGGTCGCGCATGACCCGCACCACCGGCATGTGCCGCATGTTGTGGCCCACGTACAGGCGGGCGCCGCCGGTCCGCGCGGCCTCCAGGACCCGGTCGCAGCCCTCGGTGGTGATGGCCAGCGGCTTTTCCAGGAAGACGGCGACGCCGGCCTGCAACAGGTCGATCGCCAGGGCCTCGTGGGTGTGGTCGGGGGTGATGACGAAGACGGCGTCCAGGTCCTCGGCGGCCAGCATCTCCTGATGGCCGGGGTAGACGTGGACGTCGTCGCCGAACCAGGAGCGGGCCCGGTCGAACATGGCCGGTGAGGTGTCGGCGACGGCCACCACCGCGGAGCCCTCACCGGGGTGGTGGGCCTCCAGGGCGAGGGTGGCGCGCTGGCCGAGCCCGATGACGCCGAGGCGCAGGTCGCGTGTGTGCCCGGCGCTGCCGGTCGATGCGGTGGAGACGGAGGAGGTGGAGGTCACGCGTGCTCAGCCCTTCATGCCGGAGAAAGCGATGCCCTGGATGAACTGGCGCTGCATGGCGACGAACACCACGATCACCGGAAGCGTCGCGAGGAGGGAACCGGCCATGAGGACCGGGTATTCGGTCAGGTGGGCGCCCTGGAGGGTGGCCAGACCGGCCGACAGCGGCATCTTCGCCGGGTCGGTGTTGACGATCAGCGGCCACATCAGGTCGTTCCAGGACCACAGGAACGTGAGGATGCCGAGGGCGAGGAGGCCCGGGCGGGCCAGCGGCAGGGCGATGCGCCAGAAGACGGTGAACGGGTTGGCGCCGTCGAGGCGCGCGGCCTCCTCCAGCTCCTCGGGCAGCCCCATGAAGAACTGGCGCAGCAGGAAGGTGCCGAAGGCGGAGAACATGCCGGGGACGACCAGCGCCTGCATGGAGTCGAGCCAGCCGAGGCTCTGCATGATCTGGTACTGGGGCAGCAGGAACAGCTGTCCCGGCACCATGAGGACGGCGAGGAAGCCGAGGAAGATCGCCCCGCGCCCGGGGAAGCGGATGCGGGCGAAGGCGTAGGCCGCCATCGAGCAGAGCAGCAGCTGGGCCGCGGTGCGCAGCAGCGCCATCACGACGGTGTTGAGGAACTGGCGGCCGAACGGGACGCCGTCGAAGACCTTGGAGTAGTTGGAGAAGTCCCAGTGCGCGGGCAGGATCGTCGGCGGTACCCGGACGGACTCGCCGAAGCTCTTGAACGAGGTGAGCAGCTCCCACACCAGGGGGAAGACGGTGATGATCCCGCCCAGCGCGAGCAGGACGTGGGCGGGCCACATCCGGCCCTCGCGCCGTGTCGACTCACGCATAGTGCACCCACCTCTTCTGCAACCGGAACTGAACGGCCGTCAGCGCCATGATCAGGATGAACAGGACACAGACGATCGCCGCGCCGTAGCCGCGCTGGTTGTCGAAGAACGCCTTCTGGAAGAAGAGCATCACGACGGTCTGGCCCTCGCCGTAGGCCGGGTTCTGGAGCGAGGTGTTCGTGTTGGCGCCGATGATCAGATACACCAGGTCGAAGACCTGGAGGGACTGGATCACCGAGAGCACGGTGGTGAAGAACAGGGTGGGGCTCAGCAGCGGCAGGGTCACCGAGAAGAACTGCCGGACCCGTCCCGCGCCGTCGAGCGCCGCCGCCTCGTAGTAGTCGCCGGGGATGCTCTGGAGTCCGGCGAGGAGCAGGATCATGTTGTAGCCGACGGTCATCCACACGCCGACGATCGCGACCGCGAAGCGGATGGTGCCCGGGTCGGAGACCCAGTAGGTGCCGTCGATGCCGATCGTGGACAGCGCGTGGTTGAGGATGCCGGCGTCGCCGTTGTAGAGCCAGCGCCAGACCACCGCGACGGCGGCGGGCATCGTGACCACGGGCAGGAAGTAGAGGGTGCGGTACACGCCGGTGCCGCGCAGGCCCTTGATGTTGAGCAGCACGGCGAGCGCCATGGACAGCGGGATGCCGAGCAGGACGAGGCCCGTATAGATGCCGGTGTTGGCCAGGGACTGCCAGAATTCGGGGTCGCCCACGAGCGTGCGGTAGTTGGTCAGGCCGATCCAGGTGGTGCCGCCGAAGGCGCCCCATTCGGTGAGGCTGTAGTACAGGGTCTGTACCACGGGCCACAGGTAGAAGACGGCGAGGCCGAGGCCGGCCGGGGCGATCAGGGCGTAGCCCCACCACTTGTCGCGGTGGCGGAAGCGGCGCTCGCGTCGGCGCAGTTCGCGCTGGTCCAGGACGTCCGTCCGGCCGCGTGGTGCGGGGACGGCGGTGTCCTGCGTACGCACGTCGAGGCTCATCAGGACCGGCCCTTTCTCTCCTGCGCGAGCAGCAGGTCCATCGCGTCGGTCAGGGAGTCCGTGGCGCTCCTGACGCTGTCGTCGCCGCTCCACGCCTTGGCGAGCCACATCATTTCCTTGTGCTGCCAGGCCGAGCTGTTGGCGGAGCCGGGGAAGGGCACCGCGTAGTCGAGCGCGTCCAGGTGCACCTGGAGGTCGAAGTCCGGCATGCGGGCGGCCCACGGTTTCGCGGTGCCGTTGCGCGCCGGGATGGCGGTGCCGTACTTGCCCTGGAGCAGTGAGGCCTTCTCGCTGCCGAGGAACTCGACGAACTCGCGGGCCAGTTCGGGATGGGGTGTCCGGGCGTAGACGACGTTGGCGAGGCCGTGCAGGACGGTGGCGCGGCGGCGGCCCTTGGGCATCGGCGCGACGTCGATCTTCGCCCGCAGTTCGGGGTCGGCGTGGAACGTCGCCGCGTTGTAGGACGCCTCGTAGGTCATGGCGAGCGTCCCCGACTGGAACATCTGGGTGGGGTCCGTGTCGGTCATCTGCTGGAGCGAGGGCGAGGCCCGGTAGCGGTGGATCAGGTCGATCCAGAACTGCAGCCCTTCGCGGGTGTGCTCGTCGGAGTAGCCGGAGTGCCGCTTGTCCGGGGAGATGACGTAACCCCCGGCCTGGGGGATGGAGTTGTAGTAGTTCTCCTGCGGGCGGACGGGGGCGCCGACGCCGTAGATCCCGCGCTTGCGGTCGGTGAGCCGCTGGGCGTTGGCGATCAGGTCCTGCCAGGTCCAGGTCGCGTCGGGGTAGTCGACCTTGGCGCGGTCGAAGAGTTCCTTGTTGAACCACAGGGCGACGGTGTCGAAGTCCTTCGGGACGCCGTACTGGACGCCCTTCCAGCGGTAGAGCGAGATGAGGTCCGCGGGGAAGTCGGCGGGCCGCAGCACCGCGTCGGCCCCGTCGGTCTCCAGGGGCAGGAGCTGGCCCGCGTCGGCGTAGAGGCCGAAGTTGGGGCCGTTCATCCAGAAGACGTCCGGGGCGGAGCCGCCCGTGCACGCGGTGCGGAGTTTGGTCCAGTACGTCCCGTTCGGCGTGAGCTGGACGTCGACGCTGACGCCGGGCCGGGTCCGCTCGAACTCCCGGGCCACCCGCTTCATGGCGGGCACCTGGTAGACGTCCCAGACGCCGTAGGTGAGTCGGCCGCGCCGGGAGCCGCCGGCGGCGCCGGACGGGGCCGCGGAGGAACTGCAGCCGGACGCGAGCGGTGCCGCCGCGAGCGTCGTGGCGGCAGCCGCGGTGAGGAGGGAGCGTCTGCGCACGCGGGGCCTTCCTGGGTCGGGGGGACCGGAATACCCAGACGCTATTTGCTCGAAGTTGACGCGTCAATGGCTGTTTAAATCAACTTTGCGCATTCGATGCCGACCGATCAGGCCAGGTCAGTCGATGCCCGAGCGCTCCACCCCCGCCACGATCCACCGCTGGAACAGCAGGAACACCACGAGGAGCGGCACGATCGAGACCGCCGCCGCGATGAACAGCTCGTGCAGGCGCACCACTTGGGACGTGGTGAACGACGACAGGGCCACCTGCACCGTCCACGCGTCGCGGTCCTGGCCGATGACGAGCGGCCACAGGAAGGAGTTCCAGGCCCCGATGAAGACGATGGTGCCGACCGCGGCGAACACGGGCCGGGCGTTCGGCACGACCACGAGCCAGTACGTGCGCCAATGGCCGAGCCCGTCGACCCGGGCCGCATCCTCCAGCTCCCCCGGGAAGCCGAGGAAGTACTGCCGGAAGATGAAGCAGGCGAACGCGGAGAACAGCGTCGGGACGACGAGCCCGCGCAGGGTGGAGACCCAGCCCAGCGACGACACCAGGACGAAGGTGGGCACGAACGTCACCGCCGCCGGGACCATGAGCGTGCCCAGGATCGCGTAGAACACCTTGTTCGCGTGGCGGTACGGGATGCGCGCGAGACCGTATCCGGCGAGCGAGGCCAGGAGCAGGGTGCCCAGGGTCGTCGCGACGGCGATGAGCGCCGAGTTGAGGAGGGAACGGGCGAAGGGGACCGAGGTGTCGTCGAACAGCTCGCCGAGGTTGCCCCACTGCACGTGGGACGGGAAGAACGTCCAGTCGGGCGAGGTGATGTCCTGCTCGGTGGCGAGTCCGTTGCGCACGAGCAGGTAGAAGGGGACCAGAAAGAGCACCGCCAGAGCGATGAGGAGAACGAGCCGCAGGGCGCGGCCGGTGCGGACGAGGGCGTCGCCCTCTCGGATCGGCGGCATCAGTCCGCCTCCTTCCTGCCGAGCCCGAACCAGCGCGCCTGCCCGACCGTCACCACCGCGATGATCAGGGCGAGGAGCACGGCTCCCGCGCTGCCGAGTCCGAGGTTCTGTCCCTGGCCGAGGGCCGTGTAGTAGAGGTAGACGAGCGGTGGTCGCGCGTAGGGCGGATAACCGCGGGCGTCGGAGAGCAGGTTGTAGAACTCGTCGAATGCCTGGAAGGCGTTGATGACGAGCAGCAGGACGACGGCCACGGAGGTGGCGCGCAGCTGCGGGAACGTGATGTGCCGGAACACCTGCCAGCCGGGCCGGGCCCCGTCGACGGCCGCCGCCTCGTAGAGCGTCGGGCTGATCCGCTGGAGGCCCGCCAGGAAGAGGATCATGTAGAAACCCGCCTGGAGCCACAGCCGTACGGTGACGATGACCAGCCAGTACCAGGGCGGGTCCGTGGTGGACAGCCATGCCACCGAGTCCGCACCGGCGTACCCGAGCAGGGTGTTGGCGAGCCCGAACCGCACCCCGTTGAAGAGGGACATCTTCCAGATCAGCGCGGCGACGACGTAACTGCAGGCCGCGGGGAGGAAGAAGACCGAGCGGAAGAACGCCTGGGCGCGCCGCAGCCGGTTGACCATCAGCGCGAGGGCGAGCGAGGCGGCGTACGTCGTCGGCACGATGAAGAGCGTGAAGACGCAGAACGTCCACAGGCTGCTGCGGAACGCCTCGTCGCGCAGGAGCGCGATGTAGTTGTCGAGGCCGACGAAGCGGTCCGGGGTGACGGTGTTGTGGGCGTCGAAGAAGCTCAGCCAGACGCTCCAGCCGAGCGGTACGTACGTGAACAGGCCGAGGCCGAGGACGAAGGGGCCGACGAAGACCCAGAACCACCCCGTACGGTTGCGGGTGATCCGCTTCGCCGACTGCGCCTGTGCGGCGCTCACTTGGACGTCACGCGGGCCAGCTCCGCGGACACCCTCCGTACGACCTTCTTCAGCTCGCTCTCCGGGTTCGCGCCGTCCTTGATGATGCGGTTGAGCGCGTCCTGGTACGCGGTCTGGGCCGCCGGGGTCCACAACAGCGGCTGTGCGTAGCCGTGTTCGGTGGTGAAGCGGACGGCGTCGGCCGCCGCGCCGTCCTTGAGCTTGTCCGCCCTCTTGGCGAGCGAGATACGGGCCGGGATGTGGAAGCCGTAGCCGAGCGCGAAGTCCTCCTGGTAGTCGGTGCGTTCGATCCACAGCCACTTCAGGAAGTCCTTGCCCGCTTCCTGGTGCGCGCTGCGTGTGGAGACCGCGGCGCTGTACGCGCCGACGGGCACGGACGGGGCGCCGTCGGCGCCGTCCTTGGGGAACGGCAGCACGCCGAAGTCGTCGCCAAGGGCCTTCTGGACGGCGGGCAGTGCCCACAGCCCCGACCACTGCATGGCGGTGAGCCCCTGGAGGAACGCGGACGGGTCCGACCAGTCCGCGGGCGCGCCGAGCAGCAGGGACTTGTCCGCGTACAACTGATGCAGTTTGCCGAGCGCGCGGGCGGCCGCCGGGTCGTCGAAGCCGACCTTGCCGTCGTCGGTGACGAGGGAGAGGCCGGCGGCGTAGAGCGGTGTGCCGCCGAGTACACCGGCGCCCGCGTCGTTGCCGAGGAAGAGGCCCTTGACCTCCTTGTCCGTCAACTTCGCTGCGGTGTCCACGAGTTCGTCCAGGGTTCGGGGCGGGCGCACTCCGGCGTCTTCGAGCAGGCTCTTGCGGTAGAAGAGCATCTGCATGTCGATGACCTGCGGGATGCCCCAGATCCTGCCGTCGTACGTCTTCGGGGCGAGGACCGCCGGGTTGAAGTCGTCCTTGACGCCTTCGAAGAGTTCGGTCAGGTCCGCGACCTGCTTGCCCTGGATCTG
Organism: Streptomyces kunmingensis; assembly: GCF_039533535.1. Classification (NCBI taxonomy): domain Bacteria; kingdom Bacillati; phylum Actinomycetota; class Actinomycetes; order Kitasatosporales; family Streptomycetaceae; genus Streptomyces; species Streptomyces kunmingensis. The sequence continues at coordinate 146,799 of NZ_BAAATS010000005.1, forward strand.
GTCCAGGGACGGGCCGTTGACCTCGAAGACGTCGGGGCCGGACGTGGTGAGCAGGGCGGCCGCCGTCTGCTGGTCGTAGTTGCCCGGCCGCCACTGGACGGCGACCCGGGCCTTCTTGTAGGCGGCGGCGTACTTCTTCACGGCCTGCTCGGTGCCCTGCTCGCCGTACTGGTGGTACCACTGCGACAGCGCGGGTCCACTGCCGGACTCGCCCGCTCCGCCGCGGCCCGTGTCGGACCCGCATGCGGTGAGCAGTCCGACGGCGGCACCGGTGGCGAGCAGTCCCCTGCGGCTGATGGTCATGTCGGTTGTCCCCAGTCTCGGTCGGCCGGGCGGCCTGGACGGCGGCCCGGCGGTCTCGGTGCGGTGCGAACCCCGTGTGTTTATCCCGACGGCTCAACGATCAACCCTGCATGGGGTTTTCGACGGCGGTGATACGGGCGTATGTCACCGTGGGCGACCTGATCCGGTGCTACGACGATGAGTTGGCGCACGATGAGGGCTACGACGATGTGCCGGGCCCGGTCAATGGCGTGGCCGCACCTGCCGCTGGGAGGGGCGGTCGTGCCGGACGGCCCCCGGGTCCCGCCGGCCGCCGAGCACAGACCACCGCCTTCGGTCCGTCCCCGCCGGGCCGGACGTCGCGCACACCCCGGAGCCGTGCGTCCATCCGGGTCCAGGCGGGCGGCCCCGGGCCCTCTCGGCGTGCCGTGCGGCGCGGCCTGGCACAGGCTGGATACGCGCCACGTCCATCCCCGCCGACGCGTCACCCGAGGAGCAGTGCACCATGCCCACCGATGCCTTCCGTTCGGAAGTGTCACTGACGGTCAATGGCAGCCCGTACCGCCTGCCCCTCGACCACCGCACGACCGTCCTCGACGCCCTGCGCGAACACCTCGGTCTCATCGGCGCCAAGAAGGGCTGTGATCACGGCCAGTGCGGCGCCTGCACGGTCCTCGTCGACGGCCGGCGCGCCAACAGCTGTCTTCTGCTCGCCGTCGCCCACGACGGCGCCGAGATCACCACGGTCGAGGGCCTGCGCGGCGCGGCCGACGGCGAACCGCACCCCCTTCAGCAGGCCTTTCTGGAGCGGGACGCCTTCCAGTGCGGCTACTGCACGCCGGGGCAGCTCTGTTCCGCCGTCGGGGCCCTCGCGGAGGCCGAGGCGGGAGCCGCCTCGCATGTCACGCAGCCCGGCGCGGCCACCGGCGCTCCCGTGACGCTGACCAGGGACGAGATCCGCGAACGGCTCAGCGGCAACCTGTGCCGCTGCGGCGCCTACCCGCACATCGTCGAAGCCGTCGAGGACGTGATCCGGTGAAACCCTTCTCCTACGTGCGCGCCCGCACCGTCGAGGAAGCGACCGCGGCCCACGCCGGCCGGCCGGGCGCCCGCTATCTGGGCGGCGGCACCAACCTCGTCGACCTGATGAAACTCGGTGTGGAAGCGCCCGAGACCCTGATCTCCGTCGCCGGTCTGCCGCTGGACTCCGTCGACGAACTCCCCGACGGCTCCGTCCGGGCCGGCGCCACCGTACGCAACAGCGACCTCGCCGCCCACCCCCTGGTCCGGGACCGCTATCCCGTGCTGTCGCAGGCCCTGCTCGCGGGAGCCTCGGGCCAGCTGCGGAACATGGCCACCACCGGCGGCAACCTCCTCCAGCGCACCCGCTGCCCCTACTTCCAGGACACGGACAAACCGTGCAACAAGCGTGCGCCCGGGTCCGGCTGCGGTGCCCGCGACGGCGTCCACCGGGACCACGCCGTGCTGGGCCACTCGCCGCAGTGCATCGCGACCCACCCGTCCGATCTCGCGGTCGCCCTCGCCGCGCTCGACGCGCAGGTGGAACTGCACGGCCCGGCGGGCGCCCGCACCCTGCCCGCCGCCGAGTTCCACCGGCTCCCGGGCGAGCGGCCCGACCGGGACACCGAGATCGAGCCCGGTGAACTCATCACCGGCGTTCTGCTGCCTCCGACCACCGCCGGGCTGCCCTCCGCGTACCGCAAGGCCCGCGACCGGGCGTCGTACGCGTTCGCGCTCGCCTCGGTGGCCGTGGTGCTCGATGTACGGGGCGCGGCCGTCCACGACGTCCGTATCGCGTTCGGCGGACTCGCGCACCGGCCCTGGCGCGCGCTCCTCGCCGAACAGGCGCTCGTGGGCGGTCCGGCGACGGACGACGCGTTCCGGCGGGCCGTCGACACCGAACTTGCCGCCGCCGCGCCGCTGCGGGACAACGGCTTCAAGGTCCCGCTCGCCCGCAACCTCGCCTGCGACGTGCTGCGGCGCCTGGCCGGCGCCCCCGCCGCCTCCTGACTCGCCGCCCCCAGGGAGATTGATCATGCCGGACACGGTCAGCGCACTCGGTTCGCCCGCCGAGCGCAGGGAGGGCCCCGCCAAGGTGACGGGCACCGCCCGCTACGCCGCGGAACACACCCCCGAGGGCTGCGCGTACGCGTGGCCGGTCCCCGCCACCGTGGCGCGCGGCAGGGTGACCGCCGTCGACGACTCCGCGGCCCTGGCACTGCCCGGTGTCGTCGGCGTCCTCACCCATGAGAACGCGCCGCGCCTGACCGACCCGGACGACGCGATGCTCGCCGTGCTCCAGGACGCGCGGGTCCCGCACCGGGGGTGGTACGTGGCCCTGGTCGTCGCCGACACGCTGGAGACGGCGCGGGAAGCGGCCGCCGCAGTGCGGATCTCCTACGCCGAGGAGCCGCACGACGTCGAGCTGAGGACCGATCATCCCGAGGCGTACGTGCCGCAGGACGAGGACGGCACCTCGGGCGAGCATCTGCGCGGCGAGGCCGACAACGCGTTCGCCGCCGCGCCCGTCCGGGTCGATGCCCTCTACCGGGTGCCGCCCCTGCACAACCACCCCATGGAGCCGCACGCGGCCACCGCCGTCTGGCAGGACGGGCGGCTGACCGTGCACGACTCCAGTCAGGGCAGCAGCACGGTCCGCGATACCCTCGCCGCCCTCTTCGAGCTGCCCAAGGACCGGATCACGGTGGTCTCCGAGCACGTCGGCGGCGGCTTCGGCTCGAAAGGCACGCCCCGCCCGCACGTGGTGCTCGCCGCGATGGCCGCCCGGGCGACCGGACGCCCGGTCAAACTCGTCCTGCCACGGCGGCAGTTGCCGACCGTGGTCGGCCACCGCTCCCCCACCTTGCAGCGCGTGCGGCTCGCCGCCGAGACCGACGGCACGCTGATCTCCGTCGTGCACGAGGTGACCGCGCACACCTCGCGCATCAAGGAGTTCATGGAGACGGGCGCCGCCGCCACCCGGATCGTCTACCCCTCGCCGCACTCCCGGACCACCCACCGCGTGGTCCCCCTGGACGTGCCCACCCCGTCCTGGATGCGGGCCCCCGGCGAGGCCCCGGGCATGTACGCGCTGGAGTCCGCGATGGACGAACTGGCCGTCGCCCTGGACCTGGACCCGGTCGAGCTGCGCCTGCGCAACGACACGGACACCGAGCCGGACAGCGGGAAGCCCTTCAGCAGCCGGCACCTCGCGGAATGCCTGCGCGAAGGCGCCCGGCGCTTCGGCTGGTCCGAACGCGACCCGCGCCCCCGCTCGCACAGCGAGGGTGCCGTCCTGATCGGCACCGGCATGGCCGCCGCCACCTATCCGGCGCTCGCCTCCCCGAGCCGGGCGAGCGCCCACGCCCACCCGGACGGCAGCTTCGAGATCCGGGTCAACGCCACCGACATCGGCACGGGCGCCCGTACGGTGCTCGCCCAGGTCGCCGCCGACGCGCTCGGGGTGCCCCTGGACCGGGTGCGTATCGAGATCGGCGACAGCGACCTGCCGTCGGCGCCGCTCGCGGGCGGTTCCTCGGGAACGGCCTCCTGGGGCTGGGCCGTCCACGCGGCCGGTACGGAACTCGCCGAGAACCTGGAGCAGCGGCGCGGGCAGCCGCTGCCGCCGGAGGGCGTCAGCGCCTCGGTCGACACGAAGGGCACGGCCGACGCGGACAGCGACTACTCCCGTCATGCCTTCGGCGCGCACTTCGCCGAGGTCGGCGTCGACACCGTGTCCGGGGAGGTCCGGGTGCGCCGTCTGCTCGGCGTCTACGCGGCCGGACACATCCTCAACCCGCGCACCGCGCGCTCCCAGTTCATCGGCGCGATGACGATGGGCCTCGGGATGGCGCTGACGGAGGGCAGCACGATGGACGCGGCCTTCGGCGACTTCGCCGAGTGCGATCTGGCCGCGTACCACGTGCCCGCCCACGCCGATGTCCCCGCCATCGAGGCGTACTGGATCGACGAGGACGACCCCCATCTGAACCCCATGGGGAGCAAGGGGATCGGCGAGATCGGCATCGTGGGCACGGCCGCGGCCATCGGCAACGCCGTCCGTCACGCGACCGGCGTCAGGCTGCGCGAACTGCCCCTCACCCCGGACCGGATCCTGAGTGGCGGGGAGTGAGGGACCGCCTCAGGCGACGTAGTCCGGCCGGAAGCAGGCGGTGACGTCCTTGCCGCGCGGGCACGGGTGCGCCTCCCAGGTGTCCGCCAGCGCGTCGATCAGCAGCATGCCCCGGCCGCCGAGCGCGTCGTCGTCGGGCTTGCGGGGCTCGGGCGGCTGCGGCGAGGAGTCGTGCACGGTGACATGCAGGCAGTCGCCGTCCCAGGTCAGCACCAGCAGGGCCGTGCTCTTGGCGTGGACGTGGGCGTTGGTGACCAGCTCGGAGACGGCCAGCAGGACCGCGTCGACCGTGTCCGGGGCGCTGTCCAGCCAGCCCAGCGCCGCCAGATGGTCGCGGGTCCAGTCCCGGGCCGCCTTCACGCCGCTGCTCATCGGCAGGGAACGTGCCCACCCCACGGCGCGCAGGGAGGAATCGTCCATGTCGTGGCTCCTAGTTTCTCGAGGGTTCCCCTTCGTGTGCCCTCGAACGGCGGGATGAGACGGCCCTGTCCGCCGTGCGTGCCCGCTTCTCGCGCGGCGTGTCAGTCCTTGTGGTCGGTCTTCTCCGAACGGTCCCGGCCGCCGAGGGGGTGCCACAGGCGCAGCCAGACGTCGCGCGCGTGCCGTCCGGCCTCGGTGCGGCTGCGGGCCACGAGCTCGCGGGCCTGGTCGGGTGTCTCGACCATCGGCCCGGAGCCGCGCAGCGGCCGGCCGGCCGTCTCGTGCAGGAAGAACGTCGACACGAGCCCGATCGCTCCGGCCACCATCAGGTAGTACCCCGGGACCAGCGTGTTGCCGGTCTTCTCGACCAGGAACGAGGCGAACAGAGGGGTGGTGCCGCCGAAGACGGAGACCGAGATGTTGAAGGCGATCGACAGGGCGCCGTAGCGCAGCCGGGTGGGGAACAGGGCCGGAAGCGTGGCCGCCGCCGTCCCGGCGAAGCAGACCAGGAGCAGGCCGAGGATCACGCAGCCGAAAGCGGGCAGCAGGATGCCGCCCTTCCTGATCAGCAGGAACGCGGGGAGGGCCAGGGCGATCATCGCGATGCTGCCGCCCATGAACATCGGGCGTCTGCCCCACCGGTCCGAGCTGCGCCCGACGACGGTGATCGTGAGCACCACCAGCAACATGGTGCCGAGGACGAGGAGTTGCGCGGTGGTGTCGCTCTCCCCCAGCGTCACGGTCATGAAGGTCGGCAGATAGGACGTGACCATGTAGTTCGTGACGTTGTAGAGCAGCACGAGCCCCATGCAGATCAGTACGGCCTGCCAGTGGCGGGTGAAGATCTCCTTGAGCCGTCCCTTTCCGGACTGCCTGGCCGCCTCGACGGGGTCCGTGTCGCCGTCCCCGTCCCCCGTCTCGCGCTCGGCGGCCTCCGAGGCCGCCTCCTTCTGGAAGGCAGGCGTCTCCTCCAGCTTCAGCCGCATGTACAGACCGATGAGACCCAGTGGCCCCGCGATGAAGAAGGGGATGCGCCATCCCCAGCTCTCCAGTCCGTCGGAGCCCAGGGTCAGCGTCAGCACGGTGACGAGTCCGGAGCCCAGCGAGTAGCCCACGAAGGTGCCGAAGTCGAGCCAGCTGCCGAGAAAGCCCCGGCGCTGGTCCGGCGCGTACTCGGCGATGTACGTCGTGGCGCCCGCGTACTCGCCGCCCGTGGAGAAGCCCTGGACGAGCCGGCACAGGAGGAGCAGCAGCGGCGCGGCGAAGCCGATGGAGGCGTACGTCGGCAGGAAGCCGACCGCGAAGGTGCTGGCCGCCATCATGATCATGGTCGCGGCGAGGACGCGCTGGCGGCCGATACGGTCGCCGAGCGGTCCGAAGACCAGTCCGCCCAGCGGACGCACGAGAAAAGCCGCGGCGAACGTCGCGAACGTGGAGACCACTTGCGCGCCGGGCGAGCTGGAGGGAAAGAAGACTTTGCCGATGGTGCCCGCCAAATAGGCGTAGACCCCGAAATCGAACCACTCCATGGTGTTGCCGAGCGCGGCGGCCGTCACGGCGCGCCGGACGGTCGGGCGGTCCGAGACGGTCACGTCCTCGGCGCTGAGCGCCTTTTTGCGTCTGCGCAGCAGGGTGCGCACCATCCGGTCGGTTTCCGGCGTACGTGTCGCCTGCGTCTCCCGTGCCCGGGTCCGCTTGAGCGTGCCGTGCGGAAAGCCTTTCGCCATAAGGCTTTTCTCTCCCTGTGCCGGTGCCGCTCCTGGCCTTCAGCTCCTGAAAGTCGTCTCGGCGCAAAATTAAGCCGGTCGGAATGGACCGGCAACTTCTCCGCAGCGGATGAGGACTTTGGTCCTGTGTACGACGACCGGACCGGGATAAGAGGACAGAGCTTCACTCGACATGAGAGCTTCACTCGGCATGACGGAAAGGACGAACTCGTGGGCATCATCGCCTGGATTCTGATCGGACTCATCGCGGGAGCGATCGCCAAGGCCCTCACTCCCGGCAAGGACCCGGGCGGCTGCCTCATCACGATGCTGATCGGCATCGTGGGCGGCCTCCTCGGCGGCTGGCTCGGCAAGGTGATCTTCGGAGTCCACTCCATCAACGGCTTCTTCAGCCTGTCCACGTGGATCGCCGCGATCGTCGGTTCGGTGATCGTGCTGCTGCTCTACCGTCTGGTGACCGGCCGTTCCTCACGCTGACGCCAGCACCGCACGCCGCGCGCCGGGCCGCTTCCCAAGCGGCCCGGCGCGGCTGTGTGCCGTGCGTGTGCCATGCGTGTGCTGTGCGCGTGCTGTGCATGTGCCATGCGGGTGCAGTGCGGGTGCAGTGCACCTGTGGTCTCGTCACTCACCCCCGTCACACCCGTTGACGTGCGTTCGGGCGTCGTCCAAGAATGAGCGGCACGCCCTTTTGACAACGTTGTCGACGTAGAGAGGCCACGCTCGTGCCGCATATATCCCTCCCGGTGGACCGCCGGCGGTTCCTGCAACTCCTCGGCGTCACCGGCGCCTTGACCGCCCTCCCCGCGGCCCTCGGCACCTCCACGGCACGGGCCGCAGGCCGCACCGACACCCCGCCCGATGCCACAGCCGCCACGTACCACCGCGTGCTGCTCCAGCACACGCGCTGGTCCGAGACGCAGTGGGACGAGGCCAAGGGCTACTACACGGACAAGGACTTCGGCTTCGCCGTGGTCCTCGGCCACGCCGTGCTGCTGACCCACGGCACCTACGACAGTGATCTGGCCGGGATCGACCGCGAGACGCTGAAGCAGCGCACCCTCGCCACTCTGCGCCACTTCGCCGTGTCGAACCGGCTGACCGGTGGCACCCAGTGGGGCCGCAAGCTCTTCTTCGACACCACGTTCCAGTCGTACTTCATCCTCGCCGCCCGCCTGCTGTGGGACGACCTCGACGCCGCGACCCGCACCGCCGTCGACACCATCACCCGTGAACAGGCCGCCTACACCACGGCCCTGGGCACCGGCGACGACCCCGACTCCGGGGACTGGACACCGAACGGGCCAATGGGCGGGCATGGCGGGGACACCAAGCTCGAGGAGATGGGCCTGTACGCGCAGACGCTCGCGCCCGCCCTGGCCTGGGCCCCGGACGACGCGCGCCGCTCCGCCTGGGCGTCCGCCTACGGCACCTGGTCGCGCAACGAGGCAGGACTGCCGCCGGCCGACCTCGCCAACCCCGCGCGCGTGGACGGCGTACCGGTCAGCGACAACACCGCCCGCAACCTGTACGACACGTTCATCGTCGAGAACCACGGCTCCTTCGGCCCGCACTACCAGGAGGAGTTGTGGCGCACCTCGGGCCGCAACGCGGCGCACTTCCTCGCCGCGGGCCGGCCCCTGCCCGAGGTCCTGACGGCACAGCCCAACGCGCAGCCGCTCTGGCGCACCCTGCTGGGAGTCATGAGCGACGCGGGTGAACCGCTGATGCCCATGGTGAACGACCGCGAGCACCTGTACGGCCGGGACGTGATCCCGCTGGCCTTCCTCGCCCAGGTGGCCGGGGACCGGGCGGCGGCCCGCGCGGAGGAGGAGCTCGCCGCGCGCCTGGAGGCGTACCAGAAGTATCCGCCGGAGTACCGCCTGGCGAAGTTCTCGGGCGAGCCCAAGTACGAGCCGGAGGCGCGCGCCGAACTCGCCATCAGCTATCTGCTGCACGTGTGGGCGGCCGCCGCCGGCCGGCACGTGCGGCCCTTGTCCCGGGCCGAACTGTTCGACCGGGCGGCGGGCGTCACCGACTTCGGCACCGGCCCGGGCCTCGTCTCCCATCAGACGCCGGCCGCGTGGGCGGGCGTCGTCACCAAGCCGGGCTTCGTGAAGTTCGCCTGGCAGCCCGCCCACGACGACTGGCTGTTCCGGCTCAGCGGCGGCACCCCGATGTTCCTGCCCGCGACCTCGGGGAAGGTCGCCTCGCGGACGGTGCGCCTCTACGAGTCCGTGCGCGACGGCTTCGACGGCAGCGCGACCGTGCTGCGCCTGGGAACGGGTTTCGCCGGCTACACGACCCTGCCGACGGGCGCGGTCGTCTACGCGACGGACGGCACCGCCGCCGGCGAGGGCCACCTCGAGGTGCACAACCTGACGATGCCGGGTGTGGCGGGCCTCGACGGCGCCCGTTCGTACCGCTTCGAGGAGGGAAGTGCCACGGTCCGGGCCAAGGACACCGCGCCCGCGGCCGGCTCCGGGCGCGTCGACGAACTGACCTTCGCCGCCACGTCGGTACGGCACGTCCGCATGCTCGGCGTCCGGCCCGACCCGACGTACGGCTACTCGCTGTACGCCGTCGAGGTCCGCGCCGGGGCCGACGGACCCGACCTGGCCCGCGGGCGCGCCGCGACCGCGTCCTCCTCCGACACCGGCAAGGGCCCGGCCCTGGCGGTGGACGGCGACGCGGTGAGCCGCTGGGCCGTCTCCAGGGCCGACCGTACGCGCGCCGACAGCTGGTGGGCCGTGGACCTCGGCTCCGTCCAGGAGATCGACGGCGTCACCCTGCGCTGGGAGGCCGCCGCCGGGCGCGCCTACCGCCTTCAGGGCTCGGCCGACGGCGACCACTGGGACGACCTCGTGTCCTGGCCGACCCCCGCGGTGAGCAGCCGCGGCGGCTGGCTCGACGTCGACGGCCGGGCCGGGTTCGTCGTCCGGGGCGGCGAGCACCCGCTCGCGGTCTACGACGACACGATCGTGCTGGCCGACGGCCCTGCCGCGTCGCTCGTCGTCGAGGGATTCCCCGGCGCCTCGGCCGCCTCGCTACGCGCCCTCGTGCGGAAGTCCGCGCCCACGGCGGACGGCGACGCCGTGCGCGCCGCCCTGACCGACGGCCACCTGAGCCTGTTCAACCTGTCGGCGAGTCCGGTCACCACGCACGTCCGGGTGGAGCAGACCGGCGCGCGCCGGGCCGTCTTCGAGGGCACGCAGACCGTGACCCGGGACGGTATCGCCTACGAGGCCGCGCTCGACGCCGCTGCCGCCTGCCTGCTCGCTCCCCGCCTCACTCTCGTCCCGCTGTCGGGCAAGGCGCTGCCGACGGGTCTGCGGGTCCAGGTCCTCGACGGGGCGACCGTGCGCCTCTCGGGCCCGTCCTGCCGGCTCCGTGTCGAGGCCCAGGGGCACGGCGCCGCCCCCTACCCGCACGACGATCTGGCGCTCGGGAGGAACGTCTTCCCGACCAGCCCCCTCCCCGCGGGTATGTCCGATCCGGCCGCCGCGGTCGACGGCGACCCGCGGACGGCGTGGACCCCGGGGCCCGACGGCCGCCTGGTCGTCGACCTCGGGACGGAGCGGGCGCCGCGGACGGTGGAGGCCGAGTGGAACCACGGCGACGCGCCCGCCGCACAGGTCGAACTGAGCCGCGACGGCATCACCTACGAGAGCGCGGGCCACATGGCCGGTCATGGCCGCACCCGCCGCCTCACCCCTACCGGTACCGCGCGCTACGTCGCGTTCAAGGTCGCCGGGACGGCCCGGCCCGGCACCCGGCTGGTCCGGCTGTCTGTACGGTGACCTGACGGGCGTCGGCCGCTCCGCGCGTCCCGGGCGCGCGGGTCCCGGCCGGGGCGGGCGCGGCGCGCGGATCCCAACTGGTGGGCGTCGCAACCGAGTTACGATGCGCCCCTGTCGAACCGCGGTCAGTCGCGGGTGAGTTCGGCGTACACGATGAGGTTGTCCACGGGGTGCCCCTGGGCGTCGTACGTGCCGTCGCAGGTGATCAGGCGCAGGGCGCGGGTGTTCGTGGCGCCGTAGACCTTCTTCGTGGGGAAGGCCTTCTTGCTGACCGTCTCGGTGGACGTGACCTTGAAGTGGGCGGTGCCGCCCGAGGAGTTGCGCACGGCGACGTCCGCTCCCGCGCGGAGCTTGCGCAGGTTGTGGAAGACGGCGCGGCCGAACTTCGTGTCGTTGTGCCCGATGATCACGGCGGGTCCGCGCTCGCCCGGCGTGGCCGCGCCCGTGTACCAGCCGGCGGTCATGCCCTGCTCGGCGGGCGGGACCTCGACGGTGCCGTCCTGGTTCAGGCCGAGCGGGAGGAGAGCGCTGTCGACGCCGATGGAGTCGATCGTCACCCGCTCCGGTTCCCCGGACCGGGGACGCTCGGAGGTGGGGCCGCCGCTGGGCGGGCCGGTGCGCGGGACGGCGCTCGCGTCGCCGCTGATCCGGGCTCCCGCGCCGGACGAGCACGCGGTGAGCGGGGCGAGGAGGACGAGTAGGGACACGGCGGTCGCGCGCCACCTCGGCTGGTGCACAAGGGACTCCTGGGACGGGAAGAGGGGTGGCGCCGCCCGGGAGGGCGGGCGGCGCCGGGAAGCCGTCAGGGACGGCGGCCGCTCAGCGCTGCGACGCGCGGCGGCGCAGCACCACCGTGCCCGCGCCCGCGAGGAGCGCCGCCGCGGTGAGCGAACCGACGAGCGCCGTGGAGGTGGTTCCGTCGCCGGACGCCGGGCGTTCGCCCGCCGCCACTCCCCCGCGCGGGGCCTCCGCGGCGGCCGCGGCCCGCTTGCGCGCCTCGTCGGAGTCGCGCGACGGAACGGGGGAGGGCGCCTCGTCGGCCTTGTCCTCGGCCGCAGGGGCGCTCGCCACCGGCTTCGGCGTGGCGGGCGTGGTGTCCGAGGCGAGAGCGGTACCGGCCGGCGCGAGCACGCCGACGGTGACGGCCGCGGCGACGGCCGCTGTACGCAGGGACAGCCTGCGGGGCAGTCGGTGGGACATGGGTGACTCCAATACCTGGGGGCTCTCGGCCGGTCGGCCGGGAGGTGCCGATGCCGGGCGGGGCCCTTGATCGACGGAACCCAGGCTCGCGTGGAGTTGTGAAGAAGCTGTCAGACCGCTGTGGTCATCGCATCAGGGCCGGTCCGCGGCGGCCGGTCCGGCGAGCGGCAGCCGCAGTGTGAACACCGATCCCTCGCCCTCCGTGCTGGCCGCCGTCGCCGAACCGCCGTGCGCCTGGGCGAGTTTGCGCACGATCGACAGGCCGAGACCGCTGCCTCCGGTACGCCGGTTACGGGACTTCTCCGCACGCCAGAACCGGTCGAAGACGTACGGCAGGTCCGCTGCGGAGATGCCGCTGCCGGTGTCGGCGACCTCCACGATCACCTCGTCGCCGGGGTCGGTCGCGTAGGCCCGCAGCGTGACCGTGCCGTCCGGGCCCGTGTGGCGTATCGCGTTCGACACGAGATTGGCGACCGCCTGCCGCAGCCGGACCGGGTCGGCCGCCAACTCCGGTACAGGCGCGGCGGGTTGGGCCACGGACAAGGTGACACCGACTGTCTCCGCGCGTACGTGGTGGGCCGCGGCGACCTGGCCGAGCAGTTCCTCCACGCGCACCGGCCGCGGGTGCAGGCGCAGGGTGTCCGCGTCCGCGGCGGCCAGGTCCTGGAGGTCGTCGATGAGGTGTTGCAGTTGCACGGCCTCTTCGAGGAGCGAGTCGATGAACGCCGGATCGGGTTCGGCGACCCCGTCCTGCGCCGCCTCCAGCCAGCCGCGGATGGTGCTCAGTGGCGTGCGCAGTTCGTGGGCGACGTCGCTCACCATCGCCTTGCGCTGCTCCTCCAGGCGCGTGCGGTGCGCCGACATGTCGTTGAAGGCCGCCGCGAGCCGGCCGATCTCGTTGTCCGTCGTCACCGGTACCGGCTGGGTCTCCCGGCCGTCCTTCATCCGCTGGGCCGCGCCGGTCAGCGCGTAGAGCGGCCGCACCAGGCGGGTGCCCGCCAGGACGGAGGCGCCGACGGTCAGGGCGAGGACGAGCGCGGCGACGCCCGCGATCTTCGCCGTGTTCAGCGGGGACAGGTCGAACCCCGGGACGGTGGTGCCGCCCTGGTCGCCGATGAACAGGAGCACGGGCGCGGCGACGTACGAGGTGAGCTGTTCGCGGCGTGCCGTGCCCACGCAGGAGGCCACGGTGCGGTCGCCCTCCACTCCTGTCACGGCGGGGACGGGGGCCGGGGCCGCGTCACGGGCCGCCTCGGTCGCCTTGTCCTGTGCCGCGGGGCGCGCTCCTTGCTGCCAGGTCAGGTCGAGGGCGAGGTCGACGCGGTAGTGGCTCTGCCGCTCGAGGCAGGAGTTGGTGAGCCGGGTCAGTGCGGTGAGCGCCTTGCGCTCCGTCGTCGTCGGCCGGTCGAGGGCGTCCGTCGTGCACTTGACGGCGCCCGATGCGTCGGCCCCGGAACCGACGGTCTCCACCCGGGGGCGCCCGCTCGGGCCCACCACGACATCGGCCGCGACCCCGTCCGTACGCAGGCACGACCTGTGCCGCTCGGCGAGGGCGCGCAGCTGCGACCGTTCTGCGGCGGGCAGCCGGAACGGGCCGACGGCGCGTGCGTCGATCCGGTCCGCCGCCGCGTCCGACGTCCCGGTCCGGCCGGCGGCGAGCGCCGTGTCGACGGACAGCGGGTCGACGGTGGCCGAGGCCTGTGCGGGCAGCGTGGCCGCCGGGGTGTGCCCGGCCGAGTCGGCGAGCGGTCTGCGCGCCTGCGTGGTGAGGGTGATGTGCCGTCCGGTGGTGCGGGCCAGTTCGTGCACGGTCGCGTCGACGCCGTCCCACCGGGAGTGCGTGGCGGCGTAGCCGAGGAGGGTGTCGTAGATCCGGGTGTCGTCGGCGAGGTTCTGGCCCTGCTCCTGCTTGATGGCACCGGAGGTGGTCTGCACGGCGAGCCAGGCCGTCGCCGCGACGGAACAGGTGGCGACCAGGACGGAGACTCCGAGCAGCCTTCCGCGCAGGCTCTTGCGCAGCGGTGGCCGCCCGGTCCGCGGGCTCGTCCGGTGGTCCCCGTCCGTCCTACGCCGACGCATCGCGGGCCCCCTTCGCCGGGTCCGTCAGCTTGTAGCCGACGCCGAACACGGTGAGCAGGCGGACGGGGCGGCGGGGTTCGGGTTCGATCTTCTTGCGGAGGTTCATGACGTGCACGTCGACCGTGCGGTCGCCTATGTACCGGTCGAATCCGTGCAGTTCGGCGAGGAGCAGCTGCCTGCTGAAGACCCGGCCGGGTTCGGCCGCCATCGCCGCAAGGAGCCGGAACTCGCCCGGCGTGCACTCCACCGGCGCGCCGTCCACCGACACCTCGTGCCGGTCGGGGTCGACGACCAGCGAGCCGACCCTGAACTCCGTGGAGCCGGGCGAGGGGAGACCGCCCCGGCGGGTGCGCCGCAGCAACGTGCGCACCCGCGCCATCAGCTCGCGGGGGCTGTACGGCTTCGTCATGTAGTCGTCGGCCCCCAGGTCGAGGCCGAGCAGCAGATCGTCCTCGGTGCTGCGCGCCGTCAGCATCAGCACCGGCACCTCGCGCGCCTCGGCCCGCAGGACCCGTACGACGTCCAGGCCGTCGGCGCGCGGCATCATCACATCGAGGACGAGGAGGTCGGGTTCGCGGTGCCGGACCTCCTCGATGGCCTGCCGCCCGTCGCGAACGACGGTGACGGCGTGGCCCTCCCGCTCCAGATAGCGGCGGACCAACTCGGCCTGCTTCTCGTCGTCTTCCGCGACCATGACATTTGCGCACACGCCGCAGATCGTAGGCGAGCCGCGTGCGGGCCGGTGGAGGGGCCATGGCCGGAAAGCTTCAAGGACGGCGCGCGATGTACAGCTCTCGTGTCGAGCGCACGACGAGGTCGGCACGGTGGCGTACATCCTGCGCACCGCCGTCCAGAAGAGCGTCGAACGCTACGAGGTCGGCGGCGTCGACCAGTCCGTCGACGGCCTCGCGGATGCGGCGCAGGGTGAGATACGCATAGCGTCCGGCGCTCTCGGGCAGCGGCGTGTCCGCGTCCACGCGCAACTCTTCAGTGCGCTCGTGCTCGATGGCGAAGCCGGCCCCTGTCAGCGCGGCGGCCCAGTCGGATCCCAGGTGCGGCACCTGCTCGGCGTGCAGGCCCGCGAGCGCCGCACGGCAGCGGGCTTCGAGGCCGACACGGTCCGGCACGGCGTCGTCGGGCAGGAAGCGCGGCATCCCGTCCAGTTCGGCGACGGCGAGGAGTCCGCCGGGACGCAGCGCGGCGAAGACGGCGGCCAGGGCGGCGGCCGGGTCGTCCAGGTGGTGGAGGGAGGCCGAGGCCCAGACGAGGTCGGCGTCGCCGATGCCGGGCAGGCTCGCTCCCGCGTCGGCCTGGAGCGGGCGCACCCGCGCGGCCACGTCCTTGGCGGCAGCGGCCCGCGTCAGCTGTTCCAGCATCGCGGCCGAACTGTCGACGGCGGTGACCCGGGCGTCGGGGAACCGCTCGAGGAGCGCGAAGGTACCGGCGCCGGTGCCCGCTCCGAGGTCCACGATGTGCCGGACGCCGCCCTTCGAGAGGTCCGCGATCCGGCGGGTGGTCGCGGCCAGGTAGGGCGCGAAGAGTTCGGCGTCGAGGTCGAGGATCTGCGCGAGGTCGTCCCCCGGGTCCGAGCCGTGGGAGTGGGAGCGGGTGTCGGCGTGAGACCCGTGGTGACCTGCGGATACGTGGTGCGTCATAGGACCGACGGTACGCAATCTCGCTCACGACGCATAACATCTTGCCCATAACGCAAGAAGGTCCCGCTTCAGGAGGCTCGACGCGCAACGCCGCCCGCCGCGCTCCCCCGCATCCTGATCGGCGCGTAGATACCGAACCCTACGACGAACGCGACGTAGTAGCCGAGATCCGCGCCGTGCAGCGCCTCGGCCACGGGGCCGACGTAGAGGCTCGTGTTCATGAACGGGACCGTGGCGGCGAACGCGGCGAGGAACGCCAACAGGGCGGGCAGGAAAGGTTGCCGGCGGGACTGTTCGACGGCGAGGTCGAGGGGGGTGCCGTTGCGCGCGCGGGCGCGGGCCAGCCAGTCGACGAGGACGACCGCGACGAACCCGGGGATCCAGTACCCGACGAACAGGAGCACGTTCTGGAAGCGGGCGGCGGTGTCGGCGGCGTGCATCCACAGGACCAGGGGGAACCCGAGGAGTGCGGCAAGTCCGGCGGCGAGCGGGCGCGGCACGCGGGCGCCGATGACCTGCAGGGCGAGCGAACCGCTGTAGTCGTTCATCGCGTTGCTGCACAGCGCGGCCAGCGCCACGGCCAGGAGACCGGCCGAGCCGAGCACACCGCCGCCCAGCAGCGTGTCGACACCGTGCGCGGTCTGGTCGGTGAAGACGGAGGCGCCCCAGAGGCCGAGCGCCTGCACGGCGGTGAAGGACACGACGACGCCCGCCAGCGTGCACCAGAACATGCGGGAGGCGGAGGTGGCGCGGGGCAGGTAGCGGCTGAAGTCACTGGCGTACGGCGCCCAGGAGACGGCCAGGCTCAGCGCGATGGTGGTGGTCAGGGCGAAGGCCCCGACGCGGTCCGCCCCGTGCGCGCCGCCATGGCTCACGGGTGTGACGCCCGCATGCGCGAGGCGCAGCGCCAGGGCGCAGAACGCGACCGCCAGGACGGCCGTCATCCACTTCTGCAGGCGGTGGATCGCCTCGTAGCCCAGCGCCCCGAGGGCGCCCTGGGCGGTCATCATCACGAGCGCCCCCAGCCAGAACGGCCAGCCGCAGAGCCGGGCGAGCGCGTCGCCGCCGAACAGGCCGATGAGCGCGTCCCAGGCGATCGACGACAGCCATTGCAGGGTGCCGGGGACGACGACGCCCCGGCCGAACGCGAGGCGGGCCAGCGGGAGTTGACCGGCTCCGGTGCGGCTGCCCCACGTGCCGAGGTACGCGGTGGGCACGGCGCCGAGCACGGTGCCGAGGACCACGGCCGCGAGGGCGGTGGCGAAGTCCAGGCCGAGGGCGATGCCGACGGTGCCGGTGAAGACGCCGCTCATGGTCAGGTTGGGCGCGAACCACACGGTGAACAGCCGCCCCGCCCCGCCGTACCGGTGGTTCTCGGGGACCGGGGCGATCCCTCGCGCCTCGGGCCGCCAGTCCCCCGGCGCGGCGGGCATCCGTCCGTCGAAGGCGGACTCGCTGCGCCGCTCGGCGGCGTGCGGCTCCATGGAAGCGTGCGGCATCGACATCGCTGACATCCCTCCGCCAGTGCTAACTGGTTCAGGTTCTACGGGTGTGATCTCAGCCCCGTCATAGCCGCGGGGCACCCCGTGTCGGGCAGTACCGGTGCGAACATTAGCCGCCGCCTCGCCAGGCTCCGACAGCACCCCACCTTGGGCCAGGAATAAGCCTTGCTTATGAGGTGACCGTCCGACGTAGAGTTCGCTTATGAAGACGAAGACCATCGGGTTGATCGGCGGAATGAGCTGGGAGTCGACAGCCGAGTACTACCGGCTGGTGAACGAGCTGACGCGGGAGCGGCTCGGCGGGCTGCATTCGGCGCAGTGCGTGCTCTACTCCGTGGACTTCGCGGAGATCGAGCGATTGCAGGTCCAGGGGCGCTGGGCGGAGGCCGGTCAGATCCTCGCCGAGGCGGCCCGGCGCCTGGAGGCGGCCGGCGCCGACCTGATGCTGTTGTGCACCAACACCATGCACAAGGTCGCCGACCAGGTTCAGGCGGCCACGGCCGTTCCCCTGATCCACCTGGCCGACGCGACGGCCGACGCGGTCCGCGCGGCGGGCATGAAGCGGGTCGGCCTGCTGGGCACCGCGTTCACGATGGAGCAGGACTTCTACCGGGGCCGGCTCGAACAGCGCGGCCTCGACGTGCTCGTACCCGATGACGCCGGGCGGGCTCTCGTCCACCGGGTGATCTACGAGGAGTTGTGCCTCGGCGTGGTCCGTGACGCCTCGCGCGCCGCGTATCAGGAGGTCATCGCGCACCTCGTCGAGGCGGGCGCCGAGGGCATCGTCCTGGGCTGTACCGAGATCGAGCTGCTGATCGGCGCCGAGGACAGTCCTGTCGCGGTCTTCCCCACGGCGCGGCTGCACGCGGAGGCGGCGGTGCGGATCGCACTGGACGACGTGCGGATCGCACGGGGCGACGGCACGCTCTGAGGCAACCTTTTTGCGTTTCCTCCTCGCTGTTCAGTTTCATTTCGGCTGTTCAGGGGAGTTCGTGCGACGGCGGTTCGGCCCGAGCCCCTCCCGGGAGGGTTCGGCAGTGAGCTCGCCGCCCCGCTCTCCGCCGTCCGGGCGGAGAGCGGGGACCCCGCGGTGATCGTGTGAGCGGAGCGCCGTACGGGGCAGTCGGTCACCATGAAGGCAGCGATGAAGTCATCCGCCCGGTACCTGGCCGTCGGGGTTGCCGGGATGGCGGCGATCCCTCTCCTCGCGGGGTGCACGAGCTCCGACCCGCAGCCCCGATCCCCTTTCGAGGGAGCCGAGTTGGCCTCCTCGGATCGCCGGCTGACGATCACCACGGACAACGGGCTGCGCCTGCGGCCGACGGACGGCGACCGGATCCGCGTCGACCCGGCCGTCTCCCCTGACTGGTCCCGGGACGGCCGCACCCAGGTCCTCGACCTGTCGTGCCACGGGCCCGACGACCAGCCCGAGGACGGCTCCGACGACCGGTTCGAGGACGGGTCCGACCACCGGTCCGACCGACCCTGCCCGCGTATGCCGGAGATCGAGGTCCCCGCCGGCACCGCGGTGACCGTCACCGCCCGCAACGCCGGCATCGACGTCGCCGGAGTGACCGGCTCCCTGGACCTGACCACCGTCAACGGCG
Organism: Streptomyces kunmingensis; assembly: GCF_039533535.1. Taxonomy (NCBI): domain Bacteria; kingdom Bacillati; phylum Actinomycetota; class Actinomycetes; order Kitasatosporales; family Streptomycetaceae; genus Streptomyces; species Streptomyces kunmingensis. The sequence goes on from NZ_BAAATS010000005.1 coordinate 165,221, forward strand.
ATGTGACGGTGGCCGGTTCGGGCAACGGCGGCGCGCCGGTGCGGCTCGCGACCCGGAACGGTTCCGTGCACGCGACAGACGTAAGCGCGTCGGCACTGCGCGCGCGTACGGTCAACGGCGACGTCACACTCGGCTGCGCCACCGCCCCGCACCGGATCTCCGGGCGCACCGTCAACGGCTCCGTGGACGTCGCCGTCCCCCACGACTCCCCCGCCTACCGGGTGACGGCCACCACGGACCACGGCCGGCCCCTGATCTCGGTCCCCACCGGCAGCGGTCGGCCCGACCGCACCATGGCGCTCGCCACGGTGAACGGCGACGTACGGGCCGACCGCGACTGACAGGTCGACATCGGTGCTACGAGTCCTGGGGCCGCAGGCTCAGCACCAGGTCCCGGGGCAGACCGTGCGTGTCGTGCAGGTAGTGCAGATCCTCCTCGTCGAGCGGGCCCCGGAAACGCGGACGGGAGAGCACCTGCCGGCCGCGCTCGAGGAGCAGGCCGAACCGGCGTTCCTCGTCGAGCAGGACGCGGCGCACCTCGTCGGGGTCCGTCGTCTGACCGAAGTGACCGAGGGTGTGCCGGTACAACTCCCCTTGCAGATCGCCCAGTTGACGCGAGGGGTCGTCACACCACAGGACGGTGAGGGCGCGGCGCACCAGGCGTCGCAGGACGTAGCCGCGGCCCGTGTTGCCCGGTCGCACCCCGTCCCCGATGACCACCATGGCCGAGCGCAGGTGGTCGCTGAGGAGGCGTGAAGAGGGTTCGTCCACGTGCCACAGGCCCGGCACTGTGTCGCGCCACGGCGTGAAGACGTCACATTCGAACACCGAGTTCTTGCCCTGGAGGAGGGTGGCCAGCCGCTCCAGGCCGAGCCCGGTGTCGACGTTGCGCTGCGGCAGGGGGACGAGCGAACCGTCGGGCAGACGGCGGTGGCGCATCATCACGTGGTTCCACACCTCGACCCAGCGTTCGTCCTGGGTGGGTGTTGATCGCGGCGGCGTGCAGCCGGTCCAGAGGAACATCTCCGAATCGGGGCCGCACGGGCCAAAGGGGCCGTTGGACCACCAGTTGTCCTCGACGGTGAGTTCCACCGGGACCCCGAGTCCCTGCCACACCCGTAGCGAGTCCGTGTCCGGGCCCACCTGTTCGTCGCCGCCGAAGACCGTGGCGTGGAGCAGCCCCGGGTCGACGCCGAGCCCCTCGGTGAGCAGGTCGTATCCCCATTCGAGGCTTTGCGGGCCTTCGTAGTCGCCGAGCGACCAGGTGCCGAGCATCTCGAAGACGGTCAGATGCGTGGGGTCGCCGACCTCGTCCACGTCCGTGGTGCGCAGACAGCGCTGTACGTTGACAAGGCGGCGCCCCTGCCCGTGCGGCCGCCCCTCCAGGTACGGGGTGAGCGGGTGCATGCCCGAGGTCGTGAAGAGGACGGGGTCGCCGGGCGGCGGGATCAGCGTCGAGCCGGTGATGCGGTGGTGGCCGCGCTCCTCGTAGTACTCGACGAACGTGCGGGTGACAGTGTCGGTGTTCATGGTGGTGGCTCCTACGCGGCTGAGCGGGGAGGCACCGGACACGAGTCCGTCGACTGGTCGGAAACCGGGCTGGAAGCTGGAGGACTGCCACGGAACCATCGGCGGGCCGTCTCCGGTCGCCGAGGGAAGTGAAAGTCGTCAGGCGGCGGCAACCGGCGAGCTGGTCGCTCGCGCGGTTGCGGTGGTACGCAGGCCCGTGACGTTCATGCGCCCCACGGTAACGCGGGCCCGCTCGGGAACGCACCTGATTTATGGCCCCGGGGTCAGCGGCGGCCCTTGAGCCGCTCGAGCCCGGCGACACCCAGCGCCGCGAGCCCCACCTGGATGGCCAGTTCGATCCAGTCGATCCCCCTGGTGTCGGCGACGTCGAACGCGCCGGCGATGGCCGTGCCGACGAGCGCGGCGGCGATACCGACCAGGATCGTCCACAGCACTCCGATGCGCTGACGGCCCGGAAGGACCAGGCGCCCGAGGATGCCGATCACGACACCGATCACGACAGCGGTCAGGATTCCCGAGATCTCCATGTCTGCACGCCTTCCGTTGGCGAGCCAACTCCTTTACGGAGTCGGGTAATTGACGGGTGCCCCGGCGGGAGACCCTTACGCGGGGCCCCCGCCGCGGGCCGGGATGTGCGTCAGACGTTCACACCGTAGTCCAGGGCGATACCGCGCAGCCCCGACGCGTAGCCCTGGCCGACGGCACGGAACTTCCATTCGTCGTTGTGCCGGTACAGCTCGCCGAAGACCATGGCGGTCTCGGTCGAGGCGTCCTCGGAGAGGTCGTAGCGGGCGATCTCCTGGTTGTCGGCCTGGTTCACCACACGGATGAAGGCGTTGCGGACCTGACCGAAGCTCTGACCGCGGCTCTCCGCGTCGTGGATGGAGACGGGGAAGACGATCTTGTCGACGTGGGCGGGGACCGCCGCCAGGTTGACCTTGACCGACTCGTCGTCACCTTCGCCCTCACCGGTGAGGTTGTCACCGGTGTGCTCGACCGAGCCGTCCGCGCTGGTGAGGTTGTTGTAGAAGACGAAATCGCGGTCGGACAGGACCCTGCCGTCCGCGCCGCAGAGCAGCGCGGAGGCGTCGAGGTCGTAGTCCGCGCCGGTGGTGGTGCGCACGTCCCAGCCCAGGCCGACCAGGACGGCGGTCAGGCCGGGCGCCTGCTTGCTGAGAGAGACATTGCCACCCTTGGCCAGGGAAAGACCCACGGAAACTTCCTCCACATCATCGAGCGCGTCATGAAGCACGCCGTCGAGCACGTCATCGTCCGGTCCGGCGGGCCGGACCACCGCACATTATTCCATTACTTGCGCAATATCTAAAGCTTGATCGGCGTCGCCGGCGCCTGCCCGGCCGCGGGCCCCACCAGCTCCGACAGCACGTCCTCCATCGTCACGAACCCGAGGACCGTCCCCTTGTCGCCGGTGACCGCCGCGAGATGGCTGCCCTGGGCACGCAGCGCGGTGAGCGTGTCGTCGAGCGGGGTGTCGATGCGGACCCGGGTCAGCGGGTGCGGGGCCGTGCGCGGGAAGGGCCGGTCCCGGTCGGCGAGGCCGAGGGTGTCCTTGATGTGGAGGTAGCCCAGCAGCGCCGTCCCGTCCCTGCCGGTGACCGGGAAGCGGGAGAACCCGGCGTCCGCCGCCACGCGCTCCAGCTCCGCGGGCGTGATCTCCTGCGTCACCGTACGCATCCGCTGCGCAGGAACGACGATCTCGCCGACGGGGCGTGTCCCCAGCTCCAGGGCGTCCCGCAGCCGTTCGCCGTCGGCGGCCGACAGCAGCCCCGCCTCGCTGGAGTCGAGCACCATACGTGCCAGCTGATCGTCGGTGAAGACGGCCTCGACCTCGTCCTTGGGCTCCACCTTCAGCAACCGCAGCAGGCTGTTGGCGAAGGAGTTGATGCCGAAGACGACCGGCTTGAGCACGCGCGTCACGGCCACGAGGGCCGGGCCGAGCAGCAGCGCGGTGCGCACGGGGGCGGCGAGCGCGATGTTCTTGGGAACCATCTCGCCGAACAGCATGTGCGCGTACGTCGCCACGGTCAGGGCGATGACGAACGAGATCGGGTGCACGAGGGCGTGCGGCACCTGCACCGCTTCGAAGCCGGGTTCGAGCAGGTGGGCGATGGCGGGCTCGGCGACCGCACCCAGGACCAACGACGAGACGGTGATGCCGAGTTGGGCTGTCGCCAGCATCGCGGAGATGTGCTCCAGGGCCCACAGCGTGGAGCGGGCCCGCTTGTCGCCCCGCTGGGCGCGCGGTTCGATCTGGCTGCGCCGTACGGAGATCAGCGAGAACTCGGCGCCTACGAAGAAGGCGTTGGTGAGCAGGGTCAGCGCGCCGATGGCGAGCTGCAGGACGGACATCGTGCTCATCGGGCGTTCTCCATCGACTGCGCCTCATCGGCGGCCGGTTCGGGCTCGGTGACGCGGATCCGGTCCGCCCGGTGGTGGTCGACCGCGAGCACGGTCAGCTGCCAGCCGTCGAGGCCGACGGTGTCGCCCCGGACGGGGATGCGGGCGAGCCGGGTCGCGACCAGGCCGGCCATCGTCTCGTACGGCCCCTCGGGCGCCTCGAGGCCGATCGCCGCGAGCTGGTCGATACGGACACCGCCGTCGGCCTCCCAGGCGGCGCGGCCGTCCGGGCCCGGCTCCGCGGGCTGCAGGTCGGGCAGATCGGCGGGGTCGTGCTCGTCGCGCACCTCGCCCACGACCTCCTCCACGATGTCCTCGACCGTCGCGACACCGGCCGTGCCCCCGTACTCGTCGATGACGACGGCCATGGTCCTGCTCTCCCGCAGCCGCTCCAGGAGCCGGTCGGCGGGAAGACTGTCGGGCACGAGCAGCGGCGGCGTGGCCAGGTCGGTGACCGGGGTGAGCGCGCGCTTGTCGGGGTCCAGGGCGAGGGCGTCGCGGATGTGGACGGTGCCGATGACGTCGTCGAGGCTGTCGCGGTAGACCGGGAAGCGCGACAGGCCGGTGAGGTGCGTGAGACGGGCGGCGTCGGCCGCGGTGGCGTGTGCCTCCAGCGCCTGCACGTCGACCCGGGGCGTCATCACGTTCTCGGCGCTCAGCTCGCTCAAGTGCAGCGTACGGACGAAGAGTTCGGCCGAGTCCGCCTCGAGGGCGCCCGCGGCGGCGGAGTGCCGGGCGAGCGCGACGAGCTCCTCGGGGGTGCGCGCGGACGCCAGTTCCTCCGCGGGCTCCAGGCCGAAGCGGCGCACGAACCGGTTCGCCGTGTTGTTCAGATGCCGGATGAAGGGGCCGAACGCCGCCGTGAAGCCGCGCTGCGGTCCTGCGACGACCTTGGCGACGGCGACCGGGCGGGCGATGGCCCAGTTCTTCGGCACCAGTTCACCGACGACCATGAGGATCACGGTGGACAGCGCGACCCCGAGGACGGAGGCGACCGACGACGCCGCGCCGCCCAGTCCGGCCGCCGCCAGCGGGCCGCGCAGCAGGGCGGCCAGTGACGGCTCGGCGAGCATCCCGATCACCAACGAGGTCACCGTGATGCCCAGTTGGGCTCCGGACAGCTGGAACGTCAGGCGGCGCACCGCCTTCAGGGCGCCGCTCGCACCGCGCTCCCCCGCCTGCGCCGCGCGCTCCAGATCGGCACGCTCGACGGTCGTCAGGGAGAACTCGGCCGCCACGAACAGCGCGCACGCGAGGGTGAGGAGCAGTGCGCACGCCAATAGCAGAATCTCGGTCACCGTTGGTTCACCATCGCGGGCTGTGGCTCCGTCTCGCTCGGGGGATCGGGTGATCCCGGGGTGTCGTCAGGCATATGCTTCTACGCGCTTGTAGAACGTAGGGGGCGCCACCCGTGTTCCCGAACACGCGCACCGTCCTCACGGTCCCGCCGTTCCCCGTACCCAGACAAGGGAGTGAACGCTTCGATGGTGTTCAAACGACTGCTCGGCTCGCTCGGCGTGGGCGGCCCCACCGTCGACACCGTCCTCGCCCCCGGGGCCGTCGCGCCCGGTGGCGTCCTCTCCGGCCAGGTCCATCTCCGGGGCGGCAGCGGCGACTTCGCGATCGAGCACATCACGCTGGAGCTCGTCGCCCGCGCCGAGGCCGAGCACGAGGAGGGCGAGAGCCACGGCGTCGTCGTCTTCGACCGGTTCGTCGTCGGCGGCGGATTGCGGCTGGCGGAGGGCGCCGAGCACAGCGTGCCGTTCAGCGTGGTCCTGCCCTGGGAGACACCGATCACCGAGCTGTACGGGCAGCAGCTCGGCATCGTCCTCGGGGTGCGCACGGAGCTCTCGGTCGCGGGCGCCAAGGACAAGGGCGACCTGGACCAGCTCGCCGTCGGCCCGCTTCCCGTGCAGGAGGCCGCGCTCGAGGCGTTCGGACAGCTCGGCTTCGGCTTCAGGTCGGCGGATCTCGAGTACGGCCGCATCGGCGGCACGGGCCAGCAGCTCCCGTTCTACCAGGAGATCGAACTGACCCCGGCGCCCCAGTACGCGCACGACATCAACGAGATCGAGGTGACCTTCCTCGCCACGCCCGGCGGCATGGAGGTCGTCCTGGAGGCGGACAAGCGCGGCGGACTCTTCTCCTCCGGCCACGACGCGGTCACCCGCTTCACCGTCGCCCACGACGACGTCCACCGGCAGGACTGGAACACGCTCGTCGACGGCTGGGTGCGGCAGGTCCTCGAGCACCGGTCCGCGTACGGCAGTCACGCCGCGTACGGGCAGGGCCACGGCGGCTCCCACGAGGACCATCAGCACCACGCGGGCGGTCACCGCTCCGGGCCCGGGGTGGGCACGGCCGTGGCCGTGGGCGCGGCCGGGCTCGCCGTGGGCGTCGTCGGCGGCCTGGTCGCCGCCGAAGTCGTCGACGAGGTCGGGGACTTCTTCGAGGGTGACGACGAGGACGAGGGCGGCGAGGACTGAGAGCGGCGAGGACTGGACCGTCGGCGTCCAGGTCGTCGAGGACCGAGGTCGGGAGCGGCGGCCCGGACGTCGACATTCCGTGACAGACAGGACACGCCTGTGACGCGCGGGAGGACAACGGTGTCCGGGCGCCGCGGGTCGTATGTGATGTGGACGGCGCCTCATCGGCGTCGCCCCTTCAGGGTTCGCAGCGACGGACCCGCACTGCGACCTTGGGAGAGATCATGGCGATGAGCCGACGAACAAAGGTGCGGGGAGCGGCGGTCGCCGTGGCGATGGCCGCCGCGGGAACCGCCGTCACCGCACTGCCCGCCGCGGCCGCCTCCGACGGCCCGCGCTTCCTGGCGCCGGCCGATCTGCCGCCGCACCCGTCCTCGGAGTGGTTCGCGGGCGAGGTGACGGCGGGCCAGCCGGACCCGCTGCCGATGTGTGTCGGCGAGGCGCTGCCGTCCACGTCCGTGCACCGCGCCTTCTATACGGACCTCGACACGAACGCGCTTCAGGTGACGGTGGTCGAGCGCAGCACCCGGCGGGCCGCGGACTTCGCGGCGCTGGTGCGCAAGAAGCTCCAGTCCTGCGCCGCCACGGTGATGAAGGAGAATCCCGACATCACGGCGACCCAGAAGTACTACGGCCGGGTGGCCGTCGAGGACGGCGCCCACGTCTACGGGGTCCACACCGAAGCCACCTGGGGCGCCACCGACATCAACCTCTTCTCGGTCGGCCGGGACGGCACGGCGGTGACGATCGTCAAGTGGGGCCAGATGGGCGGCTACGACAGCGCGCCGGTCGCCGCCTTCAAGAAGACGACGGCGACGGCGGTGCGCAAGCTCCAGTAGTGACGCGGGTCACACCATGGGGCGCGTGGGAATGGGGTAGGCGGATTCGTGCTCGCCTGGACACATCCAGGGAGAACCACCGCAACACCGACCCTGGGAGGTAGCGATGTCCTCGAAGCGACGCCGCAAGAAGAAGGCCCGCCGCAAGAACGGCGCCAACCACGGCAGCCGCCCCCAGTCCTGAGGGCGCTCGGTCGAAGGCGGGACGGCACATCACGTGCCGTCCCGTCTCTTTTTTGGGCGCACTTCTCCGGCCTCGCGCTTTCCCCTTTGCCGATTCTTTTCTTTTTAACGCACAACCATTTCGACCCGCCGCCCGGCTCCAGCTAAAGGAAATTTTTCTTCGGACTTACGGGAACTGCCGCGGTGAATTTCCCATCTTCCCTTGTGACCGAGGCGCCCGGACCTCATCAATACCGGGCCATCACGCACGTTGCACGGGGAAGGCACATCAAATGCGCACGACCATCCGCACCCGTTTCATCGCCACCGCCGGCGTCGCCGCCGTCCTGAGCCTGGCGGCCGTCACCCCGGCGCTGGCGGGTTCCGACGGCGCCGGCACGCACACCGTCGCGGCCGCCACCGCCGCCCCGCAGGGCGATCCGCGGAGCACCACCGACCGTGTCGCGAATTTCTACGGCGCCTACATCGACGCCATGTGGGACAACGAGGACGCGGGATCCGCCGCCGACGCCAAGGCCCTTCGCGGTTTCTATCTCTCCGCCGCCGCGCAGAAGAAGGTCGCGGACTTCGAGGCCCGGGAACACGCGGACGGAATCCTCTTCGCGCAGAACGTTCCGGTGAAGTACTCGGTGGCATACACCGGTTCGGGGGCCGGGCATTCCACGGCTCTGGTGACGCTCACGTGGAGCGACGGAAAGAATCCCGAAGTGACCAAGATCAAGGTGCAGTCCGATCTGAACACCCGGAAGATCTCCGACCTGGCCCCGGCCGACTGATCCGGCTTGCGCCGCCTTGGGCCCCTCAGTCGTCCGGCACCGTGAAATCGCACCAGACGGCCTTGCCCTCACCGCGCGGTTCGACGCCCCAGCACGAGGTGACCGCCTCCACCAGGAGCAGTCCGCGGCCCGAGGTGGCGGTCTCGCCCGGGTCCTTGCGGCGCGGCCGCGTGCTGGAGCGGTCCTTCACCCACAGGCGGACGCGGCACGGCGGGCCGCTCAGCACCTCCAGGGTGAGGATGGCGCCGCCTTCGGTGTGCACCAGGGCGTTGACGAGGAGTTCGCCGGCCGCCACCTCGACATCGTCGGCCACCGTGCCGAGACCCCACAACGCCAGGTGTTCCCGGAGCGCCGCACGTGTGTCGGCGAGTCCCTCGGGGTCGGCCTGGTGGACGTACCGGTGGATGCGCGGCTCCTGCGGTGTCCCGGGATCGGGGAGCCGGCGCAGCACCAGGAGCGCGACGTCGTCGCTGCTGCCCCACCTCTCCCACAGCGCGCGCGAGAGATGGTCCGCCAGCTCCTCGGCCGGCTCGGGGCCCGCCCGCAGGACCTCGGCGAGGTTCTGGATACCGGTCTCCAGGTCGAGCGCCGAGTCCTCCACGAGCCCGTCCGTGCACAGCACCAGCGTCTCGCCCGGCACGAGATCGAGCCGCACCTCCGGATAGTCCTCCATGCCGAACTCGGTGGCGAGGCCCAGCGGAAGGCCGCCGCGCACCCGTGGCACCCCCACCTGGCCGTCGACGTGCCGCACGAGGGGCGGCAGGTGCCCGGCCCGCACGGCGCGCACGATTCCGGTGGCCGGATCGAACTGGGCGTAGGTACAGGTCGCGAACCGCTCGGTGTCCAGCTCCGCGAGAAACCGTGAGGCGCGGGAGAGCACCGTCGCGGGCGCGTGCCCCTCGCCGGCGAAGGCCCGCAGGGCGATGCGCAGCTGCCCCATGATGGCCGCGGCATGGGTGTCATGCCCCTGTACGTCGCCGACGACCACGCCGATGCGGCCGCGGGGCAGGGCGATGACGTCGTAGAAGTCTCCGCCGACGTCCCGGCCGCCCCAGGCGGCGTGGTAGCGGACGGCGACCTCGGCGTCCGCCACCTCGGGCAGGCCCCGCGGCAACATGGTGGCCTGCAGGCTCTTGGCCAGGTCCCGCTCCTCGTCGAAGAGCATGGCGCGCTGCAGCGACTGGGCGACGATGCCGGACAGTCCGATGCAGAGGTTGCGGTCCGCGTCGGTGAACTCCTTGCGGCCTCGGTAGAAGAGCGCGAGTCCGCCGATGGCGCGGTCCTGCGCGATCAGGGGCAGGAAGGCCGCCGACTCCAGCTTCATGCGGTCGATGTAGGGCCCGAGGCGGGTGAAGTGCCGGGCGACCTCGGGCAGCGAGTTCAAGAAGCGGGGTTGTCGCGTCGTGACCGCCCGGGCCAGCGGCTGCGACGCGTCGATCTTGTGCAGCTTGAGTTCGTCGAGGGCCTGCATCGTCTGTCCCACGAGGGCGATCAGCTTCAGGTGGTCTTCTTCGACGAGGCCCAGGACCAGGCCGTCGGCGGCGAACCGGTCGAGGCCGCTCGCGCCGGAGAGCACGGCCACCACGTCGTCGACGGTGACGGCCCGGGACAGGGCGTCCGTCGTGCCCTGCACCATGAGGGCGATGCCCTGGCGGCGCTCCTCCCGGGGGTCGACCGCCGCGAGCTCGGCCTCGTCGCCCTCGGCCGGCCGGATCACTCCCACGGCGCGCACGGGCCGCCCGTCCTTGTCGCGCAGGACGCGTCCTCGGGCGTGGTCGAGGTGCAGCGAGCCGTCACGGAGCCGGACGCGGAAGTAGACGCCGTAGCAGTCGGCGCCCGAGGTGATGGCTTCCGTGACCGCGAAGGTGATCCGGACGATCTCCTCGGACGACACCCGCGGCTGCAAGGCCGACACCGTGCCGCCGAACTCCCCGGGGTCCAGGTCGAGCAGCGCGAGAGCACTCGCGTCGAGGCTGACCTCGCCGCTCTCCAGGTCCCAGTCGAAGCTGCCGGTGCCGGTCAGGGACATGCGCTGTTCCAGACCGATATGGGACTTCCTTGACTTCCTGGCTGACGTCATCGCTGTCTCCGGTCTGCCGCTCTGCCACCGTAAACGCCGCGGACGCGGAGCGCGCGGCCACCTCGCCCGCCACCTCGCTGTGTGCCCGCCCCTCCCGGCACCGGAAGGGGGAAACGACATTCCGGTGAGGTACCGGACACACCGGGTAATGGAGGCGTTCCGCGGCCCCGACGGCCGTGGCACGAGCGGGGGGCCACCCGGGTCCTCGGGAGGGAGCAGGGATCATGAGGGTCCGTAGAGCGATGACGGCCGCGATCGCCGGCGCGGCCTTGATGGCGGTGGCGGGGTGCGGCGGCAGCGGCGGGGGCGACGACAAGCCGTTCGCGGACAAGAGTGCCGACGAGATCGCCGCCGACGCGGTCAAGGCCACCCAGGAGGCCGACTCGATGCACATGAAGGGCACCGTGCGGCAGTCCGCGGGGTCCACCGTCACCGTCGACCTGTCGGTGGACCAGCGCAAGAACTGCGCCGGCACCATCCGGACCGGGGGTACGAGCGCGGACGTACGGCACACGGACGCGACGCTGTACCTGCGGGGCGACGAGAAGTACTGGCGACACGCCCTCAAGGGGCAGCCCGGCGGCGCCAAGGTCGTCCCGAAGGTCGCCGACAAGTGGGTGAAGGCGCCCGCGGACGACTCGATGACGCAGGGGCTGTGCGACAAGCAGGGGCTCGTGGCGTCCATGGACGAGAACAAGTCGGAACGCAGGGGGATGAAGAAGGGCTCGACGACCAAGGTCGACGGCGCGGAGGCGATCCGGCTGACGAAGAAGACCGCCGGCGGCGAGACGCTCACCCTGTACGTCGCCACCGAGGGCAAGCCCTACATCCTGCGGACGACGTCGAGCGGCGGCGAGGACCCCAACACGGCCACGTTCAGCGACTACGACAAGCCGGTCCGCCCGCAGGCGCCGGAGGCCGGCGAGACCGTCGATCTCAAGGAACTCGCCGCGTCCGCGCAGAAGGCCTGAGGCCCGGCTGCGTGCTCCGGCCCTCAAGGGGTAACGGAGCCCCGAGCCGCAGTGGACCAAAGAGCCCGTGGCCGCCCGTTTCCCAGGAAAGAGGTGCGCATGTCCGCGTCCCTGCTCGAGTCCGTCGACCTCCAGGCCCCTGTCTCCGTCGCCTGGGAGCTGTGGAGCGATGTGTCCCGGTGGCCTTCGTTCCTCAGCCACGTACGCCTGGTCGAGCCGATGGACGAGCGGCGTTTCGCATGGCAGCTGGAGCTGCCCGGCGCGGAGAAGAACTTCGTCGCCGAACTCACCGAGGTCGTCCCCGAGAACCGGATCGCCTGGCGCACCGTCGAGGGCGTGGACCATGCCGGGGTGGTGACCTTCCACCGGCTCGGTGACACCACGAGCCGGGTGACGCTCCAGATCGAGTACGACCCGAAGGGTTTCGTGGAGCATCTCGGAGCGCTCACCAACCTGGACTCCACGCTGGCCAACTACGACCTGGGCGAGTTCCAGAAGCTCGCCGAGACGGTGGCCCGGCAGCAGGTGCGGCAGGGCTGAGCCGACGGCGCGGCGCCCGTCCCGGTGGGGCGGGCGCCGCGGTGTGTCAGCGCGCTTCGGGTCCGTGACCGTCGTGGTCGTCATGGTCGTGGTCGTGCGGGCATTCCCAGGAGTCGGCGCGGGGCTGCGGGGCCTGGACCGGGTCGGGGCGGCGGTTGAGGCGGCGCCGGCCGTTCCAGAGCAGGGCGAGCAGCGCCAGCACGATGAGGACGCCGACGATGACGAACCACCAGGAGTTTCCGCCGCCGACGGCCAGGACGTATGAAGGGCTCATAGCCTGCGTGTACCGCGCGGCGGCGCCCGGCACCGCGCGGCCGCCCGCACATCACCCGTTCGGCGAGCGTTCGGATCGGCCGGGGCCCGGCGGCGCGGCCCGGTGCGGCCGGGTCAGGCGGGGTTGTCGATACCGGTCACGGCCGGGGGCCCCAGCGGAGCCTCGTCCTCGGTGAAGCCCGCTGCGCGCAGCGCCTCCGCGGCCGTCCGCTCCGCCTTGTGCTGGGCCTCCTCACCGGCACCGGCGGTCACCTCCAGGCGCATGCTGAAGGTGTTGTCGTCGTTGACGGTGAGCAGATCGAGGTGCTCCTCACGGCCCAGCTCCGTCTGGTTCGGGTCCGCCGGACGCAGACGTTTGGCGATGTCGGCCCGCGCCTGCTCGTCCACGTCGCGCAGGAACGTCCCCGGGATGGTGATGACGAATGTGGTCACTGGAGGGTTCTTCCTTTCTCGGCGGCCCGTCTCACAGGTGATCGGAGACGGCCTGACGTGCGGTCGACGGGAGGGTGCGGACGGTGTCGGACGCTCCTCGCAGGGTTCCCGCGGCGTCCCGCCCGGCTCGTCGCGCGGTCTTGCGTCCGCTCGCCGCGGCGCCCCGGGCGCGGTAGGCCACCGACGGCTTGCCGTGCGTGTCGGCGGCGGCGATGAGCAGGCCGCCCAGCAGGGAGAGGTTCTTCATGAACTGCGTCCGCTGCTGCGCGCGCCGCTCGGGATCCTTCTCCTTCCACCAGGCGTGGCCTGCGATCGTCGTCGGCACCAGGGAGCCGGCGAGCGCGAGGGACGCGACGCGGGGCAGCTTCCCGGTCGCCAGCAGCGCCCCCGCTCCCACCTGCACCGCCGCGTTGATCCTGACCAGCTGTTCCGGGTCCTCGGGGAGTCGCGGCACGCGGGCCGCCACGGGCACGGCCACCGGTTCGGCGGCGGGTGCGACGCGTTCGGGACTGCGGAGCGTGGACAGCCCGCCGGTGACGAAGACCGAAGCGAGCATCGGACGTGCGGCTTTCCTCAGTACGGTCATGTCCGCACGCGTTCCCCGTGTGCACGCGCTCAGTCCGCCGAGTTGCCCGGGGTGCGACACGCGCCACTATCCCGCGTTTGCAATTAACCCGCGTCTGCAATTATTGTGGTCGCTCGTAAGGCCCTGGCGCATGTGACTGCGCGGGACGATCGTAAGAGACGAAGGACGGCTCCATGTCCATCACCCCCACCGTCACCCTCAACAACGGCATCACCATGCCGCAGCTCGGCTTCGGCGTCTTCCAAGTCCCCGACGAGGAGACCACCGCCGCCGTGGCCACCGCCCTCGACGCCGGCTACCGCAGCATCGACACCGCCGCGATCTACGGCAACGAGCGCGGCGTGGGCCGGGCGCTCGCCGACTCCGGGATCGCCCGCGACGAGCTGTTCGTCACCACCAAGCTGTGGAACGCCGACCAGGGGTACGACGCCGCGCTCGCCGCCTTCGACGCCTCCCTGGAGAAGCTCGGCCTCGACCACGTCGACCTGTACCTCATCCACTGGCCGACCCCGGCCCGTGACCTCTACCTCGACAGCTGGCGCGCACTGGAGAAGCTGCTCGCCGACGGACGCACCCGCGCCATCGGCGTCTCCAACTTCCAGCCGGCCCACCTCGAGCGCCTGCTGGGCAGCGCCTCGGTCGTCCCGGCCGTCAACCAGGTCGAGCTCCACCCGGGCCTGCAGCAGCGGGAACTGCGCGACTTCCACGCCCGTCACGGCATCGCCACCGAGGCCTGGAGCCCGCTCGCCCAGGGTGCCGTCCTGAAGGACGACGCCGTCACCACGATCGCCGCGCGGCATGGCAAGAGCCCGGCCCAGGTCGTCCTGCGCTGGCACCTCCAGACCGGCAACGTGGTCATCCCCAAGTCGGTCACCGAGGCCCGCATCCGCGAGAACCTCGACGTCTTCGACTTCGAGCTCGTCCCGCAGGAGCTCGACGCGCTCGCCGCCGCCGACCGCGGTCTGCGCACAGGCCCGGACCCCGACACCCTCAACTGACCCCGCACTCCCCCACACACAGCACTGATTGAGGCACCACCATGAGCATCCGCTCCCTGCTGCCGGGCCGCATCGGCTTCGGCACCGCACCGCTCGGCAACATGTTCCGCGCCATCCCCGACGAAGAGGCCGCGGCGACCGTCCAGGCCGCCTGGGACCAGGGCATCCGCTACTTCGACACCGCGCCCCTGTACGGCGCGGGCCTCGCGGAGATCCGCCTCGGCTCCGTCCTCTCCCAGCAGCCGCGCGATGAATACGTGCTGTCCACGAAGGTCGGCCGGGTCATCCTCGACGAGGTCGAGAACCCCGCGAGCCGTGAACTCGGCGAGAAGGGTGCCCTGTTCGAGCACGGCCGCCCCAACAAGATCGTCAACGACTACAGCGCCGACGCGACGCTGCGCTCCGTCGAGGACAGCCTCAAGCGCCTCGGGACGGACCGCCTGGACATCGTCTGGGTCCACGACGTCGCCCAGGACTTCTACGGCGACGAATGGGTGAACGTGTACGAGAGCGCCCGCACCGGCGCGTTCCGTGCCCTGACCCGGCTGCGCGAGGAGGGCGTCATCAAGGCCTGGGGCCTCGGCGTCAACAAGGTCGAGCCCCTGGAGATGACCCTGGACCTGGAGGAGCCGCGTCCCGACGCGTTCCTGCTCGCCGGCCGCTACACCCTGCTCGACCACGAGCGGGCCCTCCAGCGCCTGCTGCCCGCGGCGGCCGAGCGGCACGTCGACATCGTCGTCGGCGGCCCCTACAGCTCCGGCATCCTCGCGGGCGGCAGCCACTTCGAGTACGCCGAGGCGCCCGCCCACATCGTCGAGAAGGTCGGCCTGATCAAGACCCTCGCCGAGGAGCACGGCATCGGCATCAAGTCCGCCGCGCTCCAGTTCGTGCTGGCGCACCCGGCGGTCGCCGCGGTCATCCCCGGCGCGACGCGGCCCGCCCGCATCGCCGAGGACCTCGGCGCTCTCGCCCAGGAGGTCCCGTACGCCTTCTGGAAGTCCCTGCGCGACCACGGCGTCATCGCGCACCAGGCGCCGGTGCCCGTGAAGGACGCGTCGTGACGGCGGCCTCCGTCACGCTCGACGTGCCGCGCGACGCCGGCCGGGTATGGCAACTCATCGGTGGTTTCGGCTCGTTGCCCGACTGGCTGCCGTACATCACCGAGAGCCTGCCGAGCGAGGGCGGCCGGGTACGGACGCTGACCAACGCCGAGGGCGGGGTCATCGTCGAACGCCTCGAGGCCTTCGACGAGGCGGACCGCGCGTACAGCTACTCGATCGTGCGCGCCCCGTTCCCCGTCCGGGAGTACCGGTCCACCCTGCGGGTCGTCGACCGGGGCGCGGACGGGGCGCGGGTGGAATGGTCGGGCACGTTCACCCCGGACGGCGTCACCGACGCCGAGGCGAGCGCCCTCTTCGAGTCCATCTACCGTGACGGCCTCGCGGCCCTGAGCAGGACGCTCACCGCCTGACCGCACTAGCCGAGCGCGTGCCCGCCGTTGACCCGGATGCGCTCACCGGTCACGAACGCCGCTTCCGCCGAGGCGAGGTACGCCACGGCGGCGGCGACGTCCTCCGGGTCGCCCATGCGGCGCAGCGGGACGTCGGCCGCGTAGGCGGCGCGTGCGGCGGACGGGACGTCCGCGTGTCGCTCGACCGGGATCCAGCCGGGGGCCACGGTGTTGACCGTGATCCCGTCCGGGCCGAGCGCGCGGGCCCAGCACTCGGTCAGGCTGTGCTGGGCGGCCTTGGCGGCCGTGTACGCCGACATCTCGGGCAGGACGCGCTCGATCACGTCCGACCCGATCTGGACGATGCGGCCCCCGCCGCGCTCCCGCATGCCCGGCAGCACCGCCTGCATCAGCAGGGTGGGGCTCTTGACGAAGAACGTCAGCTGATCGAGGTGGTCCTGCCAGGTCACCGCCGCGGGATCGCGCTCGGGCTGCGGGCCGGTGGCGTTGACGACGAGCGTGGTGACGGGGCCGAGCCGGGCGGTGACGTCCGTGACCAGTTCCGTGACCGCGCCCTCGTCCGTCACGTCGGCGCCGAACGCCTCCGCGGTGCCGCCCGCCGCGCGGATGTCCGCCACCACGGCGCGGGCCGCGTCCGCCCCCGAGCGGTACACGACTGCGACCGGGTGTCCGTCGGAGGCGAGCCGTCGGGCGATGACGGCCCCGAGGCCGCGGGAAGCCCCGGTGACCACGGCTGTACCAGGGGTGATTTCACGTGTCATGGCGTCAACGTATGCGGACGGACGCGCGCGGGACCAGGGCCTGTCCGGTTCAGCCCAGGATGAGCGGAAGCCTCGCGGCGACGTCGCCCAGCACGGCCGCCTGCGGCTCCGTCGGCGTCCGGCGTCCCGTTCCGATGAGCAGGGCCTCCGTATCCGAGTACGCGGCCGGGAACGCGGCGCCCGCGATCCTCTCCAGCGCCTCGCGCGCCACCGCGAGGGTCTCGGCGGGCGGGCCGGGAGCCGACGGCAGGTACGCGACGAGGTCGAGGTGGTGCAGGGTCCATTCGAGGACGTACGCCGACAGGTAGTCGCCGACGGTCAGCACCTTGTCCTGGGTGGCGACGCGGGCGGCGGGATCGGCGAGAGCGGCGGCGCGCCCCGCGGCGGATCCGACGTCGTCGAGGTGGAACGTGAGCCATCGCGGCTCTCCGTACGCCGCGGCCAGCCGGGGGATCAGCGCGTCGAGCGGATCGTCACCGCTCGGAGGCGCGTCCAGGAGCTCCCAGTAGGCGGCCGCGTCCACGGTCGGTTCGGTGTCGGCCGGGGTGACCAGGGTGATGAGAACGTCCTGGGCGTCGATGACCAGATGGCACACCAGGTCCCGCACCAGCCATCCGGCACAGCCGGACGGCCGCGCGAAGTCCTCGTCGGCCAGACCTGCGACGGCGGCGCGAAGGGCCGCCCATGAACGCGCGAAGGGATCCACGCGGGCACGGTAGGTCCCCGCACCGATCCGGACAAGCGCACGATTTTGCAGGCGTCGCCCGTGTTTCTGATCATGCGCGAAAACTTAGGGTTTTCACTTGGGTTTTCCAAGCAGAATGCCTATCGCAAGGGCTTCACACGCCTCCATGGGGCCCCAAAGGCCCCCTAGGGCAACCCATAACCCAGCCTTATGGGCCCATAGACCGGACCCGCCTGCCAACTAAGGCTTGCCTTACTTTAAGATTGTTCGGAGTACTCCGCTTTTCCTCCGAAGGGAACCTGAACATGCCTCGCCCTCTGCGGGTCGCCATTGTCGGAGCGGGCCCCGCCGGCATCTACGCCGCCGACGCTCTGCTGAAGTCCGCAGTGGCCACCGAGCCCGGCGTGTCCATCGACCTGTTCGAGCGCATGCCCGCCCCCTTCGGCCTGATCCGGTACGGCGTGGCGCCCGACCACCCGCGGATCAAGGGCATCGTCACCGCCCTGCACCAGGTCCTCGACAAGCCGCAGATCCGCCTCTTCGGCAACGTCGACTACCCGCGCGACATCGACCTCGACGATCTGCACAGCTTCTACGACGCGGTCGTCTTCTCGACCGGGGCCACCGCCGACCGCCACCTCGACATCCCGGGCCTGGAGCTCGACGGTTCGTACGGCGCCGCGGACTTCGTCTCCTGGTACGACGGCCACCCGGACGTGCCGAGGACCTGGCCGCTGGACGCGGAGAAGGTCGCCGTCCTCGGCGTCGGCAACGTCGCGCTCGACGTCGCCCGCATCCTGGCCAAGACCGCCGAGGAGCTGCTGCCGACCGAGATCCCGCCGAACGTGCACGAGGGCCTGAAGGCCAACAAGGCGCGCGAGATCCACGTGTTCGGCCGCCGCGGCCCGGCGCAGGCCAAGTTCAGCCCCATGGAGCTGCGGGAGCTCGACCACTCCCCCACCATCGAGGTCATCGTCAACCCCGAGGACATCGACTACGACGACGGCTCGATCGCCACGCGCCGCGCCAACAAGCAGGCCGACATGGTCGCCAAGACCCTGGAGAACTGGGCGATCCGCGACATCGGCGAGCGCCCGCACAAGCTGTTCCTGCACTTCTTCGAGTCGCCCACCGAGATCCTCGGCGAGGACGGCAAGGTCACCGCGCTGCGCACGGAGCGCACCGAGCTCGACGGCACCGGCAACGTCAAGGGCACCGGCTCCTTCACCGACTGGGACGTCACCGCCGTCTACCGCGCCGTGGGCTACCTCTCCGACGAACTGCCCAAGCTCCCCTGGGACGTCGCCTCCGGCACGGTCCCCGACGAGGGCGGCCGCGTGATCCAGGAGACCGGCGAGCACCTGCAGTCCACGTACGTCACCGGGTGGATCCGGCGCGGCCCGATCGGCCTGATCGGCCACACGAAGGGCGACGCCAACGAGACGGTCGCCAACCTGCTGGACGATCACAGCAACGGCCGCCTGCACACCCCCGCCTCCCCCGATCCCGAGGCCGTCGACGCCTTCCTGGGCGAGCGCGGTGTCCGCTACACCACGTGGGACGGCTGGTACAAGCTCGACGCCGCCGAAAAGGCACTCGGTGAGCCGCAGGCACGCGAGCGCGTCAAGATCGTCGAGCGCGACGCGATGCTCGACGCGAGCGGCGCCTGAGCGCCCTCTTCCACCCGAGGGAAAAGCCCCTGCCGCGGCAGGGGCTTTTCCGTGTGCACCGGTCGGACGCGGCGTCGCGTCAGGCCTGCTCGTCGAACGCCGTCACGCGGCGGTACGCCGCACGCGCTTGCAGCACCCGGCCCGCGACCGTCCCCACCACCGCGGCGGCCAGCAGGCACGCCATCCATCCGGGGTCCCGGTGCCCGGCCCAGGAAAGCTCACCGGTCGGCTCGGTACCGAGGACGTTCAGACAGGTCCAGCAGAGGAACGCGGTGCCGGGCGCCGCGATGAAGCGGCCCCGCATCCCGAGGAGCCCCGCGAGGAGCGAGAGCACCAGCAGCGCGAGGCCCGTACGGTC
Organism: Streptomyces kunmingensis; assembly: GCF_039533535.1. Classification (NCBI taxonomy): domain Bacteria; kingdom Bacillati; phylum Actinomycetota; class Actinomycetes; order Kitasatosporales; family Streptomycetaceae; genus Streptomyces; species Streptomyces kunmingensis. The sequence continues at coordinate 184,278 of NZ_BAAATS010000005.1, forward strand.
GAGGAAGCCGAGCAGGCTCAACAGACCCACGAGCCCGAACGCGCCCAGATAGGCGGCGGTCCATATGAGCGGTGTCGCCCACGGCTCCGGAACCTGCCGGACGCCCCGGCCGATCCGTCTCCACTCCACCGCTCCGGCCATCGCCGACTCCCTCCCGCGCACCGCATCCGACCGGGGCGCGGCAGTCGGCCCCCTCCGACGGCGCCCCGGGGCACGCTACCGTCCGGCGGGGCGGGAAGGTCAGCCGGCCGCCGACTCCGCCCGCTTCGGCAGCTTCCAGTTCGGCCGCGGGAAGTGGCAGGTGTAGCCGTTCGGGTAGCGCTCCAGGTAGTCCTGGTGCTCCGGCTCGGCCTCCCAGAAGTCACCGAGGGGCGCCACCTCGGTGACCACCTTGCCCGGCCACAGCCCACTGGCGTCGACGTCGGCGATGGTGTCCTCGGCGACGGCACGCTGCGCCTCGTCGGCGTAGAAGATCGCCGAGCGGTAGCTGCGGCCGATGTCGTTGCCCTGGCGGTCCCTGGTCGACGGGTCGTGGATCTGGAAGAAGAACTCCAGGACGTCCCGGAAACCGGTCACCGACGGGTCGTAGACGATCTCGATCGATTCGGCGTGGTCCCCGTGGTTGCGGTAGGTGGCGTTCGGTGTGTCACCGCCGCTGTAGCCCACGCGCGTGGAGAGCACTCCCGGCTGCTTGCGGATCAAGTCCTCCATGCCCCAGAAGCAGCCTCCGGCCAGCACAGCCTTCTCGGTTCCCACGGTCATGCGAAACTCCTGCCCAGGTCGGTGATGACGGCCCATTTTCGCTGTTCGGGCCGCAGGAGCTGTAACGCACGACGGGGTCAGCCGATTCCCTCCCTGAGCCGGGCCACGTTGGCCGCCACGTCGCCCTTGGTGAGATCGCTGCCGATGCTGACGAGGAAGGCTCCCGCGTCCAGCCACTGCGCCGCGTTGTCTACGGTGACGCCGCCGGTCGCCGCGATGCGGGCGCCGGGCAGGACCGAGAGGACCGACTTCAGGTACGTGATCCCGCCGACGTGTGCCGGGAACAGCTTCGCCACGCCGCGGTCGGCCGCGATGCGCAGTTCGCTCGGGGTGAGGCCGCCCTCGACGAGGAGCTTTCCGGCGGCGTCCGCGACGGGGCGCACCTCGGGCACCTGGAACGGGCTGACGAGGAACTGTGCCCCGGCGGCCAGCGCCCGTTCGGCGATCCCGGGCGAGGTGACGGTGCCGAGCCCCAGCGTCACCTGCGGCGCGTCCCGCGACCAGCTCTCGACGAGCTTCTCCCAGCCGGGTGTGGTGGCGGTGAACTCGAAGGCGGTGATGCCGTGGTCGACGAGGGTCCGTGCGACGCGGTCGGCGGTGTCGGCGTCGGCCTCGCGCACGGTCGGGGTGACGCGCGCCAGGCGCAGCCGTTCGATGACGTCGGCGACGGCAGGGCTCATCGGGGTCTCCGGGAGGGTTCGGGCGGTGTCGGTCATGCCGGGGCCGCGATCCGGGCGAGCTCGTCCAGGGTGGACTCGGCGTCGGCTCCGCTTGCGCGCAGCACGATGGCGTCGCCGCAGCGGATGTTGAGGGTCATCAGCGACAGGACGCTGCGGGCGGGGACCTCGCGGCCGTCCTCGCGGGCGACGGTGACCTCGGCCTCGCTGCGGGCGGCGGTCTGGGCGAAGGCGGCGGCAGGCCGGGCGTGCAGTCCGGCCTCCTCGGTGACGATGAGGCGGCGTTCGACGACGGTCATCGGCCCTCTCCCTCGAGCAGTGCGGTCAGCTGTGCCACGAGTCGCTCTTCCTCGTCGGGGCGCAGGGGGCGCGGGTCGATGTACAGGCGGCCGGTGAGGGACTGGTGGTCGCGCAGATGGATGCCGTGGGCGGCGAGTTCGGCGGCGAGCCGGGTCGCGTCGCGGCCGGCCCCTTCGGCGTCCACGGTGAGTTCGGTGCGGTGGATGTCGCGGCCGGCCTCGTCGGCGACGACCCGGGTCGTGATGCCCGGCAGTTCGGCGAGGCGTGCGGCGAGCTTCTCCATCCGGGCCCGGTGACCGCCGGGGGTGGCGCTCCCGTACTCGCGCAGCGCCTGGACCAGGCCGAACAGGGTTTCCTTGCCGACCTTCATCGGGCGGGCGATCCCGTTGTACTGGGCCCGGCAGGCGGCCATGAGGGCGGCGCTGCCGCAGATCATGCCGGAGGTGGGGCCGCCGACCGCCTTGCCGCCGCTGTAGATGACGAGGTCGGCGCCGGTGGCGGGCCAGTGGCGCAGGTCCTCCTCGGCGGCGGCGTCGACGATGACGGGGACGCCGTGGCGGCGGCCGGCCTCGATGGTCTGCGCGAGGGTGACCATGCCCTTCTGCACGGCGTGGTGCGACTGGACGTAGAGGAGTGCGGCCGTGCGGGGGCCGATCGCGCCGGACAGGTGGTCGGCGGTGACCTTGTTCGCCGAGCCGACCTCGACGGGTCGGCCGCCGCCGAGCGCGATCATCTGGCGGATGGGGGCGCCGAAGTGGACGGAGTGGCCGCGCGGCAGGATCACTTCGCAGGGCGCGTCGCCGGCGTCGGGCAGCGCCTCGATGCGGGACAGGTCGGTGCCCGCGATGACGGCGGCGACCGCGATGGCGACTCCGGAGGCGGCGCCGGTGGTGGGGCAGCCGTCCTCGGTGCCGGTGGCGCGGGCTATCTCGCGGCCGACGGCGGTGGTCAGGTCGTCCATGACGACGTGGTGGCGGGCGGCGTCGCTCATCGCGGCGATGATGCCTTCGCCGAGGACGCTGCCGCCGAGGGCCGTCATCTTGCCGCTGGCGTTGACGGCGGGCGGGACGCCGAGGTCCTGGTGGAGAGTGTGCACGTGATGTCCTTGAACTGGGGTGCGGGGGCGCTCACTTGCCGAGGCCGCTCACTTGCCGGGAAAGCTCACTTGCCGGGGATGGGGAAGAAGAATCCGGCGACCATCGCGCCGATGATGGCGCCGCCGGTCAGCGGCTTCTTCCACGCGTAGAAGAGGGCGGCGCCGATGGTGGAGCCGAGGCCGACGGGGAGCGAGGCGGTGGCGGCGGAGATGATGACGAGCGGGCCGAGATAGCGGCCCGCCGAGTTTCCGGCGCCCATCATCACGTCGGCGCCGAACGTCGAGGTGCCTCCGGTGGAGTTCACCGTGGCGCGGCGGATGACGAGGATGGCGATGCCGATGAGTGCGCCGAGTACGGCGCCCACGGGGATCGCGAGCCAGAAGTGCTGGAGCGGCGCGGTGAATCCGGCGGCGAGCAGCATGGCGGGGATGCCGATGCCGACGCCGGTCTGCAGGGAGCCGCCGATGTCGAGGATGCCGACCATGGGGCCCTCGATGATGCGGGCGAACAGGAAGCCCGCGCCGAACGCGGCGGCGGCTCCGTAACTGCCGCCCTCCATACCGGCCTTGAGCATGGAGGCCACGGCGACCTCGTTGAACACGCCGGTGTCGTAGACGTAGTAGAGGTGCGTACCGGTGAAGATGCCCGCGGCCAGGCAGGCCACGAAGACGGGGAAGGCCCATTCGGAGAGCCAGAAGCTGCCCTCGCCCGGCACCTTGGTGAGGAAGCCGCCCTTGGCGGGTCCGGCGCCCGGGTTCTGGGAGGGTATGCCGCCCGCGGCGGGCGCGGTCGTCGAGGAGTCGGTCATGTCGCTGCCTGCCTCACTGGGGCTTGGTGCCGGTGGCGTCGTGGAACTGCAGGAGCCAGTGCGGGATGTCGGCCTTCATCTGCGTGAGCAGCGTGAGGTCGGTGCCGCGCAGGAAGGCGCTGGCGACGAAGAGCACGATCACCGCGGTGGCCAGGGACTTGGTGACCTTGGTCCAGCCGAGGTCGTCGACGCCCTTGCCGATGACGATGCCGAGCACGATGCCGGGCACGGCGTTGCCCATCACGAGGTGGCCGAGGCCGCCGAGGACGGTGCCCCAGGCTCCGGTGCGGCGGCCCGCGTCGACGGCGGCCATCCAGAAGATGATCGGCATGACGGGGTTGATCAGCCACTCCGACGCCGGTCCGAGCACCTTGGCGGCGACGTCCTGCAACGAGTGCGGGATGGAGGCGGCGGTCGTGTTGAGCAGCGTGATCAGGAGCATGCCGACGACCGTCCCGGTGAGGGCCATGCGCCGCGGGTTGTGCAGCGTCTCCGCGAGGTTGCGATTTTTGATCATCGCGGCGGACGCGGTCCAGTGCGGCACGATGCGGTGGTCGACGTCGCCGGTCAGGGCGCCGGTGCCGACCGCGGTCGACCAGGCGTTGAAGAGGAAGCCGAGGCCGAAGGAGAAGTGGGCGACGGGATCGTTCTGGCAGGCGTTGAGTTCGCCGAGGGTGCGGAAGGCGCCCATGCCCTGGACCTTCGGCGCGTGGAACATACGGGCCACGCCCGCGCTCGCGCCGAAGCCGATCAGAGCGCCGATGACCAGCGATTCCAGAAGGACGGTGAGGGTGTGATTCATCGGGTCACCTCATGCGCAGTGCGTGCTGGAGCGGCGTGAGCCGCTCCTCGCGCACCGTGAAGTCGAGGGCGTCCAGGTCGAGGGAGGTCACCTGGACCTCGATGCGCAGCGTGATCTCGAAGCGCTGACGGGTGCGTGGGAAGAACAGGCCGAGGAACCGTTCGGTCCAGCGGTGCTCCACCGCGTTCACGACATCGAGATCCAGAGGCTCTACGCGGAAGGAGACGCCGTCCGTGCGCTTGCCGACGGCGGACTGCACCTGGCCGATGGCCGTGGCGAACGCCTTCTCCCTGGTGGGTCCCGAGCCGCTGAGCCGCAGCGTGTGCCGCTCCTGCTTCACGACGCCTCCTTGCCCAGCTTCTTGAGCAGCGCCTGGGTGACCTTGAAGCCGAGCTCCTCGCTGTCGAGGAAGCCGAAGCCGAGGACGGTGCGGCCCTGTTCGACGGCGGTCACGCCGGCCTGGGCGGAGCGCATGCCGAACTCGATGTCGTGGCCGTACTTGGCCTTGGCGGTGACGGCGCCCGCGCCGCCGCTGCCGCAGAACGAGATGCCGAGGTCCGCTCCTTCGGCGGCCATCACGTCGCCCACCTTCATGTCGGCACCGGGGCCGGGGATGAGGACGGGCTCGCCGCCCGCGGCGCGGATGCCGTCGGCGACCGCGTGGCCCTTGCCGAGCCGGTGTCCGATCACGATCTTGACTGTCATGGCGGTGCTCCCTGAGGGGTCGGTCATGCCTGCGCGGTGGGCTGGTGCTGGAGCTGTGCGGCTGCCTCGAAGTGGAGGGCGAGCAGCAGGACTTCGGTGTCCCGGGCGGGGAAGTCGCGCGGGGTGCAGTAGGTGTCGACGAGGGTCCGGACCGCGGCCATGCGGCCGGGGGCCACCTCGGCGGCGAGGTCGTCGTCGAGCGCGTCGAGGTGCTCCGCCTCGCGGACCCTGCGGACGAAGGCGAGCGCGTGGACGGCGAGCGCGAGTGAGCGCGTCTCGTCGAAGGCGATGCCGCACGTCTGCGCGTAGACCTGGGCGAGCGGGAGGAACGCCGTCAGATCCGCCCGGTCCTCGTCGGTGACAGGACGGGCGGTGTCCTGGACGGCCGTGGCGAGCCGCTCGATCAGGGGGGTGGTCATGCACGGGCCTTTCGGGGTTCGGTTCGGTGGGGCGCGCGCCGGGGTTACGGAGCCTGGAGGGTCCGCGGGCTTCCGGCGCGTACGACCGCGACCGGCTGGAGCCGGCTGCTCCCGGTGCGGGTGGCGCCGTCGGCGTCGGTCAGCGTCGTGGCTTCCTCGGTGAGCCGCAGCAGCGTGAGATCGGCCGCGGACCCGGGTCGCAGGGTCCCCAACTCGTCGTCCAGGCGCAGGACCTGGGCGGCGTGCAGGGTCGAGCAGCGGATGACCTGCTGCGGGGTGAGGCCGAGCGCGAGCAGTTTGGTGAGGGTCGTGACGAGGGAATGCACGGGCCCCTCGACGTTGCGGTTGTGCAGGTCGGTGCTGATGGTGTGCGGGGTGAAGCCGGCGGCGAGCGCGCGTTCGGCGGTGGCGAAGCTGAGGCTGGCGCTGCCGTGGCCGACGTCGAGGCGCACTCCCCGCTCCACGGCGGCACGCGCCTGCTTCTCGCTGCCGAACAGGCCGCCGGGTTTGCCGTGGAAGGCGTGCGTCACGACGTCGCCCTCCCCCAGCTGGTCGAGTACGTCACCGAGGTGCGGGGGCTCGTTGCCGACGTGGACCATCACCGGCACGCCCACCCGGCCGGCCACGCGCTTCGCGGCTTTCAGGGGGGCGAGTCCGCTGGAGCCGAGGACCGAGGCGCTCATCCGGATCTTGATGCCGCGCGCCCGCTCGGGGTGGGCGCGCAGCACCTTCTCCGTGGCCGCCTCGTCGATGTCGGCCGGGCCGCGCGAGAGTTCCTTGCGGCCGTGCACGAGACCGTGCCGGGAGATGTTGAGCCAGCTCAGTACGCGGGTGGCGGCCGGCGCGACAACGTTATCCGCGAAGTCGTCCCAGTCGTCGGCGCCGGAGCTGCCCGCGTCCACCACAGTGGTGACGCCCTGGTCGACGCCGATCACGTCCGCGGGGACGCCGAGGTCGGTGCCGGGCTCGTAGACGTGAGTGTGCAGATCTATCAGGCCGGGCGCGACGAGCAGTCCGGTGGCGTCCAGGCGGTCCGCGCCGGCGAGGGAGCCCGGGGCGCCGACCGCCGCGATCCGGCCGTCGGCGATCGCCAGGTCTCCCGGCACGGGCTCCGGCCGCAGGGGGTCGGCCAGCAGCCCGCCCGTGATGACGAGATCGAATCGTTGCGGGCCCACGGAGGAAGATCCGTGTACAGCCATGGACGGCCGCCTTTCCCAAGCGTGAGAGTGGGGCGCGTGAGGCGGCCGGGGTGAGGGACGGCCGGGCTCGCACCTGGAGGAGAATCCCGAGTCTGTTCCGTAGCGTAGAATGGCGTTCCGCTGTACGGACCGATTGGCAACATAGCCCGCTTCTCCTCGGAGGGTCAATGGAACCGAGCAAGCCCGCGAATTCCGTCGCCAAGGCGCTACGGGTGCTCCACGCGGTGGCCCGCGCCGACGGGCCGCACCGGCTGGGCGACATCGCGGAGCGCTCCGGCGTCTCCAAGGCCTCCACGCACCGGGTCCTGGCCACTTTGGTCGAGGAGGGCTACGCCGCACCCGACGGCGAGGGGCGCTACGGATGCGGCGTCCAACTGCGCGCACTGGCGGCCCAGGTGCTCGCCGACGACGCGGTCGGCATCGACGCCGTCCTGCGCGCCCTCCAGCAGCGGCTCGGACAGGCCGTCCATCTGGCCGTGCTCAGCGGGGACCACGCGACGTACACGCACAAGGTCGACCCGGGCCACGCGTACCGCATCGCCACCGACGTCGGCACCCCGCTGCCCCTGCACGCCACCGCGGCGGGCAAGGCCCTGCTGGCCCACCTCCCGCCCGCGGAGACGGCCGACATCCTGAGCCGCACAGGTCTGCCGGCGCGCACGCCGCGCACCCACACCGACCGTGCCGCCCTGACCGAGGAGCTCGCCGCGATCCGCGACGCGGGCTATGCCACCGACTACGAGGAGGCGGACGAGTCCATCTGCTCCCTGGCCGCGCCGGTCCTCGACGCCGACGGCACGGCGGTCGGCGCCGTCTCGGTCTCCTCCCTCACCTTCCTCGTCACGGAGGGGCAATTGACCGCGTTCGCACCGGCGGTCCGGCAGGCCGCGCAGGACGTCTCCCGCCGGTTGTGACACATGCAAAAAGAGAAGGGATGCGCCCCCTCCGAAAAGGGGCCGCATCCCGGGACCTCGGTGGAGCCTCAGAGGATGTGGATGCGCTCCAGCTCGCCGTCCGCCCCGCGAATCATCAGCTCATGCCCCTTGGCCCGCTCGCGCTCGACGAAGCCCAGCAGCAGCAGCGCGCGGTTGATGACGTCCGCTTTGCTCACGCTGCCCGTCTCGGCCAGCTCGTTGACCGCGACGACGGCCGGGGGCGCCAGCGTGACGGAAAGGCGTTCGCTGGGCGGGTGTTCCGGATGTCCTGCCATGGGGGCGGCCCTCCTGTGGCGCGTCGTGGGTGCCTGTCTCCTACAGTGAACCACATGCGCATCACCTACGCACCACATATGCACCACACGTCGGGCCGGGGCGGCGCCAGGGCACCCGGTGGAACAGAGTCACCCGTCGTCCGACCCGGGCAGGCGGGTGTCCCCGTCCGACCAATGGTTGATCCAGCCGCACGCACCGCACGCATAGCGGCCGTTGACACCGGCGACCACCGTGCCGCAGCCTCCGCACTGCTTCTCCGTGACCTGCTGCCCGGCCAGGAACTGCGCGGCGGCAGCCGCCGTCTCCACGTTCTGATCATGCGAGTTCATGGGCCGCGCCTACCCACTGGAGCGCTCCGTCAACAACCACTACCGCCGAGTACGATCTCGGGTGTCCTGTTCCGCCTCGTTCCAGCGTCGTCGGGAGCCCTCCGTGTCCGCGTCCCCCCGTGTCCAAGCCGGTTCCGTCGTGGAGGACTTCACCCTGCCCGACGAGACGGGCGCGCCCACGTCCCTGTCCTCCCTGCTGGCGGAGGGGCCGGTGGTGCTGTTCTTCTACCCGGCCGCGATGACACCGGGCTGCACCGCAGAGGCCTGCCACTTCCGGGACCTGGCCGCCGAGTTCGCGGCGGTCGGCGCCCGGCCCGTGGGGGTCAGCGCGGACGCCGTGGAGCGGCAGCGGGAGTTCGCCGGGCGGCACACGCTCGGGTTCCCGCTGCTCTCCGATCCGGACGGAGTGGTGCGGGAGCGGTTCGGGGTGGCCCGCGGTTTCGGACCGCTGCCGACCAAGCGGGCCACCTACGTCATCGGGACCGACCGCCGCGTCCTGGACGTCGTCCGCAGCGAGTTCCGGATGAGCGCGCACGCGGACCGGGCGCTGGCCACGCTGCGCGCGGCCGGCGCCCGGTGAGAGCCGGTTCCTGAACGACGTACTACCGGCGGCTGCGGACCAGCAGGTACACGAAGTACGGCGTGCCGATGACCGCCGTCATCAGTCCGGCGCCGAGCTGGGCCGGGGCGATGACACTGCGGCCCAGCAGGTCCGAGGCGCACACGAGGGCGGCCCCGAGCAGCATCGCGACCGGAACGACGCGGACGTGCCTGCGGCCCACCAGGGCGCGGGCGGCGTGCGGCGCGACGAGCCCGACGAAGCCGATCGTGCCTGCGGCGGCCACGGCCGTGGCGCTGAGCAGGACGCTCAGTACGAGGAAGCCGAGCCGGCCGCGCGCGAGATCCAGGCCGAGCAGCCGCGGCGTGTCCTCGTCGAGGGAGACCAGATCGAGTTCCCTGCGCCGGGCGACCGCCACCACCGTCGCGATCACGAGTACGGCGGCGACGGGCAGGACGTCGGGGAAGGTGCGCCCGTACGTCGAACCCGACAGCCACGTCAGGGCCTTGGTCGCGCTGAACCGGTCGGTGAGCACGATCAGCAGGCTGATCAGCGCGGCCGTGCCGGTGGCGACACCGATGCCGATCAGGACGAGCCGGCTCTGCTGGAAGCCGCCCTTGGCCGCGAGCCCGAACACGAGCGCCGAGCTGACGGCGGCGCCCGTGAGCGCCGCGCCCGCGACGGGCCAGGACCCGGCGCCGGGCACGGTGGTGACGAGCAGAACGGCGCCGAGCGCCGCGCCGCCGGAGACGCCGAGGACGCCAGGTTCCGCCAGCGGGTTGCGGGTCACGGACTGCACGAGCGTGCCGGACAGGGCGAGCGCGGCGCCCGCGCACAGGGCGGCCAGCACCCGCGGCACCCGGGTGTCGAGCATGAAGCTGACGGCCTGCCCGGCCTGCCCGGTCATCCAGTTGACGACGTCGCCGAGCAGCAGCGTGCTGTCGCCCACGAGGACTCCGGCGATCACCGCGCCGACCAGCACGAGCGCGAGGACGACGACGGTGACCGCGAAAGCGGCCCGGCTCGGGATGCGCAGCCGCTCCGGCGCGGCGGCGGCGTCGCCGTCGCGCATCCGCACCGCCATGACGACGAGGAAGACCGCGCCGATGACGCTGGTGACGATGCCCGTGGGGACGGTCACCGCGGTCTCGGCCGACGTCACGGTACGCAGCAGGACGTCGGCGCCGAGCACCAGGGCCGCACCGACGAGCCCGGCGACGGGGATCCGCAGCCGGTGCCGTACGAGGGGACGCAGGCGGCGCGCGAGCGGCCGGACGAGGGCCGGTGCGCACAGTCCGACGAAACCGATGGGGCCGGCGAGCGTCACGGCCGCCGCGGACAGCAGCGAGGCGAGGACGACCGCGGTGACCCGCGTGCCGCGGACGGGGACGCCCAGGCCGCGCGCCGCTTCGTCGCCGAGGGCGAGGGCGTCGACGCGGCGGGCGAGGAGCACGAGGCCGAGGAGGGCGGCGAGCACGACGGGGCCCATGCGGACGACACCGTCGAAGCCGTTCTGGCTGATGCTGCCCTGAGCCCATTGGTAGAGGCCGTCGGTCTGTTCGGGGAACAGGAGGAGCAGCGCCTCGGCGACGGCGTTGAGCCCGAGGGTCAGGGCGCTGCCCGCGAGGACGAGACGGACGGTTCCGGCGCCGCGGCCGGCCAGGGTGAGGACGACGGCGGCCGCCGCGAGGCCGCCGACGAACGCCACCGTCGAGGAGGCGAGCAGCGGCAGGCTGACGCCGCTGACGGTCAGGACGCCGAGAGCGAGGTAGGAGCCGGCGTTGACGGCGAGGGTGTCGGGCGCCGCGAGCACGTTGCGGCTGACAGCTTGCAGCAGGGCGCCGGCCGCGCCGAGCGCGACGCCGACGAGGATCCCGGCGGCCATGCGGGGCAGCCGGGAGGCGATGACCACGGAGGCGTCGCCCTCCTCCGCCCGGCCGGTGAGGGCCTTCCACACCTGGCTCGCGCCGACGGACGCGGTGCCCTGGGTGATGTCGACGACGGCGAGAGCCGCGACGAGGAGGACGAGGAGGGTGAGCCCGACCGTCACCGCGACCGCGCCCGAGGGGGACGGGGCCGTGCGCTCGGGCGTGGCAGCGGGGGTTGCGGTGACGGTCATGGCGCTACTTCGTGAGAGTGCTGAGGACCGCGTCGATGTACTTCTCCATCGACTTCGGTCCGCCGAACATCCAGATGCCGTCGTCGAGGCGGTGCACGTCGCCGGACTTGACGAACGGCAGCGACTTCCAGACGGAGTTGTTCGCGAGGTCCTTGGTGAAGACGTCGGTCTCGGACTTGTTGCCGATGTAGACGAACCTCACGTCGTCGCCGAGCCCGGTGAGCCCTTCCACGTCGGTGGTGGCGAGGCCGTAGTCCTTGTCGCCCTTGAGCTTCCAGGCGTTCTTCAGCCCGAGCTCCTCGTTGACGGCACCGAGCTGGGAGCCGCTGGTGTAGCCGCGTACGGACACCTGGTTGGAGGCGGCGTAGCCGTCGGCGAAGGCGATCTTGGCACCGTCGAGTCCGGCCTCCTTCAGCGCCTTCTTCCCTTCGGCGACCTTGGCCTCGTAGGACGCCTTGGCGGTCTTGGCCTTGCTCTGGGTGCCGGTGGCCTCGGCTATGACGTCGAGGGTGTCGTTCATCTGCCCGAGCTGGTCGGCGCCGTTGGCGGCCTTGACCTGGAGGACCGGGGCGATCTTCTTCATCTGCTTGATCGCGGAGGCGGACAGGTCGGTCGTGGCGACGATGAGGTCGGGGGTGAGCCCGGCGATCGTGTCCATGCTGGGCTCGCCGCGGGTGCCGACGTCCTTGGGCGAGTTCGTCAGCGGGGCGGCGGTGTCCCAGGCCGTGTAGCCCTTGACGTCGGCGACGCCGACGGGGTCGACGCCCAGGGTGACGAGGGACTCCACGACGTTCCACTCGGTGCCTACGACCTTGGTGGCGGGGCGGTCGAGGGTGACCTTGGCGCCCTTGGCGTCGGTGACGGTGATCTGCTCGGACTTGTCGCCGGCGGCGGTCTCGGCGGGCTCGGACGTGCCGCAGCCGGTCAGGACGAGGGCCGCGGCGGTGCCGGCGGCCGCGGTGATCAGGAGGCGTCTCATGGCGTGCTGTGGAGCCTTTCGCTTCTGCTGTGGTGACGGCCTATCGCGCGAGTGCGCAGCCGGCCGGTGAGGGGGTCTGTGTCGACGTCGATGCGGATGCCGTACGTCTCGGAGAGGCGCTCCGGTTGCAGGACGTCCTCGGGCGCTCCGTCGGCGATGATGCGCCCGGCGCGGAGCAGGGCGATGCGGTCGGCGACGGCGGCGGCCTGGTCGAGGTCGTGCAGGACGACGCCGACCGCGATGCCGTCGTCCGCGAGATCGCGCATGAGGTCGAGGAGTTCCACCTGGTAGCGCAGGTCGAGATAGGTCGTGGGCTCGTCGAGCAGGAGCACGCCGGTCTGCTGGGCGAGGCAGCCGGCGAGCCACACCCGCTGCAACTGGCCGCCGGACAACTGGTCGACACCGCGGTCGGCGAGCTCCGCGACACCGGTCATGACGAGCACGCGGTCCACCACGGCGGCGCCGTCGGGGTCCGTACGGCCCCAGCGTCCGCGGTACGGATAGCGGCCGAACTCCACCACGTCGCGCACGGTCAGTCCGGCGGGCGTGGGCCGACCTTGCGTCAACAGGGCCACGCGGCGGGCGAACTGACGGGCCGTGAGGTCGAATCCGTCGACGGTGTCGGCCGTGTCGGGGTCGAGGGTCAGGGTGCCCGTGCGGGCGCCCTGAAGCCGGGCGATCGTGCGCAGCAAGGTCGACTTGCCGCTGCCGTTCGGGCCGACCAGGGCGGTCACTTCGCCGGGCTTGAGGACGAGGGCCGCGTCGTGCACGACGGCGACGCCGTCGTACTCCACGGTCACCTGCGCGGCCGACAGCTCATGACCGCGCGGACTTGGGGCGCTGCCTGCGCGTTCACCAGATCTCACGGCCCGAAGGTTAGCCTAACCTTATCTGTCGCGAAACCACCCCCCTGCCTCGGCTCAGGCGGTAGGAGCGCCGAGCGGTCCCGGGCATGCCTCGCAGACAATTGATTCACCCCTGAATCAACAATCTGTTTAAGCTCGGGGGTCCTGCCCCACCCCGCCCGGAGCTTTCATGTCCACGCCCCCGTCCACCGCCGCCGAACGACCGCGCCCCCTGCACGTCCTACGGGTCACCGTCTTCGCGATCGGCGCTCTCCTGCTACTGGTCGGCGTCGGCGTGCTGCTGCACCAGCCCCTGCTCATACCTCCGCTGGCGGCCAGCGCGGCCCTGGTGCACGGGGCGCCCGGGCTGCCGATCTCGCAGCCGCGCAACCTCATCGGCGGCCAGATGATCTCCGCCGCCATCGGGTTCGCCACCCTCTCCGTGACCGGGAGCAACGGCTGGGGAGCCGCCGTCGCCGCGGGTCTCTCGCTGGGCGCCATGATGCTGACCCACCTCTCGCACTCCCCCGCCGCGGCCACCGCCGTGATCGTCGTGCTGCAAGCACCGCACCCGCTTCCCTTCCTGCCGCTGCTGGCACTCGCCACCGCACTGCTGGTGCTGATCGGCCTGCTGCCGGGCCGCATCGGCGGACACCCCGAGCGCTACCCGAGCGCCTGGTGACCCGGCGCCCCCGACCGCGCCGAGGGCGCGACGGGTGATAGCGTCCTCGGACCCTGTTCTCAGACCTTCCGAGTGAGTCGAGGAGCCGAACATGGCGGGTGACGACGACATCTCCGGGTGAGACCCGGACCTGACAGGCCATCGGCCGATGCTGTGGAGCATCGAACGCCGTATGGCCTCGACGTCGTCCCCTTTTCCCTGTTCCGGGCGGCCCCGCGGGCCGTCCGTCACTCACCCGAGGTCTTCTCTCATGCCCGACATGTCTGAACCGGCCCTGCTCGCCCACGACCTCATCCGGACCCTGGGCACCCGGCGCGTCCTGGACGGTGTGTCCCTCACCGCCTCCCCCGGCCACCGCATCGGCCTGATCGGGGAGAACGGTGTCGGCAAATCGACTCTGCTGAGACTGCTCGCCGGTACGGACGCACCGGACGCGGGCACCGTCGAGCGCCCCCGCGACGTCGGTTTCCTGCACCAGGAGATGCCGTACGACGCCGACCGGACGCTCGCCGACGTCCTGGACGACGCGCTGCGCGAAGCCCGGGACGACCTCGCCGAACTCGAACGGCTCGGTGAACTCCTCGCCCGGACCGCCGAGGACGACGCCGGATACGCGGAGTTGCTCGACTCGTACGGCCGACGGCTCGAACACGCCCAGGCGAACGAGGTCTGGGACGCCGACCGGCGGGCCTCGATGGTGCTCGCCGGGCTCGGCCTCGACGCTCTCCCGCACACCCGGTCCCTGCACACCCTCTCCGGCGGCCAGCGGGGCCGGCTGGCCCTGGCCGCGCTCCTCGTGCGCCGCCCGTCGGCACTGCTCCTGGACGAGCCCACCAACCATCTCGACGACGACGCGGCCGTCTTCCTCGAGGAACAACTGCGCGCGCTGCCGGGCGCCGTGGTGCTGGCCAGCCACGACCGGGCCTTCCTCGACGCCGTCTGCACAGACCTGATCGACCTCGATCCGGCCGTCGACGGCCCCGTACGGTACGGCGGGAACTACAGCTCCTACTTGGCGCAGAAGCGTGCCGAGCGCGAGCGCTGGGAGCGGCGGTACGCCGAGGAGCAGCAGGAACTGGCCGACCTGCGGACCGCGGCCCGGGTCGCCGCGCACCGGGTCGCCCCCGACCGGGGGCCGCGCGACAACGAGAAGATGGGGTACGGCGTACGGGCGAACCGGGTGCAGAGCCAGATCTCCCGCCGGGTCCGCAACGCCACACGGCGGCTCGACGAGTTGGCGCGCCGCCAGGTCGGCGAGCCGCCGCATCCGCTCCGGTTCCGGCCGACCGCGTTCGGTGCGCCGCGACCCGACGCACCGGATCCGGACGAGGCCCTCGTAGAGATGCGCGACGTGCGTGTGCCGGGGCGGCTCGATCTGGACCGGCTCGCCGTGTCGCCCGCCGACCGACTGCTGGTCACCGGGGCCAACGGCAGCGGCAAGTCGACCCTGCTGGCCGTGCTCGCCGGCCGGCTGCCCGCCGAGGGGGAGGTGCGGCGGCGGGCAGATCTGACGGTGGGGCTGCTCACCCAGGACTCCGAGTTCGCCCGGCCCGAGCGGACGGCGCGGGAGACCTACACGCGGGCGCTCGGGTTCGAACGGGCCGACGCGGTACCCCTGCGCTCCCTCGGCCTGCTGCACGAGAGCGATTTGGACAGACCGGTGGGCCTGCTCTCCGTGGGGCAGCGGCGGCGCCTCGCGCTGGCCCTGCTCGTGGCGGACCCGGTCGCGCTGCTGCTCCTCGACGAGCCGACGAACCATCTGTCGCCGCGCCTGTGCGACGAGTTGGAGGACGCCCTGGGTGAGGCGCCGGGCGCGATCGTCGTCGCCAGCCATGACCGGTGGCTGCGCGGACGCTGGCCGGGCCGGACGCTGGGACTGGGCGCGGACGCCCGCTGAACGGGGGTCCGGGAGCCGCGGTGCGCGGCGCATGTGCGTGACGCACATGCGCGGCGCACCTGCGCCGCTTCCCACCGCGTCGTTCGCGCCAATCGACCGCACTTTTCACGCTTCCTTGCAGACGAAACGTGGTGTTAACCCGGTGATCACCTTTGCACAGCTAATCTTCCTCTTGACCTCCGGTTGACCAATCGTTGGTTTATCTTTGACATACGGCCGCTCGGGAGGAGGGCGCGTGTTCCAAGGTGGGAAGGCCCGCACCTGGGTGACCCTCGTCGTTTCCGCCGTACTGGCCCTGTCGTCCTTCACTTCCGTGCGCGCGTTCACTCCCGCACATAAGTCCGATCAGTTGGCCCGGTCGGCGGTGACCGCGTCCGTCGAGCAGGGCCCGACGGCCGGACCCGGCGGCCACACACATCCCCGAGATCCTGTCGAGGTGTTCCGCACCCGGGACCGGCACCGCGCGACCGCGGGCAGCACACAACTCCCGTACCCCGCCCCACTGACACCGGCCCGGCGGCCCCCGGCCTTCTCGCCACCGGCCCCGGCCACCGACGCGCGCGCCCGCCCGAGCAGAGCCGTACCGGACCTCACCGCGGCCACCCTTCAGGTCTTCCGCTGCTGACAGGAGAGTTCGCACTCCCCTCTGCCCTGTCAGCCCGACGCGCCCCCACGGCGCGCCAGGAGGAAACACCACATCATGCAGCCCCTCATCGACAACGCCCGTACGTTCGGACAACGCCCTGAGGAGTTCGCCCGGCTCGCCGAGGGCCAGTCCCCCCAGGTTCTGTTCATCACCTGTTCCGACTCGCGGGTCGTGCCGGCCCTGATCACCGGCGCCCGCCCCGGGGAACTCTTCGAGCTGCGCACCGCGGGCAACATCGTGCCCGCCCCGACCGGCGGCCCCTGCGGCGAAGCCGCCACCATCGAGTACGCCGTCGAGGTGCTCGGCGTCCAGGACATCGTCGTCTGCGGGCACTCGCACTGCGGCGCGGTCGGCGCGCTGGTACGCGGCGACGATCTCGCGGCGGTGCCCGCCGTGCGCGACTGGCTCGCACACGCGGCCGACAGCCCCACCACGCAGGACCCCTCGGACCCGACCGTCGCGGGCGGCGTCCAACAACACGTCCTCGCCCAGCTGTTGCGGCTGCGCTCCTACCCGTGCGTGGAGCGACGCCTCGCGGACGGCCGGGTGCGACTGCACGGCTGGTACTACGAGGTCCACACCGGGAAAGTCAGCGAACACCGCCCCGAGACCGACTCGTTCGAGGCTCTGTGAGCGCCGTGATGACCAAATACCCCCACATCAAGGCGGACTTCACCGCCTCCCTGGTCGTCTTCCTCGTCGCGCTCCCGCTCTGCGTGGGCGTGGCGGTCGCCTCGGGCGTGCCCGCTGAGATCGGCCTGGTCACCGGCATCGTCGGAGGCATCGTCGCCGGGCTGATGCGCGGCAGCAGCCTCCAGGTCTCCGGACCCGCGGCCGGACTGACCGTCCTGGTGTACGAGGCCGTGGACGAGTTCGGCCTGCCGGTGCTCGGTGTCGTCGTCCTGGCGACGGGCCTGCTCCAGATCGGAATGGGTGTCCTGAAACTGGGCCGCTACTTCCGGGCCATCTCGGTCTCGGTGGTCGAGGGCATGCTGGCCGGCATCGGTCTCGTACTCATCGCGGGCCAGTTGTACTCCGTCCTCGCCGCCGAGGCCCCTGAATCGGGGCTCGGCAAGATAGCCGGACTGCCCGCGGCGCTGGTCGACTCCGTCGGCAGCGCCACGTCGCTCGCCTCGCTGGCGCTGGGCGCCGGTACCGTCGCCGTCCTGGTGCTGTGGAAGCGCATGCCGGCCCGTGTACGGGTGGTCCCCGGGCCGCTGGCCGCGATCGGACTCGCGACCGCCGCCGCGGTCGTCTTCGACGCACCGGTGGCCACCGTCGAGGTCAACGGACTGCTCGGATCGATCCAGCCGCCGTCCCTGGACGCCTTCGGCGAACTCGCGGGCGTCGGGCTGATCGGCACGATCGTGGCGTTCACGCTCATCGCCTCCGCCGAATCGCTGTTCAGCGCGGCGGCCGTGGACCGGATGCACGACGGACCCCGCACCGCGTACGACAAGGAGCTGGTGGCGCAGGGCGCGGGCAACGCGGTCTGCGGTGTGCTCGGCGCACTGCCGATGACCGCGGTGATCGTGCGCAGCGCGGCCAACGTGCAGGCCGGCGCGCGCACCAAGGCCTCCCGCGTCATGCACGGCGTCTGGCTCCTGCTGTTCGCGGCGCTGCTGCCGGGCGTCCTCGCCTACATCCCGATCCCGGCGCTCGCGGGTGTGCTGGTGCACGCCG
This sequence comes from Streptomyces kunmingensis, assembly GCF_039533535.1. Lineage (NCBI taxonomy): Bacteria > Bacillati > Actinomycetota > Actinomycetes > Kitasatosporales > Streptomycetaceae > Streptomyces > Streptomyces kunmingensis. The sequence goes on from NZ_BAAATS010000005.1 coordinate 201,997, forward strand.
GGGCCAAGCTCATCCCGGTCCGGTCCCTCGTGGGGCTGTGGCGTGAGCACCGCGGCGAGGCGCTGATCCTTGTCGTCACCGCGGTGTCGATCGTCGCGGTCAGCATGTTCGAGGGCGTCCTGATCGGTGTCGCCCTGTCCGTCGTCAAGACGGCCTGGGACTCCTCGCACGTGAAGCTGGAGGTCATAGACAAGGGCGCCGGTCCGGTGCAGGCGTACCTGTCGGGCAACGCGACGTTCCTGAAGCTGCCGAAGATCCTCGACAGCCTGGAGGCGCTGCCGCAGAATCGTCCCGTCGAGCTGCACCTGTCGGGCCTGCACCATCTCGACCACGCGTGCAGGACGGCGCTGGAGAGCTGGGCGGAGCGGCACAGTTCCGCCGAGACGGAACCGGTGAAGGTCACCGCGAAGTGATGCGGAGGGCCCAACTGCTGCGCATCACGCAGCAGTTGGGCCCATCGTCGTATGGGGATCAGTCGTCGAGCACGGCCGCGACGGCCTCGATCTCGACGAGCTGGTCGTGGTAGCCGAGCACCGTGACGCCCAGCAGGGTGCTCGGCACGTCGTGCTCGCCGAAGGCGTCCCGGACCACTTCCCAGGCCGTCACCAGATCGGCCTGCCGCGTCGACGCCACGAGCACGCGGGTGCTGATGACGTCCTCGAGATCCGCGCCCGCCGCGGCCAGGGCGACCCGCATGTTCTCCACGCACTTCGCCGCCTGGCCCGCGTAGTCACCGACCGCCGCGGTCGAGCCGTCCTTCTCCAGCGGGCAGGAACCGGCGAGGAAGACGTGCCGGGCCTCGGCCGGCGCCGTGGCCGCGTACGCGTACTCGGCGACGTCGGACAGAGCGTCGGAGCGGATGAGGGTGACGGCGCGGACCATGGGCCTCGGACATCCCTTCGGACGACGGCAGCAGGATCGATCAAGAGCTGAGCCCCGTCATGCTGTCACATCACGGCTGCCCGGGCAGGGCCGCGCAGTTGGAGTCGGCCGGCTCGCCGGAGAGACGGTCGGTGAGCCAGTCGATGGCGCTGCCCTGGTCGGTCAGCAGCGGCGCGAAGTGGTTGAGCAGGGCGCGCCCCACATCGGGCAGCCGCACCGGCTTGTAGGTGACCTGCGCGCCGCGGCCGCACCAGTCGACGGCCAACTGGCGTGCCTGGCCGTGCGGGACGAGGTTGTCACTGACGCCGGTGGCCACCCGGACGGGGCCGGCGGGCTTCATCGTGCCGATCCGCTGCTGGGCGAGGAACTCCTGGAGTCGCGGTTCGGCCTGGATGATCTCGGCGAGTGATGTGCCGTCGCTGGTCCAGTCCGCGCTGCGCGCCGAGTTGTACGCGAAGATCGTGTCGCCGACGCACATGGTCGACAGGTCCTTCAGCGCGGCCCGGCCCTTGTCGTTGAGGTGCGCCTCCGCGATCGGCCGCAACTCCGGTTCGGACTGCAGGAATCCGTTCAGCGACCAGCCGAGCGCGCCCGCGAGATCGGTGCCGTCGATGCCCTTCGTCGTCTCGGTCAGGTCGGCGGGCGGCGCCCCCGCGTACGTACCGGCGAGGGTGACGTCGGGCGCGTACGTCGGCTGGAGTTCGGCGGCCGCGGCGGTGGCGCCGCCGCCCTGGCTGTAGCCGAAGAGGCCGACGCGCGAGGCGGTGGTCACCGTCGACCCCTGCACAGCGCGGGCGGCGCGGACCGCGTCGAGCACGGCATGTCCCCCGTCGAGCCGGTTGACGTAGGTGTGCAGGCGGTCGGTCGCGCCCAGGCCGACGTAGTCGGTGACGACGACCGCGACGCCCTTGGCGAGGAGCCGGTAGATCGAGAGGTCCTCGTAACCCACCGACACCGTCTGTCCGTTGAGGCTCAGCGGGTGCTCCAGGCCGAGGGAGGCCGCGCACTGGTCGCCCTGGCCCATGGTGCCGGGGGCGACGGCGACGAGCGGCCGGGGTCCACCGCCGCGCCACTTCGCCGTGGGCTCGATGTAGGCGCCGGTGACCGCGGCGGGGGCGCCGGTCGAGTCGGTCGTGCGGTACATGAGGCGGGTCGCCTTGCCGGGCAGCGGGCCGTGCAGCGTGGGCAGGGTCAGCGCCAGCGGCAGCGGCTCGCTGCGGATCAGCGCCCCGTTGGCGGCGGGCAGTTCGGCCGGCGGGTTGTAGAAGGCGGGGATCGTGACGCCGCGCGAGACCACGTTCTGCGAGCTGTCCGCGGCAGCGGCGGGCAGGGCCTGCGCGCCGACGCAGGCGGCGACGGTGACGGCGGCGGCCAGCAGGCGGGCGGGAGCGGGCATGGGGAACCTCCTGAGTGCAGGCGGAGCGGACTCCGGACCTGGCGGCCGTCGGCCGGGGTGGGGCAGGCCGACGATGCGTGCGGCACGGTCGTCCCACCGTCCCCACGCATGGCGGGGACGGTATCCAGCACGGAGTTACCGCCGGTAGCACTTAGAGGGTTACGGTTCAGTAACTTACTTTCGCGTACAACGGCGCGCGCTCGCTCAGGCGTTGACGTCGAAGGGCACTCCGGAGGGCAGGGCGGCGGCGAGGTGGCTCGCGAAACTGCTGTCCTTCAGGCCGAAATTGGCGCTGCCGAAGTCGTAGGAGCTCAACTTGTCGCGCAGACCGGCCGGATAGCCGTTCCAGCCGACCAGGGTCGGGAACTGCCAGCTGCCGCGGTGGTTCTCCGGCGGTTCGTCGCCGGAGGTCGCGGGGCGGAAGCAGTGGGTGCTGATCCCGTCCTTGTGGTAGACGACCTTGGGGTGGGTGCCGTCCCAGCGGATCTGGTCGCGCGGGTAGATCTTGAAGCCGCCGTGGGCGGAGGTGGCGACGTATGCGGCCTGGCCGTCCTTCACCCAGACGACGACATGCTCCCAGTCGTTGCGGTGACCGCCGAGCCCGCTGCCGGCGACCGCCTGGTCCTTCTCGAAGTACAGGCCGTAGATGACGGCGCACCAGCCGTTGTTGCACTTGGAGCGGGCGTAGCCGTTGGTGTTGTCGAGGTCGGAGGCGTCGCGGCACTGCCCGTTCAGCGCGCCGCTCGGCTTGAGACCGCCGTTGACAGTGCCGTCCGGGCCGATGGCGGGGGTGGGGTAGCAACCGTCGGTGTCGTAGTCGAACGCGGGCTGGTACGTCTGCTCGGTCGCGTCGGCGTTGGCGGGCAGGGCGCCGGGCGGAGCGGCGAGCGCGGTGCCGGCGAAGCCGATCACGAGGGCGAGGGCGCCGCCGGCGGCCAGGGAGGCTCTGCGGAGGGTTCGGGTCGGATTCACTGGGGTCTCCTGTGTCACTGTGGGGGCATGACAGTGATGTCATGCCCCCGACAGCTTCAGAAGACTCCTCGCCGCAACTCACCTGAACAAGCGGCGAATTGACGGTGCGCCCGGAGCGCGGTGCCCGGGTGGACGGGTCAGGCCGTGTGCAGGGTCAGGCCGTAGCGGCCCAGGATCTCGTTGATGGGCTGGTACCAGGTCTCGCCGCCGCTGGAGCAGTTGCCCCAGCCGCCCGAGGTGACGCCCTGGGCCTGGTCACCACTGATGAACGAGCCGCCGGAGTCGCCGCCTTCGGCGCAGACGCTGGTCTTGGTCATCTGGTGGACGGCGCCCTGGCTGTAGTTCACGGTCTCGTTCTTGGCGAGCACGGTGCCGCAGTGCCAGTGCGTGGTGGAACCGGAGCGGCAGATCGAGGCGCCGACCGGCGCCTCGTTCGAGCCGCGGACGAGCTGGTCGGAGACGGTGCCCCAGCCGAGGACGACCGGCACCGTCCACCAGCCGCTGCCGACGTTGACCCACGCGTAGTCGTTGTCCGGGAACGAGGAGCCCTGGAAGTTCCCGACGTACGAGCGGTCCCAGCCGCTGACGCTCTGCCCCGCGCCGCCGCAGTGGCCGGCGGTGACGAAGCCGCCGTGCACGGAGAAGCCTATGGAACAGCGGACGTTGCCGGTGTAGTACGGGTCCCCGCCGACCGTGCCGGCGGCGAAGGTGGTGGGGGCGTGCTCCGTGGTGCGCACCGTCAGCGGGCCGGACTTGCCGGCGCGGGCGAGGAACGTCTTGACATCGTTGTCCGACTGCTGGTCGGCGAGCACCTCGACGACGACCCGGTTGGACTTCCAGTCGACGCGCCAACTGCTCACGCCGGTCGGGGCGTCGAGCGCGTCGATGCGCTTCTTGGCCGCGTCGAGCTGGGCAGCGCTGCGGTCGACGACCTGGACCTTCGCGCCGGTCGCGCGGACCTCGGCGGCCTTGGCGCGGTCGGCGACGGCGACCGTCAGCTCCTGCCGCTCGGGGGTGAACCAGGAACCGGCATAGGCGGAACCGGCGGCCTGCCGGGCCTGCTTCTCGGTGGCGGTCGCCTGCTTCTCGGCGGCCAGTCGCGCCTCGGCCTGCGGTGCGGTGAGGCCGAAGTCGCGCTGCATGGCGGTGAGCAGGCCGTCGGAGGCGGCGGCGCGCTCGGCGCGCGGGGTGTCCGCACCGGCCGCCTGGGCCGGGAGGAATCCGGCCGTGGCACAGGCCCCGGAGACCAGCAGCGCGGTCAGGACGGCACGGATGGGTCTGGTACGTCGCATGGATCAGCCCTTCGTCGTTCCCGTGTGGTGGGGGTGGAACAGGGTGGAACCAGTGGAACCAGGGTCGGAACCGGGTCGGCACGGCCTGGGAGCGCTCTCATGGCCTGCCGCTGGGGAGCCTAGCGAGTGATCATGAACAGGTCCATGCCAATGAGGCGATGTGATCCGGGCATTCTGGAACCCCGCCCGCGCACCCCGCTCACAGCCGGGCGCGCAGCGCGCGGGCCACCTCGTCGGCCTGGGCGGCGCTCACGTGTTCCGGCTCGGGACGGCGCAGGTACTCGAAGACGGCGGGCCCGCGCCGGGTGGCGTCCAGGTCCTCCATGCGCGGCACGAGATGGAAGTGGACATGCGCGAACCCCTCCGCCTCCGCGAACTGGGCGACGTACGTCTTGACGCACCCCGTCACCTCGCGCAGCGCCCGGGCGACCCTGACCTGCCACATTCCCAGCGCGGCGGCTTCCGTGTCGGTGAGGTCGTGCACGGCCGTGACATGGCGTCGGGGCAGCAGCACCAGCCAGCCGGGCAGCGCGGTGCCGAAGGCGTGGGCGACGCGCCAGTGCGGGTCGAAGGCGATGCGCTCGCGAGGCGGCAGGGTGTCGAAGCGCGCTTCGGCGCCGCAGACGTAGCAGTCGGGTACGTCGGGTCGGTCCTCGGATGCCGGGGTGCTCTCGGAGGTCATGGGTCCACGATCGTCCACGATCCGTCAGGAGATCGTGCCAAGGGCCGGTTCGGCCGAAAACGTCGCGGGCGCGGGGCCGCGCAGGACGGCCGGATACCGCCTTCGCCGCAGGACAGGTCCTATGGTGCGGCCATGACCGAGAGCAAGTCACCGGAGGCGGCGGCGCAGGAGCGCGCGGACGTGCTGCGCGAGCGACTCAAGGAACGTATCTACGCCTCGCTCACCCTGCTCGCCGTGCTGGTGAGTCTGGCGCAGAGCAGGCATCCCGGGCCCACGGCGGCGGCGGTCTCGGTCGCGGTCACCGCGCTCGGCCTGTGGCTGGCCACGCTCGTCGCCGATCTGCAGGCGCGCCCGGTGGCGCACGGCCGGATGCCACGACTGCCGGAGATCCGGCACACGGTGTTCACCAGCAGCCCGCTGCTGACCAGCGCCGTGGGCCCGCTGCTGCTGATCGGCCTGTCCGCGGCGGGTGTGCTGGAGCTGACCACGGCGCTGTGGGTCTCGGTGGGCAGCGAGGTCGCGGCGCTGGCTTTCTGGGGTTTCACGGGCGGCCGGCGGGTCGGCGCGGGACCGCTCGGCGCCCTGGTCACGGCGGCGCTCAATGCCGTGATCGGGGTCGGGGTGGTGGCCGTGAAGCTGGCCGCCGGACACTGAGGCGCCTTGATGGATTTCCGGGTCAGTCCTCGGCCGGCAGGCCCAGTACCTGCCTGATCGTGCGCACGACGCCGTTCTCCGTGTTCGACGGGGCCTGGTGGCGGGCGCGGCGGCGGACCTCCGGGTGGGCCTCGGCCATGGCGTACGACCAGTCGGCGGCGTCCAGCATCTGGAGGTCGTTCAGGTAGTCGCCGAACACCATGGTCTGGGCGGCGGTGATGCCCAGTTCGCGCTGGAGCCGGCGGACGGCCTCGCCCTTGTCGGCCGTGGGTGCCATGACGTCGACCCAGTGTTCGCTGGAGACGACGACCTGATGCGAATCGACGAGGGGAGCCAGGGCCGGGGCCGTGGTCACCTCGGCGCGGCCGAAGTCGAAGAGGGCGACCTTGAGCACCTCGTCGTCGATGGCGGTGGCGTCCTCGACGATCCGGTGCCGGTGGTAGTACTTGCGGACCTCCGCCATGAACGCCTCGTCGGACCGCTCCACGTACGCGGAGCGCTTGCCGCAGACGACGGCGCCCGCGTCCACTCCCTCGTCCGTGAGCTGGCGCACCGCCTTGACGAGCCAGGAGGCGACGGCGGGATCCAGCGGGTCGGAGCTGATCTCGGCGCCGCCGCGGACGACGTAGGTGCCGTTCTCCGCGATGTACACCATCCCGCCGTCGTCCACGGCGGCGAACTGGTCGGCGAGGGTGGCGTACTGGCGGCCGCTGGCGGGGCAGAAGACGATGCCGCGGCGGTCCAGTTCGGCCAGCAGCGGCCACAGGGAGTCGGGGACGCGCCCGTCGGCGTCCAGGAGGGTGCCGTCCATGTCGGTGACGACGAGGCGGATGTCGGGCCGGTGGTGCGTGTTCAAGGTCGTTCCTCAGTACGGGTGCCGTCCAGTTTAGTGAGGACGCCCGCCGGAGGAGAAAGGCGGTCCCAGGGACTCGATCGGGCCGGTAATCCTCTTGATCGGAACACGGCGCTCGGCCTAGCGTGCCGCCACCGACCCAGCGGCGAACGATCACGTCAGGAGTGTCCGATGGATCAGCTCACGGTGGCCGGCGCCGTCCTGCGCCACGACGACCACGGGCCGTCGGCGGGGGTCGCGGTCGTCCTGGTCCACGGCCATCCGTTCGACCGGACGCTGTGGCGTCCGCAGGTGGAGGCGCTGGTCGCGGCCGGGTACCGCGTGATCACGCCGGACTTGCGGGGCTACGGCGCGAGCGACGTCACGCCGGGCAGTGTCCCGCTGTCCCGCTTCGCCGACGACGTCGCCGCCCTGCTCGACCACCTCGGGATCGGGCGCGCGGTGGTCGGCGGCGTCTCGATGGGCGGGCAGATCGCCATGGAGTTCCATCTGCGCCACCCGCGGCGGACCCGCGCCCTCGTCCTGTCCGACACGTCGGCGCCCGCCGAGACCGCCGAGGGCAGGGCGCTGCGCAACCGGCTCGCCGACCGGCTCCTCGCCGAGGGCATGAACGGGTACGCCGACGAGGTCATCGACAAGATGCTCGCCGACTACAACGTGACCGCGCTGCCGGACGTCGCCGCGCACGTCCTCGCCATGATGCGCGCCACCGATCCGCGGGGTGCGGCCGCCGCGCTGCGCGGGCGGGCCGAGCGGCCCGACTACCGGGACAGTCTCGCCGCCGCCCGGGTGCCCGCGCTGGTCGTGGTCGGCGCCGACGACGCCTACACACCGGTCGCCGAGGCGGAGTCGATCGCCCGGCTCGTCCCGGACGCGACGCTCGCCGTCATCGACAAGGCCGGGCATCTGCCGGGCGCCGAGCAGCCCGAGCGGTTCAACAGCGTGCTGCTGGACTTCCTGCGTACCCACTGCCCGACCCCGTAGGACGGCTGCCGTGCACCGCTCCGCGGCCGACCGCCTGCTCGACGTGCTCGGCGCGTTCGACCAGGACTCACCGGCCCTCACGCTCACCGAGGTCGCGTTCCGCGCCGATCTGCCGCTGCCCACCGCGCACCGGCTCGTCGGCGCCCTGACCCGGTGGGGCGCCCTCGAACGCGACGACGCAGGCCGCTACCACGTGGGGCTGCGGCTGTGGGAGATCGCCGCGCTCGCCCCGCGCGGTCTCGGCCTGCGGCAGGCCGCGCTGCCGTACTTGGAGGACCTGTACGAGGCGACGCACGAGAACGTGCATCTCGCCGTGCGCGACGGCCAGGAGGTCGTCTACATCGAGCGCCTGTCGGGCCGTTCGGCGGTCGGCGTGCACTCGCGGGTCGGTGCGCGCTGGCCGCTGCACGCCACGGGAGTGGGTCTGGTGCTGCTCGCCCACGGAGACCTGGTGCTCCAGGAGCGTTACCTGGCAGCCGAGTTGACCGCCTTCACCCCGTACACCGTCACCGATCCGGAGCCGCTGCGGCGGATCCTGGCCGACGTGCGGCGCGGTGGCGTCGCGGTGAGCGACCGTCAGATCACCGACGACGCGGTCTCGGTGGCCGCGCCGGTGCGCGGGCCGCGCGGGGACGTCGTCGCGGCGGTCTCCGTCGTCGTCCCGGTCACCGGCCCCCGGACACCCGTCCTGATTCCGGCGGTCCAGCTGGCCGGACGCGGCATCTCCCGGGCCCTGGGCTGGCAGCCCGTCTCGCCCCGCCCCTCGGCTTCCGCCTGACGGAAGTGCCGTTGAGGGCTGTGACGCGGGTCACCACTGTGGTGGGCGACGCGCGGCGACGGTGCCGCGCGCGGTGACAGGAGGGACACCTGCCATGGCCGCACACCCGTCTCATTCGGCCTTCGCCCGCGACCACTGGTACGTCGCCGCCTGGGCCTCGGAGGTCGGGCGCGAGCTGCTCGGCCGGACCGTGCTCGGCGAGCCGATCGCCCTGTACCGCACGGAGGCGGGCGATCCTGTCGCCCTCGCCGACCGGTGCGTGCACCGCAGGTACCCGCTCTCGGCGAGCGGCCTCGACGGCGACCGGGTGGTGTGCGGGTATCACGGCTTCACCTACGACACGAGCGGTACGTGTGTGTACGTACCAGGGCAGAAACGTGTGCCGCGTACGGCGCGGGTGCGTGCGTACCCGGTGGCCGAGGTCGACGCGATGGTGTGGGTGTGGCTCGGCGATCCGGCGGCGGCCGACGTCGCGGCGATCCCCCGCGCCCCGCATCTCGCGCAGGACGGCTGGGTCACCGTGCAGGGCATGGAGCCGATCGACGCCGACTACATGCTCCTCGTCGACAACCTGATGGACCTCTCGCACGAGACGTACCTGCACGGCGGCTACATCGGTACGCCCGAGGTCGCCGAGACGCCGATCACGACGGAGGTCGACGAGGCGGCCGGGATCGTCCGCGTCTCGCGGCACATGGCCGACGCCGAGTGCCCGCCGTTCTACGCCCGGTCCACCGGGATCGAGGGACGGATCCAGCGCCTCCAGGACATCGAGTACCACGCGCCGTGCCTGTACCTGCTGCACAGCCGCATCAGCCCGGCGGGCGCCGACAGTCCGCAGTTCCGTACGGAGATCACGTACGCCATCACGCCGTCTGCGCCCGGCAAGGTCTACGACTTCTGGGCGGTCTCCCGGAACTTCGCCGTGGAGAACGACGAAGTCACCACCTTCCTGCGGGACTTCAACCACACGGTCGTCATGCAGGACGTGGACGCGCTCAACCTGCTTCAGCGCACCCTGGACACCGAGCCCGCCGGTTATCAGGAGCTCAGCATCAACATCGACACCGGTGGTCTCGCGGCGCGCCGCATCCTCGGGAAGCTGGCCGCCGGATGAGTGCGCGTACGGGGTCCCAGGTCTTCCGCGTCGCATGGCTGCCCGGCACGGACCAGTTGAGCGGGCGCTGCCATTGCGGTGCGCTCCACACCTGCCAGGACCCGGTGGCGATGTGGGAGTGGATGCTCGCCCACCCCGACCACCCAGACCAGCCCGGTACGGAGAGCCACCCCGGCACGGGAGTCTGCCCCGGTACGGAAGATCGACTCAGCGCAGAAGAGGACCGCACCCCGTGACCGACTCGCTCACCACACTCGCCACGTTCGACCTCCTTGTCGCCGAACGCCGCCAGGAGACCGCCGACGTCGTCTCCCTGCTCCTGCGCCGCCCGGACGGCGCGCCCCTGCCCGCATGGGAGCCGGGCGCGCACATCGATCTGCTGCTGGGCGAGGGCCTCGAGCGGCAGTATTCGCTGTGCGGCGGCGACGACCGCTCCTGGCGGATCGCCGTGCTGCGGGAGCCGGCCGGCCGGGGCGGCTCGGCGCATGTGCACGACGCACTCCGGCCCGGCAGCCGTGTCCCGGTACGCGGGCCGCGCAACCACTTCCCGCTCGAGCCCGCGCCCGCGTACCGGTTCGTCGCGGGCGGCATCGGCATCACCCCGATCGTGCCGATGCTGGCGGCGGCCCCGCAGTGGTCGCTGTTCTACGGCGGCCGGTCGCTGGACTCCATGGCGTTCGCCGAGGAGTTGGCCGCCCTGTACCCCGCCGAGCGGCTCCACCTGTGCGAGGGGCCGCTGGATCTGGCGGCCCGGCTGGCCGGACTGCGGCCCGGTGAACTCGTCTACGCCTGCGGCCCCGAGTCGCTGCTCCGCGCGGTCGAGGCGCTGGTGCCGACCGGGGCGCTGCGTACGGAACGCTTCACACCCACGGCGGCGGACACCGGCGGCGACCGGCCCTTCGAGGTGGAACTGGCCCGGTCGGGGCGGACGGTGACGGTGCCGGCCGACCGGACGATCCTCGCCACGGTGCGGGACGCCGGGATCGAGGTCCTCTACTCCTGCACCGAGGGCACGTGCGGCACCTGCGAGACCGAGGTGCTGGCCGGCGAGGTCGAGCACCGCGACAGCGTGCTGAGCGAGCAGGAGAAGGCCCGCAACGACACGTTGATGGTGTGCGTGTCCCGCGCGAAGGGGGTCAGGATCACGCTGGATCTGTGACGGGGACGGCCACCGGCGCAGCTCCGCGTTCGGCGCGGCGCAGCAGCGTCGCCGCGACCAGACCGCCGATCAACACGGCTGCCGCGCCCACGAGTTGACCGGTCTCGAGCGCCGAGCCGAACGCCCGCGTCACCGTGGCGCGTTCGGCGCCGGAGTCCGCCGCCGCGAGGGCGGCCGGGAGCGAGGCGGCGGTCACCGGGACCAGCGCGGAGAAGCGGGCGCTGAGCACCGCGCCGAGGACGGCCACGCCGAGGCCGCTGCCGAACTCGGTGACCGTGCCCTCGATGCCCGCACCGGCGCCGGCCTTCTCGCGCGGCATGGAGCCGAGGACGGCGACGGCCATCGCCGGGTTGGCGAAGGCGCAGCCCACCCCCATCAGGACGAGCCCGGCGAGCAGTCCGCCGTACCCGTCGACGAGGCGTCCGGCGACGGCGACCGCTGCCAGTCCGCAGGCCAGCAGCGTCATGCCGAGAGCGACGGCGCCGGGGATGCCGAGGCGTGTACTGAACCGGGCCGATATGCCGGTGAAGTTGAGCAGGACGACGGTCAGGGCGAACGGGGCGGTCCGCAGCCCCGCCTCCAACGGGCCGTATCCGAGGACGAACTGGAGCTGCTGCGTCAGCAGGAACAGGGCGCCGCCGCTGCCGAACGTGATGAGCAGCGCGCCGAACACGGCTCCGGTGAAGGTCCGGTTGCTGAAGAAGCTCATGTCCAGCATCGGGTGCGGGAAGTGGCGTTCCCAGGCGACGAAGGCGGCCAGGGCGCAGGCGCCGACGACCGCGCCGAGCAGGACCTGGGCCGAGCTCCAGCCGTGTTCGGGCCCGGAGACGACGGCGTACACGAGCGCGGTCATGGCGACCGTGGAGAGCAGGGCGCCGGGCAGGTCGGGGCGGTGGCTCTGCTCGGCCCGGCTCTCCGGCACGAGGACGGCGACGGCGCACAGGCCGAGGACGACCACGGGCAGGTTGACGAGGAAGAGGGCGCCCCACCAGAAGTGGTCGAGGAGGACGCCGCCGACGAGCGGTCCCGCGGCGAAGCCGAGGGCGTTGACCGCGGCCCAGATGCCGATGGCCCGCACCCGTTCGTCCTCGTCGAAGACCTGGACGGCGACGGCGAGCGTGGTGGTCAGGAGCAGGGCGCCGCCGACGCCCATGCCGGCGCGGGCGGCGATCAACTGGGCGGTGCTGTGGGCGAGTCCGGCCGCCAGGGATCCGGCGCCGAAGACGGCGAGTCCGGCGAGGAGCAGCCGCCTGCGGCCGTAGCGGTCGGCGGCGGCGCCCGCCGCGAGCAGGAGCCCGGCCTGCACGAGGACGTAGGCGTTGATGATCCACTGGATGTCGGCCGTCGTCGCGCCGAGGTCGTCGGTGAGGGTGGGGACGGCGACGTTCAGGATCGTGTTGTCGAGGATGACGACGAGTTGCGCGAGGCAGATCACGCCCAGGATCAGCCAGCGGCGCGGATCCCGGGGCCGGGCGGGCGCGAGGGCGGGCGGCTGCTCGGCGGCGGGCGTCGCCGTCATGCGGGCTCCTTCGGTGCAGGCGCGGGGAGAACGACGGGGACGCCCCGCGAAACCACGAGGACACCCCTTAAGTTAGGCAAGCCTAACCCGACGGGGTGTCCTCGGTGGAGGGGCCCTACAGCGCGCGGTGCATGATGTGCAGCCCGACGCGGCCGTGGCGCGGGTGGTCATAGGCGTCCGGCACGGTGCCGAGGATCGTGAAGCCGAGCGAAGTCCACAGGCCCACGGCCGGGTTGGTCTCCACGACCGCGTTGAACACCATCGCGCGGTAGCCGTCCGCCGCGGCCTCGGCCAGGACGTGCTCGGCCAGGGCCCGGCCGTAGCCGTGCCCGCCGTGCGCCGGGTCGACCATGAACCCGGCGTTCGCGACGGCCGCCGCCGGCCCGCCGTAGTTGGCCTTGACGTACGCGCTGGCGACGACCGTCCCGGCGTCGTCCGTCACGACGAACACCCGTCGGCCCGGGCCCGTCCACAGCGCACGGGCCTCGGGCTCGGTGGTCTCCGGGTCCCAGGTGTAGGTCTCACCGGCGCGGACGATCCGCTGCCAGAACGGCCATATCCGCTCCCAGTCGCCGTCCCGGGCATCTCTGATCTTCATGCGTCCGAGTCTGGCACGGCCCGGTGACAGGGCCGTGAGCTGCGGTCATGGGCGGGACCGCGCGTTCACCCGCCCCACGAGGAGATGCTGGTCGCGAGCTGGTTGACCCCACTGGTGATGGCCTGTCCGAACGAGGTCGGAGCGATGAGCACACCGAGTATGAGGACGAGCGCCATCACGAGAGCGGTGTCCCCGCGGCCTCTCGCGGCGACCGGTCGGCGCAGCAGCATGATGGCGATGATGATGAGTATCAGGGTGACGCTGAGTGTGACCATCCGACGGCCCTCCCCTGTCCACCGCGGGGCCTCGCTTCCACCTTTCTTATGTAGCGGGAACACGGATTCGTGTCCGGGGGACGGACACACTTGGCCCGAAGCGGCCCCGGACGCGGGCATCCTCCGGGCGTCCGCGCTACTCGTCCGCCACTCCGGTACGCGTACGGACCAGACCTCCACGCGCGCCGGCGTGTTTTGGCCAGCCCTCCCCCGGCCCGGGCTCAAGCTGCGCCGACGCGCGAGCGCGTCGGCGCAGCCGGGCCAGTCCGTACCTACTAGTGGTTACAGTTCCGGCGGCCCGGGACGCACCCCGGCTGATCGTGGCTCGTCACGGACGCGTAGGGTCCCCCTTTGTCCCGAACCACCAGGTGGGACCGATGTCGCAGGGACATCGGAGCCGCAAGACCAGGAGCCTCGCACCGTGCCCGCACCGTCCACCGCCCCGGCGCCCATCTACGACCGTCTCGTCGACGAGCACGGCGACGTCCTCGCCGACGTACGCGAAGCGGCGCAGCACACCGAGCGCACCGCGGAGGACGTCCTCGACTTCGCCCTGCCGCAGGACGCGCCGGCAGGCTGAGCGCGGCCCTTTTTGCTCCGTGGCCCCGTGCTTCCCAGGTCACGACTGCGTGCACGCCTATTGACTCGAATTCGAACTCGTCGGTAGCTTCAACTATCAGCGCTGAAATCCCCTGCCTCACACGGAACTTGGCCTTGCGCCGAGCGGGTTTCGAAGGAGCAACAGATGGCGATTCGCGCGTTCCGGAAGCAGCTGGCGGCCCTGGCCGTGACCACGGCGGTGGCGGGCCTCGGCCTGACCGCCCCGGCGCAGGCGGCACCGCAGCCGCTCCCCTACGTCGCGCTCGGCGACAGCTACAGCGCCGCTTCCGGCGTCCTCCCGCTCGATCCGACGGCGAGCCTGCTGTGCGCCCGCTCCACCGCCAACTACCCGCACGTCATGGCGGAGCGCATCGGCGCCGCCCTGAAGGACGTCACCTGCGGCGGAGCCCAGACGAAGGACTTCGCCGGGTCGCAGTACCCGGGCGTCGCCCCGCAGCTGGACGCGCTCTCCGCGGACACCCGCCTCGTGACCATGACGATCGGCGGCAACGACAACAGCACGTTCATCAACACGATCCTGGCCTGCGCGACGGCCGGGATCGCCTCGGCCGGCCAGGGACATCCGTGTACGTCCTTGTACGGGGACAAGTTCACCGACGACATCGACACCAAGACGTATCCGGCGGTGAAGGCTGCGCTACAGGCGGCCAGGAACAAGGCGCCGGGGGCCCGCGTCGCGATCCTCGGCTACCCGTGGATCATGCCCGCGAAGGCGCAGGCGGGCTGCTTCCTGAAGATGCCGATCGCGTCCGGCGACGTACCGTACGTACGCGACATCCAGATCCACCTCAACCGTGCGGTGGAGCGAGCCGCGGCGGAGACCGGGGCGACCTACGTCGATCTGTCCCGGGCGTCCGAGGGGCACGACGCGTGCCAGTCGAGCGGTACGCGCTGGGTGGAGCCCGCGTTGTTCGGTACGAACTTCGTGCCGGTGCACCCGAACGCGCGCGGTGAGGCGGCGATGGCGGACCTCACGATCGGCGCACTCGGCCTCGGCTGACCGGCCCGGCACCCGCCGGACATCGATCGCCGGACATCGATCGCCGGACATCGGTCGGTCGCTATATGAAGCCGACCTCGGGGAAGCGTGCCGAGGGGCCGTCCAGGAGGCCGCTGTCCCGGCCCCGTAGACGGCGGTCGAAGAACGCGGTCACGTAGGCCCGTTGCGCCGCGACCGCGCGGGCCGGGGGCACGTGCCGACCCAGCCGGTGAGGGTCGCGCGGGGCAGGCCGAGGCGGGCGGCGACCTGTGGGAGCAGGGTCGCCGCGTCCGTGGCGGTGATCTCGTGATCGTCCATGGCCCAAGGCCGGCCGGTCGCGGGTGTGCCGCACCATCCGGCAGACCCGCCACGGCAGCTGGGGGCCATCCCCCGGAAGGGGGTCCGGAGGACTGCCGCCGCCACACCGGCACGCCCCTGAACGGCGCATTCCGACAGGGAGCGGGGCTGCCGTCCGCCCTAGTGTGAGGCGTCGGGGATCAACCGGGCGGCAGGGCGGAGGCCCCGTGGGCGGCGAGCGCAGGAGACGGCACCTCTGGGTCGCGGGCGCGGTCGCGCTCGGCCTGGCCGGAGCGGGGGCGGGCGCGTGGGCGGCGTTCGGCGGTGCCGAGGCTCCGCGGACCGGGCCGCTGTCGGCGTCGGAGGTCCGCTCGGCGGCCGACGGTTTCCTCGGCGCCTGGGCCGATGGCGACACCGGCGGCGCCGCGGACCGCACGGACGACGCGCGGGCGGCCGGTGCCGCACTGCGCGACTACAAGGAGCGTGCCCATCTCGTGGCGCGGAACCTGCGGCCGGGCACGCCGGCCGGGGCCCGGGTGCCGTTCTCGGTGCGCGCCGAGTTCGCGTACGAGGGTGCCCGTGCGCCGCTGACGTACGGAACCGCGCTCACCGTGGTGCGCCGGGACGGGGACGGGAAGCCGGTCGTGCGCTGGGAGCCCCAGGTGCTGCACCCGGGACTCACCAGAAGGAAGCGGCTGCTCGTGCGGCGGGCCGGGACCGCGCCGGTCCGCGCGGAGGACCGTACGGGCAAGCCCATCGACACCCGGGCACTCCCCTCACTCGGTTCCGTCGTGGACGGGCTGCGGCGGACGTACGGGAAGACGGCGGGCGGGCGGCCGGGCGTCGAACTGCGCCTGGCGTCCCCGGCGGCGGCCGGGGCGGACGCGCAGCCGCCCGGCGGCACTGCGCTGCTGTCCGTCCCCGAGGGCGCGCCCGGACGGCTGCGCACCACGCTCGACGCGCGGGTGCAGAAGGTGGCCGAGCGGGAGGTCGCGCGGCGCGCCGATGCCTCGATCGTGGTGCTCGAGCCGTCGACCGGGGAGATCCTCGCGGTCGCCAACTCCCGTTCCAGCGGCCCCGACACTGCCCTGGAGGGCCGGCTCGCGCCGGGCTCGACGATGAAGATGGTCACGGGTTCGCTGCTCCTGGAGAAGAAGCTGGCGGACCCGGACAAGCCGCATCCGTGCCCGAAGACCGCCTCGTACGGCGGCTGGCAGTTCCACAACGTCGACGACTTCGACATCGCAGGCGGTACGTTCCGCGCCAGTTTCGCGGCGTCCTGCAACACCGCGTTCATCACGCAGGCGGGCAAGCTGGCGGACGAGGACCTGTCCCGGCAGGCCCGGGACGTCTTCGGCATCGGTGCGCACTGGTCGGTCGGCGTCGCCGCGTTCGACGGACAGGTGCCGGTCGAGCACGCCGCGTCGAAGGCGGCGTCGATGATCGGGCAGGGCGGCGTGCGGATGAACCCGCTGACCATGGCCTCGGTCGTCTCGACGGCCCGGACGGGACGGTTCAGGCAGCCGTATCTCGTCGCGCCCTCCGTCGACCACCGGGCGCTTGCCACGGCGCGGCGGCCGCTGGATCCCGCCGCGCACGAGCAGCTGCGGGATCTGCTGCACACGACGGCGACGTCCGGTTCGGCTGCGGGCCCCATGGCGGGCCTGAGCGGGGACATCGGGGCGAAGACCGGTTCCGCGGAGGTCGCGGGACAGGAGAAGACCAACGGCTGGTTCGCGGCCTGGCACGGTGACCTCGCCGCGGCCGCCGTGATGCAGCGCGGCGGCCGGGGCGGGGAGTCGTCGGGTCCGCTCGTGGCGGCGGTCCTGAAGGCGGCCGGCGAGAAGCACTGAGCGGTCCCCCGGGCCGCTGCGCCGGCCGGGCCCGGCGCTACGCCAGTGCGGCGAGCTCCGTGCCGGCCAGGAGGAAGCCGCCCACGGCGAAGTCCGCCGTGCTGTCGTACGTGACCGGCCGGCTGGACTCGGGGCGGTCCCCCACCTTCTGGACGTAGCCGAGGAACCCGTCGGGGTGTACGGCGGTGCCGGCCAGGCCGTTCCAGGCGCGGGCGGCGACCGGCAGCAGCGCGCTCCGGTCGACGAGTCCGGCGCGGATGGCGTACGCGGTGCCGTACAGGTGGAAGCTGGTGCCGCTGGTCTCGGGGCCCGGCAGGTGCGCGGGGTCGGCGAGGTTCACGTTCCAGAAGCCGTCGGGGCGCTGGACCGCGGCGACCGCTTTGACCAGGCGCGCGAGCGCGGCCCGGTACTCGGCGGCGTCGGGGTGCGAGGCGGCCAGCGCCTTCAGGGTCTTGACGTGGCCGCCGCCATCGTCAAGCAGATACGTCGCTTCATCGACATGTGTGCAGACATCTGCGCCTCACATCCTGTGGGGGGTCAACTCGGCTCGGCAGAGCCGCAATTCAGGTCTGTGAACCGCGTATCAATATGAACCTCGGCAGGAGCCGTAAAAGACCAGGCCATGCTCACGTCAGGGCTTTGTTCGCATCCTCGTATGCTCGGAGGCACGTACGACGGATGGATCTTGGAGTGACACAGGTGACCCAGGTGGCACGACGGCCGAGCCCGGCCGGGACGTGGGACCGTTTCGTGGCGTCCGACCCGGGCCTGCTGCGGCTGATGGCCGGCCTGCGCACGGTCGCCGCGATCGGCCTGGCCCTCGCCGTGCTCGCGCTGGCCGGGACCGATGTCACGCACATGGTCGCGGGCGCGATGGCGGCGATGGTCGGCACGTTCGCGATCCGGGAGAAGACGGTGCGCGGGCAGGCCCTCACCCTCGCGCTCGGGCTGCCCGTGGCGCTCGCGGCGATGGCGCTCGGCGCGCTGCTGCACAGCCGGGTCGTCGCCGGTGACCTGTTCTTCATCGCGCTGATCTTCGGCGCGGTCTACAGCCGCAGATTCGGCGACCGGGGCACGGCGCTGGGGCTCATCGGTTTCCAGGTCTATTTCGTGTCCCTGTTCGTGAACGCGACGGTGGATCAACTGCCGCGCCTCTTCGCCACGCTGGCGGTCGCCTTCGTGTGCAGCGCGGTGGCTCGTTTCCTCCTGGTGCCGGAGACGCCGCAGCGGGTACTCGGGCGGCTGCGCGAGGCGTTCCGGGCGCGGCTCGCCCAGCTGGTGACCGCCCAGACCCGGCTCCTCGACGCCCCGCCCGGGGAGCTCGACGACGTCCTCGACGATCTGCGCCGGTACACGGCGCGGCTGCACGAGACGGCGCTGATGATCCAGGCCCGCCTCGAGGACGGCACCCGGGACGAGGCCACGGCCGCGCTGATCCAGCGCCGCGTCGCGGACGCCGAGGTCTCCGCCGAGCGCCTCGGCATGCTGCTTCTGAACGCGCGCAGCGCCGAGCGCGCCGACACCCTGACGCTGCACCTGCCCGGGGCGCCGGTGCCGGCCGCGGGCCCGCTGCTACCCCGCGAGGACGAGACGACGGCCACGCTCCGCCGCGACCTGGGCGCCCTGCACCTGATGGTGTCGCGCCCCGCCGACGCCAACCGCGGCACGGCCGTCGCCCACGTCCGCAACCGGCTGCTCGGCTACCGCGACGAGGAGGCGATCCCGCCGGGCGCCACGCTGGCCGCACAGGACGTGTTCCGCGGTATCGGTGAGGCGGCCCGCGCGGTCATGGGCCTGCGGCTCGCGCTCGACGGGCCGCAGGACGAGTCCGACGACTCGCCCGCCACGACGCGCTCGCGCGAGGAGTTCGACGCGGAGGACGTCTCGATAACGGCGGAGAAGGAAGCGCCCGCGAAGGAGGAGTCCGAGGAGCCCAAGGGGCTGCGGCGGCCCACCACGCGCGCCGCGTTCCAGGTCGCCGTCGGCTCGTCCCTGGCCATCGTCGGCGGCGAGTTCCTGTCCACCCAGCGCTGGTACTGGGCCGTGCTGACCTGCTGGGTCGTCTTCCTGAACACGGCGTCCACGGGCGAGATCGTCGTCAAGGGCTACCGGCGCCTGCTGGGCACGGTGCTCGGTGTCGTCGCCGGTGTGGCGCTGGCCGGAGCCGTGGGCAACCACACCTGGCTCGCGTTCGTGCTGGTCCTGCTCTGCGTGTTCGCGATGTTCTTCACCGCTCCGCTGTCGTACGCGCTGATGTCGTTCTTCGTGACGGCGATGCTGGGCCTGCTGTACACACTCCTGAACACCTACAGCTTCGACGTGCTGATCCTGCGCATCGAGGAGACCGCCCTCGGCGCGGCGTGCGGGATCATCGCGGCGATGCTGGTGCTGCCCGTCAAGACCGACCGCCGCACCGACGAGCTGCTCGGCACCGTCCTGGAGCGGCTCGGGGAGGTCGTGGCGGGCGCGGTGGAGCAGCTCAGCGGCGGCCCGGCCATGGATCTGCTGGACAAGGCGCGGGATCTGGACACCGCACTCGACGATCTGCGGGCGTCCACCGGGCCGCTGACCCATCCGATCACGCCGCTGCGCGAGCGACGCCAGAACGTGCGCTATCTGGTGGCGCTCCTGGAGACGTCCGCGTACCACGCCCGCTCGCTGGCCGCGACGGCCGAACTCGTCCCGTACAGCAAGCGGGTGGGCGCCGATCCGCGCCTGGGCCGGGCCGCGCGCCGTATCGACCACAACATCGACGTGCTCGTCGCGCACGTGAACGAGACGGACACGACGGGCAGCGTCGAATCGGGCGCGAGCATCGCGGCGATGCTGGAGACCGACGGCCTCGGTGTCCCGGCCGCGAACACCGTCACGTTCCGCGTCCTGCGCCATCTGCAACGCCTCGACGAAGGCATCACGGGTCTGGCCAGGCCGCTGAACGTGCCGGTGGGGCCGCGCAAGTAGGAGCCGTTATCGACCGGCCCACCGCTGGATGGTCGCGGTGGCCGCGTCCCGCTGGTCCGCGGGGAGCGCGGAGATCCGGGCACCGTGGTTGGAGCCCGGCACGACGTACTTGTACGAGTCACGCTTGCTCGGCGTGAACTGCTCGGCGCTCCACGGGTCGTTCTGCCCGTACACGAACAGCATGCGCCGCGACGCGGTCCGCACCCACTTGTCGACGCCCTTGATGACGGCGCCGTCGTAGTGAGTGCGCATCTCGGCGGGGAGCACGGAGTTCGGCTGGTAGATGTCGGGGTAGTGGCGCACGCCCTTGAGGTTCTTGAAGGCGAGATCGGCCCAGCCGAGCTGGGCGGCGGCCTGGCGGTAGTAGGGGCCGGATCCGTTGGCGCCGAGCGTGGAGTCCTCGTAGACGGACAGGCCGTGGTCGAGCGACCACTGATAGAGCGTGTCGTCGGAGGCGGTCTTCGCGTCGGGCACGGTCGGGCAGTCGGCGATGGTGCCGGACTGCCAGAAGTTCCACACCTGGTCCAGGACGGCGAACTCGTAGGCGCGGTCGGTGGTGCCGAGCGTGTTCGTGAAGGTGTAGCCGGCGTCCTTCGCGGTCTTCTCGAACTTCGGCAGGAGCGCGTCGCGGCGCAGAAGCATCTCGCGCTGGACGGCGTCGAGCGCCTCGCGGCACTCCTTCGTACCGACCGTCCTGAAGAAGCGGTCGTACGTGCTGTCGTCCTTGTTGTCCGCGTCGTTCGGGGCGACGTAGGCGACGACGCCGTCGTAGTCCCGCGGGTAGAAGCGGTAGTGGTAGGTCGCGGTCATGCCGCCCTTGCTGCCGCCGGTGGCGAGCCACTTCGAGGACTTCTCGTACAGCGGTCTGACGGCCCGCACGATGGCGTGCTCGTCGGCGGCCTCCTGCTGGACGGTCATCTTCTTCCACGGGGTGGCGCCGGCCGGGACGGACGGGCCGAAGAAGCGGTGCTCGACGCTGAGCTGGTTGGCGTCGAGGATCGTGGTGGGCTCCCGGGTGGCCGAGGACAGGGTGTAGCCGCCGGTGTAGAGGACGACGGGCTTCGCCGTCGACTTGTGCCAGAGCGTGAACCGCTGCTGAAAGATGCCCGAGCGGGGCTTGTCGTGGTCGATCGGCTGGATGATCGACAGGGAGTAGAGGGGGAAGCCCTCCTTGTCCGTGACGCCGGTGACGGTGACACCGGGTATCGCGCGCAACTGGTCCTCGAAGGACGCGTGCGCCACGGTCGAGGCGGTGGCCGGCGCCGCGGTGGCGGCCAGGGCTCCCGCCGTGAGGGCGGCGGACAACAGCAGCGTGGGCAGGGTACGCAGACGCACGGAGGCCTCCCGGGGTCGGGGAAACGAGGAGTTGGATCACTGATCCGGTGCCCGAGACCTTAACCCCTGCCGCCTGTCCGGGAGTTGGGTCTGCGTCCCGCACATGAAAAAACCGGGGCCCCGCCTGTGTGGCGGGGCCCCGGCCCGTGTGCCGGCCGGGCCGATCGGTCAGAGCCGGCCGGGCCGATCGGTCCGTTCGGTCAGAGCTGGCCGGACTCGGAGATCGTGATCTTGGCCGAGGTGGCGCCGCTGCGCGAGCCGAGGGCCTCGATCTTCTGCACGAGCTTCATGCTCTCGTCGTCCGCGACCTCGCCGAAGACGACGTGCTTGCCGTCGAGCCAGTCGGTGACGATGGTCGTGATGAAGAACTGCGAGCCGTTGGTGTTCGGGCCCGCGTTGGCCATCGAGAGCTGGCCCGGCTTGGTGTGCTTGAGCGTGAAGTTCTCGTCGGCGAACTTCTCGCCGTAGATGCTCTTGCCACCCGTGCCGTTACCGGCGGTGAAGTCACCACCCTGCAGCATGAACTGCGGGATGACGCGGTGGAAGGACGAACCGGCGTAGCCGAAGCCCTTCTCGCCCGTGCACAGGGCGCGGAAGTTCTCCGCGGTCTTCGGGACGACGTCCTCGAAGAGGTTGAACGTGATCCGCCCGGCGGGCTCGTCGTTGATCGTGATGTCGAAGTAGGTCTTGATTGCCATGCCGCAATCCTTGCATCACGACACCCGGAACGCCGACTCGACCCGGTCGCACGGCCGTGTCCGTACGTTGCGTGACGCCATCGGTGCGCAAAGCGACGGAACCTGCTCCACCGGGCGTGGCCGGGCGGCGGGCGCGCTGCCTACGATGGCGTCCTGGCCCCGGCCGCCCGGCGGTGGCCATGGACCGGGAGGGGCCAGCATGATCATCTTCGGTACGCGGGGGTACGCCTACCAGCTCGCGATACTCACCTTCGTCTGCGGGAACTGCGGCAACCCCGCGGCGCACACCCTGCGCAAGTACGTCACCAAGTTCACGCTGTTCTTCATCCCGCTGTTCCCGGTCTCGACGAAGTTCCGGACGCAGTGCACGTTCTGCGGGGGCGAGCACCAGGTGCCCAAGGAGCAGGCCGAGGCGATGCTCGCGCAGCCCGCCGCGCAGCAGTCGGGCGCGGCGCAGCAGCACCACCATCACCAGGGCTGACCCGTTCGAAGGCAGGTTCTCAGCGCGCGGGAGCGTCGCCGAAGTCGGGGACGGGCAGGCGTTCGCCGTCGCGCAGCGCCGAGGCGTGGGCGGCGATGCCGGGCAGGGTGTAGCGGGCGGCGACCCAGGCGTTGACCGGCGGGTGCCCGCCGCCCGCCACCGCGGTGACGAAGTCGTCGACGAGGAAGTGGTGACTGCCTTCGTGCCCGTTCGGCAGCAGGTCGAAGGCGCGGGGCAGCCGGTCGCGGTCGTGCACGGGGGCCGAGCCGGAGGTGAACGCGGCGCGCAGCGTGGGCGCGATGCGCGCGAGCGAGGGGTCGTCGGGCGGCAGCGTCGGCTTGGGCCGCAGAAGATCGGAGATGTCCGTCACCCCCTTCTTGTCCTGCCAGAAGCTGACGGTGGCGAGCTGCTCCATGCTGGCGTCCGTACCGAAGAAGCGGAAGCGGGACTCCCGGATGTGGGACGGGTAGCCGACCCTGCGGAACTCGTTGGTGCGGAACGAGCCACCGCCCGCGACCTCGAACAGCGCGGTCGCGTTCGACAGGTCGTTGCCGAACCGACTGACCGCCTTGTCGAAGACGCCGTCGCCGCGTTCGTCGGGCACCCCGATCGCGGAGACGCTCACCGCGTGCGTGTCCCAGGCCCCGAGCACGCCGCCGACGGAGTGCGTGGGGTAGAGCAGCGGCGGATAGCTCGCGGTGGTCTTCCAGTCGGCGCCGCCGCTGTACTGGTAGGCCTCGTAGAACCCCAGGTCCATGTCGTGGACGTAGTCGCCCTCGGCGTAGAACAGCCGCCCGAACGCGCCGTCGGCGATCCGGTCGCGGGCGTGCACGGTCGCCGGGTTGTACTGACTGGTCTCGCCCATCATGTACGTCAGTCCGGTCTCCCGTACGGCGTCGATGATCGCGCCGATCTCCTCCTCGGTGACCGCCATCGGCACCGCCGAGTAGACGTGCTTGCCGGCCCGGAGCGCGCGCAGGACGAGCGGGCCGTGGGTCCAGCGCTGGGTGAAGATCGCGACGGCGTCGACGTCCGGGGAACCCAGCATCGTGTCGTACGAGTCGAAGCCGCCGGTCAGCCGCTCGGCGGCGATGAGCTGCTCGGCCCGGTCGGGGATCAGATCGGTGGCATACATGGAGCCGACCCCGGGATGCGCCCGGAACAGCTTCGCGAACTGGCCTGCGAACTGTCCTGCGCCGACGATGCCGAGCGAGAAGGTCACGGAGGGACCCCTTTCCAGTAACGGCGGACCACGTGCGGACATGAGAAGGCCCCGACGCCTCACAAGGGGGGGAGAGGAGGCGGCGGGGCCACAGACTCGAGCGCCCGGGGGGGTGGGCTGCTTGAGCTGCTCTCCCTGCTGGTGCCCGCGATCCGCCGGAGCATGCCTACCCCGTTCCAACTTTCTTTCGGCGCCCTGCGACGGCTCCGCGGCCTACGGCTCCCCGCATACGGAAGTGAGGCGTCGGCGGATCGTGAAAGCCGGCCTACGATGGCCGAAATCATTCGGTCCCGCGGGAGTCGAGGCTTTGTCGGACAGAGATCGAGACCGCCGTCGGGTGCTCCCCCGGCCACGAGGAGCCCCTCGCCCGCGCATTTTCCGCGGCTGGAACGGCTCATGAGAGGATTAGCACGCTCTCCTGGGACGACGGCGAGTTCACGACGAAGTTACGGACGGGGCCAACTGCCCGGCTTGTCCGGTCTTCTCGGCGCGCGGGATGACTAGCATGAACGCTCGTACGGTCCGGAAGATCGGCGTCCCCTTCGAACGCCCGCAGACCGGATCCGCAGCCGACATGACCGGTCGGCTCGTCGCTTCCCGCACTCAAGGACCGAGGGACCCGCGGAATGTCAGTGCCTGCACCCCCCAGCCCGCACGCGATGGCCAGGACGGGGCGCTCCTCGCTCGGCTCGGCGCTCGCCGTGCTCGTGGTGGCAGCCGCCGCCGCGGGCGCCGCGGCGGCCCTCGCCCCGGCGGCAGCCCGCACCTGGGCCGTGTGGACGGCCGTGATCGCGTGGGTGTGCCTGGCCGTCGCCGTCGTGGCGGGCACCGTCCGGCTCGGCCGCGCCCGGCGGACCGCCACCCGCGCCCAGCAGGAACTGGCGCAGGCCCAGGGCCGGTTGACCCAGCAGGCGGCCGAGGCGGCGCAGCTGGTGAACGTGACGCTGCCCGGTGTCGTGCGGCAGCTGCGGGAGACCGCGAGCGCCGGCCCTGCGACGGCGCCGTCCGACCCTCAACTGCGGCGCATTTTGGAGGAGTTCACGGCCACCGTGGAGACCTCCGTACGGGAAGCCGTGCACGCCGCCGCGGAGCGCGACGCCGCCCGGGGTGAACTGGAGCGCGCCGGCGCGGAGTTGGACCGCCTCATGGCGGAAACGTTTCCTGCCGCGGTGGCCCGGCTGCGCGAGGGCTCGTCCGCCGAGACCGTGCTCGCCGAACTGGACTGGCCCCAGAACCCCTTGCTGAAGGTTCCGGCCGAGGGTTTCCTGCGCGAACTCGCCCTCAGCGAGCGCCGGGCGGCCGCCGCCCAGGCCGCCTCGGCCAAGGCGCTCAGCCGGGTCCAGGCGAAGTCCGTCAGCATGCTGGCCGACCTGCGCGGCATGCAGGAGCGCCACGGCGAGGAGGTCTTCGGTGATCTGCTGCGCCTGGACCACGCGACGTCCCAGCTCGGCCTGATGACGGACCGGCTCGCGCTGCTCATGGGCGGCCGCTCCAGCCGCGCCTGGAACAAGCCGATCGTGATGGAGAGCGTGCTGCGCGGCGCCGTCGGCCGGATCGCCGCCTACCAGCGGGTGCGGCTGCACTGCGCCACGGACGCGGCGATCGCCGGGTTCGCCGCCGAGGGCGTCATGCACCTGCTGGCCGAGCTGATGGACAACGCGGCGAACTTCTCGCCGCCCATCGACGAGGTGCACGTCTACGTCGAGGAGCGCTCCGCCGGGCTCGTCGTCACCATCGAGGACAGCGGCCTGAAGATGGCCGCCGCGGCGATGCGCCACGCGGAGCAGGCGGTGTCGGGGCAGGTCACCGACCTGGCGTCGCTCCAGGGCACCCGGCTCGGGCTCGCCGTCGTCGGCCGCCTCGCCTCGAAGTACCGCGTCGACGTGAACTTCCGCCCGTCCTCGCGCGGCGGCACCGGCGTCGTCGTCCTGCTGCCGCCCCAGCTCCTGGCCCAGCAGCGCGACGTGGTCCAGCCGCTGGCGGTGCCCGCGCCGCGCCCGGCCCCGGCGGAGACCCACGAGCGCGCCGACGTCGGCGCACCCACCGAGTACGCCGGCAGCGCCGCCACCGCGGACGCAGGCGCCGGCGCGGGCGAACCCAAGCCCGCGAAGCCGGCCGCGGCCACCCCGAACGGGCTGCCGGTGCGTCCGCCCGGCCGCACGATGGCCGCCGCCGAACAGGACCGCGGCAGGCCTGCCACCCCACCCGCCGACCGGCCCGCACAGCCCGGCCGGGACGCGGGCGCCCGCTTCGGTGCCTTCCACCGCGGCCGCAAGGCCAAGGACGGCGACCGGCCCGAGTAGGCCGTGGCGCCCTCCGAGGACCCCTCAACCCCCCGCTCGACACCGTGAGATTGGAGGCACGGGCGGTGCCCGGCAGAGCCGGACCCCTCTCCGCCCGACCCCACCATGCAGACCACTGACACCAGCCTGACCTGGCTCCTGGAGAGCCTGCTCGAGCGCACCCCCGGCACGCGGCACGCCCTCGTCCTGTCCCGGGACGGGCTGAAGCTGTGCTGGAGCGAGCATCTCTCGCTCGACCAGGCCGACCAGCTCGCGGCGATCTGCTCCGGCATCCAGGCCCTCGCCCAGGGCGCGTCGGTGGAGTTCGGCGACGGGACCGGCGGCGTACGGCATTCCATGACCGAGTTCCACGGCGGGCTGCTGTTCATCGTGGACGCCGGTGACGGCGCGCACCTGGCGGTCGTCGCCGACGAGGACGCCGATCCGGGCGTGGTCGGCCATCAGATGACGGAACTGGTGGAGCAGATCGGCGAGCACCTGCGGGCCGAACCGCGCCAGTATCCCGCCGGGGGCGGCGCCTCGTGACGCGCCGGCCGGTGGACACCGGCGACCCGGACCGGCTCTATACGGTCACGGGCGGCCGCAGCCGCACCGACGACACCTCGTTCGACCTCGTGACGCTGGTGGTCAGCGAGTGCGAGCCGACGGCGGGGATGCAGTCCGAGCACGTACGGATCCTCGAACTGTGCCGGCAGCCCGCGGCCGTCGTGGAGATCGCCGCCGAGCTGAAGCTGCCGATCACCGTCGTGCGCATCCTGCTCGGTGATCTGCTGGCCGGCGGCAAGGTCACCGCACGTCATCCGCGTGCGGCCGCCGCCGCCTCCCTTCCCGATTCCGACCTTCTCAAGGAGGTGCTCAGTGGGCTCCGCAACCTCTGAACTGCCCGCACGCACGCCGCTCGGCGCTCTCGCGGACACCGGACTGAAGATCGTCGTGGTCGGCGGGTTCGGGGTCGGCAAGACGACGCTGGTGCGCTCCGTCAGCGAGATCCGGCCGCTGAACACCGAAGAGGTGATGACGCAGGCCGGC
Source organism: Streptomyces kunmingensis (assembly GCF_039533535.1). Taxonomy (NCBI): domain Bacteria; kingdom Bacillati; phylum Actinomycetota; class Actinomycetes; order Kitasatosporales; family Streptomycetaceae; genus Streptomyces; species Streptomyces kunmingensis. The sequence continues at coordinate 228,937 of NZ_BAAATS010000005.1, forward strand.
GTCGGCGTCGACGAGACGACGGGCGTCGCGGCGAAGACCACGACCACGGTCGCCTTCGACTTCGGCCGGATCAGCCTCAACGACCGCATGGTGCTGTACTTGTTCGGGGCACCGGGCCAGGAGCGGTTCTGGTTCCTGTGGGACCGGCTGTTCTCCGGGACGCTCGGCGCCGTCGTCCTCGTCGACACCCGCCGCATGGACGACTCCTGGTACGCGATCGACCGTCTGGAGCACCACGGCACACCGTTCGTGGTGGCGGTCAACCGGTTCGACGACGAGCCCGTGCGCCACTCCCTCGACGAGATACGGCAGGCCCTCGCGCTGCCGGAGCATGTGCCGATGGTCGACTGCGACGCCCGCGTCAGGTCGTCGGGCAAGGACGTGCTCATCACCCTCGTGGACCACCTCTACGCCATGGCCATGGCCCAGGAGACGACACCGTGACCGAGCAGAGCCCGACCCCTCCCGCCGGCTGCCCCGCGCACGCGGGCGCGGTCCCGCTCAGCGGCCTGGAGTACCAGCAGACGCCGTCGCAGCTGTACCGCTCGCTGCGCCGTGAGCACGGCCCGGTGGCGCCGGTGCTGCTCGACGGGGACGTGCCCGCGTGGCTGGTCCTCGGGTACTCCGAGGTGAGCTACGTGACCGCGCACGACGAGCTGTTCGCGCGGGACTCGCGGCGCTGGAACCAGTGGGAGCACATCCCCGAGGACTGGCCGCTGCTGCCGTTCGTCGGCTACCAGCCCTCGGTGCTGTTCGCGGAGGGCGCGGAGCACCAGCGGCGTGCGGGGGTGATCACGCACGCCCTGGAGCAGGTCGACCAGTTCGAGCTGGCCCGGGACTGCGGGCTCATCGCCGACCGGCTGATCTCCGCGTTCGCGGGCAGCGGCCAGGCCGAGCTGATGGACGCGTTCGCGCACGCCCTGGCGATGACCGCCGCGGTGCAGATGTGCGGGATGCCGCACACGGGCACGGACACCCAGGACCTGGTGGACGACCTGAAGATCTCGCTGGACGCGGCCGAGGGCGACGATCCGGTGGCCGCGTACGTGCGGGTCGGCGAGCGGATCCAGCAACTGGTCAAGGAGAAGCGGGAGCGGCCCGGCCCCGATGTCACCTCCCGGATGATCCAGGACCCGGCGGGGCTGACCGACGAGGAGATCGTGCAGGACCTGATCTCGGTGATCGCCGCGGCCCAGCAGCCGACGGCGAACTGGATCTGCAACACCCTGCGGCTGCTCCTCACCGACGAGCGGTTCGCGCTGAACGTGTCGGGCGGGCGGCTCAGCGTCGGCGAGGCGCTGAACGAGGTGCTGTGGCTGGACACGCCGACGCAGAACTTCATCGGCCGCTGGGCGGTGCGCGACACGCAGCTGGGCGGCCGGCAGATCCGGGCGGGCGACTGCCTGGTCCTCGGGCTCGCGGCGGCCAACACCGATCCGCAGATCTGGCCGGAGTCCCATGTGGGGGCGGAGAACGCGGCGCACCTGTCGTTCAGCAACGGCGAGCACCGCTGCCCCTACCCGGCTCCCCTGCTGGCCGACGTGATCGCGCGGACGGCCGTGGAGACGCTGCTCGACCGGCTGCCGGACCTGGTTCTGGCGGTGGACCCCTCCGAGCTGACGTGGCGTGACTCGATCTGGATGCGGGGGCTCACGACGCTGCCGGTCAGTTTCACACCGGTCGTGCAGTAGCCGCTGTGCACCCGTGCCCCGGGTGCACAGCCCGTGCCCTCTTCAGTAGTCGGCGCCCATCGCGGCGCGCACGTCCCGCAGGGTCTCTTCGGCGATCGCGTCGGCCCGCTCGTTGCCCGCCCGCAGGATGTCCCTGACCAGACGGCGGTCCTGCGCGTAGGCCTCGCGGCGGGCCCGGATCGGCGCGAGGTAGGTGTTGACGGCGTCGGTGACGCGCCGCTTGAGAGCGGCGCCGCCGCCGTCGCCGATCTCCTCGGCCACCTGTCGCGGGTCCTTCTCCTCGCACAGGGCGGCGAGCAGGACGAGCGAGGAGACCTCCGGGCGGATGGCCGGGTCGTAGGTGATGCGGCGCTCGGCGTCGGTCTTGGCGCCGCGGACGAGACGGGCGGTCTCATCCGCGTCCGCGGACAGCGCGACCGCGTTGCCGCGGCTCTTGCTCATCTTCGTGCCGTCGGTGCCGAGCAGCAGCGGCGCCGTCGACAGCAGCGCCTCGGGCAGCGGGAAGACCGGCTCCCCGGCGCCGTAGCGCTCGTTGAAGCGGCGGGCGACGGTGCGGGTGACCTCCAGGTGGGGCAGCTGGTCCTGGCCGACCGGCACCAGGTTCGCCTTGCAGAAGAGGATGTCGGCGGCCTGGTGCACGGGGTAGGTGAACATCAGGCCGCTGACGGCCGCCTGCCGGGAGTGGGCGATCTCGTCCTTGACCGTGGGGTTGCGGCCCAGCTCGGCCACGGAGACGAGGCTGAGGAACGGCAGCAGCAGCTGGTTGAGCGCGGGCACGGCGCTGTGCGTGAAGATCGTGGACCGGTCCGGGTCGATGCCGATGGCGAGGTGGTCGAGGACCAGTTCCTCGACGTGTTCCGTGAGGTTCTCGGCGATGTCGCGGTCGGTCAGGACCTGGTAGTCGGCGATGAGGACGAACGTCTCGACGCCGAGGTCCTGGAGTCTGACGCGGTTGTGCAGTGTGCCGAAGTAGTGGCCGAGATGGAGCCGGCCGGTGGGCCGGTCGCCGGTCAGGACCCGGTAGCGGCCGGGTTCTTTCCGGATCTCTCGCTCCAGCTCGGCGCTGCGCAGCTGCGCACCGGAGATGCCGGGACTTTCGGTGGTGCTCATGGTCTCTCCCTGGGGTCATGGGCGCCCTCGGGACGGCATGACTTCCACGGGAAGCAAGAAGGGCCGTCCGGGGACGGCCCTTTTGTTCGTGCATGGCTGTGGCCGCCTCTAAGTGAGGCGCCACCAGCTGAGACACGAGAAGCGATGCATACGGCGATTTTACCACCCGCCGGTGGGGCGGTTCAGGGTGCCGACGGCGTGAACCGCACCGGCAGCGACTGCGGACCGCGCGTGAACACACCCTCCTCGACCGGGTCGAAGCCGTCGGCGAAGCGGACGTCCGGCATCGCGTCGAGCAGCTGGTCCACCCCGATCTCCACCTCCGCCTTGGCGAGCAGCGCGCCGACGCAGAAGTGCCGCCCGAGGGCGAAGGCGAGGTGGTCGGCGGCGGCCGAGAACGCCGTCGTGGCCGTGAGGTCCTCGCGGAAGAGGTCGAAGCGGTCGGGGTCCTTGTAGCGGTTCTCGTCGCGGTTGGCGGCCCCGATGAGGCAGGTGACGGTGGCTCCGGCGGGGATGGTGCCGCCGCTGACCTCCACGTCGACCGCCGACTGACGCATGATCATGTGGACGGGCGGGGTGTAGCGCAGCGTCTCGGCGAAGGCCCGCGGGATCAGCGAGCGGTCCTCGCGGACGGCGGCCAACTGCTCGGGGTTCATCAGCAGGTTGGCGAAGATGCTGGCGATCGCCTTGTCGGTGGTCTCACCGCCGGCGGCGAGCAGCAGGCTGCAGAACGCCTTGATGTCCTCGTCGCTCATCCGCACGCCGTCGACCTCGGCGGCGCACAGCGTGGACAGAAGGTCGTCGCCGAGGTTCTCTCGGCGCGCCCGGATGATCGGGATCATGTACTCGGCGAACTCGACGCGGGTGCGCTCCCCCGCCGCCGCGACCTCCTGGTCCCCCGCCAGGTTGCCGAGGAAGGCGATGACGGCGGTGTACCAGCCGTGGAAGCGGCCGTGATCCGCCTTGTCGAGGCCGAGCATGTCGGCGATGACGTTGACCGGGAAGCGCGTGGCGTAGTCGTGGACGATGTCGGCGCTGCCGGTGGCGCGGAACTGGTCTATCAGCGCGCGGGAGTTGCTCTCGATGACCGGCAGGAACTTCTGCTGCAGGTCGCTGCCGCGGAAGGCCGGGGCGACCAGAGCGCGGCGCACCGCGTGCTCACGGCCGCTGAGCTGGAGGATCGTCTTGCCGTGGACGGGTTCCAGCTGCCAGTCGTAGTTGTCGGTGGTGAACTGCGCCTGTTTGTCCTTGAAGACGCGTTCCACATCGGCGTACCGCGAGATGATCCAGCTCTGCGTCGCCTCGTGCCAGAAGAGGGGCGCGGACTCACGCATCACGCGGTACGCGGGGTAGGGGTTCTCGGCGAACTCCGGCGAGAGGATGTCGGGGACCTGCGCGGTGGTCATGGAGCTCCCTGAATGGGTGACGGACGATCCGCCCTCAAGGCTATTGATCACCCGTCACCTGGAACAGCCCCCTCCACGCCGACAGTTGAGCCCTGCACGAAATGCGTGGCCGAAAACCGACGTCCGGTGCGGCTGGTGTCAGCCGTTGGGCAGGATCACCGCGCGTCCGTTGATCTTGCCGTCGTGCAGTCGCTCGTACGCGAGGGGCGCGTCGTCGAGCGAGTACGTCTCGGTGTGCACGGAGACGGCGCCGGCCCGGGCGAGGTCGAGGACCTCGATGAGCTCGCCGCGGCTGCCCCAGTACGGCGCGGTGACGCTGACCTCGAAGTTCTGCTGTCCGAAGCCGACAGGGAGGGTGCCGCCGCCGATGCCGACGATGGTGACGGCGCCCTCGATGGCGGCGATGGCGCCCGCGGTGTCGACGGTGGGCTGGACGCCGACGAAGTCGAAGACGGCCTCGGCGCCGCGCCCGCCGGTCAGTTCCTTGACCTTCCCGGCGGCCTCGGCGTTCGACAGGATCGCCTCGTGCGCACCGACGGTGCGGGCCAGGGCGAGCTTGTCCTCGGAGACGTCGAGGGCGATGACGCGGGCCGCGGTCATGGCGCGGAGCAACTGGATGGCCACGTGGCCGAGGCCGCCGGTGCCGATGACGACGGCGGTGGAGCCGGGTACGAGCTTGGGCAGCGAGCGCTTGATGGCGTGGTACGGGGTGAGGCCGGCGTCGGTGAGCGGGACGGTGGCGACGGGGTCGAGTCCGTTGATCGGCACGAGGTGGCGCGCGTCGTCGACGATCATGTACTCGGCCATGGAGCCGGGGGCGCCGAGTCCGGGCGGGCGGATGCCGAGCTCGTCGGCGCGCAGGCAGTAGTTCTCCTTGCCGTGCGCGCAGTTGGCACAGGTGCCGCAGCCCCAGGGCCCGTAGACGGCGACGGAGTCGCCTTCCTCGAAACCGCTCACGCCCGCGCCGAGGCCGGCGACGGTGCCGACGCCTTCGTGGCCGAGGGTCAGCGGCAGCTCGTACGGGAAGTTCTCGGCGGGCCAGCTCATCACCGCGATGTCGGAGTGGCAGACACCGGCGGCGGTGACCTTGAGCAGGACCTGGCCGGGGCCGGGCTCCGGATCGGGAACGGTGACGACCTCGGGTGCTGCTCCGACGGTCCGGTACTGCAGTGCCTTCATGGCTCGACTCCTTCGTCGCTCTCGCTGCCCCCGCCCCTCCACCGTAACTCGCTCGCGTCCCAATGGGACACATGTCTCGATGGGACATGCACCATGACAAAAAAGGACCCCGACCGTACGGGGGAGAACGGTCGGGGCCTTCGTACAAAGTTTAACAGCCAACCAACCGTGCTCCGCCCACAGCTCCCGGTCGGCCGCGTGAGGTCGGACACACCGGGCCAACAGCCGCACATACCGCGTTTCGGCCGACCCGCCGTTCGGATGGCACGTTTCCGGTCGTCGTCACGTCCGGATCCGGCCGCGGCCGGGGATCATCCGCAGCCACCCCCGCACCCCGATCGCCGCCCCGAGCTGAGCGAACGCGGCTCCGGCTCGAACATGTGCGAAAGGCACCGGCCAGATACCCCGCTCGGCGGAACTGGCCGGTCTTGCCGTGGACCCGATAGATGCCTTGGGCATCCAATGGTGGATGAGCGCGGAACGCCCCAGCTCCGCGCGCACGGACAAGCACTGCGAGGCGATCCGATCCATGACGGAATCCACGACGGAACCGGCCCGCCAGGACCTCCACCCCCACACCCCCACCCCTCCTCCCGCCCCGGCGCCCGTCTCCTTCCCCCAGGACCGGGGCTGCCCCTACCACCCGCCCACCGCCTACGAGCCGCTGCGCGAGGCAGGCCCGCTCGGCCGGGTCACGCTCTACGACGGCCGCACGGTCCGCGTCGTCACCGGGCACGCCCTCGCCCGTGACCTGCTCGCCGACCCGAGGCTGTCCAGCGACCGGGACCGGGCCGGTTTCCCGGCGACATCGGAACGGCTCGCGAAGGTGCGGGCGCGGCGCGTGGCGCTGCTCGGCGTGGACGATCCCGAGCACAACACCCAGCGCCGCATGCTGATCCCGAACTTCTCGCTGAAGCGGATCTCCGCGCTGCGCCCGCAGATCCAGCAGACCGTGGACCGGCTGCTCGACGCGATGGAGCGGCAGGGACCGCCGGCCGAGCTCGTCGGGGCGTTCGCGCTGCCGGTGCCCTCCATGGTGATCTGCGCACTGCTCGGCGTGCCCTACGCCGACCACGAGTTCTTCGAGGAGCGCTCCCGGATCCTGCTGCGCGGGCCGGGGGTGACCGATGTGGAGCGGGCGAGGGACGAACTGGAGACGTATCTGGGCGACCTGATCGACCGGAAACGGCGCGAACCCGGCGACGGACTGCTGGACGAGCTGATTCACCGCGAGCACCCGGACGGGCCGCCCGACCGTGACCAGCTGATCGCGTTCGCGGTGATCCTGCTCATCGCCGGGCACGAGACGACGGCGAACATGATCTCCCTCGGTACGTTCACCCTGCTGCGCCATCCCGAACAGCTCGACGCGCTGCGGTCCGGGCGGACGACGACGGCCGTCGCCGTGGAGGAGCTGCTGCGCTACCTGTCGATCGCCGACGGGCTGCTGCGGGTGGCGCGCGAGGACATCGAGGTGGCCGGGGAGACGATCCGGGCCGGTGAGGGCCTGATCTTCTCCACCTCGCTCGTCAACCGGGACGAGTCCGCCTTCGCGGAACCCGAAGCCCTCGACTGGGACCGCTCGGCCCGCCACCATCTCGCGTTCGGCTTCGGCATCCACCAGTGTCTCGGCCAGAACCTCGCCCGCGCCGAACTGGAGATCGCGCTGCACACCCTCTTCGAACGGCTGCCGGGGCTGCGGCTCGCCGCGCCCGCCGAGGAGATCCCCTTCAAGCCGGGCGACACGATCCAGGGCATGCTCGAACTGCCCGTGGCCTGGTGAGCGCCGTGGGGATCGAGGTCGACAAGGACCGCTGCGTCGGCGCGGGCATGTGCGCGCTGACCGCGCCGGACGTGTTCACGCAGGACGACGACGGCTTCAGCGAAGTGCTCCCCGGCGGCGCCGAGCGGGCCGGGGACCACCCCATGGTGAAGGAGGCGGTACGGGCCTGCCCGGTGGGGGCGGTGTCGCTCACCGGACCCTGACGCCCGCCCTATTTCGGGGGCTGTATTCGCACCCCTTTGGGCGCTGTCTTCGCACCCCGTCCGCTCAGCTGTGCGGCACCACCGTCACCGGGCACGGCGCGTGGTGCAGCACCGCGTGGGCGACCGAGCCGATCCGGGCGCCGACGGCGGTGCGGCGGGCGCGCCGCCCGACCACCAGGAGCTGCGCCCGCGGCGCCACAGAGAGCAGCACCTGACCCGCGCTGCCGATCTCGACATGCTCGGTGACGGACACCTCGGGAAAGCGCTCGCGCCACGGGGCGAGCGCCTCCCCGAGCGCCTTCTTCTCGTACGGTTCCATGCCGCCGGACTCGTCGAGGAGTTCCAGCGAGGCGGGGCTGTAGGCGAACACCGGCGGCAGGCTCCAGGCGCGTACCGCCCGGACGGCCGCGCCGCGGGCCGCCGCCGTACGGAAGGCGAACTCCAGGGCGTCGGCACTGTCCTGCGGCGAGCCCTCCTGTCCGACGACCACCTCGCGCCCGGCCGCCTCGGCGGACGCCCGGTCGTCCGAGCGGACCAGCACCACGGGCCGCTCGGCCCGGGCGATGACCTGCTGACCGACCGAGCCGAGCAGGAACCCGACGAGCGGGCCGTGGCCGCGCGAGCCGAGGGCGAGGAGTTCCGCGTCCCGGGCCGCGGCGACGAGCGCCTCGGCGGCGCCCTCGTCGTCGAGGACGTCGGTGGTGACCGCGAGCTCCGGATGGCGCTCGGCGATCTCCCGCCGGGTCCCTGCCAGGAGGTCACCGGCCCACCGTGCCTGCGCGTCCTCGTCGGCGGCGAGCGCCAGCGCCTCCGGCGCGGGGGTGCCCACGTGCACCAGACGCAGCGGCCGTGCGCGCCGCACCGCCTCGCGTGCCGCCCATGCGGCCGCGGCCGCGCTCTCGGGTGATCCGTCCACTCCCGCGGTGATCGGCCGGGTCATGGGCCCTCCTCCTGGTCCGTCGCTGCGCCGGCTGCCGCCTCAGCGCCTGTGCCGATCTTGCCTCACTCCCCCGGCTGCCCGCCGGTGGCCTTTGCAGGCCGCTCGGCGTTCTCGTGCCGACCGCCGTGTACGTGCTTGTCGGACTTGTCGTGCTTCTCCTGCTTCTCGTGCTTGTCGGGGCGCAGGAAGCGGGTCCAGCCTCCCGGCGGCCGCTCCCCCACGTCCAGACCGCGCAGTCTGGCGAGGACGGCGGGGTCCTGCGCGTCGAGCCAGTCGACGAACTGCCGGAAGGAGACGAGCCGTACGTCCTTCTTGTCGGCGATCTGCTTGAGCGTCGCCTCGACGGCGTCCATGTAGATGCCGCCGTTCCACTCCTCGAAGTGGTTGCCGATGAAGAACGGGGCCCGGTTCGTCTCGTAGGCGCGCTGGAAACCGGCGAGATAGGACTGCGTGGCCTGGGTGCGCCAGCCCGGGTAGTTGTGGGCCGGGGCGCGCGTCGAGGCCTTCGACTGGTTGGCGAGGATGTTGTAGTCCATCGACAGGACCTCGAAGCGGTGCCCGGGGAACGGGATGCCTTGCAGCGGCAGGTCCCACACGCCCTGCTTCTTCTCCGGCCAGCGCTGTCGGCCGCCGGGGGACGACGAGTCGTAGCGCCAGCCGAGTTCCCTGGCGACCGGCAGCAGGTTCTCCTGGCCCAGCAGGCAGGGGGTGCGTCCGCCGATGAGTTCCTGGTCGTAGTCGAAGGGCAGCGACGGGTGGTCGTGCCAACCGGTGTTGCTCCGCCAGGTCTTGACGAACGCGCGGGCCTGCTCGATCTCGCTGCGCCACTGCGCGGCGCTCCAGTTGCCGACGGAGCCGGAGCCGGAGCAGAAGTGCCCGTTGAAGTGCGTGCCGATCTCGTGGCCCTCCAGCCAGGCCTGATGGACGTACTTCAGGGTCTCCTTGACGTGCCCGTCGGTCAGGTAGCCGATGTCGGAGGCGCCGACGGGGTTGTTCGGCGGGCGGTACAGGCGCTTCTTCGACTCGGGCAGGACGTAGAGGCCCGAGAGGAAGAAGGTCATGTGGGCGTCGTGCTCGCGGGCCAGTTCCAGGAAGCGGGGGAACAGTCCGTTGCCGACCTCGCCCGCGCCGTCCCACGAGAAGATCACGAACTGCGGTGGCTTCTGGCCCGCTTCGAGCGGGGTCGCCGCGCCCGGCTGGCGGGGCTGCTTCCCGGTGTACGCGGTCGAGCCGTCGCCGATCAGCACGGGCGCGGCCTTCTTCGGGCCCGCGGGCTGTTCCGGGCGGCGGCCCGGGCCCGCCGGGGGCTGTCCCCCGTCCTCGCCGCGGCCGCATCCCGCGAGGGTCGCGGCGGCGGCTCCCAGACCGATCCCGAGCCCCAGGCGTGCCGCGCCTCTGCGGCTGATTCCACTCATGGACATCCCCATCCGCGCCGCGTGCGGGCGCGTTGTGTGTCCCCCCTGACGGACACCAGCCTCCGCACCGTAAGTCCGATAAACAGACAAATCACACATTTAGCGCGGCGTGCCGTATAAAAGGCCCGTCAGAGGGCAGGGGATGAACCGGCCGCCTCCGTGGGCGGCCCCTGGCCGGCAGGTCAGTCCTCGCCGACGACCTTCCCGGGGTTGAACAGGTCCAGCGGGTCGAGCGTCTGCTTCACGGCACGCTGCATCGAGCAGACGGCCGGTCCCAGTTCGCTGCGCATGCCGTCGCGCTTGAGCAGGCCGACGCCGTGCTCGCCCGTGACGGTGCCGCCCGCGGCAATCGCCGCCTGGAGCAGTTCCTCGAAGGCGGCCTGCGCGGCGACGCGGGCCGCCTCGTCGCCGGGCTCGGTGATCAGCAGCGGGTGCAGATTGCCGTCCCCCGCGTGCGCGATGGTGGCGATCCGCACGCCGTGCCGGCGGCCGATCTTCTCGATCGTGGCGAGCATCTCGGGCACGGCCGAGCGGGGCACGCAGAGGTCCTCGGTGAGGACGGGGCCGAGCCGCTCCAGGGCGGGATAGGCGAGGCGCCGTACGTCGAAGAGGGCCTCGGCCTCGACGGCGTCGGTGGACTGCTCGGCCCACAGCGCCCCGGCCTCCTGGAAGGCCGCTGTCACCGCGTCGGCCTCGGCGCTGCCCGCGTCGCCCGCCGCGTCGATCCGGGCGAGCAGCATGGCCTCGGCGCCCGGCTCGATGCCCAGGTGCTTCCAGTCCTCGACGGCCTCCATGCAGGCGCGGTCGAGGAGTTCGAGGGCCGCGGGCTCGAGGCCCCGGCGCGTGAGGAGAGCGACCGCGGCACCGGCGGCGACCAGGCTGTCGAACGCTCCGACCGCCGTGCGCGGTGCGGCGACGGGCGCCGGCCGCAGCCGCAGTGTGATCTCCGTGATGACGCCGAAGGTGCCCTCGGAACCGACGAACAGGCTCGTCAGGTCGTAGCCGCTGACGCCCTTGGTGGTGCGCCTGCCGAGCCGGACGCGGCTGCCGTACTCGCCCGCCGGGCCGCCCATGACGACCTCGAGGCCGAGGACGTAGTCGCGGGTGACGCCGTACTTGAGACAGCACAGGCCGCCCGCGTTCGTCGACACGTTGCCGCCGATCGTGGACCAGGGGGCGCTGGCCGGGTCCGGCGGGTACCAGAGGCCGTGCTCGGCGACCGCGGCCTTCAGGTCGTTGTTGACGACGCCGGGCTCGACGACGGCGAGCAGGTTCTCGGTGTCGATCTCCAGGACGCGGTTCATCCGGGAGACGTCGAGGACGACGCAGCCGTCGACCGCGTTGGCGCCGCCCGACAGGCCGGTGCCCGCGCCACGCGTCACGACGGGTATCCGCCGCTCGGCGCACGCCCGCACCACCGCCTGTACCTCCTCGGCCGAGCCGGCCCGGACCGCCGCGAGCGGGCGGCCCACGGGCGCCCACTCGGCGTCGTCGCGGCCCAGCGTCGCGAGGACGTCGGCGTCGGTGACGAGGGTGCTGCCGGGCAGCGCGTCCACGAGTTCGCGCACCGTGCCTGCTGTTTCTGCCGTGTTGATGTCGTACCTCCAGTGCCTGTCCGCATGACCGGCGGGTTCGCGGGTAACCCCCGGACACCATGATGGAACAACGCTTCGCGGCGCCGCACAGCGCGGGAGGGACGGTGGTGTCCACCATGAGCAGGACGAACGTCATCGGGGGCGGGACCCGGACCACGGACGGGCGGACCTCGATGCGCTCCTTCCCCGACCCGGCCCGGGTGGCGCCGCTGGACGCGCGGGAGCTGTCCCGGCACTTCTTCCGGCGGCTCGCGGACCTGGAGGAAGGGACGCGGGAGTACCAGTACACCCGTAACACCCTGATCGAGATGAACATGTCGCTGGTCCGCTTCGCCGCGAGGCGCTTTCGCCATCGCAGTGACGACATGGAGGACATCGTCCAGGTCGGCATGATCGGCCTGATCAAGGCGATCGACCGGTTCGAGATCTCGCGCGAGGTCGAGTTCACCTCGTTCGTACTGCCGTACATCAGCGGCGAGATCAAGCGGTTCTTCCGCGACACCACCTGGGCCGTGCATGTACCGCGGCGCCTCCAGGAGCTCCGCCAGGAACTGGCCAAGGCGCGTGAGGAGCTGTGCACCCGGCTGGGCCGGGAGCCGACGACCGCCGAGCTGGCCACGCTGATGGACCTGCCGGAGGCCGAGGTACGAGAGGCCCGGCTGGCCTCGAACGGCTATACGTCCGCTTCCCTCGACGCCGCTCTGACCGGAGACGACGGCCAGGACGGCGAGTCCGTGCTCGCCGATTTCATCGGGGTCGAGGACGAGGCGATGGAGCTGGTGGAGGACTTCCAGACCCTCGCCCCGCTGGTGGCACAGCTGCCGGAGCGCGACCGCCGCCTGCTGCATCTGCGGTTCGTGGAGGAGCTGACGCAGGCGGAGATCGGCGAGCGGCTCGGCTACTCGCAGATGCACGTCTCACGGCTCATCACCCGGCTCATCGCACGGCTGAAGACCGGGATGCTCGCGGGCACGGACCTCGTGTAGGACGTCCGGAGCCGGGCCCGCGCCGGAAGCGGGGCAGGAACGGGGGCAGAAACCGCCTCGGCCGGTCAGAGGGTGAGCACGGCCTTGACGCGTTTGCCGACCGGCACCCGCTCGACGCTGACATCGGCGAGCATGTCCACGATCTCCAGGCCGTGACCGCCGATCCGGCCCGGATCCCTGGGGTAGCGCCGCGGCACGGCGGCGCTGCTGTCGTAGACGGCGACGGTGATCTGCGTCGTGGTCCCCTCCAGTTCCAGGACGTACGGCCCCGAGCTGTGCCGGTCCGCATTGGTGACCAGCTCGCTGACGACGAGGAGCACATCGCCCGCGACGCGGCGGTCGACGTCGACGCACCACTCCTGGGTCAGCTGCGCCAGAAACGTCTCTGCGAAGGCCCGCGCCTGCGCTATGCAGCCCGCCTCACCTGAGTAGTGGGTCATCCGCCGCAGCGGCTCGACAGGTGTGTCGAAGCCAATTGGGATCACTGCCCCGTCCAAATACTCGGTCATCCGCGTCTCTCTCCACCGGGCCCGTGTTGGTCGGTCAGGCCCCCGCAGGCATGCGGATACCCCAAGTGGGGCAGTGCAGTCCTACGGGATCGTGGTGTGACCGTCACACGGCCCCGTCGTTTGAAGAGCGAAGCACATCACGCTCTTCGACGCGGGAGACCCGACCATGCCGATCCTTCGCCACGGCCGACCGGCCAAGCGCGCCCGGATAGCCGCCGACCGGGCCGAAGCCGCCCTCGTCGAGCAGTACACCGCGCTCGTCCGCCTCGCCTATCTGACCCTTCCCGCCACCCTGTCCCGGCACCGCCGGGTACTCATGGCGCATGCGGCGGCCCAGCGCGCCCTGCCCGGCGCACGGCCGGTCCGGGTGCCGGGCCCACGGGCCGGCGGCGAAGGCCCCGGCAGCGCGGAGGACGCCCTGCGGGTGCGGGTGCTGCGATCCGCCCTGGCAGGGGCGCACCGCCCGTCCGGCTGGCCCGCCGCGCTGCCGCCGCCCCGGGCGCTGCTGCCACGGCTGCCCCTGGTGTGGGGGCTGCGCCTGTTCCCGCGGGCCGGCGGCGCCGAGGAGATCGCCCTCGCTCAAGCGCTCGCCGGGGCATCGGCACCGGCCAGGGCCGCGTTCGTGCTCCGCCGGGTCGACGGCTTCTCCCCCGCCCGCGCGGCCGGCCTGCTGGGCGCGGCCGGAGTCACGGATCCCGAGGCCGTCGTCCGGGACGCCGCGGGTCTCGACGCCGGAGCCGGCGCCGCCGCCGAAGCGCTGCTGCGCTCCCAGGAGTTCGACGCCTGCTCGGTGCAGACGCGGCCGACGGACCTGGTCCGGCGCGCCCGCCGCAGACGGCTCGCCTGGGTCGCGGGCGCCCTCGCCATGATCACCGCGGTCGTCCTCGCCGGGGCCGGTTCCGTACAGCGCCCGGCGGCCCCGCAGACCGCGGCGAGCACCGGCGCCCTGGACGCCGGCCGCCTGTCGCGCGCCGCGGCGCAGGAGTGGGCCGACACATCCCGGGTCGACTTCACGGTCTGGCCCGCACGAGGCGGCCGGACCGACGACGAGGCGCTGTTGGCGCGAGCACTCGATGCCTGGGCGGCGCCCTCGGACACCGTCGCGGTGAGCACGACGACCGGCACCCCGGCGGACGCGCCACCGCGCACCCCGCAACTGCTGTTCGCCGGGGACGTCGACGGACACGGTGTGGTGCTGCTGCACGACGGCGACCGGCTCGCCCGGTACGGCGATCCTGTCGGCGACGCACGCGCCACGCTCGACCTGGCCCGGGTGGACGACGCGGATGTGACCACGGCGGCCGCGGTGGTGCTGACCCGCGACGACGGCACCGCCCGCTATCTCACCGCGCCCTGGGTCTCGGAGGCGACCAGGCGCGATCTGCTGCGGCCCGATACCCCGGCCGAGCCGGTGCACGTGTCCGGGGACGGCGTGACCGAGGCCGTGCCGGTCGCTGCGGCAACGGGCTGCGACCGGCGCCCTGTGCTGCAACTGCGTTCCTCGGCACGGATCGTGGAGCACCACGCGTTCCTCGTCGCGGATCTCGGCGGGCTCTCGCCGGTGCACCTCACCTACACCCCGCTGCCCGGTCACGGCACTCCCCCGCCCCGCCAGCCGCGTGAGGCGACCAGCAGCCGGGCGCTGCTGGCATGGGCGCGCATTGCCTGCGGACTCGGGCCGTGGCACGGCGGCGCGGTGCGCGCCGTGAACGCGTGGGACTTCGCCGAGCAGGAGCTGCCGGAGAGCGGGGGCCACGCGGTGTGGTCGTGTGCCCGCGCGTCGACCTGGCGCGGCCCCGGTGACGTGGCCCTCCTGCTGCGCGCGCCCGCCTCCTCCGTCACGGCTCCCGCCCGGGTCGTCGGGCGGGCGGAGAACACGGCGGCCTGCAGCCGGTTCGGCCAGCACGTGGTGGCCTCCGCCCGGTGGAAGTCGCCGAAGGGGCACTGGTACGTCGTGGCGGCGGGCAGCCGCGCGGTCACCCGGATCACCGTGAGCGGCACGGTGGACACCGCCCGCCCCGGGCGCGTACTGGCCGTGCGGGCACCCGAGCGGGGCGCCGTGCAGGTCACGGCGCGGCTGGACAACGGGGAGCGGCTGCCGGAGGTCGGCTCCTGACAGCGCTGGGCCCCCGTCCGCGTGGACGGGGGCCCAGTGTGGGGTTCGCCGGCTCGCCGCGCTGACCGGGCGCGGGCCGGCGCCCGGTCAGCCGGGTACGTCACCTTCCCCGGCGACCACCAGGAACGCGTCCGAATCCAGGTCCATCACCACCCTTGCGGACCGTCCCTGAGCACGCAGCCGCGCGGCGTACTCCTCCGCCGGCCAGGATCCACGGGGCGCCCCCGCGGGAAATCGTCGCAACACCGTGGTCCGCATATCGCCGACACCTCCGCACCCGTCCGCACGGACGGTTCGCACCCGGTCACCGTCCGTTCTCCCTTGAGCTGCGCATGCCCGCTCCGGGGGAGACCATGCACGAGATGCCCTCGGTGGCCCGGAATCCATGCATCCGTGCACGTCCTGGGGCGGGAAAGGAGGACGGGAGCGCCGTGCGCGATCAGTCGGATCAGCAGGCCCCCGCTCTCTCACACCAGCCGGGAGTACTTCAGTGCGCGTCCGTGTCGTTCTGTTCACCGCCGACCTGCGGGTCCATGATCATCCGCCGCTGCGGGCCGCTCTGGACGCCTCCGACGCGGTGGTGCCGCTGTTCGTCCGGGACACGGGGATCGCGGCGAACGGTTTCCTCGTGCCGAACCGGGAGGCGTTCCTCGCCGACTGCCTGCGCGATCTCGACGCGGGACTGCGGCAGCGCGGCGGCCGGCTGGTGGTCCGGTACGGGGACGTGGCGGAGGAGGTCGCGAAGGTGGTGACCGAGACGGACGCGTGTGCGGTGCATCTGGCGGGCGACGTGAGCGCCTACGCACGGCGCCGTGAGGACCGGCTGCGGACGGCCCTGCACGGCATCGGCTGCGAGGTCGTCGTCCATGACGCGGTGGTGACCTGTGTGCCGCCCGGCGCGGTCACCCCGGCGGCCCGGGACCACTTCGCCGTGTTCACGCCGTACCACCGGCAGTGGGCGCGGCAGCACACGCGTCCGGTGGGCCGCGCCCCGCGCGCCGTCACCGTTCCCGACGGGGTGGGCTCGGAGCCGGTGCCCGAACGTTCCTCCGTGCCCGGTGTGTCACCGGGGCTCGCCGAGGGCGGCGAGCGGGCCGGCCGGGCGCGCCTGACGGCCTGGCTGCGTTCGGGGATCGCCGCGTACGAGGACCGGCACGACGACATGGCGGGCGACGCGACCTCGCGGCTCTCCCCCGATCTGCACTTCGGGACGGTGAGTCCCGTCGAGGCGGTCCAGCGGTCCCGGTCGGCGGGCGGCCCCGGCGCCGAGGCGTTCGTACGGCAGCTGGCCTGGCGGGACTTCCACCACCAGGTGCTGGCCGCCCGCCCGGCCGCCTCGCACGCGGACTACCGCACCCGCCACGACCAGTGGCGCTCCGAGCGGTCCGCGCGCCGGGAGATCGAGGCGTGGCGGCAGGGGTGCACGGGATATCCGGTGGTCGACGCGGCGATGCGGCAGTTGCGCCACGAGGGGTGGATGCACAACCGGGGCCGTCTGCTGGCGGCGAGTTTCCTGACCAAGACGCTGTACGTCGACTGGCGGGTCGGTGCCCGGCATTTCCTGGACCTGCTCGTGGACGGGGACATCTCCAACAACCAGATGAACTGGCAGTGGGCGGCGGGCACCGGAACGGACAGCCGGCCCAACCGGGTACTGAATCCGGTGACCCAGGGCAAGCGCTACGACCCGGACGGGGCGTACGTCCGGCGCTGGGTGCCGGAGCTGGCGGGGCTGTCCGGGTCCGCGGTGCACGAACCGTGGAAGCTGACGGGCAAGGACCGTGCGGCGTACGACTATCCGGATCCGCTGATCGAACTGCCCGACGCGCTGGACCGGTTCAGGCAGGCGCGGGGCCTGCGGTGACCTCGGGGTAGATGCGCTCGATGCGGGTCAGCGCCTCCGGCAGCGTGGTGGGGCGCAGCGCACCGCGCACCGTGTGCCCCGCCCAGCCGGGTCCGCCGAGCAGGATGGTGGGGCCGCCGCGGGCGCCGCGCACGCCCCACCGGGCTTCGGCGAGGTGCCGGGCGAGCGGCAGACTCGCGGTCGACCGGGCTTGTGCCCACAGCACGACGACCCGGGGTCCCGTCCGGCGCACGGCCGCGGCGACCGCCTCTACGGGCACGGCCGCCCCGAACATGCGCTGCGGCAGGCCGAGTTCGTCGAGCGCGGCGCTGAGCGCCTCCAGGGGCAGCGAGTGCTCCTCGGCCGGTACGCAGGCGAGGACGAGCGGCGGCACGGCCGCGGTGACGGATGCGACGGGGCCCCGGTGCAGGGCGCGCGAGACGTGGCAGGACAGGAGGTGCTCGACCTCGACGTACCGGTCGCCGGCCTCCTCCCATTTGCGGCCGATCGCGTGCAGCACCGGCACCATCACGTCCTGCCAGGCGCCGACCAGCCCGTACCGCGCCACCGCCTCGGCCAGGAGGTCCCGTACGGCGGGCGCGTCGAGGCGGGTGGCCGCCCGGGCCAGGCCGCGGCGCTGTCGTTCGAGCGTGGCCTCCGAAGGCCGTCCCGGTGCGCGGCGCGGCCGCGGCACGGCGACGGGGCGGTCGGTCTCCCGGCGCTTGCGGGCCAGGTGCGCGGCCTCGGCGGGCGGCAGGCCCGTGGCGGCGAGGCGGCACATCTCCTCGACGACCGCGACGTCCTGGGCCGACCAGCGCCGGTGATGTCCCTCGGCGCGCTCGGCGGGGCCGAGGCCGTAGCGCCGGTCCCAGGTGCGCAGGGTCGTCGGCGAGACCCCCAGACGCCGGGCGAGAGCGCCGGTGGTGACCCCCGGCTCCGCGGCAGCCACCGGACCGGGCCCGTCCGGTTGCCCGTCCTGCCCGTCGTGTTGCTCATCCATCGGCTCACGATACGACGCACAAACGATGCGAGTTGCGGCTCGACCGCAAGGGTTCCAAGGATGACCGGTCCGTGGACGGGAACGCGGCCCCTCCGTCCGCTTCCGTTCGGAAAACAGACAAGTCCGAGGGCGCGTCGAGGAGTTGACGAGGCACTGATGAGCGCAGCGGTTCAATCGGTCGCGCGCGCTGCGCACGCGCCGGCGGAGACGGTGGCCCGGGCGGACGCGACGCACCTCGCCGACCTCTACCTGCGGTGGGCGCCGCTGGTGCAGCGGCTCGCACGGCGGGCGCTGGGCGACGGCCGGGACGCGGAGGACGTCACGCAGCAGGTGTTCCTCGCGGCGTGGCGCGGGCGGGACGGCTACCGGCCCGAACTGGGCTCCGCCGCGGCCTGGTTGACCGGTATCACCCGCCATCACATCGCGGACGCGCTCGCTTCGCGCACCCGCAGGACGGCCCTGTTCGACGGTCTTGCCGCGCGGCGGGCTGTGGCCGTGGAGGACACGGAGGGGGTGCTCGACCGGGTGCTGGTGGCCAGGGAGCTGGCACGGCTGCCGGTGCAGCAGCGCACGGTCCTGTGGCTCGCCTTCTACGAGGACCTGACCCAGCCGCAGATCGCGGACCGCACGGGGTGGCCGCTGGGCACCGTCAAGAGCCATGCCCGGCGCGGGATGGGGCGGCTGCGTACACGGTTGTGGGAGTACGGCGCCCGCCCCGGGCGCAGTGCATCCGTGCGGGGCTCCGCGCCGGAAGTACCCGAAGTCCTCGGAGTCCCCCGCCCTCGCGGATGACCCCCCTCACGGTGGGCGGGCAGCCCGGACCCCGCTGCCCGCAGGGCCTCGGCGGTGTCGCTGCCGCCGAGGCCCGTCCCCGTGGACGGCGGCCGACCGGGTGCCGCCCACGGGGACACCCCCACGGGCGCGGGGCGCCGCTCCCGGCTAGGGTTTGTGATCATGAATGCCCGATCCGTCCAGATCCGTGAGCTGCCCGAGTCCGATATCGAGCGCGCCCTCGCGCTCGCCTACCTGGCCTTCCACGAGTCACCGCCGGAGGAGCGACGGGGGCACCATCGCGAAACGCTGGCCGGCCTCCTGCGCATCGGCGCCTACGACGGTGAGGAGCTGGTCGGCTTCGCCGCCGCGCACCCGTTCACGGTGTCCGTGCCCGGCGGCGGTGAACTGTCCTGCCCCGGGCTGACGTTCGTGTCGGTGGCGCCGACCCACCGGCGTCGCGGCGTGCTCTCCGGGATGGTGTCCGAGCTGTTCGCCCGCTGTGCGCGCCAGGGCGCGCCGCTCGTCGCGCTGTGGGCGTCGGAGGCCTCGATCTACGGCCGGTTCGGCTTCGGCCCGGGCGGCTACGGCGCGAGCGTGGAGATCGACTCCCGGCGTCCGCTGGCGCTGCGCCTGGCGCCGGACCCGCGCCCCCTGCGCCTGGTCGACCCGGCGGACGCACCCGCGCTGCTCGGCCCCTACTTCGAACAGACGCGCGCCCACCGGGCGGGCCGGCCGGCGCGAACGGAGGCCTGGTGGCGCGAGGAGTGGCTGGTCGAGAAGGACGAGGACGACGACGACCTGTCGCCGCCGCGGATCGTGGCTCTCGGTGACCCCCTCGCCGGATACGCGATCTACCGCACCAAGTCGGGCGACGAGGAAGCACGTACGCCGGGTGTGGTCCGGGTGGACGAGCTGGAGGCCGACGGTCCCGAGGCGGCGGCCGCGCTGTGGAGCTATCTGACCGCGATCGACCTGACCGGGAAGGTGACGTCCTGGGGCCGGCCGGTGGACGACCCGCTGCCGCTGATCGCGGCCGACCCGGACCAGGTGCGGGTGACGTCGTCGTTCCCGGCGCAGTGGGTGCGGCTCGTCGATGTACGAGCGGCCCTCGAGGCCCGTACGTGGGCGGCGCCGGTGGACGTGGTGCTCGCGATCCGCGACGAGCGGGTACCGGCGAACGCGGGCCGGTACCGGCTGATCGCGTCCCCGGACGGGTTCTCGTACGCGCCGACCGGGGACGACCCGGATCTGTCGCTCGAGGCGCGCGATCTGGCGACGGTCTACATGGGCGCGACGTCCGTGCGGGCGATGGTGCGGGCGGGGCTGGTCGCCGAGCACAAGCAGGACGCGGCGTCGATGCTCGACGCCGCGCTCTACACGGACCTGCGGCCCCATACGGTCGACGGGTTCTGAACCACCGCACCTCATACAGAGGCGTGCGCCCGGGAGCGCGCCGCCGTACGGGCCATGCGCAGGGCGTCCACGGACTCGGCGAGAAGCTCGTACTCGGTGGTGTCGTCCCGGGTGGCTACGCGGACGAGCCGGCCGCCCGCCAGCTCCTCGGCGACGCGCTCCTGCTGTCCGGTATCCGCGCACCAGGCACGCAGCTGCCCGGGCACGTCGGGTGTGTCGTCGCCCACCGGCATCAGGGCGCCCTCCGGTACGTGCGGCAGGCCGGGGCGCGGGTCGAGGCGTTCGGCGATCCAGGTGGCCCGGTCACGCAGCCACCACAGGGCGAGCGGCAGGGTGGGGGCGCGGTAGGTGCCGAGCGGAACTCCGACGCGCCGTCCGCCGCAGATTCCGTACGCGGTGACATGGCACAGGAATTCGTCGTGCACGATCTCCCCCATTGCCTGGCGCCATTGATCATTGACTGACCGGTAATTGATCGGCGATCGACCCCAACGGCGCGGGAGATCAAGATTGTCGATCTCCCGGACGCCGTCTTCGGACAGAATTCAACTGTCTCTCCTGTCGAGTATCGGCACTTCGAACGCACTGTCACCATGCTTTTCGAGCCAGTCTCCTGGCATATTCCGCCGCTCCGTTGGCCGAAATCCGTGCGGTCGACGAAACTGCACCTCATGCGCTCCCATGAGGTACTCATCGAAGGCTACGGCCGTATTCAGGAAGAAGTGCACGCGGCGGTCGAGGGCCTTTCCCCCGACGATCTCCACGCACGGTCCGGCGGAGAGGCGAATTCCATCGCCTGGCTGATCTGGCATCTTGCGCGCGTGCAGGACGACCACATCGCCGACGCCGCGGGTCTCGAACAGGTCTGGCTCGCGAAGGGCTGGGCCGACCGCTTCGCCCTGCCCCTTCCGGAGTCGGACACCGGATACGGTCATACGTCGAAACAGGTCGGCCAGGTGAAGGTCGAATCCGGCGAACTGCTGCTCGGCTACTACGACGCGGTGCACGAGCAGACGCTGGGCTTTCTCGGCGGCCTGGAGGACGCCGCGCTCGACCGGATCGTCGACGAGAACTGGGACCCGCCCGTGACGCTGGGAGCGCGGCTGGTCAGCGTGCTGTCGGACGATCTCCAGCACGTGGGGCAGGCCGCGTACGCACGCGGCCTGCTCTGACCCTCCCGACTCCCTCAGGACGGCGCTGAACTGCCTGTTCAGCGCCGTTTTCGCATCCACCCGCCCCCGTGCGGAGCAGGACGGCGGAAGTCACGTGCGCCAGAGGTCTTGACAACTCGATTGGTCTGGACCAACTTTGGCGCACAGCGGTGGCCACCGTTCACATCCGCTCTTCACCTCTCCCCCGGAGGCACCCCCGTGGACCGTGCACGTCATGGCAGACCCGGCCCCCGTCGCCTGCTCGGCGGCGCGCTCGCCGTCACCTCGGCCGCAGCGCTGAGCATCACCGCGCTGGCCGCTCCCGCGCAGGCCGCGGACGTCAACGTGGCCAAGAACGCCGGCTTCGAATCGGACCTGTCCAACTGGACCTGCACCGCGGGCAGCGGCGCGGCCGTCTCCTCGCCCGTGCACGGCGGCGCCAAGGCGCTGCGGGGCACCCCGGCCGGCCAGGACAACGCCAAGTGCACCCAGACCGTCGCGGTCAAGCCCAACTCGACGTACACGCTGAGCAGTTACGCACAGGGCGGCTACGCCTACCTCGGCGCGAGCGGCACCGGCACCACCGACGTGTCCACCTGGACGCCGGGCAGCTCGTCCTGGCAGCAGCTCACCACCAGTTTCAAGACCGGCGCGAACACGACGTCGGTGACGGTCTACACGCACGGCTGGTACGGGCAGAGCGCCTACTACGTCGACGATGTGAACGTCTTCGGGCCCGACGGGGGCGGCGGCAGCGACCCGGTGGTGATACCGGCCGTGCCGGCGGGCCTCGCCGCGGGCGCGACCACCTCGTCCTCCGTCGACCTGTCCTGGACCCCGGTCTCCACGGCGAGCGGCTACAACGTGTACCGGGACGGCGCGAAGGTCGCCTCGGTCTCGGGTTCCTCGGCGACCGTCTCCGGGCTCGCGGCCAGTACTTCGTACAGCTTCCAGGTCAGTGCGGTGAACGCGGCCGGCGAGTCGGCCAAGTCCGCGGCCGTCACCGCGAAGACCGCCGCCACCGGGGGCAACCCGGGCGGCGGCAACGTTCCCAAGCACGCGCTGACCGGCTACTGGCAGAACTTCGACAACGGGGCGACCGTCCAGAAGCTGCGGGACGTCCAGTCGCAGTACGACATCATCGCGGTGTCGTTCGCCGACGCCACGACCACGCCGGGGCAGATCACCTTCAACCTGGACCCGGCCGTCGGGTACTCCTCCGCCGCCGACTTCAAGGCGGACATCGCGGCCAAGCACGCGGCCGGCAAGTCCGTGATCATCTCGGTCGGCGGTGAGAAGGGCAGCATCTCCGTCAACAGCGACGCCTCGGCGACGGCCTTCGCCAACAGCGCGTACGCGCTCATGCAGGAGTACGGCTTCGACGGCGTCGACATCGACCTGGAGAACGGCCTCAACTCCACGTACATGACGAAGGCCCTGCGTCAGCTGTCCACGAAGGCCGGCTCGAAGCTGGTGCTCACGATGGCGCCGCAGACCATCGACATGCAGTCCACGTCGGGCGAGTACTTCAAGACCGCCCTGAACGTGAAGGACATCCTCACCGTCGTCAACATGCAGTACTACAACAGCGGTTCGATGCTGGGCTGCGACGGCAAGGTGTACAGCCAGGGCTCGGTGGACTTCCTCACCGCGCTCGCCTGCATCCAGCTGGAAGGCGGTCTGGACCCGTCGCAGGTCGGCCTCGGCGTACCGGCGTCGACGCGCGGCGCGGGCAGCGGCTACGTGGCTCCGTCCATCGTGAACAACGCGCTCGACTGCCTCACGCGCGGTACGGGCTGCGGCTCCTTCAAGCCCGCGAAGACCTACCCGGGGCTGCGCGGCGCGATGACCTGGTCGACGAACTGGGACGCGACGGCCGGCAACGCCTGGTCGAACGCGGTCGGCCCCAAGGTGCACAGCCTGCCGTAGCGCGGCCGTGTCCGTATCTGTGGGACACCTGGCCCCACAGCCATGGCGCCCGCCTCCGCGGAGGCGGAGGCTGAGAAGTGCCGCCGGACGATCCGGCGGCACTTCATGGCTATAGGGCGACATGGTGAAAGGTCCAGGTGAGCACGGTGAGCGGTGACAGGGTGAGCAGTGACGCGGTGACGGTCGCGGGCGTGCGGGTGCCCGACACGAAACTGGCGCGTGAGGCGGATGAGCTGGTGCGCGACACGACGAGCGAGCTGATCTACCACCACTCGCGCCGGGTCTTCTTCTTCGGGGCGTTGCAGGGCCGCAACCGCGATCTGTCCTACGACCCCGAACTCCTCTACGTAGGAGCCCTCTTCCATGACCTGGGGCTGAACGAGCGGTTCCACGACAGCGGGCGGCGCTTCGAGGTGGACAGCGCCGACGAGGCCCGCCGTTTCCTCACCGCGCGGGGCGTCCCCGAGGACAGCGTCCGCCGGGTGTGGACGGCGATCGCGCTGCATACGACGCCGGGCGTGCCGGAGTTCCTGGAGCCCGAGGTGGCCCTGGTGACGGCGGGCGTCGAGTACGACGTGCTCGGCATCGGCTTCGACGACGTGGCTCAGTCCGACCGGGCGGACATCGTGTCCCTGCACCCGCGCCCCGACTTCAAGCGGCGCATCCTCGAGGCGTTCACCTACGGGGTGGCGCCGAAACCGGAGACGACGTTCGGGAACGTGAAGGCCGACGTCCTCGCCCACTACGTGCCGGGCTTCGAGCGCGGTGACTTCGTGCGGACCATCCTCGACTCCCAGTGGGAGCAGTGAGCGCACCTGCCTCCCAGGTCGTCGCGATCGTCGCCTTCGACCAGGTGCAGCTGCTCGACGTGACCGGCCCCGCCGAGGTCCTCACCACGGCCAATCTGCACGGCGGCGCCTACGACGTACGGATCGTCTCGCCGGACGGCGCCGATGTGCGGACGTCGTCGGGGGTGCGGGTCGGCGTCGACGGCGGCGGCGACGCGGTGCCGTCGCGTGTGGGCACCGTGCTGGTGCCGGGGCGCTCCGACTGGCGGCGGGCCGTGCACGACGCGGAGCTGATCGCCTTCACGTCCCGCCTCGCCGGGCGGGCCCGGCGGGTGGCGTCCGTCTGCGCGGGCGCGTTCCTGCTGGCGGAGGCCGGGGTCCTCGACGGCCGCCGCGCGGCGACGCACTGGCGGCTCGCGCCGGAGCTGGCGGCGGCCTATCCGGCGGTCACGGTCGAGGACGATCCGGTCTTCGTCCGGGACGGCGGCGTGATCACCTCGGCGGGGGTGACGGCGGGCATCGATCTGGCGCTCGCCCTGGTCGAGGAGGACCACGGCGCCGACGTGGCCCGGGACGTGGCGCGCGAGCTGGTGGTGTTCATGGCCCGGCCGGGCGGTCAGTCGCAGTTCAGCGCACGGCTCGGCCCGGTGTCGGCGCGGCATCCCGCGGTGCGCGCGGCGATGGACGCGGTCGGCGCCGATCCGGGCTCCGCGTCGGACCTGGACGCCGTGGCCCGCGCGGCCGGGGTCAGTGTGCGGCATCTGGCGCGGCTGTTCCGCGCGGAGACCGGGATGACGCCGGGGCAGTACGTCGAGTCGGTGCGGCTGGAGGCGGCCCGGGCCCTGCTGGAAGGGGGCGGCGATCCGGTGGAGTCGGTCGCCAGGTCGGCCGGGTTCGGTTCGTCGGAGTCCATGCGCCGGGCGTTCCAGCAGGCCCTCGGGGTGGCGCCGTCGGAGTACCGGGCGCGGTTCCGTACGACTGCGGGCGGGACGGTCTGAGCCGCCCCGCGGTTCCGTACGACTGCGGGCGGGACGGTCTGAGCCGCCCCCGCACACAGCGAGCCCTCCGGCTCTCAGCCGCCCATGAAGAGCACCGTGCCGTCGGGGCCCCACGCCTCGACGCGGGCGCCGTGCTCGACGGTGCGGCTGACCGTGCAGTACTTCTCGTGCGTGAGGCGGATGCCGTTCTCCAGGATCTCGGCGGTGCGGATGTCTCCCTCGGGCAGGGTGATGTCGTAGAGGACGCGGACGGTGCCGACCCGGCCGTCGTCCTCGGGCCGGGAGACGGACTCGACGACGATGCGCAGGTCGTCGTGGTCGGCGGTGCGCGCCGTGCGGTCGACGACGAGGCCGCCGCAGCCGCCGAGCGCGGCGAGGAGGAGCTCGACGGGGGTGAAGGAGGGTTGCGCGCCCGCGGCGTCGGCGGGGGCGATGCGGACCTCGGCGCCGCGTTCGTTGCGGGCGGTCCAGTCGCGTTCGCCGTTGCGGACGGTTTCGATGCGGTAGTCGGCCATGGCCGAACCGTAACGAGCGCGCCCGCCCGCGCCGCGCAAGCCGCCCCGACGCGTGTCAGACAGGTTCTCAGGACGCCTGTTGGACGTCCGGACAGGTTCTCAAGGCGCCTGTTGGACATCGCCGCGGGTCGAGGAGGCGACGGTGTCGCGGTGGGCGAAGTCGCCGGGCGGGATGCCCGGGTGGTGGCCGGCCGACGGCGCGGCGGCGGTCGCGGCGGGGCCGAGGGTGAGACGGGAGACGATGCGGTAGCGGTCGCCGCGGTACAGCGAGTGGACGTATTCGACGGGCCGTCCGGACGTGTCCGAGGTGAGCCGCTCGAAGAGCAGTGCCGGGGACAGCTCGGGGACATCGAGGAGGTCGGCCTCGGCACGGGTGACGACCGTGGGCTCGATGGCCTGGACGGCTTCGCGGACGTGTACGGCGTGATGTTCGCGCAAATGGGCGTAGAGGTCGCCGCTCTCCAGTTCCTGGGCGCTGAGGCCCGGGACCAGATCGGCGCGGATGTGCAGATGCTCGATGGCCATCGGCGCCCCGTCGACGAGGCGGAGGCGGGCCACGTACACGATCTTCGCCGCGGGTGAGAGGCGCAGCTTGCGGCCGACGCGGGCACCCGCCTGGATGGTGGTGAACTCAAGGAGCCGGCTGGACCAGGCACCGGCGGCCTGCGGCACCGTCAGCGCCTGTTCCTGGGCGACGAGTTCCTGGGTGATCTTCTGCGGGGCGACGAACATCCCGCGCCCGTGTTCGCGGACGAGAAGACCCGCGGCGACGAGTTCGTCGACCGCCGCGCGCAGTGTGGGCCGCGAGACACCGAGACGGGCGCAGAGCGTGCGCTCGGAGGGGATCGCGTCGCCGGGGCGCTGGGACTCGATGAGTTCCAGGATGTGGTCGCGCACCCGCTCGCGCTTGAGCACCGCCCCCGGCGCGTCCGGGTTCTCGATGGTCCCGTCGGCGTTCACATCCGCCCCCTCGTGCCGTAGAACCAGTTGCCTGACCAGTTGACCACGATGCGGCTTTGATCGACAACTCCCCCCAGTTTCCTGGGGGGTTGACGCGCCCAGTGGTCTATGCCAGCTTTCTCCACCACCAGAGGTCACCTGACCAGTTGGTCAACTGGTCAGGTCAGGCGCCCAGAGGTGAACCGTGAAGCTCCGTATGCTCGCCGGTCTGTCCGCGCTCGTCGCGGTCGCCGGGCTCAGTGCCTGCAGTTCGTCCGGCTCCGGTGACGAAGCCGGTGGCGGCGGGCGGTCCGGTATCGATGTGTGGCTGATGCGCGACAGCGTCTCGGCCGATTTCCAGAAGCAGTTCGTCAAGGGGTTCGAGGCCGCACACCCGGACATCGACGTACGGGTGCAGATCCAGGAGTGGGACGGCATCGGCGAGAAGGTCACGGCCGCGCTGGCCAGCAACGACGCGCCCGACGTCATCGAGACCGGGAACACCCAGGTCGCGCAGTTCGCGCAGAGCGGCGGCCTGCTGGACCTGACCGACAAGGTCGGTGCGCTCGGCGGCAAGGACTGGCTGAAGGGCCTCGCCGAGCCGGGCGCGTACGAGGGCAAGCAGTACGGCATCCCGTACTACGCGGCGAACCGGGTCGTCATCTACCGCAAGGACCTGTTCGAGAAGGCCGGCGTCGACGCGGCGTCGATCAAGACGCGTGATCAGTGGGTCGCCGCGACGAAGAAGCTCAACAAGGGCGCGCAGCAGGGCATCTATCTGCCCGGCCAGAACTGGTACACGTACTCCGGGTTCGTCTGGGACGAGGGCGGCGACCTGGCCACCGGGTCCGGCGACAAGTGGCAGGGCACGCTGGACACGCCCGAGGCGCTGCGCGCGATGGCCTTCTACGAGAAGCTGCAAGCCCTCGGCAAGGGCCCCAAGGACTCCGACGAGGCGCAGCCGCCGCAGGCCGAGGTGATGGCCAAGGGGCAGGTGGCCCAGGTCATCAGCGTGCCGGGCGGCGCCAACGTCGTCACCCAGAACAACCCTGATCTCAAGGCCAAGTTGGGCTTCTTCCCGATCCCCGGGAAGACCGCCGACAAGCCCGGCGCGGTGTTCACCGGCGGCTCCGACCTGGTGATCCCGACGGTGTCGCAGCACCACGACGCGGCGTTCACCTTCGTCAAGGAGCTGACCGGCGAGGAGTGGCAGAGGAAGCTCGCCGTCGCCATGAGCTACGTACCGAACAGGACGACGCTCGCCGGCGCGGTCGCCAAGGACCCGGGCGCCTCCGCGATGGCGGTCGGCGCGGCGGTGGGGCACGCGACGCCGAACACGCCCGGCTGGGCCGCCGTCGAGGCCAAGAACCCGATCAAGGACTACATGACGGCCGTCCTCGCGGGCGGCGATCCGGCGCGGGAGGCGAAGAAGGCGTCCGACGCCATCACCTCGGCGATGAACTCCGGGTCCTGACCGCGCCTTTCGAGAAGATCCCCGCGAACCGACGAAAGGAGTGTGCGCCGTGTCGGTCGTCCGCGAGCGGACCGCGCCCCGCCCCCTCACCCGACCGCCCCGGCGCCCGCGGGGCCCGGCCCGCCGCGCCACCATGTCCGGCACCTGGCCGTACCTGCTGGTGGCGCCCGCCGTCCTCGGCATGCTGTACCTGCTTCTCTACCCGCTGGGCCGGGCGGTCCTGATCTCCTTCCAGGACTTCGGTCTACGTCAACTCATCCTGGGTGACGCGCAGTTCACCGGGTTCGACAACTACACGACGCTGCTCTCCGACCCCCGGTTCTGGACCGTCGTGCGCCGCACGTTCCTGTTCATGGCCGTCGACGTCGTCCTGATCATGACGCTGTCGACGCTCGTGGCGCTGATGGTGGAGCGGCTCGGAAGGATCTGGCGGACGGCGGTGCTCAGCGCGCTCGTGCTGACGTGGGCGATGCCGGTGGTCGCGGCGACGACCGTGTTCCAGTGGCTGTTCCACTCGGAGTTCGGGATCGTCAACCACACCCTGACCGGCCTCGGGTTCTCCTCGTTCGAGGGCTATCCGTGGCTGGCGCACGGCCCTGCGGCGTTCGCCATCCTGGTGACGCTCGTGGTGTGGCAGTCGGTGCCGTTCGCCGCGATCACCCTGTACTCGGCGCTGACCACGGTGCCGTCCGAGCTGTACGAGGCCGCGCGTATCGACGGCGCGTCCGGCCCGCGCATCTTCCGCTCGATCACACTGCCCATCGTGCGGCCGATCTTCATGCTGGTGCTGTCGCTCGAGGTGATCTGGACGTTCAAGGCGTTCGTCCAGATCTGGGTGATGACGCGCGGCGGACCGGGCGACGCGACCACCATCCTGCCGGTGTACGCCGTACAGACGGCTCTCTCCGGGCAGCGCTACGACCTGGGCTCGGCGGCGTCGATGGTGACGGTGCTGCTCATGTCCGGCGTGCTCGTCGCCTACTTCCGCCAGATGTTCCGCCAGGAGGGCGAGCTGTGACGACTTCGCGCACGCTGCGCCGCCTCCCGCTCCATGTCGCCGCGACCGTCACGGTGGTCGTCTGTCTCTTCCCCGTCTACTGGATGGTCACGACGGCCTTCAAGCCGAACCGGGACATCCAGTCGGACCACCCCCGACTCCTGCCGCGGAGCTGGACACTCGACCACTTCGAGCGGGCGATCCACGCCGATGGGTTCGGCCTGTTCTGGCGCAACAGCGTGCTCGTGACGCTGGGCGCGGTGCTGCTCGCCCTGGTGGTGGCGCTCGGCGCGTCGTTCGCGGTGGCGCGGATGCGGTGGCGGGGGCGGCGGCAGTTCATGCTGATGGTGTTCGTCGCGCAGATGGCCCCCTGGGAGTCGCTGATCATCCCGGTCTACATCATCTCGCGGGACACCGACATGCTGGACCGGCTGCCGACCCTGACCCTCGTGTACTTCATGATGACGCTGCCGTTCACCATCGTGGTGCTGCGCGGCTTCATCGCGACGATCCCCGCCGAGCTGGAGGAGTCGGCGCAGGTCGACGGCTGCACGCGGACCGGCGCGTTCCGGCACATCGCGTTCCCGCTGCTCGCGCCGGGCCTCATGGCGACCTCGCTGTTCGGCTACATCACGGCGTGGAACGAGTTCGCGTACGCCAACTTCCTCATCATCAAGCAGCAGGACCACCGGACGCTGCCGGTGTGGCTGTCCTCGTTCCACAACACGTTCGGCACCGACTGGGGCGCCACGATGGCCGCCTCCACGCTGTTCGCGCTGCCCGCCCTGGTGATCTTCCTGGTGTTGCAGCGGCACGTCACGTCCGGTTTCGCGGCCGGCGCCGTCAAGGGCTGACCCGCCCGCCCGAGCACCTTGTCCGGAGGTCCGCAGTGCCCGCACACCGCCCCTCTCTGCTCCCGCTGCCCACCCAACTGTCCTACCGTCCGGGCCACTTCACCCTCCGGGCGGACACGACGCTCCGGGTCTCCCCCGGCGCCGAACCCGCCGCCCTTCTGCTCCGTACGCTGCTCGCGCCGGCCGCCGGGCTGCCACTGGCCGCCGCGTCCGACGGGCCGTTCGTACTCGCCCTCGACCCTCAGCTGGGCGGCCTGGGCGAGGAGGGGTACGGCCTGACGGTCGCGCCGGACGCGATCCTGCTGCGGGCCGCCCACCTCACCGGACTGCTGCGCGGCATCCAGACTCTGCGCCAACTCCTGCCGACCGAAGCCCTGTCGAGCACCGCGCAGGCGGGGATCGCCTGGCGTGTGCCCTGCGCGGAGATCACCGATGTGCCGCGGCACCCCTGGCGCGGGTTCATGCTCGATGTGGCACGGCACTTCCAGCCGGTGTCCCTGCTGCGCCGGTACGTCGATCTGCTCGCCCTGCACAAACTGAACGTGCTGCATCTGCATCTCACCGACGACCAGGGCTGGCGGATGCCCGTCGCGGCGTACCCACGCCTGACCGAGGTCGGCGGGCGGCGCGCCGAGTCCATGGTCGGTCCCTCGGGGAGCCGCCACTTCGACGGACGCCCCCATGAAGGGGCTTATACGCGGCGGGAGTTGACGGGCCTCGTCGCCTACGCCGCCGCGCGCGGGATCACTGTCGTGCCGGAGATAGAGATGCCGGGGCACGCACGGGCCGCGCTCGCCGCCCACCCCGAGCTGGGCACGGTGCCCGGGCGGCGCCTGGACGTATGGACCCGATGGGGCGTGTGCGAGACCGTCCTCGGGGTCCACGAGCCGGTGTTCGACTTCTGCCGCACCGTCCTCGACGAGGTCCTCGACGTGTTCCCGTCGCCGCATGTGCACATCGGCGGCGACGAATGCCCCACCACGGAGTGGGCGGCGAGCCCGGCGGCGCGGGAGCGGGCCGCCGCCGAGGGGCTGGCCGGCACGGCCGCGCTGCACGGCTGGTTCCTGGGCCGCGTCGGCGAGTTCCTGGTCGAGCGCGGCCGTATCCCGACGGCGTGGGCGGAGACCGGCGAGGGGCTCCCGCCGCACTTCACGGTCATGACGTGGCGCGACCCCGAGCACACCCGCATCGCCCTCAAGCGCGGCCACGCCGTGATCAGCGGCCAGCACCGGGCGAGCTACCTGGACTACGCGCAGTCCTACGCCCCGACCGAACCGCAGGCACAGCCCGGCGCCGTGGTCGACCTGCGCGCGGTCCACGACCACGAACCGCCGGACGACACCGGCGCGGCCGGCCGGCTCCTCGGTATGCAGGCGCAGTTGTGGACCGAGTTCGCCGCGCGCGCCGAGCACGTCGACCGTCTGGCCTTCCCCCGGCTGTGCGCGCTCGCCGACCGCGCCTGGCACGGCTCCCCGTCCTGGCCCGGCTTCCGTGAGCGGCTCGCCGCGCACATGTCCCGGCTCGCCGCACTCGGTGTGCGGCACGGGCCGCTCGATCCGCACGTCCCCGTCCCCCACCGTTCCGGAAAGGAACCGTCATGAGGAAGAGCGTCGCGAAAAGGACCACCGTCACCAGGGCCGTCACCTGCGCCGCGGCCGCCACGCTCGGCTGCGCGGGCCTGTTCGCGCTCCCGTCGAGCGCGTCCGCGGCCGTCGGCGACCTGACGGTGCAGTACCACACGGGCAGCACCGGCAGCGATCAGGCCGAGCCGTGGCTGAAGGTCCGCAACCCCGGCAGTACGAGCGTCCCGCTCAGCGGAGTGAAGGTCCGCTACTACTTCAAGGCCGATGCGGGGAACCCCAGTTACCGCTTCGCCTGCTCATGGGCCGTCAAGGGCTGCTCCAACATCACCGGCACCTTCGGCACGCTCACCCACCCGACGGCCACCGCCGACCGGTATCTGGAGATCGGCTTCACGTCCGGCGCCGGGTCCCTCGCCGCGGGCGCGGACACGGGCGATCTGCAACTGCGCTTCCACCGCTCCGACTGGCGGCCGCTGAACCAGGCCGACGACTACTCGTTCGGCGCGGCGCAGGCGGCGTACGGGAACTGGTCGAAGGTGACCGCACAGCTCGACGGCGCCGTCGTGTGGGGCACGGCGCCCGAGGGCAACGATCCGACCGATCCCACGGACCCGACCGACCCGACGGATCCGCCCGGGGACGGTGCCACGCTCTTCGACGATTTCAACTACAGCGCCCACAACGACCCGAAGATCGCGGCGCACGGCTGGAGCGTGCGCTCCAACTCCGGCGGCCCCGGTGTACCGGGCGCGACCTGGGCGCCCGAGAACGTGACGTTCCCCTCCTCCGGCGGCAACTCGGTGATGAACCTGGAGACGTCGACGTCCGGTACGGGCAGCAGCACGGAGCAGACCGAGGTCCTCACCAAGGCACTGAAGTTCAAGAACGGGACGTACGCGGCGCGCGTGAAGTTCAGTGACGCGCCCAAGAGCGGGCCCGACGGGGACCACCTGGTGCAGACGTTCTTCACCATCAACGACCTCAAGGCCCCGATGGCGGACGACTACGCCGAGTACGACTTCGAGTATTTGCCGAACGGAGGCTGGGGCGAGCCGTCGAACATCCTGTACACGACGTCCTGGGAGACCTACAACCCGGATCCGTGGCAGGCGGTGAACCAGCACACGGAGAGCCGGCAGAGCTACGCGGGCTGGCACGACCTGGTGCTCACCATCGACAACAGCACCATCCGGTACTACGTCGACGGGCAGCTGTTCGGCACGCACGACGCCGCGTATCTGCCGGAGCGGCCGATGTCGATCAACTTCAACCAGTGGCTGATCGACCTGGCGGGCCAGACGAGCACCAGCCCGCGCGCCTACGACCAGCAGGTCGACTATGTGCTGCACGTCAAGGACCAGGCGCTCACTCCGGCGCAGGTGGCCGCGAAGGTGACCGCGTACCGCTCGGCGGGCACCACGTTCGAGGACACGGTCCCGGCGTCCTGAGCCCGGTGTTCCGAAAGGCAGGCCCTGACGGGGACGGGGAGTCCACGCGCCCCACACGCGCGGACTCCCCCGGTGGTGCTTCCCCTCCCCAAACCGGCCGCCGCGGGAGTCGGCGGCCGTCCGGGCCAGAGTCTGCCGTGGGCGGGCCGGGAACTCATCCCGCACCCCCGCCTTTCAGTAACATTGTGTGTTGAATCAGTGGCGAGAAGTAACGGAAGCGGAGTGCCGGAACCCTTGTGGGAGGCCGGGACCGGGGGTGCGTAACCCGCCGTCTGGCTTGATCCGGCGCTCTCAACTAAGGCCGGATTCCCCCTCCGGCAAGCGCTCTCCGCACCGGCTGCAGAACCGCGCGCCGGGGTCCTCGGCGGCCCGGCCGCACTCCGTGCAGACGCGCGGCAGCAGACAGGGCGCCTCGCCGCCCTCGGCGGTCACCGCGGTGGCGGCCCGGCCGATCGTCATGCCGGGCCGCCTGCGGTGCGCCGTGATGTAGACGAGTCCGTCGTCGCCCGAGGTGACGGCGCGCCGCTCGCCGCGCGGCACGAACACCAGGGTGCCGGGCGCCAGCGCCTCGTCCTGGTCCGCCCGGCGCAGGACGCCGTGGCCCTGGACGACGACGAGCAGGACGTCGAGGTCGTTCTCGACATACGCCTCGCCTCGCACGCCGGGCCGTACCCGGATGACGTTGGCGTCGAGCTGCCGGGCCGCGCCCTCCAGGCGCCACATGGCTCCCGATGCGGCCGGGTCGGCCGACCGCAGGAGCTCCGCGAGCAGGACATGGGCAGCGGGCATCGTGATCGTTCCTTCGTCGGGGGCCGGGCGCACGGCAGTGGCCTCGTTCACCGCACCGTATCCGGCCGTGCGTTCAAGAAGTCGACGACCGGGGGCGTCGCCTCGTCGGCGAACTCCTCGAAATAGGCGTGCCGGCCGCCGGGGATCAGCACGAGGCGCGCGCCGGGGATGCGCTCGGTGAGGAGCGGCGCGTTGGCCGTGGGGTTGAAGTCGTCGTCGGTGCCGTGCACGACGAGGGTGGGCGCGGTGATGCGGGGCAGCGCGCCCCAGGCGTCGTGCCGGGCGCTGGCCCGCAGATGGCGGCGGCGGGCGTGCGCGGGCATCGTCGGGTCGCCGAGGGTGTGGAACGGTCCCGGGTGCGTGGCGACGTACTCGGGCGTGTACATCAGGTCGAGCAGCGCGGCGCGGGAGACGTCCGGGTCCGGGTCGGCGAGCGCCTTGCGGACGGCCGCGCCGCGCTCGACACCGTGCGGCGCGCCCGGGGACGTACAGCCGAGGACGAGGCGGTCGACGCGCGCGGCGTGGTCGGCGGCGAGCCGCTGCGCGACGCGGCCGCCCATGGACGTGCCGTACACATGGGCGCGCTCGATGCCCGCGTGGTCGAGCACGGAGACGACGTCGCGGGCGAAGTTCTCGATGCTGTACGTGTCCGTGTCCGGGCGGTCGCTCCCGCCGGTGCCGCGCCAGTCCGGGACGACCGTCGTGAAGGCCGCGGCGAAACGGTCGAGCACCGGGTTCCACCAGCGGCGGTTGTTCGACTGGCCCGCCAGGAGCAGCAACGGGGCGCCGCTGCCGCGGACTTGGTAGTGGAGCGCGGCGCCGTCGGCCGCCTGTGCGTGGGGCATGATCCACGATTCTCCCTCATCGCAACTACCTCTGCGCAAACGGTGGACTCAACAACATCGTTCTGCAATTCTCCAACAACTGAACGCAAGAACCTGATGTTCGTGTGTGTATCGATTCTTGAGAACACTCGCTTCACTGCGCCAGGGGTGCAGGGACAGGGGCAGCATGATCGGACAGTCATTGCTCAGATCCGGACGGCGGGACGGACGGCGGGACGGACGGCGCGGCCTCGTGGTCGCGTTCCTCGCGCTCGCCCTGGCGTTCCTCGGTCTGCCGGCTCTCTCGGCGCAGGCGGCGGGCGGCCCGAACCTCGCCGCGGGCGCGCCGACCAAGGCGAGCAGCGCGAAATCGGGGTTCGAGGCGGCCAAGGTCGTCGACGGCAACGCCTCGACGTATTGGGAGAGTTCGGGCTCCGACCTGCCGCAGTGGGTGCAAGTCGATCTCGGCGCGGCGGCCCGCGTCGACGAGGTGGTGCTGCGTCTGCCGGGGGCGTGGGAGAGCCGGAACCAGACCCTGTCGGTGCAGGGCGGCGCGGACGGCACGACCTTCGACACGTTGAAGCCGTCGGCGTCCTACGCCTTCGCGCCGGGCTCGGCCAACACCGTGACGGTCTCGTTCGCGGCGACACAGACCCGCTACGTACGGATCGTCGTGAGCGCCAACTCCGGTTGGCAGGCGGCCCAGTTGTCGGAGCTGGAGGTGCACGGCGCCGGCGAGTCCTCGGTGAACCTGGCGCGCGGCAAGACGTTCACGGCGAGCTCGACCACGCAGACGTACTCGGCGGCGAACGCCGGGGACGGTGACGCCGCCAGCTACTGGGAGTCCCGGAACGACGCGCTGCCCCAGTGGGTCCAGGTGGACCTCGGCGCGTCGGTGCGTGTGAACCGCCTGGTGCTGCGGCTGCCGCCGACGTGGGAGACCAGGACGCAGACGCTGACGGTGCGCGGCAGCACGAACGGCACGGACTTCCAGGATCTGGTCGCCTCCAAGGCCTACGAGTTCACCGCGTCGGGCGGGCAGTCGCAGACGCTGTCGCTCGACACGGTCACAACGCGCTATGTGCGGGTGCTCGTCACCGCCAACACGCGTCAACCGGCGGGGCAGTTGTCCGAGTTGGAGGTGTTCGGACCGGCGACCGGCGACACCGAGGCGCCCGGTGCGCCCAGCGGCCTCGCCTACACCGAGCCCGCGACCGGGCAGATCAAACTGACCTGGAATGCGGCCACGGACAATGTGAAGGTCACCGGGTACGACATCTACGCGGACGGGACACTGCGCGCGTCGGTCGACGGTTCCACCCTCACCTACACCGACACCCAGCCGGCGTCGGCGACGCTCACGTACTTCGTGCGCGCCAAGGACGCGGCGGGAAACCAGTCCGCGAACTCCAACTCGGTGACCCGCAAGGGTGATTCGGGTGACACGCAGGCGCCGACCGCACCCGGGAACCTGGCCTTCACCGAGGCGACCAAGGGCCAGGTCAAGCTGACCTGGCAGGCCTCCACGGACAATGTGAAGGTCACGGCCTACGACCTCTACGCGAACGGCACTCTTCTCAAGCCGCTGGCCGGGGACGTCACTTCGTACACCGACACGCAGCCCGCGTCGGCGACGGTGACGTACACGGTGCGCGCCAAGGACGCGGCGGGCAACCAGTCGGCGAACAGCAACGCCGTGACCCGTAACGGCTCCACGACGATCGGGGCGAATCTGGCCGTGGGCAAGCCGGTCACGGCGTCCTCCTCGACGCAGACGTACGTCGCGGAGAACGCGGTCGACGACAGCACCAGCACGTACTGGGAGGGCGGCGGCTACCCGAACACCCTGACCGTGCAGCTCGGTTCGAACGCGGATGTCTCCTCGCTCGTCCTGAAGCTGAACCCGGACGCGGCGTGGGCCACGCGCACCCAGAAGATCGAGGTGCGGGGCCGTGAGCAGGGGGCGTCGGACTTCACGACGCTGGTCGCGGCGAAGGAGTACACGTTCAACCCGTCGAGCGGGAACACCGTGACGGTGCCGGTCACCGCGCGCGTCGCCGACGTACGTCTGGTCCTCACCGCCAACTCGGGCGCTCCGGCGGGCCAGTTGGCGGAGTTCCAGGTGCTGGGCGAGCCCGCGCCCAACCCCGATCTCCAGGTCACGGGCATCACGTCGCAGCCCGTCTCGCCGGTGGAGTCCGACAGGATCACGCTGTCGGCGACGGTGCGCAACGCGGGCAGTGAGGCGAGCGGGGCGACCACGCTGGACTTCAAGCTCGGCTCGGACAAGGTCGGCTCCGCCTCCGTGGGCGCGCTCGCGGCCGGGGCGTCGGCGACCGTGAGTGCCGACATCGGGGCGCGCGACGCGGGCACGTACCAGGTCGGCGCGGTCGTCGATCCGGGCAACAAGGTCATCGAACGCGACGAGGGCAACAACGCCTTCACGAGCCCGACGGGCCTGGTCGTCAAGCCGGTGACCAGCTCCGATCTGGTGGCTGCACCCGTGTCCTGGTCGCCGAGCGCGCCGGGCGAGGGTGACACGGTGACGTTCTCGGCGGTCCTGAAGAACCAGGGCAACCAGGCCAGTGCGGCGGGCGGCCACGGCATCACGCTCACCGTCGCCGACTCCGGCGGCACGGTCGTGAAGACGCTCACCGGCTCCTACGACGGGTCGATCGCGGCCGGTGCCTCGACCGCGCCGGTCAAGCTCGGTACGTGGACGGCGGGCAAGGGCAAGTTCACGGTGAAGACCGTGATCGCCGCCGACGCGAACGAGCTGCCGGTCAAGCGTGACAACAACACGTCGTCGCAGCCGCTCTTCGTGGGACGCGGCGCGAGCATGCCGTACGACACCTATGAGGCGGAGGACGGCACGGTCGGCGGCGGCGCGAAGGTACTCGGCCCCAACCGCACGGTCGGTGACCTGGCGGGCGAGGCCTCGGGCCGCAAGGCCGTCACCCTCGACAGCACCGGCAGCTACGTCGAGTTCACCACCAAGGCGCCGACGAACACGCTCGTCACCCGCTTCTCGATACCGGACGCGGCGGGCGGCGGCGGGCGGAACTCGACGCTGAACGTCTACGTCGACGGCAAGTTCCTCAAGGCCATCGACCTCACGTCGAAGTACGCGTGGCTGTACGGCAACGAGACCGGCCCCGGCAACGCGCCGAGCGCGGGCGCGCCCCGACACATCTACGACGAGGCGAACCTGCTGCTCGGGCAGACCGTGCCGCAGGGCAGCAGGATCCGGTTGCAGAAGGACGCCGCGAACGACACCACGTACGCGGTCGACTTCGTGAGTCTGGAGCAGGCGGCCCAGCTGCCGAACCCGGACCCGGCGGCGTACGCCGTGCCGGCCGGATTCTCGCAGCAGGCCGTGCAGGACGCCCTCGACAAGGTGCGGATGGACACGACGGGCAAGCTCGTCGGCGTGTATCTGCCGGCCGGTGACTACGAGACGTCGAACAAGTTCCAGGTGTACGGGAAGGCGGTGAAGGTCGTCGGCGCCGGGCCGTGGTTCACGCGGTTCCACACGCCGTCCTCGCAGGAGAACACGGACGCCGGATTCCGCGCGGAGGCGAGTGCGAACGGATCGACGTTCGCGCACTTCTCCTTCTTCGGGAACTACACGTCCCGGATCGACGGCCCGGGCAAGGTCTTCGACTTCTCGGACGTCGCGGACATCACCATCGACGACGTCTGGAACGAGCACACGGTGTGCCTGTACTGGGGCGCCAACACCGACCGGGTCACCATCAAGAACTCCCGGATCCGCAACACGTTCGCCGACGGCGTCAACATGACGAACGGCTCGACGGACAACCACGTCGCTAATAACGAGTCCCGGGCGACCGGCGACGACAGCTTCGCACTGTTCTCGGCGATCGACGCAGGTGGCGCGGACGAGAAGAACAACGTCTTCGAGAATCTGACGTCGCTGCTGACCTGGCGGGCCGCGGGCCTCGCCGTGTACGGCGGCTACGACAACACGTTCCGCAACATTCTCATCGCGGACACGCTCGTCTACTCCGGTGTCACCATCAGCTCCCTGGACTTCGGGTATCCGATGAACGGGTTCGGCACCGGCCCGACCGCCCTGGAGAACACCTCGATCATCCGCTCCGGCGGCCATTTCTGGAACGGGCAGACCTTCCCCGGGATCTGGATGTTCTCGGCGTCGAAGGTGTTCCAGGGCATCCGGGTCAATGAAGTCGACATCGTCGATCCGACGTACAGCGGCATCATGTTCCAGACCAACTACGTAGGAGGCCAGCCACAGTTCCCGATCAAGGACACGATCCTGACGGACGTGACGATCACAGGCGCACGCAAGAGCGGCGACGCGTACGACGCCAAGTCCGGTTTCGGCCTGTGGGCCAACGAGATGCCGGAGTCGGGCCAGGGCCCGGCGGTCGGTGAAGTCACCTTCCACAACCTCAAGTTGAACGACAACGCGGTGGACATCCGCAACACGACGTCCACCTTCAAGATCAACCTGCAGCCGTAGTACGCGGCAGCGTTTCACCCCCTTCGGCGCCTAAAGGAACCTCGGTTCCTTTAGGCGCCGTTCTCCTGCTACAGTCACCTCACGAACTAACGGGACTACTGAACCGTTTACGAGGGAGACCGTCATGGAGTACCGCCAACTCGGGGCCTCGGGCCTGAAGGTTCCCGCGCTCAGCTTCGGAGCCGGGACCTTCGGAGGGCAGGGCCCCCTCTTCTCCGCCTGGGGCAGCGCCGGGATCGACGAGGCCCGGCGCATGGTCGACCTGAGCCTCGACGCGGGCGTCACCATGTTCGACACCGCCGACGTCTACTCGGACGGGGCGTCCGAGGAAGTACTGGGCGCGGCGCTCAAGGGCCGCCGCGACCAGGCCCTGATCTCCACCAAGGCGGCACTGCCGACCGGCGAGGGACCGTACGACGCCGGAGTTTCGCGCTCGCGCCTGATCAGGTCGGTCGAGGCGGCGCTGCGCCGCCTCGACACCGACCACATCGACCTGTTCCAACTGCACGCCTACGACGCGAGCACGCCGATGGAGGAGGTCCTGTCGACGCTCGACGACCTGGTCGGGGCGGGCAAGATCCGCTACACCGGCGTCTCCAACTACTCGGGCTGGCAGCTGATGAAGGGGCTCGCCGAGTCGGAGAAGCACGGCCGGCCGCGGTTCGCCGCGCACCAGGTGTACTACTCGCTCGTCGGCCGCGACTACGAGTGGGAACTGATGCCGCTCGGCGTCGACCAGGGCGTGGGCGCCGTCGTGTGGAGCCCGCTGGGCTGGGGGCGGCTCACAGGCAAGATCCGGCGCGGGCAGCCGCTGCCGGAGAACAGCCGACTGCACCGGACCGCGCAGTTCGGACCGCCCATCGAGGACGAGCACCTCTACCGCGTCGTCGACGCGCTCGACGAGATCGCCGAGGAGACCGGGAAGGCCGTCCCGCAGATCGCGATCAACTGGCTGCTGCGCCGGCCCACCGTCTCCTCGGTGCTCATCGGGGCGCGCAACGAGGAGCAGTTGAAGCAGAACCTGGGCGCCGTCGGCTGGGAACTGACGCCCGAACAGGTCGCGAAGCTCGACGCGGCGAGCGAGGTCAAGGTTCCCTACCCGTACTACCCGTACCGGATCCAGGACGGGTTCCGGCAGCTGAATCCGCCGACGGTCTGAGGCTCAAAAATGACTGTCAACCCGAGGTTGACGCCCTCCTACTGTCAACCTAAGGTTGCCTCATGGCTACTCCACACGGAACGACGCAGCCCATCCGTCTCGACGACCTCATCGCAGGCATCAAGAAGGCCCACGCCCAGCCGCTCGAACAGCTCGAGGACGCCGTCATCGCGGCGGACCACCTCGGCGACGTCGCCGACCATCTGATCGGGCACTTCGTCGACCAGGCCCGCCGCTCCGGCGCCTCCTGGACCGAGATCGGCGCGAGCATGGGGGTGACCCGGCAGGCGGCCCAGAAGCGGTTCGTCCCGAAGGCCGCCGAGGCCGACCTCGACCCGAGCCAGGGCTTCAGCCGGTACACGGTCCGCGCCCGCAACGTGGTGGTCGCGTCGCAGAACGAGGCCCGCGCCGCCAACAGCGCCCAGATCACCCCGGCCCATCTCATCCTCGGTCTGCTGCACGAGCCGGACGCGCTCGCCGCCAAGGCGATCCTCGCGCAGGACGTCCTGCTCGACACCGTGCGCCAGGCCGCGACCGCGGCGCTGCCGCCCGCGACCGAGGACATGCCGGCCCTGGTGCCGTTCGACGCGGGCGCCAAGAAGTCCCTGGAGCTCACCTTCCGTGAGGCCCTGCGGCTCGGCCACAACTACATCGGCACCGAGCACATCCTGCTCGCGCTCCTCGAGCACGAGAACGGCTCGGGGCTCCTCACCGGGGCGGGCATCGACAAGGAAACCACCGAGGCACATGTCCTCGCGGCCCTCGCCGCGCTCACCGAGGCTGCCGAGGAGGTGGGCGGGAAAGACTGAAGTACCCACCGCGAGATGGCACAGGGCCGGCGGGGCGCGGTGTCCGCGGACGTCCCATAGACGCAGGTGGGACACTGTCCGCATGACTGACCGCTCAGGAACCCCCGCCAGGCCGGACGATCTCGTCGACCTCGACGAGCTGGTCGACGCTTATTACACGAGGGAGCCCGACGTCGCGCGCCCCGAGCAGCGCGTCGTCTTCGGCACGAGTGGCCATCGCGGCTCCAGCCTCGACGGCGCCTTCAACGAGAAGCACATCGCGGCGATCACGCAGGCCATCGTCGAGCACCGCACGGCCGAGGGCATCACGGGTCCGCTGTTCATCGGCCCGGACACGCACGCCCTCTCCGCGCCCGCGCTCAAGACAGCGCTCGGTGTGCTGGCGGCCCATGGTGTACGCGTCATGGCCGACACGCACGACGGTTTCGTACCGACGCCCGCGCTCAGCCACGCGATCCTGCGCTGGAACCGCGAGGGGCCGGACGACCGCGCCGACGGCATCGTCATCACACCGAGCCACAACCCGCCGCGCGACGGCGGCTTCAAGTACAACCCGCCGCACGGCGGCCCCGCCGACTCGACGATCACGTCATGGATCGCACAGCGCGCCAACGAGCTTCTGGAGGACCCGAGTTGGGCGGCGCGCACGGCCGATTCACCGGCCGCCGAGCGCTACGACTTCCGTGAGGCCTACGTCGAGGACCTGCGGAACATCATCGATGTGGACGCCATCCGGCAGGCGGGCGTGCGGATCGGGGCCGACCCGCTGGGCGGCGCGAGCGTCGACTACTGGTCGCGCATCGCCGAGATGTACGAGCTGAACCTGACCGTGGTGAACCCGGCGGTCGACCCGACCTGGCGCTTCATGACGCTCGACTGGGACGGCAAGATCCGGATGGATCCGTCGTCGGCGCCCGCGATGGCGTCGGTGCTCGCGCGGCGCCACGACTACGATCTCCTCACGGGCAACGACGCGGACGCCGACCGGCACGGCATCGTCACCCCGGACGCCGGTCTGATGAACCCGAACCACTATCTGGCCGTCGCCATCCACTACTTGTTCTCGCACCGGCCCCAGTGGTCGGCGTCGGCGGCAGTCGGCAAGACACTCGTGTCGAGCGCCGTCATCGACCGGGTCGCCGCCTCCCTCGGCCGCGAGCTGGTCGAAGTGCCGGTCGGGTTCAAGTGGTTCGTGCCCGGCCTGGTGGACGGCTCGGTCGCGTTCGGCGGCGAGGAGAGCGCCGGGGCGAGCTTCGTCCGCAAGGACGGCAGCGTCTGGACGACCGACAAGGACGGCATCCTGCTGGCCCTCCTCGCCGCCGAGATCACGGCGGTGACGGGGAAGACGCCGTCCGAGTACTACGCCGAACTCGCCGCGGAGTACGGGGCGTCGGGCGCCGCGTACGCCCGGATCGACGCCAAGGCGACGAAGGAGCAGAAGGCGCGCCTGTCGAAGCTGACGGGGGACGCGATCACCGCGGACACCCTGGCCGGCGAGCCGATCACCGCCCG
Organism: Streptomyces kunmingensis; assembly: GCF_039533535.1. Classification (NCBI taxonomy): domain Bacteria; kingdom Bacillati; phylum Actinomycetota; class Actinomycetes; order Kitasatosporales; family Streptomycetaceae; genus Streptomyces; species Streptomyces kunmingensis. The sequence continues at coordinate 271,176 of NZ_BAAATS010000005.1, forward strand.
GCTGAGCGAGGCTCCGGGCAACGGGGCGGCGATCGGCGGCGTCAAGGTGACCACGGAGAACGCCTGGTTCGCGGCGCGGCCCAGCGGCACCGAGGACGTGTACAAGATCTACGCCGAGTCGTTCCGCGGGGCCGAGCACCTCGCGCAGGTACAGAGCGAGGCACAGGCGATCGTGGACGCGGCGCTCGCCTGACAGGCGCGGCACCGGCTCTCAGCCGCGGGCGGTCTCCGGCAGGCCGGGGACCGCCCGCGACCGAGCCCAGCACGTAGCTGTGCGGGTGTCGTTCTAGCTGCTCGCGGGGCAGCCTGCCCGTGAGCACGCGTCCTCCGGGTGCGCGGGGACGGGTGACCGAGCGTCGGCAGGGCGTCTACGCGAGCAGTGCGCGCGGCCACTGTTCGTGCGGGACGTGGCACCGGGCGTGCGGGCCCTGTCGGTGAGGTCGGGGGCCTCGATGTCCTCGGCGTGGGCCTTGGGCCAGACCCTGGTACTGGGGCTCGGCGCCGACGGACAGACCGCACAGAACCTGGCCGCGCGTCCCGACCTGGTGGTCGGCCTGCCGGGGCCGGGCCTGTGGCAGTCGGTCGAACGGCTGGCCCCGCTGACCGGCCGCAACCCGGTGCCCGCCACGAAGCCGCACGGCTGCCGCTTCGAGCCGGACAAGTTCGTGGCGGCGGGGCTGACTCCACAGCCGTCCGTCACGGTGCGCCCGCCGCGGATCGCCGAGTGCCCGCTGCAACTGGAGGCGCGGGCCGTAGACGTACGGCACGACGCGGGCGGGGACTTCGTCATCATCGAGGCCGCGGTGCGCCAGGTGCACGCCAGCTCCGACATCGTCGTACCCGGCACCGACCACATCGACCCGGTGGCCTGGAGCCCGCTCGTCTACAACTTCCGCCACTACTTCGGCCTCGGCCCCGAACTCGGGCACACGTACCGCAGCGAGACGGCCGACAGGACCCGGACCGGCGTCGGACAGCGGCGACGGCAGGATTGATCAAACCTTTGCCGTTGGCCGGATCGTACTGGTCGCCCGAGGCAACTGAAGTCAACGCCCCCGTCGGACAAGGGATTTGCGAAGGGGATCATTGCGGCCCGGCGGTCGGCGCGCGGCCGAAACCCTCCGGGTCGGCCGGTCGGCCGCGTTACGGCGACGTTGACCGGGCCCGCCGCCATGACACACGCTCGACATATAGATGCCGTGTACAACCGACTCGGCCCCGGGCTCCACCCCGCCTGCTCCCAAGCAGGTCAGCGGGGCCCTGTCCGGCTGTCCACGGTGGAACGTGAAGCAGGAGGAAGCGTATGTGTGGCATCACCGGCTGGATCTCCTTCGACCGTGACCTGCGGGCCTCGGCCGACGCGTTGCATGCGATGACGCAGACGATGGAGTGCCGCGGCCCCGACGACCGCGGCACCTGGATCGAGGGTCCGGCGGCGCTCGGACACCGCAGGCTCGCCATCATCGATCTGCCCGGCGGCCGGCAGCCCATGACGGCGACGACACCGAGCGGCACGATCGCTCTCGTCTACTCGGGAGAGACGTACAACTACACCGAACTGCGCGCCGAACTCGTCGCCCTGGGCCATGAGTTCAGGACCGACTCGGACACCGAGGTGGTGCTCCGCGGCTACCTCGAATGGGGCGAGGAGCTGCCCGGGCGACTCAACGGCATGTACGCGTTCGCCGTGTGGGACGGCCGCGTGGACAAGCTGCTGATGATCCGCGACCGGATGGGCATCAAGCCGTTCTACTTCTACCGGACGGCGGACGGCGTGCTGTTCGGCTCCGAGCCCAAGGCGATCCTCGCCAACCCGCTCGCCAAGTCCCGCGTCACCCTGGACGGTTTCCGCGAACTGTTCACGTTCGTGAAGACTCCGGGGCATGCCGTGTGGGACGGGATGCACGAGGTCGAGCCGGGCACGGTCGTCACCGTCGACCGTTCCGGGCTGCGCAGCCGCGCGTACTGGACGCTGGAGACCCGCGCGCACACCGACGACCGGGACACGACCATCGCCACCGTGCGGGAACTGCTCGACGACATCGTGCGCCGCCAGCTCGTCTCGGACGTGCCGCGCTGCACCCTGCTGTCGGGTGGTCTCGACTCGTCCGCGATGACGGCGATAGCGGCGCGGCAGCTGGCGGAGCGGGACGAGAGCGTCCGCAGCTTCGCTGTCGACTTCGTCGGCCAGGCGGAGAACTTCGTCGCGGACGAGCTGCGCGGCACCCCCGACACCCCGTTCGTGCACGACGTGGCGCGCCTGGCCGGTACCGACCACCGCGACATCGTGCTCGACTCGCACGCGCTGGCCGATCCGGAGGTGCGGGCCCGGGTGATCCGGGCGCGCGACATCCCGGCGGGCTTCGGCGACATGGACGCCTCCCTGTACCTCCTCTTCCGCGCCATCCGCGAGCACTCCACGGTCGCGCTCTCCGGCGAGTCGGCGGACGAGGTGTTCGGCGGATACCTGCAGTTCTTCGACGAGGACGCCCGCAACGCCGACACGTTCCCGTGGCTGGTGCAGATGGGCCGGCACTTCGGTGACGACGCCGACGTCCTCCGCCCCGACCTGAGCAAGCGTCTCGACCTGGCGGGTTATGTCGCCGACAGCTACGCGAACGCGGTGCGCGGCATCCGGCGCCTCGACGGGGAGAGCGATTTCGAGTACCGGATGCGGCGCATCTGCCACCTCCACCTGACCCGGTTCGTACGGGTGCTGCTCGACCGCAAGGACCGGGCCAGCATGGCGGTGGGCCTGGAGGTGCGCGTGCCGTTCTGCGACCACCGGCTCGTGGAGTACGTGTACAACACGCCCTGGGCGCTCAAGTCGTTCGACGGCCGCGAGAAGAGCCTGCTGCGCGAGGCGACCGCGGACGTGCTGCCGCAGTCGGTGTACGACCGGGTCAAGAGCCCCTACCCCTCGACGCAGGACCCGAAGTACGCGATCGCGCTCCAGGACCACGCGAAGGACCTGCTCTCCCGTCCCTCGCACCGCGTCTTCGACCTGGTCGACCGCGACCGCGTGGCCCGCGCCGCACAGCGCGACACACCGCAGATCACCCAGTCCTCCCGCCGCGGCCTGGAGCGCACCCTGGACCTGGCCCTGTGGCTGGACATGTACAACCCGGAACTGGTCCTGGACTGACCCCAGGCCCACCACGCGCACTGGCGGACCGGCCCGCGGTGTGCCTACTATCCGCGGCAGCATCGCGTGCCGGTCACCGTCCGGGTGAGGCATGGAGGTGCCGGAGTTGCCCATCGGAGGCAATCCATCGTGTCGGTCCAGCTCAACCACACCATCGTGCACGCCCGGGACAACCGGGAATCCGCCGAGTTCCTCGCACACATCCTGGGACTCGAGGTCGGGGCCGAATGGGGCCCGTTCGTCGCACTCGACCTGAGCAACGGCGTGACCCTGGACTTCGCGTCCATCCCCGCCGAGTCCATCGTGACGCAGCACTACGCCTTCCTCGTCACCGAGGACGAGTTCGACGGCATCTTTCAGCGCATCAAGGACGCCGATATCACGTACTACGCGGATCCGCACGGCAAGCAGCCGGGTGAGATCAACCACCACGACGGCGGTCGTGGCGTGTACTTCATGGATCCGGTGAACCACGGCATGGAAGTCATCACCCGTCCCTACGGGGGCGGCGACAACTGAGAGACGGGTGACGGGGCCGCGTCGACGACGCGGCCCCGTTCCCTACGTCCGCTCCCTCGCTCAGCGGAAGTCCGTGACGTGCAGGACGAGGTACACCGTCCCCACGATCAACGCCACCAGTCCCAGCACCCCGAGGCCGAGAGCCGTCCGCCGGGCCGGACGGCAGGCCAGTTCGGCGTCCTCCTGACGCACGCTCGCCGAGCACGGCAGCGCCGCGAGCCCATACGTCACCAGACCGGCCGTACCGAGCGTCAGGCCGAGTCCGAGCCACGTCACACCCGCGGACATAAGGGACATAGATCTGATTCTGCGTCCATTGCGGCGATCCCGCTAGCCCGGCGGGAAAGGGCCGAACGGGTGCAACCGGCCGCGGGCGTGGGGTCAGCCGCCGTACACGTCCTCCACATAGCGCCCGTCGGCGACGAGTTCGGCGAGCCACTGCTCGGCCGCGGTTGCGTCAGCGCCCGGGACGTGCTTGCGGTAGAGGTCGCGGAACGCGGCGCGCACCCCCGGAGCCATCCTGGCGCCGTCCCCGCACACGTACACCCGGGCGCCGGCGTCGAGCAGTTCCCACAGTTCGGCGCCCTCGGCGGCGATGCGGTGCTGCACGAAGGCGTGTCCGTCGACGGGTGCGTCACTGAAGACCGGGCGCAGGGAGATCGCCCCGGCGGCATCGGCGGCGCGCAGCTCGTCGGCGTGCAGCAGGTCCCGCTCCGGGTGGTCGCAGCCGAAGTAGACGAGGCCGGGCGGGAGGTGGGCGCCCGACGCCGTACGGTCGAAGCGCTCGGCGATCGCGCCACGGAACGGCGCGAGACCCGTGCCCGCCGCGATCATGACGACCGGCCCGGGCGCGTCGTGCCGGATCCGGAAGGCGTCGCGGCACGGCTGGACGCGGCCGAGCACGGTGTCGCCGGGCCGCAGGGCCGCCAGATGGGTGGAGCCCGTACCCCGGTAGCGGCCGTCGCCGGACGCGGCGGGCGCGTCCAGGACGGACACCATCAGGTCCACATGGCCGGGGAGCACGGCGGGGCTCGACGAGACCGAGTAGTGGCGCGGCTTCAACGGCGGCAGCAGGTCGAGGAGTTGCGTCCAGGTGAGGACGGAACGCAGAGCCGGGTGGGCCTCGACCAGTTCGACGAATGTACGGGGGTCGTCCTGGGGCAGCGCCTCGAGCGCGGCGGCCTCGGGCGGGCAGGGGTTCGCCGCGGCGAGCACGGCGACCTGCTCGGGGGTCGGCCGGTGCTGCAACTCGACGTGCCGGGCGAGGAGTTCACGTACCGTCAGCGGCCGGTCGACGGCGATGGCGTCGCGGCGGGGCCGGTCGGTGCGGATGTCGAGCACGGTGTCCGGGTCGAGGCCGAGCGCGCGCACGGCCCGGTCGACGAGGGCGGGTTCGTGCGCGGGCAGCACCGTGAGGTGGTCGCCGGTCCGGTAGGTGCCCCCGTCCGGCAGCGCGAGCCGCAGGAACCGCTTGGCGCGCGGGTGCTCCGCGGCCGTGAGGTCGTACGCCTCGGTGACGGTCAGCGGGGCGAGCCCGTGCCGGGCGGCGGCAAGGTCCAGCGGGCCGCCGGTGATCTCGCGGATCTCGTACGCCGCCGAGGGCGCGGGTCCCGCGTCGGTGGCGCCGGGGTCGCCGTACCGCTCCAGGAGCGCGGCGCGCAGGCCCGTGGTGAAGGTGCGCACGGTGCCGGTCAGGTCACCGGAGGCGTCGGCGGCGGCGCGCTCGCAGAGCCGCTCGGCGCCGAGCGCGGCGAGGCGGTTGTCGATCCGGGTGGGGACGTGCTGGTAGGTGGCGGCCCAGTTCCGGTCGCCGACGCCGAGCACGGCGTACACCGCTCCGTCGAGGGAGCCGTCCGCGGCCCGGTCGAGCTGCTCGACGAACTCCCGGGCGTCGTCGGCCGGTTGACCGTTGTAGGAGGCGGCGACGACGATCACCGGCTGGTCTGTGGGCAGCTTTTCGGCGTAGGTGTCGAGCGGGGCGACCTCCGTCGCGCAGCCGAGGGCGGATGCTTCGTCGGCGAGCTGTTCGGCGAGGCTCCGGCAGGTGCCGTAGTTGCTGCCGTGCAGGAACAGGGCGCGGGTCCCGGCCCTGACCCGTACCGGCAACCCGGCCACGTCGAGGACCTGTTCCGGGGCCGCGGTGTGCCCGGGCAGCGGGAGGTGGCGCCGGTCGGACGGGGTGCGCGGGGCGAGCGTCAGGGTGAATCCGTCCGGCTTCATGGTGAGGGTCTCCTTCACCGTGAGCCGGTAGTCGGCGTGGTCGCGCAGCCGGTAGCGGTGCACCAGCATCGCGAGCAGCATGGTGGCCTCGTGGAGCGCGAACTGCCGCCCGATGCAGGCGCGTTCGCCGGTACCGAAGGGCTTGAAGGCGTGCGGGGAGCGGGCCGCCTCGGCGTCGGGCGTGAACCGGTTCGGGTCGAACCGCTCCGGGTTGTCGCCCCAGACCGGCCGGCGGTGCAGCATCGGGGCGAGCACGGTGACGCCCTGTCCGGCGCGGACGGGGACGCGTCCGCCGAGCAGGGTGTCCTCGCGGGCCTCCCTGCTGAACGCCGCCGCCGTGGGCCACAGGCGCAGCGCCTCGTTGAGGACCTGGCGGGTGTAGGTGAGCCTGCCGACCTCGTCGAAGTCCGGCTCGGGGTCGGCGGTGTCGCCCCAGAGGTCGTCGACCTCGCGGCGGACGAGGTCGAGGACGGCCGGGTTCTTGGCGAGGTAGTACAGGGCGAAGGACATCGCGCCGGAGGTCGTCTCGTGTCCGGCGATCAGGAACGTGATGACCTGGTTGCGGATGTTGGCGGCGTCCAGGGTGCCGCCCTGCGGGTGCTCGGCGGTGAGCATCAGGCCGAGCAGGTCGTCGGTGTGCTGCTCGCCGCCGCGGACCCGGGCTGTGATGACGTCGTCGACGACCTGGGCGAGGTAGTCGGCGTCGGTGCGGAAGGCGGCGTCGGCCGCCGAGTGGTCGCCGCCCGGGGTACGGGCGAGGCGCTTCATGCTCCACTCCAGGCAGCGCACCATGGACTCGACGAACGGGTGCGGTTCGCTGCCCTCGAAGGACCCGAAGTCATAGCCGAACCCGGCGAGCCCGATGGTGTCGAGCGTCATCCGGGTCATGTCGCCGGGCACGTCCACGGGGCTGCCGTCGTGGGCGGCGCGGTCCCAGGTGTCGACGAGGCGGCGCGCGACGCGGTACATCACCGGGTGGTAGGCGCGCATCGAGCCGAGGGCGAAGGCGGGCATCAGGATGTCGTGGGCGCGGGCCCAGTTCGGCTCGTCGTTGTAGGCGGTGAACAGGCCGTCGGCGGCGAAGGCGCGGACGTTCTCCAGGGCGGGCCCGATGTGCTTGGCGAAGCGGGTCTCGTCGGCGAGTTCGGTGACGAGGTCCAGGTCGGCGACGAACAGGGCGTCGCGGCCGTGCAGACGGCGCACCAGGGCCGGGCCGTGCTCCCGCATCAGGCCCATGACCTGCTGCAACGGGGCCGCTCCCGGCCCGGTGGCGGAGATGTCGATGAGCGGCACGCCGTAGGTGGGGGACGGCGGGAGCTGCGTGGGGTGCGGCATGGTGCGGCAACTGCCTTTCGAGGGTGGGGGGATCGGCGCCTCCAGCTTGCGCCCGCTCCCCCGCCCGTCCGCGCCACCGCACTACATGATTGTGTAGTGAGGGAACGGCACGGCGGGCTTGTGCCGGGAGCGGGTTCGTGGGTGGCGCGGCACCCGCATCGGCGCGGGCCTCCGTCGGCGCGGATCCCCCATCGGCACGGACCCGTGGCCGGACGCGGTCGGGAGAAGGAGGAGCAAGCACGGTGGACGCGGTGGTGTGGCGCAATCGCGCGCTGGTCCTCTTCGACCGCATACCGATGCCGGTCGCGGTCTGCGATCCGTACGGGGTCGTGCGTCTGGCGAACGCCGCGCTCGCCGCCGAGTGGGGCACGACGCCGGGCCGGCTCAAGGGCCGCGAGCTGCTGCACCTGTTCGCCCCGAGCGACGGGACGCAGGTCGACCGGATCGTCGAGGCCCTCAAGCTGCGGCGCCGCTCGCGCTACGCGGTGGCGGTGACCTGGCGGGGCACCGACGGGACCGGCCGCAGCGGGGAGCTGATGGTCGACCCGGTGAGCGAGACCCCGAACGCGCTGCCCGACCTGCTGGTCATGCTGCGGGTGACGGGCGAGGCCGCACCGCACCCGGCGGCCGGACCCGCGCCGCTGCATCCGAACGAGGAGCGGATCCTCGCGCTGCTCGCCGCGGGCGCGACGACGGCACGGGCGGCCCGTGAGACGGGCCTGACGACCGACGGGGTCACCTACCACCTGCGCCGCCTGTCGCAGCGGTGGGGCGCGGCCAACCGCACCGAACTGGTCGCCCGCGCCTACGCGTTGGGCGTACTGGAACCCGGGGTGTGGCCGCCCCGGGTCAGGTCGTCCGGGCCGGGCACCGGCGCGCCGGACGGGACTCCGCCGGCTCTGTAGGCGGCGCGGCCTGCGGCAGCCGCCCGCGCCGAGGTGGTGCGCGGCGCGTTTCCCGGGCAGGCTCGTCAGCGAAGCCCGCGCAGGGACCCGGCTCTGGAGGTTCATCCCGTGAACGGCAACGACTCGCTCGGCAAGAAGGGCTTCAAACGGTCCCGCAGTCATTTCGCGGACCGGATCACGGCCGACGGCAGGGACGGCTGGCCGGTGGAGGCGGGCCGTTACCGGCTCGTCGCGAGCCTGGCCTGTCCGTGGGCGAGCCGCGCCCTGGTGGTGCGGCGGCTGCTCGGCCTGGAGGACGCCCTGCCCCTGGCGGTCACCGACCCGATCCAGGACGACCGCAGCTGGCGTTTCACCCTCGACCCGGACGGCCGGGACCCGGTCCTCGGGATCCACCATCTCAGTGAGGCGTACGACGCCCGCGAGAAGGACTATCCGGGCGGTGTCAGCGTGCCCGCGATCGTCGACGTACCGTCCGGGAAGCTCGTCACCAACGACTACCAGCAGCTCACGCTCGACCTGAGCACCGAGTGGACGGCGCTGCACCGGGAGGGCGCGCCCGACCTCTACCCGGAGCCGCTGCGCGACGAGATCGACACGGTGATGGAGGACGTCTACCGGGACCTGAACAACGGCGTGTACCGGGCCGGGTTCGCGACGAACCAGAGCGCGTACGAGGACGCGTACCGAGATGTGTTCGGGCGCCTGGACGCTGTCTCGGAGCGCCTCGCCGGCCGGCGCTATCTCGTCGGCGACACGATCACGGAGGCGGACGTACGGCTGTTCACGACGCTGGTCCGCTTCGACGCCGTCTATCACGGCCATTTCAAGTGCAACCGCAACAAACTGACCGAGGATCCGGTGGTGTGGGCGTACGCGCGGGATCTGTTCCAGACGCCCGGGTTCGGTGACACCGTCGACTTCGACCACATCAAACGGCATTACTACCAGGTGCACACGGGCATCAACCCGACCGCGATCGTGCCGCTGGGGCCCGACCTCTCGGGCTGGCGGACGCCGCACGGCCGGGAGAAGCTCGGCGGGCGTCCGTTCGGCGACGGAACGCCGCCCGCGCCTCGGTAGAGCCGGTCCGGGGCAGGCTCTAAGGTCGGTGCGTACGTCCCACCGGTCACGGAGTCGCCATGTCCCGCCCTTACGTGCTGTTGTCCGCCGCCGTCTCGCTCGACGGCTGCCTCGACGACGTCGGGCCCGAGCGGCTGCTGCTGTCCGGGCCCGAGGACTTCGACCGGGTCGACGCGGAGCGCGCGGCGAGCGACGCGATCCTCGTCGGGGCGGGGACGCTGCGCGCGGACCGGCCCCGGCTGCTGGTCAACTCGCCGGAGCGGCGCGCGCGGCGGGTCGAGGAGGGGCGGTCGGCGTACCCGCTGAAGGTGGCGGTCAGCGGCTCCGGCGATCTGGACCCGGCGGACCCGTTCTGGACGACCGGCGACGAGCGGCTGCTCTGCACCACGGACAAGGGCGCGGAGCTCGCCCGGCCGCGCCTGGGCGGCGCCGCCGACGTGGTGGCGCTCGGCCCGGCCGTCGACTGGGCGGCGCTCCTCGACGATCTCGGGGCGCGTGGCGTGCGGCGGCTGATGGTCGAGGGCGGTGCGCGGGTCCACACCCAGTTGCTCCAGCTCGGGTTCGCGGACGAACTGCGGCTCGCAGTCGCCCCGTTGGTGGTCGGCGAGCCGGACGCGCCCCGGCTGTTCGGGCCCGGCGCGTATCCGGGCGGGCCGCGCGGGCGGATGCGGGTGCTGGACACGGAGCGGCTGGGCGACGTGATCGTCACTCGGTACGCGCCGACGGTGCCCGGCACCCTCGGCGTGGCCACGGCCGCGGACCGGCACTGGCTGCGGATCGCCTGTGACCTGGCCGTGCGGTGCCCGCCGTCCGAGACCGCGTTCAGTGTCGGCGCGGTGATCGTCGCGGCCGACGGCACGGAGCTCGCGCGGGGCCATTCGCGGGAGGCCGGCGACCCGGTCGTGCACGCCGAGGAGGCGGCGCTCGGCAAGCTCGCCGCCGGCGATCCGCGCCTTGCCGGGGCCACGGTCTACAGCAGCCTGGAACCGTGCGCCCACCGGGCGTCGCGGCCGAAGCCGTGCGCGCGGCTGATCGTGGACGCGGGCGTGCGGCGGGTGGTGACGGCGTGGCGGGAGCCGGACACGTTCGTGCCGGGCGCCGACGGGATCGGGGTGCTGGCCGACGCGGGCGTCGCCGTCGCGGAGGTGCCGGAGCTGGCCGAGGCCGCGGTGCGCCCCAACCGGCACCTGGTCCCCGCGGGGACGGGTCAGGACTGAGAGCTCGCTCGCTCGCGCGGCCGGGACGGTGTTCCGCCTGACACGTGCGCGGGCTTGCGCGGGGCGCCCCGCTGGACGACCCCGACGGCGGCGAGCCCGAGGGCGAGGCCGAGCGCGGTGCGGACGCCGAACGATTCACCGAACATGAGTGCGCCCCACACCGCGGTCACCGGTGCCATCAGGAACATCAGGGTGTTGACCTGCGTCAGGCCGCGCCTGCGCAGCACGACCCAGTACAGGCCGTAGCCGCCGAACGTCGACAGGCCGACCAGCCAGGCGATCGCGAGCCAGAAGGACGGGGCGGCGGGCGGAGCGACCTGCCCGGCGGCGACGGCGAGGGCGGTGAAGACGACAGCGCTGGTGGCACAGTGCACGGTCAGCGCGGCCATCGGCTCCACGCGCGTCGGCGAGCGGCTCTCCACGAAGGTGGCCGCCACCAGTGCCAGCATGCCGAGGAAGGGGATCGCGTACGCCCATCCGGCGACGCCGGTGACCGCTGCCGCGTCGGCCGTGGTGACGACCACGACCCCGGCCACGCCCAGGCACAGGCCGAGCCACTGGCGCGCGGTGACGTACTGCCGCAGCAGCGGCCCGGCGAGGGCCCCCGCGACGAGCGGCTGGGTGCCGTCGATGAGGGCGGTGGTGCCGCTGGAGACGCCGAGCTGGATGGCGTAGTAGACGGTCAGCAGATAGCCGCTCTGCGACAGGGCGCCCACGACGGTCTGGCGTCCGATGTCGCGGAGCGTCAGACCGCGCCACCAGCGCCGGCCCGCTGTCGCGGCGACGGCTCCGAGGACGAGCGCCAGCGGCAGGAAGCGCCACATCAGCGTGGTCACGGCGCTCGCGTCGCCGGCGCCGAGCTTGGCGCCGATGAAGCCGGAGCTCCAGGTCAGGACGAAACCGAGGGACAACAGGACGTTCATGGCGCGGACACCGCCTCACGTACGAGGTATACAGATCTGTTTACTCTGGCGCCCACTATACAGATCGGTATACCCTGGAGGGCATGCGAACGACGCCGACCCCAGTCCAGCCGACCCCGGCCGCGCCGGCCGCGCCGGCCCCGGCACCTCCGGCCGTCGACCCCGACCGCGCCGATCTGACCCCGGCGGCGCGCCGCGTCCTGGAGACCGCCTCGCGGCTGTTCTACGAGCGCGGCATCCACGCCGTGGGCGTCGACCTGATCGCGGCCGATGCGGGCGTCACGAAGAAGACGCTCTACGACCGGTTCGGCTCCAAGGAGCGGATCGTCGTGGACTACCTGGCCACGCGGGACGCGCGCTGGCGGGCGTTCCTCGCCGCGCACCACGACCCGGCGGCGCTCTCACCGGTGGACCGCGTGCTGGCGGTCTTCGACGCCTCGCGGGAGTGGATGGCGGCCCACAGCGGCAAGGGCTGCAGCATGGTGAACGCGCATGCCGAGATCAGCGATCCGGCCCATCCCGCGTACGCCGTGATCACCGGGCAGAAGCAGTGGATGCTGGAGCTGTTCACCCGGCTCGCGGAGAACGTGTCGCCGGACGCCGCACGGGAGTTGGGCCGCTCCCTGATGCTGCTGCACGAGGGCGCGCTGGTCACGGACGGGCTCGACGTCCTGCCCGACGCGTTCGGCCGGGCGCGCCGGCTCGCGGCGTTCCTGCTCTCCACCGCACGGCAGGCGCGATGAGCTGGGAGCCGGGCGGACCCGGCGTCCTGCGCCTGCCCTCGGGCCGGCTCGTGCGCGGCCGCGGGCTGCGCCGTCCGCTGCCACCGGGCCCGCCGCCCACGTACGCCGTCCATCTCCTCGGCGGCCAACCGCCGCCTGTGGAATGGGAGTCGGTCTGGCTGCGCTGGCCGGACTTCCGGCTGCCGTCCGACGCCGGACGCGCCCGTGCCGTGCTGCTCGACGCCTGGCGCAGGGCCCCCGACGAGCGCGTGGAGCTGGCGTGCGGGGGCGGGCGCGGCCGGACCGGGACGGCGCTCGCCTGCCTGGCCGTCCTGGACGGCGTACCGGCCGCCGACGCCGTCGCGTACGTGCGCCGCCACTACGACCGGCACGCCGTGGAGACGCCGTGGCAGAAGCGGTACGTACGCCGCTTCCGCGCCCCCGGAAAATGAGTTGCGCGCGGCGGTGACCCGCTGCGCACCATGGGCGGGACACGTCCTCGCCCGTTCAGGAGACCCGCATGCGCCGATTCCTCGAAGCAGTTCAGCGACCCCGCCGGACCCCAGCTTTCGAGGACTCGACCTTCCATGCAGACCCAGCAGGTACGCACGACCCTGAACATCGGCATTCTCGCCCACGTCGACGCCGGTAAGACCAGCCTCACCGAGCGGCTGCTGTTCGACACCGGCGCCATCGACCGGCTCGGCAGCGTCGACGGCGGGGACACCCGCACCGACACCGGCGCGATCGAGCGGCAGCGCGGCATCACGATCCGCTCGGCCGTCGCCGCGTTCACCGTCGGTGACACGCAGATCAACCTCATCGACACCCCGGGCCACTCCGACTTCATCGCCGAGGTGGAGCGGGCCCTCGACGTGCTCGACGGGGCCGTCCTGCTGATCTCCGCGGTGGAGGGTGTCCAGGCACAGACCCGTGTGCTGCTCAAGACGCTGCGGCGGCTCGGCCTGCCCACGCTCGTGTTCGTCAACAAGATCGACCGGGCGGGCGCACGGACCGCGCCGCTGCTCGACGACATCCGCCGTCGGCTCACCCCGCATGTCGTGCCGCTCACGGAGGTGCGGGGAGCCGGCACGCCGGGCGCCACCGTCACCGCCCGTCGCCTCGGGCACCCGGCGGTGCGGGACGAGGCCGCCCGCGCGCTGGCGGACGTCGACGACACGATCCTGGCCGCGCTGGTCGACGGGCCACCGCCGGACGCCGACGCGGTGCGCGCGGCGCTGACGGCGCGGACCGGCGACGGCACCCTCCATCCCGTCCTGTTCGGCTCGGCCATCGGCGGCCAGGGAGTGCCCGAACTGATCGAAGCGGTACGGGAGTTCATTCCCGCGATCACGAAACCCGGAGCGGAGTCCGCGCTGCCGGCCGGCACCGTGTTCGCCGTCCGACGCGGCCCTGTCGGGGAGCGAATCGGCTATCTGCGCCTCTACGAGGGCCAGGTACGGGCCCGTCAGAAGGTGACCTTTCTGCGGCACGACGCCGAGGGCGGCACGGAGCGGATCGCCGGACGGCTCACCGGGATCCGGGTCGTCGGCGCCGAGGGTGACACCGCCGGGCCCGGCCAGATCGCCGAGGTGCGCGGCGCGGCCGGGATCCGCGTGGGCGACCGACTGGGTGAACTCCGGTGCGGAGAACCCAGGTTCGCCCCGCCGACCTTGCGGACGGTGGCCCGGGCCGTACGGGCGGGCCAGGGCGCCGCGCTGCGCTCGGCCCTGCTCGAACTCGCCGACCAGGACCCGCTGATCCACGCCCACCCGGAGCCCGACGGCAGCACCGCGCTCCTCCTGTACGGAGAGGTGCAGAAGGAAGTACTGGGGGCCACCCTGGTCGGGGAGTTCGGCATCGAGGCCGCGTTCGAGCCGAGCCGGATCCGCTGTGTGGAGCGCCCCGCGGGCACGGGCGAGGCCCTGGAGGAGAGGGGCCACCGCAGCACGACCGGGCTGCCCGCGACCGTCGGTCTGCGGATCGGACCGGGACCGCACGGCTCCGGCCGCGTCTTCTCGTACGAGACCGAACTGGGCGCCCTGCCGCGGGCGTTCCACCAAGCGGTCGAGGACACGGTGCACGCCACCCTGGCACAGGGCGGGCCGCGGGGCTGGCCCGTGACGGACTGTCATGTGACTTTGACCCGCTCGGGATTCGACTCCCCCGTCAGCGTGGCGGGTGACTTCCGGACCGTGACCGCGCTCGTCACCCGGCAGGCCCTGGAGCGGGCCGGGACCGTGGTCCATGAGCCGGTCCACACCTTCGAGGTCGAGGTCCCGCTGGACGCGCTCGCTCCCGTAACCGCTCAACTGTCGGCTCTGGGAGCCGAGTTCGGACGTACGACGGGTGGGCAGGAGGCATGGCTGATCACCGGCAGGCTGACGGCACGCAGGGTGCGGGAGATCGAGCTGGCGCTGCCGGGGCTCACGCGCGGCGAGGGAGTGTGGTGGTCGCGTGTGTCGGGCGACCGTCCGGTCCGGACGTCGGAGGCCCTGCCGCAGGCGTGATCAGTCGATACGGTGGAACAAGGCCTCCTAGGGATCGACGAAGGAGGTTCCGTCATGACGTCGAGGGCTGTGCCACTGCCCCGTTGGGCGAAACTCTTGGGCGTACTGGTGCTGGTACTGGTACTCGTCTTCACCGGGCTGCGTCTGATGCACCGGCTGGGCGATGTCTTCGGTACCGAGACGCACGACCGGTCGGGCCCCGCGCTGCTCAAGTCGGTGCGGGATCTGAGCCGTTACGAGGCCGCGTCCGGGAACTTCCAGGTCGTGGTGGACCTGGAGAAGGACACCAAATACCTCCCGGACGCGATCCGCGGGACCCGGACCCTGTACATCGGGGCCGGCAGCGTGGACGCCTACGTGGATCTCGGGAAGATCGGCTCCGGGGACGTCCGGGTGAACGACGCGCGGACGTCGGCGACGCTGAAGCTGCCGCACGCACAGCTCGGCAGCCCCGCCCTCGACACGGACCGCTCCTACGCCGTGTCGAAGCAGCGGGGTCTCCTCGACCGGCTCGGCGACCTGTTCTCGGACAACCCGAACGACGAGCAGGCCGTACGCAAGCTCGCCGCCCGGCACATCGGGGAGGCGGCGCGGGACAGCCACCTCACCGCCCGCGCCGAGCGCAACACGACCGACATGCTGCGGGGGCTGCTGCGCTCCCTCGGGTTCAAGGACGTCCGGGTCTCCTACGAGAGCTGACCCCGCGCCTACGGAGCCCGGTTCAGGGACGCGTCGCGATGATCACCGTGGCGTAGAGGTCGTCGTCCCGCGTCACCCGCGGTCGCAGACCGGCGGAGCGTACCGCCGCCTGTGCGGCCGCGGCCTGATGTTCGCCGGTCTCCACGAACAGGTGGCCGCCGGGCGCCAGCCAGCGCGGCGCCCCGGCGGCCACCCGGCGCAGGACGTCGAGGCCGTCGGCGCCGCCGTCGAGGGCCATGCGCCGCTCGTGGTCACGCGCCTCGGGCGGCAGCAGGGGCACGTCGCCGGTGGGGACGTACGGGCCGTTCGCGACCAGGATGTCGACCCGGCCCGCCAGTTCCGCGGGCAGCGGTTCGTACAGGTCGCCCTCGTGGACCGCGCCGCCGAGCGGCACGAGGGTGCGCCGGGCGCAGCGCACCGCCGCCGGGTCCAGGTCCGCCGCGTGCAGCAGCGCGGGGCGCCGGTCCGCGAGGACGGCGGCGACCGCGCCGCTGCCGCAGCACAGGTCGACGACGACGGCGTCGGGCGGCATCAGGGCCAGCGCCTGCCGGGCCAGGAACTCGGTGCGGCGGCGCGGCACGAAGACGCCGGGGTCGACCGTGACGCGCCGACCGCAGAACTCGGCCCACCCGACGACGTGTTCGAGCGGGAGCCCGGCCGCGCGGCGCTCGACCATCGCGGTCAGCTCAGCGGTGTCCCGGGCGCTGGAGAGCAGGATGTGCGCTTCGTCCTCGGCGAAGACGCAGCCGGCCCGGCGCAGGATCGCGACGACCGGGGCCGGGTCGGCGGCCGGAACGGAGGAGGAGAAAAGGGGCGACGGGGACGGCGAAGGGGGAAGCGACATGGCTGATGTATGACCTCTCGGGAAGCCGATGGGGCTCCCGGGCGCCGGACGGTCACCGGCCCGCTCGAAGACGGAACGTCAGAGCGAGCGGACGGTACGTGCGACAGGAGAAGGGAGCTCCCGACCTGACACAGCAGTGATCGGACTCACCTCCTCGGTCCCTCGTGGCGCTGTTGGGCCCGGTCACACTACCGCACCGAACGCGCTGTCCGATTCCCGCCAGCACCGTCCCGCGCGCGCGGGCAGCCTGGAGGCATGACCAGCACCAGCACCCTCCACGGCACGGCGCAGGACCGGCTCGACGCGGTCGACTGGACCGCACTCGCCGGGGAGCTCGACGAGTTCGGCAGCGCCCTGACGCCGCGGCCGGTGCTCACCCAGGCACAGTGCCGGTCCGTCGCCGCGCTCTACGACGACGTGGCCCGGTTCCGGTCGACCATCGACATGGCCCGCTACCGGTTCGGCCGGGGCCAGTACCGCTACTTCGCGCACCCGTTGCCCGACCTCGTAGGGGAGTTGCGCGCCGCGTTCTATCCGCGGCTGCTGCCGATCGCGCGGGCCTGGGCGCGGCGGCTGAACCGGCCCGCGCCCTGGCCGGACTCGCTCGACGAGTGGCTGGAGCGCTGCCACGCGGCGGGCCAGACCCGGCCGACGCCGATCCTGCTGCGGTACGGGGCGGGCGACTGGAACGCCCTGCACCGTGATCTGTACGGCGAATTGGTGTTCCCGCTCCAGGTCGTCATCGGCCTGGACGAACCGGGCGTGGACTACCGCGGCGGCGAGTTCCTGATGACGGAGCAGCGGCCCCGCGCGCAGTCACGCGGTTTCTCCACGACCCTGTCGCAGGGGCACGCGCTGGTGTTCACGACGCGGGACCGTCCGGTGCGCTCGGTACGCGGCTGGGCGAACGGCCCGATGCGGCACGGTGTGAGCACGGTCCGCTCGGGCCGCCGGCACACGCTCGGGCTCGTCTTCCACGACGCCGAGTGAGACCGAGGGGCTGCTCTAACTCCCGGCCCGGTGCAGGGCACGGTCCGTCAGGGTGAGGGCCACGAGCAGGACGCCGAGGACGACCGAGGCACCGGCCATCAGGTGCAGGCCGCCGTCGTCGGCGCGCTGCCCGTAGGCGAGGGCGATCAGACTGGACGCGGTGATGGCGCCGATGTACTGGGCGGTGCGCTGCAGTCCGGCGGCCGAGCCGATGTCGGCGGCGGGCGCGTACTCCTGGACCGCGGCCTGGTTGCTGGTGCCGATGAGCCCCTGCGGGATGCCGAAGCAGGCGCCCGCGAGGAGCAGGACGACGAGCGGGGTGGAGCCGGAGACGACGGTGAGCAGTCCCGCGCCCGCGGTCAGCAGGACGCAGGCCACGGTGAGCGGGGCGCGGATGCCCTTCGTGCGGGCGCCGAGCAGGGAGCAGAGCAGGGCGGCCACGGACATCGGCAGCATGAGCAGCCCGGTGTGCCCGGAGGAGTAGCCACGCCCTTCTTCGAGCCACTGAGTATAGCCGTACATGACGCAATAAATCAGCAGATAGCTCAGGCCGTGGCGGAGGTAGGTGCGGGCGAGCGGGCCGTTCGCGGCGAGCGTCCGGACGTCGATGAACGGGGTGCGGCAGCGCAGTTGCCACCACAGCAGCGCGGCCGTGATTACGGCGAACGGGGCGAGCAGCCACCACAGGGGGTGGGCGAGGTCGAGGAGGAAGAAGACCAGCACGGTCAGGGCGGTGGAGAAGAGGCCGATGCCGAGCGGGTCGAGGGCGAGCTTGGGAGCCGGTTCGCCGTCCGTGGCGCGCGGGAGATCGGCGGGGATCCAGGCGAGCGCGCAGACGAACGCGATGACGGCGACGGGCACGTTCACCGCGAAGATGCCGCGCCAGCCGACGACGGTGACGAGCAGCCCGCCGAGGGTCGGGCCGACGGCGGCACTGCCGAGCGCGGCGAAGGAGAGCCGGGCCATGACGGGCCGCGGCGGGCGGCGCCCCACGCGGCGCCCTTCGTCGCGCAGGACGGCCATCGCCGCGGGGTAGGCGGCCGACGTGCCGATGCCGAGCAGCAGCCGGGAGACGATGAGCCAGCCGAAACCGGGGGCCAGGACGCCGACGATCCCCGAGGCACACACGACCACGAGCCCCGCGAGGAAGACGCGGCGCGGGCCGAGGGCGTCGGCCAGTTTGCCGAGCACGGGCTGGGCGACGGCGCTGGCGAGGTAGAGGACGGAGATCAGCCAGGCCGTGTCGGCGGCGCCGATCCCGAAGTCGTGCCCGATCGCCACCAGGGCGGTGGAGATCATCGTCGTGTTGAGCGGGTTCAGGAGCGAGCCGAGCAGCAGCGGCGCGGTGAGCCGGGCGTGGAACCCCGCTGGCTCAGCAGCGGGCTCCTGAGGGACGGCGACGCGGGTGGTGGCTGTGTCGCTCGCGCCACCGCTCACTTCTGCACCAGCCGCTCCAGGAGCAGCGTCGCCTCGGTCAGGGTGCGTCGCTCGGCTTCGTCGAGTTCGGAGGTGAGGGCCTCGGCGAGCCAGCCGTGCTTGGCGGCGCGCACGGAGGCGAGGGTGGCCCGGCCGCTGTCGGTGATCGACATGACGGACTGGCGCCCGTCGTTCGGGTCGGCGGAGCGCTCCACGAAGCCCTGCTCCTCCAGGGCGCCGATGGTCAGGCGCATGGACTGCGGCCGGACGTACTCGGAGCGGGCGAGCGCGGCGGTGGTGGCGGGCCCCTCGGTGTCGAGGCGGGCCAGGACCGTGCGCTGGGTCGGCGTGAGGAGGCTGTCCGGCGACGCGGTGCGCAGCCTGCGCGAGAGCCGCCCGACGACGGTGGCGAGATCGGCGGCGATGCGCTCGGTGGGCGGCTCCGCGGCCGTGGGTCCCTGCGTTCCTGACATGCCTCCACCGTAAGAGATAGACAGGAAGCCTTGCAAGTTTTCCTTACGATCCCGCGGCCGGTCGGGGCGGTCCGGTTCCGGACGGTGGCAACCCGCGCCTCAGGACTCCAGCGCCCCCAGCAGCGCCCGCGCGCACAGGTCGCGGACCTGCGCGCGGGTCAGCTGTGGCTCGTCGAGCCAGTCCAGGCAGACGGCGACGAGGAAGGCGAGCCAGCCGCGCACCGCGAGGCGCAGCACGGCCGGTCCGGGAAGCCGGTCCACCATCTGCGGATCGGCGGCGAGCGCGGCCATGATCTGCGCTTCGTGGGCGGCGAGGCCCTCCCGGTACACGGTGCGCACGGCGGGGTCGCCCGCCGCCTCCGCGCGGTGGAACGCCCGGAAGCCCTGCGCGTGCGAGGCGACGTACTCCAGGAAGGTGTCCAGGCCGGTGCCGAGCTGCTCGCGTACCGGAATGCCGGGGACGGCGGCGGTCAGCCGCAGCATCCGGGTGCTCTCGCGGTGGACGACGGCGGCGAAGAAGTCCCGCTTGGTCGGGAAATAGTGGTACAGCAGGCCGCGAGAGACACCGGCGATCTCGGCGACCTGTTCGATCCAGACGTCGTCGTACGGGTCCTGCGCGAACAACTTGGCGCCTACGGACAGCAGTTGCTCCCGCCGCTCCTCGGTGCTCAGCCTGCGCCGGGTCCGCTCCCCCGAGGCCCGCGCTCCCCCTGACTCTGCGCTCATGCAGGCACCTTACTGGACGTTCTTCCGCTTACTTGACGTCGGTTCAACAGCGGACCACACTGTGGCGCATTATTGAATCCACGTCTAACAAGGTGCGGGGTCGGGCTCAACCCGTCGGTCGCGCAAGGGAGATGGGCACGATGGCGCAGGTGACGCAGACGGCGGAGGGCGTGCTGCCGCGGGGCTTTCGCAGCGCCGAGCAGGGCTGGCCGCTCCTGGACCGGATCCCGCACCCGCCGCGCCGTGTCCCGCTGATCGGTGACGTGCTGGGCAGCAACGTCCGCACGCCCCTCCAGGACTCGATGCGGATCGCCGCCGAACTGGGGCCGATCTTCCGGCGCAAGGCGTTCGGCAAGGAGATCGTGTTCGTGGCGGGCGCCGAGCTGGCCGCGGAGCTGGCGGACGAGTCGCGGTTCGCCAAGCACGTCGGGCTCGGCGTCGCGAACCTGCGGCCGGTGGCGGGCGACGGGCTGTTCACCGCGTACAACCACGAACCCAACTGGCAGCTGGCGCACGACATACTCGCCCCCGGCTTCAGCCGCGACGCGATGGCCGGCTACCACCCGCTGATGCTGGACGTGGCGGGGCAGCTCACCGCCGCGTGGGACGCGAGCGAGGCGGCCGGGCGGACGGTGGACGTGCCCGGGGACATGACCAAGCTGACGCTGGAGACGATCGCGCGGACCGGCTTCGGGCACGACTTCGGCTCGTTCGAGCGCGACTTCGACAAGGAGGGCGCGCATCCGTTCGTGACGGCGATGGTGGGCGCCCTGTCGTTCGCCCAGCGCCGCAACGTGGTGCCCCCGCTGCTCTCCCCGCTGCTGCGCGGCGCCGAGCGGCGCAACGCCGCGGACCGCGCCTACCTGAACCGCACCGTCGACGAGGTGATCGCCGCGCGCCGCGCCGACGGCGGCGGGCCCGGCGATCTGCTCGACCGGATGCTGGAGGTGGCGCATCCCGAGACGGGCGAGCACCTCGCGCCGGAGAACATCCGCCGCCAGGTGATCACGTTCCTGGTCGCCGGGCACGAGACGACGTCCGGCGCGCTCTCCTTCGCGCTGCACTACCTCGCGCAGAATCCGGCCGTGCTCGCGAAGGCGCAGGAGGAGGTCGACCGGGTGTGGGGAGAGACGGCCGTGCCCGCCTATGAGCAGGTCGCCAAGCTCCGCTACCTGCGTCGGGTGCTCGACGAGTCGCTGCGGCTGTGGCCGACGGCCCCGGCGTTCGCGCGCGAGGCGGTCGCCGACACGACGCTGGGCGGGACCCATCCGATGCGGCGCGGCGCCTGGGCGCTGGTCCTGGTGACGATGCTGCACCGGGACCCGGCCGCGTGGGGCGAGGACCCCGAGTCGTTCGACCCGGAGCGGTTCGCGCCACAGGCGGTGCGGGGGCGTCCCGCGCACGTGTTCAAACCGTTCGGCACGGGGGCCCGGGCCTGTATCGGCCGTCAGTTCGCCCTGCACGAGGCCACCTTGGTACTGGGCCTGCTACTGCGCCGCTACGACCTGCACGCGGAGCCGGACTACCGGCTGCGGATAGCGGAGCGGCTGACGCTGATGCCGCGCGATCTGCGACTGCGTCTGACGCGCCGCTGAGCCGCTGGGCCCCTTGAGCTGCTGAGCCCGCGTCACCGGCTGACTTGATGTCCGGGCCGGACCGGCGGCCGGCCCGGCGTCACTCGTCCGCCGCCGACTCCATGGACGCCACGTCGAGAACCCCGCCGAGTTCGGCCAGCACCGCGACCAGGGCGGGGACGTCGGCGGCGCCCTCGATCTCCATACGGACGGCCATCGTGCCGGGCCGGTCGGGGCCCTCCTCCCATTCGGTGCGGTCGGTGCGGTCGGTGCGCAACTCCACGACACGAAAGCCCCGGCTCGTGCACTCCTCCAGAACGCGCGTCAGGACACTGCTGCCGACCCGGTAGGCGAGGTACAGGCCCGAGCGCCGTTCGGTGGCCAGCGCCGGGACACGCCGGGTCAGGTAGGGGTATCCCCGTACGACGAGGAAGTGGACGGCGGTCGCGGCGAGGGCGAGCAGGGGCAGGCCACCGCCGCAGGCCATCCCTATGGCGCAGGTCAGCCAGACCGTGGCCGCGGTCGTGAGACCCCGGACGGCGTCCCTTCGTACGAAGATGAGCCCGCCGCCGATGAACCCGATGCCGGAGACGATCTGCGCGGCGACCCGGGAGGGGTCGAACGACACGCCCTCCAGGGCGAGCACGGAGTTGAACCCGTGCTGCGACACCTCCATGAACAGGGCGCTGCCGACGCCGACGAGCGTGTGGGTGCGCAGACCGGCACTCTTCTGCTGGACGGCGCGCTCGGCACCGATGAGGGTGGACAGGACCAGCGCGAGCCCCAACTCGGCGAGCTGCCGGGCGCCTTGGCCCGCCGCTGGATCGAACAGGGGAACTGCGAGCGAGGACAACAGCAGATCCCTCCTTTCCGTGCACGCCCCGGCAGACGTCCCGGGGCTCCCACGAGGCTAGCGCTGCCCCATTGGCGACGGATTGTCAGACCCGTGCGCAAGAGTGGGAACATGAACGGGACCAGGAACGGCAATCAGCACGGTCGGCAGACGAAGAACCACGAGGTGGCGGCGGCGCAGGCCTGTCTGCGCCTGCTGCACACGGCACGCGCCGCCCTCTCCGGCAGCGAGCCACCGGCGACCGCGTCGGTGCTCGCCGTGCCCATCGCGGAGGCCGACGAGGCGCTGCGCCGCGCGGGCCTCACGGGCAACGAGGCGTGGTTGCTGGATCGGATCTACGACCTGGGCCTGGAGTCGGGGGCACCGTAGGATCCGAAGGCCGTCGCGCTCGGGGGAGTTGACGGGCCGGTCAGGGCCGGGCGCTCCCCCGGCCTCGTCACCCGACCTGTCAGGAGCCCGCACGTGACCTCCTCCGCCGACGCCGAAGCCACCGGCATCGCCAGCACCCGCCCCACCGACACCGGCACCGGCACCGGCACCGGCACCACGACCGGATCCGCCGCGCCGTCCCCCGATGGCGCCGGGGCGCACCGCATCGACCCGGCGGGCGGCTGTCCGCACGCGCGCAACGCCCGGTTGCGGGAGCGCGGCGCCGTGGCTCCCGTCGTGCTCCCCGGTGACGTGCCCGGCATGCTCGTCCTCGGCCACGACGCGCTCAGGGAGTTCCTCGCGCACCCCGATGTCGCCAAGGACGCCCGGCATTTCACGGCGCTGGCCGAGGACCGGATACCGCCGGGCTGGCCGCTGCGGACGTTCGCGACGGTGCGCGGCATGACGACGGCCGACGGCGACGACCACCGGCGGCTGCGCTCCCTGGTGAGCCGTGCGTTCACGATCCGCCGGGTCGAGGGGTTGCGGCCGCGCATCGAGGCGCTTGTCGACGAACTGCTCGACGGGGTCGCCCGGCAGGCGGCCGTCGACGGCGTGGTCGAGCTGCGGTCCCGGTTCGCGCTGCCGCTGCCGATGCGCGTCATCTGTGAACTCTTCGGTGTGGGTGAGGAGTTCAGGGACCGGCTGCATCACCTGTCGAGCCAGGTCGTCTCCACGGACACGACACCGCAGGAGGCCCTCGCCGCCAACAAGGAGATGGTGGCGGTGCTCGCCCAGGTCGCCGCGGCCCGGGCGAAGGAGCCGGGGGACGATCTCACCAGCGCCCTCATCGCGGCGCGCGAGGAGGACGGCGACCGGCTGAGCCAGGAGGAGCTGATCGGCACGCTCATCCTGTTCGTCATCGCCGGGCACGAGACGACGCTGAACCTGATCACGAACGCGGTGCGGGCCCTGTGCGGCCACCGCGACCAGCTCGCGCTCGTGCGCGCCGGATCGGCGACCTGGATGGACGTCGTGGAGGAGACGCTGCGCTGGGACAGCCCGGTCAGCTACTTCCCGTTCCGGTATCCGACCCGGGACCTCACCGTCGACGGCACCGTGATCCCGCAGGGCACCCCCGTCCTCGCCGGGTACTCCGCGGCGGGCCGCGACCCGGCGGCCCACGGCCCGGACGCCGACCGCTTCGACCTCACCCGCCGGGCTGCGAGCCGGCATCTCTCGCTCGGGCACGGCGCCCACTACTGCCTGGGCGCGCCGCTGGCCCGCCTCGAGGCGACGGTCGCCCTGGAGCGGCTGTTCACCCGGTTCCCCGACCTGGATCTGGCCGTGCCCGACGAGGAGCTTCCCGCGCACGCCGGTTTCGTCGGCAACAGTGTCCGCCGGCTTCCGGTCCGGCCGGGACCCGATGCCCGGGAGGGGTGACACTGGCCCCATGGCTGACCAGGACCGCACCCGCACGGCCGCCGCTCCGGACCGCACCCGCACCGACGCCTATCTGGCCCGCATCGGCGCCGCGCGCCCGGCGGCCCCGACCGCCGGGGCGTTGCGCGCCCTGCACCTGGCGCATCTGCGCGCCGTGCCGTTCGAGAACCTCTCCGTGCACCTGGGCGAGGACATCACGCTCGACGCGGACGCACTCGTCGCCAAGCTGGTCGACCGGCGGCGCGGCGGCTTCTGCTACGAGCTCAACGGCGCGTTCGCCGCGCTGCTCGCCGCCCTCGGCTACGACGTGACGCTGTTGCAGGCGCGCGGCGTGGGCGAGGGCGGCCGGCCCGGCATCCCCTACGACCACCTCGCGCTGCGCGTGCGCGACGACCGCGGAGGCGACTGGCTCGCCGACATCGGGTTCGGCACGCACACGCACTTCCCGCTGGCGTACGAGGAGCGCGGCGAGCAGCGCGAGCCCGGCGGGGTCTTCCGCATCGAGGACGCCGCCGACGGCGATCTGCTCGTACTGCGCGACGGAGAGCCCCAGTACCTGCTCGATCAACGCCCGAGGGCCCTCAGGGACTTCGAGGCGGGCGCCTGGTACCACCGCACCTCGCCCGCCTCGCACTTCACCCGTTCCCTGGTCTGTTCGCTGCTGACCGAGGACGGCCGGATCACCCTCAGCGGTCATACGCTCACCACGACGGTCGGCACGGAGCGCACACGCACCGAGCTGCCCACGGACGCCGCCGCCCTCAAGGCCTACGACCAGTACTTCGGCATCACGCTCGACCGGCTCCCCCCGGAGCCGGAGCTCCCCGAGGGCTGACCCCGTCCGGCCCCCGCTGGTTATGCTGCCGCGGAAGCGTTCACCGAAGCGCTCAAACGAACAGCGGTTGTGAGGGGGCCATCAGCATGCGCGAACCGGTCGATCTCAGGCGGCAGCGGATACTCGCGGTCGTGCGGTCGCGCGGCGCGACCCGGGTCAGCGATCTCGCCGCAGAGCTCGCCGTCTCGGTGGTGACCCTGCGCCGCGACGTCGAGGAGCTGGCCCGCGAGGGCAAGCTGCGCCGCGGCCACGGGGTCGCCCGGCCGGTGCTGGCGGAGAGCGAGCAGCCCGCGCCGGCCACGGCTCCGGCGCCGCCGCCCGTGGACGGCGGCCCGGTCGCACTCGTCGTACCCGAGCGGCACGCCTATCTGTACGAGACGCTGCACGGCGCCCGCACGGCCTTCGAAGAGGCCGGTGTCCGTACCGCGCTGCACATCGCACCGACCGTGCCCGGCGCCGAACAGCCCCTCGTGGAGCGGGCCCTGGCGGAAGGCGCGTGCGGGCTGCTGATCGCACCGCGCTGGCGCAGCCGGGAGACCGAGGAGGCGGACTACGCCTGGCTGGCGCGCCTGGAGGTGCCCGCCGTCGTGATGGAGCGCAGGCCGCGGCGCGGCAGCGCGCTGCACGCCCTGGACACCGTCTGCACCGACCACTGGTACGGCATCCATCTCGCCGTCGAGCACCTCACGGGCCTCGGTCACCGGCGGATCGTGCTCGCCGCGCGCGACGACAGTCCGACGGCGCGCGCCATCCGTGCGGCGTTCACCGACATCGCGGCGGACCACCCGGACGTCGACAAGTGGGCGATCGCCCTCAGCGCGCCGGGCGCGGCCCCCGACCCGGATGCGGAGAACGCGGAGAGGGCGATCGAACTCCCCACACTGATCCGGGAGTTGGGCGCCACCGCTGCCGTGCTGCACGGCGACGTGGACGCACTGATGCTGGTCCAGTCGCTGCGTGACAACGGGGTGCGGGTCCCGGAGGACTGCTCCGCGATCGCGTACGACGACGTGGTCGCGGCGCTCGGCAGCACACCGCTGACCGCCGTGTCGCCGCCGAAGGCCGATGTGGGCCGGGCGGCGGCGGAGCTGCTGCTGCGCCGGCTCGGCGACCGGACGCCGGGCGGAGCCTCGGGTCCTGTACGCCGGATGGAGCTGCTGCCCGAGCTGAAGGTGCGCGGCTCGACACAGGCCCCGGGCGCCCCTGCCGCCCCCGGACCAATGAGCGTTTGACCGTTTGATTTTCTTCTGATCGATCTATTGACCAGGTCCGCTCAGCCGATCAGTATTCCCGTGACTCGAACACGCAGGAGCCGCGGGAGGCGCCCATGCCTGGTCGACAGAGCCGTCGATCCATGCTCGCCGCGATCACCGCGCTGCCACTGACGGGCGCCCTGAGCGCCTGTAGCGGAAACGACAGCGCGTCATCCGGGAGCAGCAGCACGTCCGGTACCAAGAGCAGCAGATCCACCACCACCATCACCTTCTGGTCCGCGCTGCGCGGCAGCCAGGAGGTGGTGGACGCGTTCAACAAGACGCACGACCACATCAGGGTCGCCTTCGAGCAGATCCCCTCCGGCACCTCCGGCGGATATCTCAAGCTCAGCAACGCGGCCCGCGCGGGCAATGCGCCCGACGTCGCCACCATCGAGTACCCGCAGGTCCCGGGGTACGCGATAGACGGTGTGGCCCGTGACATCACGGACATGATCAGCGACAGGCTGCGGGCGAAACTGCTGCCGCAGGCTCTCGGCCTGACGACCTTCGAGAAGCGCACCTACAGCGTGCCGCTCGACGTCGAACCGATGGTGCTGCACTACCGCAAGGACCTCTTCGACGAGTACGGCTTCGAGGTGCCCACCACCTGGGACGAGTACACCGAACTGGCCCGCGCCGTGCGCCGCACCGGCGGCAAGCGCAAGGTGACCTTCTTCTCCACGGACATGGGCCAGTTCTCCGGCTGGGCCTGGGCGGCCGGCGCGCGCTGGTTCGACACCTCGAAGGGCGCCTGGAACGTGTCGCTCGCCGACGCGCCCACGCGCCGCGTGTCCCGGTACTGGCAGCGCCTCATCGACGAGGACCTCGTCTACGTCAATCCGCCCAACAGCCGCGAGGCCGACGCCCAGGTCGGCAACGGCCTGGTGCTGACCCGGCACAGCGGCGCCTGGGACGCGGGGGCGCAGATGAACGCACGCCCCCAGCAGAAGGGACTGTGGCGGATCGCCCCGCAGCCTCAGTGGGACCCGGCGAAGCCGGCGCTCGGCACCAACGGCGGCTCGACCTTCGCCATCACCAAGGACAGCAAGCACCCCGAGGCCGCCATGGAGTTCATCGAGTGGCAGGTCTCGCACCCCGACGCCCTCAGGGCCCGGCTCTCCAGCGGAGCGAGCAGCCAGTACCCGGCCGTGACCGAGCTGATCGGGGTGGGACGCGCGGCCTTCGACCGCTCGTACTACGGCGGGCAGGACATCTACACGCTGTTCGAGCAGGAGGCCCGGAAGATCAGCGACGGCTGGGTCTGGGGCCCGCGGATGACCGCGACCGGACAGGTCATGTCGGACGCCTTCGCCCGGGCGGCGGCGGGCTCGGGAACGATCGAGTCCTCCATGCGCGCCGCGCAGGACGGCACGATGCCCGACCTCAAGGCGCTCGGCCTGAACACCACGCAGCACTCCACGTGAACGCCCGCACCCCGAAAGGCAGGTGAGTCCCATGACCGCGACAACCCATGCGCCCGCGACGGCGGCCGCGCCCCCGAGGGAGGCGGACGGCTCCCGGCGCAAGGCGCAGCGTGCGGCCAAGCGCCGCCGGGGCGGCGCCGCGGGTGTCCTGATGGCCCCGTTCTTCGTCCTGCTCACGCTCGTCTTCCTGATCCCGGTCGGCACCGCGGTGTGGCTGAGCTTCTTCAGCGACGACCAGCCGGGTCTCGGTTTCGGTCCGGAGCGCACGGTCTTCGTCGGCCTGCGCTCGTACGCCGCCGTGCTCACGGACCCCTCGTTCCTCTCCGGTCTCGGCACGGTCGCGCTGTACTGCGTGATCTACATCCCGGTGATGACCGCCGGCTCGCTGGCCCTCGCGCTCCTGCTCGACTCGGGGGTCGTACGGCTGCGGTCCTGGGCCCAGCTGGGGCTGTTCCTGCCGCACGCGGTGCCCGGCATCATCGCCGCGCTGATCTGGCTGTACCTCTACACCCCCGGCATCAGCCCCCTCATCGAAGTGCTCGGCAAGGCCGACATCACCATCGACTTCCTCGGTCTGCACACCGCGATCCCGTCGATCGTGAACATCGCGGTGTGGAGCAACCTCGGCTACAACATGGTCGTCTTCTACGCGGCCCTCCAGGCGGTCCCCCGGGAGGTCCTGGAGGCATCGGTGGTCGACGGGGCGGGTCCGGTGCGTACCGCACTCCAGGTGAAGGCGCCGCTGGTGCGCTCCTCGATCATCATGGTCGCGATGTTCACGCTGATCTGGGCGCTGCAACTGTTCACCGAACCCATGCTGCTGCGCGCGGGCTCCCAGGTCGTCGACGCCCGGTTCTCGCCGAGCATGTACATCTACGACGCCGCGTTCAGCCGTAA
This sequence comes from Streptomyces kunmingensis, assembly GCF_039533535.1. NCBI lineage: Bacteria > Bacillati > Actinomycetota > Actinomycetes > Kitasatosporales > Streptomycetaceae > Streptomyces > Streptomyces kunmingensis. The sequence goes on from NZ_BAAATS010000005.1 coordinate 299,551, forward strand.
CAACTACTCGCTCGCGGCGGCCGCCTCGGTCATCCTCCTCATCATCACGATCGCCGTCTCCTACGGCGTGACCCGCTGGACCAACCGCGTCAACTCGGCCGAGGGGAACGCCTGATGAGCGCCACGGACTCCACTGTGCTGCGGCCCCGGCTGCTCGGACGGGCGACCGTCAACCTCGTCGTCGTGATCTCCGTCCTCTACACCCTGCTGCCGGCCCTGTGGCTGGTGCTCGCGTCCACGAAGTCCCGCGACGCCCTGTTCAGCAGCAGCATCCTGTCGTTCAGCGACTTCTCGCTCGTCCAGAACGTCAAGGACCTCTTCGCGATGGACGGCGGTCTCTACAGCCGCTGGTACGGCAACAGCCTGCTGTACGCGGTGCTCGGCGCGGCCCTGGGCGCGATGATCAGCGTCGCCTGCGGATACGCCTTCGACAAGTACCACTTCCGGCACAAGGAGAAGCTGTTCGGCCTGGTCCTCGCGGCGGTCATGGTGCCGCAGACGGTGCTCGCGCTGCCGCTGTACCTGCTCGCGTCCGCGACCGGGGTGGTGAACACCTTCTGGTCGGTGTTCATCCCGGTCCTGTTCAACCCGTTCGGTGTCTACCTGGGCCGCATCTTCGCGCAGGGCTACGTCCCGAACGAGGTCCTGGAGGCGGCGCGGGTCGACGGCGCCGGGGAGCTGACCACGTACGTCCGTGTTTCGCTGCGGATGCTCGGCCCCGGCCTGGTCACCATCTTCCTCTTCCAGCTGACCTCGATCTGGAACAACTTCTTCCTGCCGATGGTCATGCTCTCCAACCAGAACCTGTATCCGGTCAGTCTCGGCCTGTTCCAGTGGAACAGCCAGGCGACCGTCTCTCCCGAGTACTACCCGGTGGTGATCATGGGCTCGCTCCTCGCGGTGCTCCCCCTCGTCCTCGCGTTCATCTTCCTCCAGCGGTTCTGGCGGTCCGGCCTGACGGCGGGGGCGGTCAAGTGAGCAAGCCCCGCGTGGCGCTGGCCATGTCCCCCCAGGCCGCGGCGGCCGTCTTCACGCCGCGGTCCATGGCCGCGCTCCGAGGCGTCTGCGACCTGGCTCCGCTGCCCGTCCTCGACGACCTGAGGAGCGTACGGGCGAAAGAGAGCCTCGCCGACGTGGACGTCCTGGTCACCGGGTGGGGCTGCCCCCGGCTCGACGCGGACGTCCTCGCGGCGGCGCCCCGCCTCAAGGCCGTGGTGCACGCGGCCGGTTCGGTGCGCGGACACGTCACCGACGCCTGCTGGGACCGGGGCATCGAGGTCACCTCGGCGGCCGCGGCCAACGCCCTGCCGGTCGCCGAGTACACCCTCGCGATGCTCCTCCTGCACGGCAAGCACGTCCTGGAACGGGCCCGCGACTTCCGCCAGGCCCGCGCCCGCGACGCCTGGCTGCTCACCCCGCACGCGGTCGGCAACTACCGGCGCACCGTCGGCCTGCTGTCCGCCTCCCTGATCGGCCGCCGCGTCATCGAACTGCTGCGGCCCTTCGACTTCGAGGTCCTGCTGCACGACCCGTACGTCACCCCGGTGGAGGCGGCCGAGCTGGGTGTGGAGTGGGTGGAGCTGCCCGAACTGTTCATGCGTAGCGACCTGTTGAGCGTCCATACGCCGCTGCTGCCCGCCACGCGCGGGCTCGTCAGCCGCGGCCTGCTCGCCTCCATGCGCCCGGGCGCCACGCTCATCAACACCTCGCGCGGCGCCGTCGTCGACCAGGACGCGCTCACCGACGTGGTGCGCGCGGGCCGCATCCGGGCGGTGCTCGACGTCACCGACCCCGAGGTGCTGCCGGTGGACCACCCGTTGTGGGACTGCCCGAACGCTCTGATCACTCCCCACCTCGCCGGATCCCAGGGCAGCGAGTGGGAGCGGCTCGCAGACACGGCCGTCGGCGAGCTGGCCCGGTGGGCCGCGGGCGACGGTTTCGCCCATCCCGTACGACGCGAAAGGCTGGCGTTCCTGGCATGACCGTTACTGGTGGCACAAGTATCCCCTTCGAACTTCCCCCGGAGGACCGGGCGCTGAGCCCGTACACCGGCTACACCCGCGCCCACTGGGAGGCCGTCGCCGACGGACTGCTCGGCGCCGCCTGGCGCTGGGCCACCCCCGAGGGCGCCCTGCTCGACCTGCCGGGCCGCCCCTCCGGTTCGGGGGTCCGCTCGGACGGCCTCGAAGGGTACGCGCGGACGTTCCTGGCGGCCGGGTTCCGGATCGCGGGCGCCGACGGCAAGGACCCGCACGGCTGGCTGGAGCGGTACGCGAGCGGCCTCACCGCGGGCACCCGTACGCCGGGCGCGGACGACGCCGAGTCGTGGCCGCTGATCCTCGACCACCATGTGCAGGGCCAGCCGATGGTCGAGTCGGCGTCGGTGGCGCTCGGCCTGATGCTGACGCGGCCGTGGCTGTGGGACCGGCTCGATGGCGACGTACAGGACCGGGCGGAGAAATGGCTGCGCGGCGCGATCAACCACACGCCCGCCCCCAACAACTGGTACCTCTTCCCCTTCATGGTCGCGTCGTTCCTGGAGTCGGTGGGCCGGGGCGACGGGGCCACGGCGCGTGCCATGGAGCGGGCGCTCGGCCTGATGGAGACGTGGTACCGGGGCGACGGCTGGTACGCGGACGGTGACGGGCGGGCCTTCGACCACTACAACGGCTGGGCGCTGCATCTGTACCCGATGCTGCACGCCCACCTCTCGGGCGACACGGCGCTCTCGGACCGGTTCGGCCCCCGGCTGCGCGAGCACCTGGAAGGCTTCTCCCTCCTGTTCGGCGGGGACGGCGCGCCGATCCACTTCGGGCGCTCGCTCACCTACCGCTTCGCGGCCTCGGCGGCGATCGGCGCGGGCGCGCTCACCGGCCACACACCCCTGACCCCCGGCACCTCACGCCGCCTCATCAGCGGCAACCTGCGCTACTTCCTGGACCGGGGCGGCGTCACGGACGCGGGCCTGCTCAGCCTGGGCTGGCACGGCCCGCACGACGCGACGCTGCAGCACTACTCGGGCCCCGCGTCCCCGTACTGGGCGTCGAAGGGCTTCGTGGCGCTGCTCGCCCCGCAGGACGACCCGCTGTGGACCGCGACGGAGGAGGAGGCGCCGAGCGAGGGCCCCGACCGGGTGCTCGCGCTGCCCGCGCCCGGACTCCTCGTGCAGTCGACGCGGGCCGACGGGATCGTACGGCTGCACAACCACGGCAGTGACCATGTCCGGCCGCACGAGGGCGAGTTCGCGGCGCAGGACGACGTGCTCTACAGCCGCCAGGCGTACTCCACGCACACCGGGCCGACGTCGAAGACCAACGTCGCGGACAACCACCTGTCCGTCGAGGTCGGCGGCGTCGCGAGCACCCGGCGCCGGATCCGTCCGCTGGGCGCGGGCCAGGGCGACGGCTGGGGCTGGGCGGCGTCCTGGCACCGTCCGGTGTTCGCGTCCGGGCCGCCGATGGTGCCGGGGCTGCGCGTGGAGAGCGTGACCGTGGCGCGGGGCCACCATGAGCTGCGCGTGCACCGGGTCGTGGGGGCTCCGCACGGGGCACGGGTGACGCTGACCGGCTGGGCGACGGAGGCGGTTCGCTCGGACCTTGTCGGGTTGCACGGGTGGGATGAGCGGGATGCCGTGCGGGCGCCGGAGGGGACGGCGTTCGAGGGGTGGGTGCGGGTGCCTCGGCTTTCGGCGGGTGTCGAGGGGGGCGGGGTTTTTGTGGCGCTGGCCTCTCTTGGTGGGGAGCCTGATGTGCCCCTCGCTGAGGCGGTGAGCGAAGTTGTCTTCCTGCAGGAGGAGTTGACCGTGCGCTGGGCCGATGGGTTCGAGACCGTTGTGGGGTTCGAGCCGCTGCGCGTTCAGTGACGGTGAGTGGGGGCTGGTCGCGCCCCGCGGCGGAGCCGCTATTCGATACGGCCCCGCGCCCCTGAGGGGGAAGCCAGCTGGGCCTGCACGGCCGGGGCGTACCGGTCCACCACCTCCTCGATGTCCGCGGCCCGCACATGCGGGCCGCGGGCGATGCCGTACATGACGCCGAGGCCGAGCAGCATCGACACGGCGAGTTCGGCACGCAGGCCCGCGTCCTCGCCGGTGAGGCGTTCGGCGAGGCGGCCGCTGACCTGGGAGCGGAAGTTGGAGCGCAGGATCTCGCCCTGCTCGCCGTGGAGCGGGGCGAAGACGATGCGCAGGATGGGGTCGGCGCCGCGCTCCACCTGGCCGGTCAGGACGTGGCGCACCATGTGGGCGCCCAGTTCGGCCAGGGGTGCGTCGAGGAAGACCTCCACGTCGGCCTCGAAATTCATGACGCTGGAGAACAGGGCGTCCTTGTTCCCGAAGTACTTGAGGACGAGGGGCGGGCTGACGCCGGCCCGTTCGGCGACCGCCCTGAGCGTGATGTCGGCGTGCGCGTGCCGGGCGAGCAGGTATCTGGCCGCCTTCACGATGGCGGCCCTGGTCGTCTCGGCGTCGCGCCGGCCCGTGCCGGGTCCCCGCTCGTCGGCGTAGGCCGTGCTCATCACCTCAGGCTCCTTTCGTGGTGGCCACCCGGACCGCCGCGCCCGCACCCTCGTGTGCGCGGTCGGAGGGGACGGCGAGGGCGACGGCCGTGGCCACCAGCGCGACGGTACCCGCCATGGCGAAAGCGAGCTGGTAGCCGGAGAGGGTCGGAACCTCGGCGCCGCCCACCCGCGTCGTGTGGTGGACGAGTACGGCGGCGACGGCGGCACTGGAGACGGCCTGGCCGATGGTGCGCATGAGGACGTTGACGCCGTTGGCGGAGGCGGTCGCGCCCGACGGGACGGCGCGCAGGATCAGCGTGGGCAGCGCCGAGTAGGCGAGGGTCGTGCCCGTCGAGACGACGGCCGCGCCGACGAGGATGACCCACAGATCGGTGCTGTCGGCGATGCGCACCGCGTAGCCGAGGGCGAGCACGATCCCGCCGGCGGCGAGGGTGACGCGGGGGCCGCGCGCGGTGGAGACACGGGCGGAGACCGGGGAGAACAGCAGCATGATGACGCCGCTGGGCAGCATGCACAGGCCGGTCGCGACGATGGACAGGCCCAGGCCGTACCCCGCGGCGACGGGGGCCTGCACGAGCTGCGCGGTGACGAGCGAGTTGGCGTAGAACGCGAAGCCGGTGAAGAGCGCCGCGACGTGCGGCAGTCCGACGCGGCGGCCGGCGGCGAGCCGCAGGTCCACCAGCGGGCTCGCGGTGCGCAGTTGCTGCCACGCCCACAGGCCGAGGATCACGACGGCGCCGGCGAACAGGCCGGCGACGCGGGCGCTCCCCCACCCCCACTGCCCGCCCTGGGAGACGCCGAGCAGCAGGCTGATCAGGCCCGCGGCGAGGCCGAGGGTGCCGAGCGCGTCGAAGCGGCCCGGCGATCGGACCGGCGATTCGCGCACCGTCCACCAGGCGAGCGCGAGGCCGAGCGCGCCGAGAGCACTGGTCGCCCAGAACATCACGTGCCAGTTCGCGTACTGCACGATCAGCGCGGCCAGCGGCAGCCCGAGGGCGGCGCCGATCCCGACGGTGGAACTCATCAGGGCGACGGCGGAATGGGTGCGGTGCGGCGGGAGTTCGTCGCGCAGGATGCTGATGGACAGCGGGACGACGGCCGCGGCGGCGCCCTGGAGTGCGCGGGCCGCGATCAGGACGCGGATGTCGGAGGTGAGCGCGCAGAGCACGGAGCCGATGGTCATCAGGCCGAGCGCGATCAGCAGGACCCGCCGCTTTCCGTACATGTCACCGGCCCGGCCGAGGACGGGCGTGAGGACGGCGCCGGCGAGGAGGGTCGCGGTGACCATCCAGGAGACGGCCGCGGGGGATGCGCCGGTCAGCCGGGGCAGGTCCGGCAGCAGCGGTACGACGACGGTCTGCATGACAGCCATGAGGATGCCGCCGAAGGCGAGCACGGGCACGGTGAGGCGCTCGCGCAGGCGCGGCGGCGCGGGTATCGGGGCGGAGGCGGGGACGGGGTCCATGGGGCTCCTGCTCGGGGACGCGAGCGGCGGCCCGGCGTCGGGAGAGTGGGTGAATGGGCATTCACCCAGGTGGTGAATCAGTATTCACCATTCCGGTGTCCGGTGTCTGTGCCCGGACCGGACCCGGCCGTGCCCGCTGTCCGTGTCCGGGCGGGACCGGCCGTGGCCGCGCCCGGGCGCCCGGCGCGCCGTCGCCTTCGGTTCCGGGCCCGGCCGGGCGATACTGCCGGTCATGACCTCGACTGACGTGCTGCGCTTCGGACTTGTCGGCACGGGCCCCTGGGCCCGGCGGACCCACGCCCCCGCCCTCGCCGCCCATCCGCACACCGGCTTCACCGGAGTCTGGGGGCGCCGCCCGGAGGCCGCCGCCGAACTCGCGGCCGAGCACGGCATCACGGCGTACGACGACGTGGACGCGTTGTTCGCGGCGTGCGACGCGGTGGCGTTCGCCGTGCCGCCGGACGTACAGGCGCCCCTGGCCGCCCGGGCCGCGGCGGCCGGCTGCCATCTGCTGCTCGACAAGCCCGTCGCCACACAGCCCGCGGCGGCCCGCGCCGTGGTGGAGGCCGCCGACGCGGCGGGGGTCGCCTCGGCCGTGTTCTGCACGATGCGCTACGCCTCCGCGCCCTCGGCCTGGATCGCCGAACAGGCGGCTGAGAAGGGCTGGTTCACGGGCCGCGCCGACTGGTACGGCGCGCTGTACACACCCGGCGACGACGCCGAGGTGCGGGCCTCGACGCCGTGGCGGGCGGAGCGCGGCGCGCTGTGGGACGTCGGCCCGCACGCCCTGTCGGTGCTGCTGCCGATCCTGGGTGACGTGGTGGCGGTGACGGCCCGGCGCGGCGCCGGTGACACCGCGCATCTCGTCCTGCGGCACACGTCCGGCGCCTCCAGCACGGCGACCCTGAGTTTGACGACTCCGCGGGCGGCTGCCGGGACCACCGTCGAACTGCGCGGCCCGGCGGGCGCGTTGACGATGCCGTTGGGCGGCACGGCGCAGGAGTCCTTCGCCGTGGCCGTCGACGTCCTGCTGGAGTCGGCGCGTACGGGCGTGGCCGCGCCGTGCGATGCGCGCTTCGGGTTGCGGCTCACCGAGATCCTCGCGGCGGCGGAGCGGTCCCTGGAGTCGGAGGGCACCGCGCACGAAACGGAAGGCAGCGAACACAAAACGGAAGGCGCCGCACGCGAGCCCGGCGCTTAAAGCCCGCAACCGCTTCCGTAACCGCTTCAGCAAGCCCTTCCGCACCCGCTTCGGCAAGCGCTTCAGCAAACGCTTCCGCAAGCGCTTCCACCGCGAGCCGGGTCGCCCGCGCGGGCCGCTTACGCTTATGACCATGCCGCTCCAGATCAGCGCCACCAACCCCGAGCACCCGGTGCTCCTGCTCGCCCTGCCCTGGCACATCCCGCTGGAGGAGTGGCCGCAGGAGTACCTCGTGCCGCTGCCGCGCGGTATCTCGCGGCACGTGGTGCGCTACGCGCGCGCGGGTGACGAGGTCGTGGCCGTGAAGGAACTGGCCGAGCGGCCGGCGCTGCGCGAGTACGAACTGCTGCGCACGATCGACCGCCTTGGCATCCCGGCGGTCGATCCGCTGGCCGTCGTCACGGGCCGCGAGACGCCGGACGGCAGCCCGCTCGAGCCGGTCCTGATCACCCGGCACCTGGGCGGATCCCTGCCCTACCGCTCCATGTTCGAGACGACGCTGCGCCCGTCCACCGTGCACCGCCTGATGGACGCGCTGGCGGTGCTCCTGGTCCGGCTGCATCTCGCCGGTTTCGCCTGGGGCGACTGCTCGCTCTCCAACACGCTGTTCCGCCGGGACGCGGGCGCCTACGCCGCATACCTGGTGGACGCGGAGACCGGCGAGCTGCACCCGAAGCTGAGCGACGGGCAGCGCGAGTACGACATCGATCTGGCCCGCGTGAACATCAGCGGCGAGATGCTCGACCTGGAGGCGTCCGGGGCGCTGCACCCGTCGATCGACCCGATCGAGTTCGGCACGGAGATAGGCCAGCGCTACGCGAACCTGTGGAGCGAGCTGACCCGCACCTCGGTGTACCCGGCGGGCAAGCACCACTACATGGAGCGCCGCATCCGGCGCCTGAACGACCTGGGCTTCGACGTCGCCGAGATGCAGATCTCCCGCTCCCCGCAGGGTGACACCGTCACCTTCGTGCCGAAGGTCGTCGACGCGGGCCACCACCAGCGTCAGCTGCTGCGCCTCACCGGCATGGACGCGGAGGAGAACCAGGCGCGGCGGCTGCTGAACGATCTGGAGAGCTGGATGGCGACCCAGGAGGACGCGCCGGACGCCCGTCCCGAGGTACTCGCCCACCGCTGGGTGCGCGATGTGTTCCGGCCGACGGTCCGGGCGGTGCGCGACCGGATCCCGACCCCGGCCGATCCGGCCGAGCTCTACCACGAACTGCTGGAACACCGCTGGTACTTGTCCGAGCGCGCCCAGCACGACATCGGCCTCGACGCCGCGGCGGAGGACTACGTACGCAATCTGCGCAAGACGGACTGACCGCTGCGGACTGACCGCTGCGGACTGACCGCTGCGGACTGACCGCTGCGGACCGGCCGCTGCGGGCGGGCGCGGGTGGCCGGCGCGGCCGGTGCCGTGGCCGCTACGTAATGGCGAGTGACGGCACCGACCGCAGCCAGTGACCTCCGGACACCGCTCGCGGACGAGTACGGGACGTGCGTCGTGCAACGCATTTTCCGGCCACATCGAACAATTGGTGGCCCGGTCCCGCCCTCTCTTCCTCGAACAGCCCGAAGGCTCGTGAGTTACCCGACGCCGGGAAATTTCGGCCATTTTCGAGCGGCCCGGCACAGGTGCCCCATCACTGCGTCTACATGCTCACAGACGATGAAACCGGCAGGTGGGTAACCCCGCACGAGTCATCATGACGGGGCATGTGATGGTTTTCTTCGGGCAATGTTTATTACCAAAGGCGATGGGATTATTTAGACTGCATACGCTCAACTCGGCGTGTACGAAGAGGGATTACCCACCATGAACAAGAAGGCGCTCCGCGCCCTGCTCCGTGAACGGCGCGCCCTCATAGCCCCCGAGTCGCACGGTTTCAGACGCCCCACGGGCCAGGGCCGGCGCGCGCCCGGCCTGTCCCAGCACCAGGTCGACCAGCTGCTGCACCGGACACTCGGGACGTATCACCGGCTGGAGTCGGGGAGTTACCCGAGCCCGCCGGTGGATCTGCTGCGCGATGTGGGCCGGCTGTTCGGGCTCAACGAGCAGGAGTGGCAGCTGCTGTGCCGCTACGCCCTGCTCCAGGACCCGCCCGGCCCTCTGTACCTGTCGTCCGGCAAGGAGATCCCCGGCGTATGGCAGGAGGCGGTCGACGGCATCAACCACATCGCCTACGTGTCCGACGCGTCCTGGGACCTGCTCGCCTGCAACAGGGCCTTCATCGAACTCTTCCCGGGCCATCGGCCCCCCTCGAACACGATGCGGTGGATGCTCCTCGACCGGCACGCCCACCACATGCTCACGGACTGGGCCACCTCCTGGGCGCCCCTGCTCCTCCCCCAGTTGCGGGCCGCGCTGGCCGCCCGCCCGGAGGACGACACGCTGCGCCAGATCGAGAAGGAGGTCCTGGCCGACCCGGAAGCGGCCCCGATCTACGAGGCGGGAGGCTCGGCCATCCACCCGGACGGCGACGAACGGCCGCTGCTGCACGCCCGGCTGGGCCCCGGCTGGGCGACGATGTGCGCGGCACAGCCGCTCACCACCCCCGGGGCGCGCCTGATGATCCTCGTCTTCCATCCCGGCGTCCGGCGGGCGCACCCCCGGATGCCCGCGCTGCAGGCAGGCTGACAGCCCTTCAACGGTCATACACAATTGACGTACGTTGATCCGGCCCCCCACACCCCCAAGATCCGTGGGAGCCACCACATGCCTGTTTACGTGTCCAGACCCCGAACCGTCCTGGGAGCCCACAAGGTCACCACCGACGAGATCGCGGATGACATACGTGCGCACCACCCGGACCATCCGCGGCTGGCCGCGGCCGTCCGCGCGGTGCGCGGGTGCGGCGTCCACACCCGCTATTTCAGCCGGCCGCTCGCCTCGGCGACCGCGGCGACGGAAGGCGGTGTCGGCGAGCGCGCCCCAGGCGCGTTCGCCGACGCGCTCCAGCTCGCCCAGGAGGCGGCCGAGGCGGCGCTCGCCGGCGCGGGCCTGTCGGCCCGAGACCTCGGCGGCATCGTCACCACGCATTCCACCGGCTGGGCGGCGCCCAACCTCGATGTGGGGCTGATGACTTCGCTGGGCATGCGCCCCACCGCCCGGGCCCTGGCGCACACCACGCTCGCGTGCACCGGAGGCACCAAGTCCCTGATCCGCGCGGCGGACATGGTGACGGTCAGACCCGGCGCCCCCGTGCTGGTCGTCGCCGCGGAGGTGATCTCCGCCGTGTACCACCACAGCGACACCGGGATCGACGCGATGATCTACAAGGCGCTGTTCGGCGACTCGGCGGGCGCCGCCGTCGTCAGCGCCGAGCCGCTCGGTCCCGGTTACGCGATCGAGGACAGCTACGAGCACGTCCTTCCGGACACCGCGCATTACCTGAGCGGCCGGATCACCTCGGACGGTCTGCACTTCGACGCCACGAAGGAGGGCCGGGCCGCCTCCCGTGACGCGCTGCCCCCGTTCCTCGGCTGGCTGGGCGGACGCCGCTCCGACTTCGCGGTCATCCACCCGGGCAGCCCGCGCATCATCTCCGACACCGCCGCGGGCCTGGAACTCGACGAGCACGCCGCCCGTCACTCCACCGACACCCTGACCGACGAGGGCAATCTCGGCGGCGTCAGCGTGCTCCGCGTCCTGGAGCGCACGCACGAGGACCCGCCGCCCCCGGGCGCCCGGGGAACGATGGTGGCCTACGGCCCCGGCTTCGCCACCGCCGCCCTGCACGGCCACTGGCACGCCTGACCCCTCGGTACACCGGTCCGTGAAATGTCCCGCCGGGACTCATGTCCCACCGGGACATCAAGGTGTACGCTGAATGCATGAAGGCGAACGAGGGCACCCCCACCCCGCCCCCCGAGGACCGACGACAGGTCAAGGCCCGCCGGACGCGTGAGGCGCTGGCACAGGCCGCCGTCGAGCTGGTGCTGGAGCGGGGGCTGGGGGACGTGACCGTCGAGGCGATCGCCGAGCGCGCGGACGTCACCCGCCGCACCTTCAGCCGGCACTTCTCCGGCAAGGAGGACGCGGCGCTCGACTTCACCCGCGCGGACGGCGCCCGGATCAACGCGGCGCTGCGCGCCCGGCCCGAGGACGAGCCCCCGCTGCTCGCGTACCGCGGCGCCGTCGCGGACTGGCTGGCCGACCGCGAGACCCCGGCCTGGCACCACCGCCCGGGACTGCGCGAGCTGTACACCGCCCTGGACGAGGAGCCCGCCCTGTTCGCCGCGTACGAACGCATCCGGGTCGACGCCCAGGACGAGTCCGTGCGCATCATCGCCGACCGGCTCGGCACCGACCCCTCCTGGGACCTGCGTCCCGAGGTCGTCGTCGGCGCCGCCGCCGGTGTACTGACCGCCGCGCTGCGCACCTGGGCGCGCGGCGCGGACAAGTACGCCGAAGACCTCGCCCCTCTGGTGACGCGGGCCTACGACGAACTCATCGGGGAGGCCGCCCGATCGGCGGCGACCTCCGACATCGCCAGCAGAGAGTGACACGCACCATGAGCACCACCCCCACCACCGGCCAGGTCATCGAGTACGCCGCCGAGTTCGCCGGCAAGACCGCCCTGGTCACCGGCGCCGCCTCCGGCATCGGTCTGGCCACCGCCCGCCGCCTGGGCCGCGGCGGCGCGGCCGTCGTCATCGCCGACTACAACGAGCAGGGCGCGAAGGAAGCCGCCGAGACCCTGAAGGGCGAGGGCATCGAGGCCGCCGCCGTGGCGCTCGACGTGACGCAGCCCGCCTCGGTGGAGGCCGCCGTACAGTTCGCCGTCGACATCTTCGGCGGACTCGACCTGGCCGTGAACAACGCGGGCATCGGCGGCCCCAGCACGCCCACCGGTGAGTACGACATCGACGCCTACAACCGGGTCATCCGCACCAACCTCGACGGCGTCTTCTACTCGATGCGCTACGAGCTGCCCGTCATCGAGGCCGCCGGCCGTGGCGGCGCGATCGTCAACGTCGCCTCCATCCTCGGCTCGGTCGGCTTCGCCGGCTCCCCCGCCTATGTCGCCGCCAAGCACGGCGTCGTCGGGCTGACGAAGACCGCCGCCGCCGAGTACGCGGCCAAGGGCATCCGCGTCAACGCGGTCGGCCCGGGCTTCATCGAGACCCCGCTCCTCAAGGAGATGGACAAGGCCGCCTACGACGGTCTCGTCGGCCTGCACCCGGCCGGGCGGCTCGGCCTCTCCGAAGAGGTCGCGGAGCTGATCGCGTTCCTGCTCTCGGACCGCGCCTCGTTCGTCGCCGGCAGCTACCACCTGGTGGACGGCGCCTACACCGCCGTCTGATCCCTGGCCCGATGGGCCCCCGGCGACGATTCCCCTCCTGTCGCCGGGGGCCCATCGCTGTCTTTCCGTGTCATCCCTGGTGCCACGGCCGTCCCGGCAAGGCGCTTGTGTCACGTCCCGAGTCATGGAACGGTCTGCAGTGGGCAGGCGGGGGACGTGGTCCGGCTCGAGGAGGGGCGCAGCGGCGCGATGGTACGGCAGGCAGCGCAAGGCATATCCGGCAGCGGCGGCAAGGCACGCGAGTCGTATTTCGACAACGTGAAGTACCTGACCATCGTGCTCGTCGCGTGCGGACACGCATGGGAACCGCTGACGTACGGAAGTCGCGCGGTGACGGCGTTGTATCTCACCGTCTACGCCTTCCACATGCCGGCGTTCGCGCTGGTGTCCGGGTACTTCTCACGCAGCTTCGACATGGCGCCCGGGCGGCTGAAGCGCCTGGTGACGGGGGTCGTCGTCCCGTATGTCGTCTTCGAGGTGGCGTACACGCTGTTCTACCGGTGGCGGCAGGACGACCCCGGGTATCCGATCAGCCTGCTGGACCCCTGGTATCTGATGTGGTTCCTGGCGGCTCTGTTCGTCTGGCGGCTCTCGACGCCGCTGTGGCTGCAGATGCGCCATCCCGTGGCGGTGTCGCTCGCGCTGGCCACGGGGGTGTCGATGATGCCGGACGCGGGCGGTGACCTGGCGCTTCAGCGGGTGATCCAGTTCCTGCCGTTCTTCGTGGTGGGGCTGGTGCTGCGGCCCGAGCACTTCTCGCGGCTGCGTACCTGGCGGGTGCGCGGGGCGGCGGCTCCGGTGGCGCTGGCCGCGGTGGTGGCCGCGTACTGGGTGGCGCCGTGGTTCGACGCCGGGTGGTTCTATCACCGCGGGGCCGTGCAGGGGCGCGGGGTGTCCGCGTGGGCGGGCCTGCTGGCGACGCCCGCCCTGTTCGTCCTCGCGCTCGTGCTCTCCGCCTGCTTCCTGGCGTGGGTGCCGGGGCGCAAGCTGTTCTTCACGGCGCTGGGGACCGGAACGATCTACGCGTATCTGCTGCACGGTTTCGTCATCAAGTCCTCGCGCTTCGGCGGCTGGTACGACCATCCCTGGCTGCACACGCCGCTGGGCGAGCTGGCGGTGACGGCGACGGCGGTCACGGGCATCACCCTGCTGTGCACCGACCCGGTGCGCCGTGTCTTCCGGTACGTCGTCGAACCACGTATGGACTGGGCGTTCCGGCGCGCCGCGCCGCAGCCGGAGCCGGAGCGGCCCGCCGAGCGCGAGAAGGTCACCTCCGGCGGCGGCTGACCGCCTGCGCCGAGGCGAGCAGGCAGTGCATGCGCTCGGTCAGCGCGGTCAGGTCGTCGGCCGGGCTGTGGAACGGGATCCGTACGTCGGCCTGGCCGCGGGCACGTTCCAGGCGCAGCGTCAGTCCGTGCCGGTCGACGGCGAGGGGCTGGACCCGGACGACGCCGTGCAGGCTGTCGGGGGCGATGAGCAGGGTGAGCTGCTCGACGGCCTCGGGGTGCGCCTCCGCCAGATGGGTCAGCAGGCGGGGCTCGGCGAGAGCGAGCGGATCCGGCGCGGCCGCGGCGAGCTCGTCGAGGTCGATACCGAGACGCTCGGTGCGGGTCTGCAGCACGGCGCGCAGGGGCCGCAGCACCATCTCCTCCTCGTCGGGCACGAGTTCGCCCGAGAGCCAGAGCCGGGCGCGGACCCGGTCGCGTACCGGGACGGGCGCCGCGTCGGCGAACTCCAGGAGGGTCGTGGGCCGGCCGTGCGGGGAGCAGAGCACAGCGGCGGCGAGCACGCTGTCCGGCGGGGGCGCGATCCGCACCGTGCCGTCCTCGGCGACGCGGTGCGCGCCGACGAGGTCGTCCTGCCCCACATCGGTGGTGACGCCGCAGGTCCATGCGGCGGCGAGCACGGAGCGTGCGCGGGTCGCCGTGTTGGGCACGGCACTAGCGATCTGTCGGACACCCATCCCGAACCTCCATTAGGTAAGCCTTGCCTAACTTAACGGAGATCGGCAACGGGGGTCCACCCCACCGACGGGGACCGCCCCTCCGGCCGAGCGGCAGACGTCACGCGAACGAGGGGCGAATATGCCATCCGCCCCCGCTCCGGGATCCGGAACGGCATCATGCGGCCATGGACGGTACTGCGCTTCTGCGGGAGCTCTTCACGCCCGACGAGTACGAGGCGGTTCGGGGGCACGCGGATCATCTGGGCGTGACAGTCATCGAGTACGTTCGCCGCACCGCCGCCGAACGGGCCCTGGGACGGCTGCACTTGACGGAGGCCATCGAGACTCAGTCCCTGCACCTCGGGAAGGTGTCGATACCGCAGGTGGACCGGGTGCGCTGCGGCGGCGGCGCCTCGTCACCGGCGGTGGAGCGGTTCCTGGACACACTGACCCACCCCACCGAGGGAGATTGACGCACCGTCAGCCAGCGTGTTCCGGCCGACTCCGGGCACTAGGGGCCCATGACTTCGGTGACGGCACGAACCAGTAAGGCGGACCGGGCTCGCCCCGGAGGCTGGTGGCGGGTACTCGTGCGGGTGCTGGTGGCACTTGTCGCGTTCGTCGCTCTCATCCTCTTCTCCGCCGTGTTGGCCCGTCTCACGCTGACCCCGTCCCCGGCGTCCGACAAGCTCGCCGGGTCCAATCTGCGGCCGGGTGCGTCCCTGCGGCAGTACGCGGAGTCGTACACCTTCCTGGCGGCGTGCAAGCAGATCGGCGGCAATCTCCTGCTCGGGGCGCCGTTCGGGCTGCTGCTGCCGGTGCTCGTGGCGCGGCGGATGCGGATGATGCGGGTGCTGCTGCTGACCGCGATCGTCATGGTGCTCGTGGAGCTGGCGCAGGGCGCGCTCGTGCAGGGCCGCGCGTTCGACGTGGACGACGTCATCCTCAACACGGCGGGTGCCCTGATCGCGTACATCCTGGTCGGCCGGCGCATCGGGCACGGCTACCACGCGCTCGCGGGTTCGCCCGAACGGACCCGCTTGCCGATCACGCTCCGTGGGAAGGGTGCCCGTTACCGATCCAAGAGCCACGCAGGAGACAACGAGAGGAAGTGATCGTCATGCGTGCGACCCGGAGCGCCGAACGGCGTGCCGCACGCGTGGAGTACCTGATGCCGCGGGGCTCGAGCGCCGCCCGTTGGGCCCGTCGACTGACCCGCTCTTTCCTGGCGGGGCGGTCCGACGAGGCGGCGGCGGACGCCGAGCTGGTGGTGTCGGAACTCGTCACGAACGCCGCCAGGGTGTCCGAGCACCGCTGCCGGATGAGCCTGCGCATGGACGCGGGTGAACTGATCGTGGAGGTGCGCGACGACGGGCCGGGACTCCCTCAGCTCAAGCCGGCGTCGCCGACGGCCGAGTCGGGGCGCGGGATCGCCCTGGTCCACGCCCTCGCCCAGCGGTGGAGCGTGCTGCCGGACCGGCGCGGCGGCAAGACGGTGCGGGCGGTCTTCGCCCCGTCCTGAGCCTGAGTCCTGAGTCCACAGGTGCGTGTGAGTTCCGCCCGGGCCGGGCGGCGGTCTCTGTCCGCCGCCCGGCCCGGGCGCGCAGGCCCCTCAGTGGCCGCGCTTGATCCACTCGTCGAGCCCCGGCGCCTCCGCGCCGATCGTCGTGCTGTCGCCGTGTCCGGTGCGGACGACCGTCTCGGACGGCAGGGTCAGCAGTTTCTCGCGGATCGACTCGACGATCGTCGGGAAGTCGCTGAAGGTGCGCCCGGTCGCGCCGGGGCCGCCCTGGAACAGCGTGTCACCCGTGAAGACGGTGCCGAGCGCGGGCGCGTACAGGCTGACCGCCCCATGGCAGTGCCCGGGCGTGTGCAGCACGGTCAACTCCACGCCGGCGACGCTCAGTTGCTGACCGTCCGCCAGCTCCGCGTCGGGCGCCCGGTCCGGATGCGTACGCTTCCACAGCTCCGTGTCGGCGGGGTGCAGCAGGATCGGCGCGCCCGTGCGCGCCGCGAGTGCGGGCGCCGCGTCGATGTGGTCGTCGTGGGCGTGGGTGCACACGATGGCGACGAGCCGCCGGTCGCCGACGGCCGCCGCGATGGCGTCGGCGTCGTGCGCCGCGTCGATGACGAGCACCTCGGAGTCGTCACCCACGAGCCATACGTTGTTGTCGACGTCCCAGGTTCCGCCGTCCAGGGAGAACGTGCCGGAGGTGACCAGGTGCTCGACGCGCGCGCCGTTGTCGGCGGGGGCGGCCATCAGAACATCACCACCGAACGCAGCACGTCACCGTGGTGCATCCGCTCGAACGCCTTCTCCACGTCGTCGAGCGCGATGGTCTCGGTGACGAACGCGTCGAGGTCGAGGCGCCCCTGCAGATACAGGTCGATGAGCATCGGGAAGTCGCGCGAGGGCAGGCAGTCGCCGTACCAGGACGACTTGAGCGAGCCGCCGCGGCCGAACACGTCGAGCAGCGGCAGTTCGAGCCGCATCTCGGGGGTCGGCACCCCGACGAGCACCACGGTGCCCGCCAGGTCGCGGGCGTAGAAGGCCTGCTGGTAGGTCTCCGGGCGGCCGACCGCCTCGATGACCACGTCCGCGCCGAAACCGCCGGTCAGCTGGCGCACGGCCTCGACCGCGTCGGTGGAGCGGGAGTTGACGGTGTGCGTGGCGCCGAGCGAGCGGGCCGTCTCCAGCTTCTTGTCGTCGATGTCGACGGCGATGATCTTCGCGGCGCCTGCCAGGGCGGCACCGACCACCGAGGCGTTCCCGACGCCGCCGCAGCCGATGACGGCGACGGAGTCGCCCCGCCCGACGCCGCCGGTGTTGATGGCGGCGCCGATCCCGGCCATCACGCCGCAGCCGAGCAGTCCGGCCGCGGCGGGCGAGGCGGACGGGTCCACCTTGGTGCACTGGCCCGCGGCGACCAGCGTCTTCTCGGCGAACGCGCCGATGCCGAGCGCCGGGCTGAGCTCGGTGCCGTCGGCGAGGGTCATCTTCTGCTTCGCGTTGTGGGTGCTGAAGCAGTACTCGGGCCGCCCACGCCGGCAGGCGCGGCACTGGCCGCACACCGCACGCCAGTTCAGGATCACGAAGTCACCGGGCTCGACCTCGGCGACCCCCTCGCCCACCGACTCCACGACGCCCGCCGCCTCGTGCCCGAGCAGGAACGGGAACTCGTCGTTGATCCCGCCCTCCCGGTAGTGCAGATCCGTGTGACAGACCCCGCACGCCTGGATCTCCACGACGGCTTCGCCCGGCCCCGGGTCCGGCACCGTGATCGTCGTGATCTCCACCGGCGCGCCCTTGGCTCGCGCGATCACGCCCTGCACCTGCTGTGCCATGACGGTCAGCCCTCTTTCTCTCGGCGTCGTCTCTCTACGCTGTGTTGCCCACCCATCGTCCCGCACGTACGGGCCCTGGCACAGCACAGCACAGCACAGCACCGGTGCCCAGGTCGGAGCGTTCTAGGCTGCGGGAATGCGTGATCGAACGGTGGCCGCGGCCACCCTCCTGCCCGTCAACGGCGTCCTCGCGGCCACGCTTGTCGCCCTGCTTCTGGTGGCAGTGGCCACAGCGGCGGTGTTCCGGCTCGCGCCGGACGCCTCGTGGCGGCGCGCCCGGGAGATCGCGGTGGCCGGTGGCCGCGCGACCGTCCAACTCGGTGCGGTCTCCCTGGTGATCGGCTGGGTGATCCGGCACGGGGCCGCACTGCTCGCGTTCGTGCTGCTCATGTTCTGTGTGGCGGCGCGGACGGCCGGCCGGCGCATCACACCGGACCGCAGCTGGGTGTGGGCGGCGCTGCCGATCGCCGCACCCGTGGTCCCGATCGTCGGCGCGCTCGTCGCCTCGGGCCTGCTGCCGCCGCGCGGTGTCGCGCTGATCCCCGTCACCGGCATCCTCATCGGGGGCGCGCTCACCACGACGGTCCTGGCCGGGCGGCGCGCACTGGACGAGCTCACGGCGCGCCACGGCGAGGTGGAGGCCTGCCTCGCCCTGGGCCTCCTGCCCCACGACGCCCGCCTGGAGATAGCCCGCCCCGCTGTGTCCGACGCCCTGCTCCCCGGCCTCGACCAGACCCGCACGGTCGGCCTGGTCACCCTCCCCGGCGCGTTCGTCGGCATGCTCCTGGGCGGCGCGTCCCCCGTCCAGGCCGGCGCGGTCCAGCTCTTCGTCCTGATCGCCCTCATGGCGGTCCAGACGATCGCGGTGGCGACCACCCTCGAACTGGTGGCGAGAGGCCGCCTCCACCGTCCACCCGCCTGACGGACGCGCCCCGCGGACTTCCGGTGGCGCACCCGCCGAGGCGGAAGGTCCTGTCGTCAGCGGGGCAGGACGGATTCGATGGCACCGGTGACGTCGTCGGCGTCGGGCTCGGTCTGCGGGGAGAAGCGCGCCTTGACCGTCCCGTCGGGAGAGACGAGGAACTTCTCGAAGTTCCAGCGCACGTCACCGGAGTGCCCTTCGGCGTCGGAGGTGGTGACCAGCCGCTCGTAGAGGGGGTGCCGCTCCGCGCCGTTGACGTCGACCTTCTCCGTCATGGGGAACGTCACGCCGTACGTCGCCGAGCAGAACTCCGCGATCTCGTCGGCGGTTCCGGGCTCCTGGCCCATGAACTGGTTGCAGGGCACGCCCAGCACCGTGAAGCCGCGCGCCGCGTACTGCTCGTGCAGCCGCTCCAGGGCGCCGTACTGCGGGGTGAGGCCGCACTTGGAGGCCACGTTGACGATCAGGACGGCCTTGCCACGGTACTGGGCCAGGTCGGCGGGGCCGCCGCTGAGGGCGCCGATCTCGGTGTCGAGGACGGACATGGGACTCCTTGTGTGTATGAGGGGGTCACGGGTGCTGTCGGTCGGCCCATTGTGTGCATGCGCCGCAGACGGGCCTCGCGCGGGGGCCAGTGACGGTGGGCGACGGGGTCGCGCCGCCCACCGGCGTCCGGGTGACGGTCGGGAACGGGCGTGCCCGCGGCCGAGAGGGGCTCGTTGTCCGGGCATGCGTATGCCGAAACTGCTCCCTCTCGCCCTGGCGACCGCCGTCCTCACCGGAGCGGCCCCTCTCGCGCTCGCCGCCGCGTCGCCGGTCACGGTCGCTCCGGCCGCCGTCGACCCCGTAGTCCGTCCGCAACCGGACGGCATGTCCCGCCCGTCCGACGCACCGGCGCCCGTACGCGGCAACGCCTAGCCTCGCGCGTTCAGTCCGCTCCGTACTCGTGGGCGGGCGCTCCGCGCCACTCGATGTGCGGGGAGTCGCCGAGCACGAGGTCCTCCGCGTTCTCCAGGCCCGCGCGGCGCAGGAACTCGACGACGTCCGCGTCCGAGTGCGCGAGGCCGAGAGGCACGGCGTTGACCGTGACGCTGCGCCCGCCGGCCGGGGACGGGCGGTGGACGACTACCACTGGACCCATGAGCCCGCCCCACAGACGCCGCCGCGGACCCGCGCCCCGGTCGGCGGCCTCACGACTCTCCCCCGCCCTGCCGCGCGCGACGGCGCAGCTCCGCCTCGGCCGCCGGGGTCAGCCGCTCGCCGGCCAGCACACGGGACAGGTGCAGCAGGCGGCGGCGCAGGGCGGTACGGCCGGGATGCTCGGCCAGCCGCTGGTAGGTCTCGGTCCATTCCTGCCGTGTCCGTACGAGATCGTCGGTGATGGTGTGCCGCATACTCGCGATTAGATCGCATGTTCGAATTTGCGTGCAAGCAGGGCCGTGTCGGGCGGGTGCGCGGTTTGTGAGCAGGCCGTCTAGCGCCGGCCGCCGAACTCCCAGTCGTGGACCTCTACGTCGGCGTACCGGTCCGCGGTCAGGACGGCGCGGGCCGCGTCCGGGTCCGGGGCCCTGAGAAGCGCCGCCGTCCCGACCCAGGCGCTGTCGTCGTCGCTGACCAGGGGGCCGTACGCGATCAGCTCGTCCCGGCCGGGCGGTACGTCGAGGTCGGCGGCCGGGCCCGAGCCGAGGCCGAGCACCAGATAGCGGTTGCCGCCGGTGGGTCCGCCGGGGAAGTCCCACATCGTGCGCCCCAGCCTGTCGTGCCAGCGGCGCAGCAGTACGTCCCGGTACGCGCCCGCCTGGTAGTTGGGCTCGTCGAAGGCGAACGCGCGAGCGGCGGCGGGATCCGGCAGGTCGACGATGTGCACGCTGCCCGTCGGGGTCTCGCCGTCCGCGGCGAAGGTCGGGCCGCGAGCAATCAACTCCCGTTCGTAGCGGTCCATGTAGGACCAATGCGCCTCCGTGTGCTCCAGGCGCAACGCGAGTGATCCCGGTCGATCACGGTGGTACACGAAGAACTTCATGGTCACAGAGTCCCCTCTACGTACGGCACGTTCCGCATGGGCACATGTGATCATGCCGGGATGGCCGTGGGCCGCATCATCTTCCGTGATGGCACGTCCAGTTCGGGCAGAACGAGCATCGCCCGGGAGTTGCGCTCCAGTACGACCTGGTGCACCGGCACGGCGTCTACGACCTGGAGTGCGACACGGGTACGGCGAGCCCGCGCGCCCGCGCCGAGCGGATCAGGGACTTCCTCCCGGGCCGCCCGGCCCGACCGCCTTCACCCGGCTCCGGGAACGCGAAATGGGCGGCCGACCACCCACGGCCGGCCGACGTTCTTAGAATGTGCCCGATGGCTGCGACGGAGCACCCCCGACCTGATGCCGCCCCGGACGTCCGGCTCTCGTCGGCGCGCGGGCGGTGGATCCTGGCGTGCGTGGTGCTGGCGTCCGGGATGGCGATGCTGGACGGCACGGTCGTCAACGTGGCGCTGCCGACCATGGGACGTGACCTCGGGGCCTCGCTGTCCGCGCTGCAGTGGGTCGTCAACGCCTACATGCTGACGCTGTCCGCGCTGCTGCTGTGGGGCGGGGCGATGGGCGACCGGATCGGGCGGCGGCGCACGCTGGTGCTGGGTGTCGCGTGGTTCGCGCTCGCGTCGGCGCTGTGCGGGTTCGCCCCGGGCGAGGGAACGCTGATCGCCGCACGGGCCTTGCAGGGAGTCGGTGCGGCGCTGCTGACACCGGGGTCACTGGCGCTGGTGCGGTCCGTGTTCCACCCCGACGACCAGGCACGGGCCGTGGGCGCGTGGTCCGGTCTCACCGGGGTGGCGGGGGCGCTCGGACCGTTCCTCGGCGGCTGGCTGATCGACGGGCCCGGGTGGCGGTGGATCTTCCTCATCAACGTGCCGATCGCCGCGATCGTCCTCGCGATCGCCCTGCGGTACGTGCCCGAGAGCCGGGACGCCACGGCGGCCGACGCCCCGTTCGACCAGGTCGGCGCCGTGCTCGCCGCGCTGTGCCTGGGCGGGGTGAGCTACGCGCTGATCGGCGCGTCCGGCGGCGCTTCCGCAGTCTCGACCGGGTTGCCCGCGCTCGTCGGCGTCGTAGCCGGTATCGCCTTCGTCCTGGTGGAGCGGCGCCGGGCCGCGCCGATGCTGCCGCCGTCGTTGTTCGCCTCGCGGCTGTTCAGCGCGACGAACGCCATGACGTTGTGCCTGTACGCGGGGATCGGCGGGATCCTGTTCCTGCTGCCGGTGCAGTTGCAGATCGCGTTGGGCTACGACGCGTTGCAGGCGGGGACGGCGACGCTGCCGGTGACCGCTCTGATGCTGCTGCTGTCCGCCCGGGCCGCCGATCTGGCCCGCCGGGTCGGGCCGACGCCGCCGCTCGTCGTCGGCCCGGCCGTCGCCGCGGGCGGGGCGCTGCTGATGCTGCGGATCGGCCCGGACTCCTCGTACGTCGCCGATGTGCTGCCCGCGGTCGCCGTGCTGGGTCTGGGGATGAGCATGTTCGTGGCCCCGCTGACGGCGACCGTCCTGGCGTCGGTGGACGCGGAGCACGCCGGGCTCGCGAGCGGGGTGAACAACACGGCGGCACGGGTCGCGCAGCTGCTGGTCGTCGCCGGGCTGCCGCTCGCGGTGGGTCTGTCGGGCGCGGCCTACACCCGGCCCGCGGCCGTGAACGCCTCGTTCCACCGGGCGGCGTACGGGTGCGCCCTGCTGTTCCTGCTGGCGGCCGCGGCGGCGGCGCTGTTCGTGCGGCCACGCCAGGTCCGCCCCCGCCTCGACGAGGCCCCGCGGCCGCAGTGCCGCTCCCATCTCGGGGTCACCGCACCCGCGCTGGAGCCCGGCGACGGCCACTGAGCGGGGCGCGGCGCTCTCTCCCGTAGGACGGCGTCCGGCGTCAGGACCTGCGGCCGACCCGTTGGCGCAGGCGCGAGCCGAACCACGCGAAGTCGACGATGAGGACGACCACGCCGACGATGAACAGCCAGAACAGGCCCTTGGCGACGACCCCGACGATGCCCAGGGCCACCGCGATGAGGAAGAGGAGAACGAAGGGAGCCATGCCGCACCTCCAGGGCCGCGCGCCGATGCGCGAGCGGTGACCTCAGCTTGCGCCCGGCCACTGACCGCCGCCACATATTTCGGGCCACAACCGGCTCACGCTCGCTCCGGGCGGCCGAGCGGCTGTGCACGAGCCGGATCGCGAGCGGGTCGGCGCAGGCGGGCCTGCCACCACTGGCTCGGCCCGCTCTCCACCTGCCACGTCGGCCGGCCCCGGGCACCCCTCGCGCCGCGCGGGCACTCGTTGCACGATGGCTGCATGCTCTTTGCCCGGCTCGCTCAGGTGTCCCAGGAGGTCGCCGCCGCCTCGGCGCGGTCCCGGAAGATCGAACTGCTCGCGGAGCTGTTCCGGGACGCGGAGCCGGACGATGTGCCGCTCGTCATCCCGTATCTGGCGGGACGCCTGCCGCAGGGGCGGCTCGGGATCGGCTGGCGGGTGCTGAGCGAGCGCGTGGAGCCGTCCGCCGAGCCGCGGCTGGGTGTGCGGGACGTGGACGCGGCGCTGACCGCGCTCGGCGATGTGGTCGGCGCCGGTTCGCAGGCCGAACGGCGGCGCCTGGTGGGCGAGTTGATGGCGGCCGCGACGCAGGACGAGCAGCGGTTCCTGATCGGGCTCGTGACCGGCGAGGTACGCCAGGGCGCCCTGGACGCGGTCGCCCTCGAAGGGCTCGCGCGGGCCACCGACGCTCCCCCGGGGGACGTCCGGCGTGCCGTGATGCTGGCGGGCGGGCTGCAACCGGTGGCGCAGGCGCTGCTCGCCGGGGGGCCTGCCGCGCTCGCGGAGTTCCGGCTCACCGTGCGCCACCCCGTACAGCCGATGCTGGCGCACTCGGCGGGGTCGGTCGGCGAGGGCCTCGACAAGCTGGGTGCGTGCGCCGTGGAGGAGAAGCTCGACGGCATTCGCGTCCAGGTGCACCGGGACGGGGACGAGGTCCGCGTCTTCACCCGCACGCTCGACGACATCACCGACCGGCTGCCGGAGGTGACGGCGGCGGCGCGGGAGCTGACGAGCGAGCGGTTCATCCTGGACGGCGAGGTCGTCTCGCTGGACGACACGGGACGGCCGCGCGCGTTCCAGGAGGTGGCGGGGCGCGTCGGGTCTCGGGTGGACGTGGCGCGGGCCGCCGAGGCGGTGCCCGTCTCCGCGGTCTTCTTCGACGTGCTGTACGTCGACGGGGTCGATCTGCTGGATCTGCCGTTCGCCCGGCGGCACGAGCGGCTGGCGCTGCTCGTGCCGGAGCCGATGCGGGTGCGGCGGATCGTCGTGGAGGACGCCGCGGAGCCGGAGCAGCGGGCCGCGGCGCAGGAATTCTTCGACGCGACGGTGGGGCGCGGGCACGAGGGCGTCGTCCTCAAGGGCCTCGAAGCCCCGTACAGCGCGGGGCGCCGTGGCGCGTCCTGGCTGAAGGTGAAGCCGGTGCACACGCTCGACCTGGTGGTGCTCGGTGCCGAATGGGGGCATGGGCGGCGGACCGGGAAGCTGTCGAACCTGCACCTGGGGGCGCGGCGCGGCGACGGGTCGTTCGCGATGCTCGGCAAGACGTTCAAGGGGCTCACCGACGCACTGCTCGTGTGGCAGACGGAGCGGCTGCGGGAGCTGGCCCTCGGCGACGACGGCCACGTCGTCACGGTGCGGCCGGAGCTGGTCGTGGAGATCGCGTACGACGGTCTGCAGAGGTCGACGCGGTATCCGGCGGGCGTCACGCTGCGCTTCGCGCGGGTCATCCGTTACCGGGAGGACAAGACGCCCGAGCAGGCGGACACGGTGGAGACGGTGCTGGCGGCGCACCCTGCCCTCGACGGCTGACCCGCCCCTGGGCTCCGCGACGGCCGACTTTTTCTTTGCCAAAACATGAACCGTATAAGGTGACAGGTGCACTGAAAGATGCATGAGCCACCTAATCGCGCCGGGACCGTTGCCCGGACATGCACGGACAAGGGGAGAGACGTGCCCGCTTCACGCCTGAGCAGGACACCATTGCCGGGGATCGGATTCCGCTACGACCTCACCACACGAGAACAACGCCAGCTGTCGGTCGTCGCCCACCGGGACGGGGGCCGCACGCTCAGCGCGTACCAGGCCGACGACCCGGACGCCTGCGCCCTGTCGCTGAAGCTGTCCTCGGGCGAGGCGGCGTACCTCATCGACGCGTTGATGCCCTCGCACCACAGCCCGAACCTGCTGCACACCACCGATCTGGGTCTGGTCGCCGAGCGCATCGAGATCCCCGGGGTGTCGCACTGGAACGGCCGGCTGCTCGGGGAGACGCACATGCGGACCGAGACCGGTGCGTCGATCGTCGCCGTGCTGCGCCGCGCGGAGGCGATCCCCTCGCCGACGCCGGACTTCCGCCTCGCCGGCGGGGACACGGTCATCGTGATCGGCACCCGCGAGGGCGTCGAGGCGGCGGCCACGATCCTGGGGCGGGAGTGATCGGATGCATTCCGCTGTTTTTCTCATCGAATTCGGGGCGATCATCCTGGCGCTCGGCCTGCTGGGCCGGCTCGCCGGGCGGCTGAGCTTCTCACCGATCCCGCTCTATCTCCTCGCGGGCCTCGCGTTCGGCGAGGGCGGCCTGCTCCCCCTCGGCGCGAGCGAGGAGTTCGTCGCCATCGGCGCCGAGATAGGCGTGATCCTGCTGCTGCTGATGCTCGGCCTGGAGTACACGGCGAGCGACCTCGTCAGCAATCTCAAGACGCAGTACCCGGCGGGGCTCGTCGACATGACGTTCAACGCGCTGCCGGGCGCGGCCGCCGCGCTGCTGATGGGCTGGGGCCCGGTGGCCGCCGTCGTGCTCGCCGGTGTCACCTGGATCTCGTCGTCGGGCGTGATCGCCAAGGTGCTCGGGGACCTCGGACGGCTCGGCAACCGCGAGACACCGGTCATCCTGAGCATCCTGGTCCTGGAGGACCTGGCGATGGCGGTGTACCTGCCCATCATCACGGCGCTCCTCGCCGGCGTCGGCTGGGCCGCGGGCGGTCTCACGCTGGCGATCGCGCTGGGCGCCGCGGGGCTGGTCCTGTTCGTGGCGGTGCGCTACGGCCGGCACATCTCCCGGTTCGTGTCGAGCGACGACCCGGAGAAGCTGCTCCTGGTCGTCCTCGGTCTGACGATCCTCGTCGCGGGGCTCGCGCAGCAGCTCCAGGTGTCCGCCGCCGTCGGCGCGTTCCTCGTCGGCATCGCGCTGTCGGGCGAGGTCGCCGAGGGCACGCACACGCTGCTGTCGCCGCTGCGGGACCTGTTCGCCGCGGTGTTCTTCGTCTTCTTCGGGCTGCACACCGACCCGGCGAGCATTCCGCCGGTGCTGCTGCCCGCGCTGCTGCTCGCCGTGGTCACGGCCTGCACGAAGATCTTCACCGGCTACTGGGCGGCGCGCCGGGCCGGGGTGTCGCTGAAGGGCCGCTGGCGGGCCGGCGGCGCCCTGGTCGCGCGCGGCGAGTTCTCCATCGTGATCGCGGGGCTCGCGGTGACGTCCGGTATCGAGCCGCGGCTCGGCCCGCTGGCCACCGCGTACGTGCTGATCCTGGTGATCGTGGGTCCGCTCACCGCCCGTTACACCCAGCCGCTGGCCCAGCGGCTGCTCGCCCTGCGCACGCCCGACGCCGCTCCGGCCAGGGCCACGGTGCCGGGGCCGCGTACGGCGAAGGAGCCTACGGCGAAGGACTCCGTGGCGGAGAGCTCCGCGTCCGGGAACTCCGCTCCGGTGGACGAGCAGATCGGCTGAGCTCGGGCGACCGGGCACGCGGGACCACGGCGGCCGGGCAGGGGAACGGTGACGTTCCCTCCCCGGTCGCCGTCCGTGTGCCGGGCGCTTAGCGTGGTGGAGGAGCTTGATCAGGGGGGTGTACCTGGGCGTCTGGAGGCCACCATGGATCGCTCGTCCGACTCCGCCGCGGCACCGTCCGGACCCGGCATGCGGGCCACACCACCCGAGGCCGGCGGTTCGGCGGCCCACACGGGCGGCGGGAAGCACGAGCACCGATGGCTGATCCTCGCCGTCATCGGCATCGCTCAGCTGATGGTCGTGCTCGACGCGACGATCGTGAACATCGCGCTGCCGTCCGCGCAGCAGGACCTCGGCTTCGACGACGGCAACCGGCAGTGGATCGTGACCGCGTACGCGCTCGCCTTCGGCAGCCTGCTGCTGCTCGGCGGGCGCATCGCCGACCTGGTGGGCCGCAAGGCCGTGTTCATCGCCGGTCTGATCGGCTTCGCCGCGGCCTCGGCCCTCGGCGGCGCGGCGACGAGCTTCGGGATGCTGGTCTTCGCGCGGGCGCTGCAAGGCGTGTTCGGCGCGCTGCTCGCGCCGGCCGCGCTGTCGCTGCTGACGACGACGTTCACGGACCCGCGCGAGCGCGCGAAGGCGTTCGGAATCTACGGCGCCATCGCGGGTGCGGGCGGCGCGGTCGGCCTGCTGCTCGGCGGTGTGCTGACCGAGTATCTCGACTGGCGCTGGTGCCTGTACGTGAACCTGCTGTTCGCGGTCGTCGCGATCGTCGGCGGGATGCGGCTGCTGCACGGCGGCAGGCCCACGGACCGGCCGAAGCTGGACGTGCCTGGCACGGTGCTGGTCTCGGTCGGCCTGTTCTGCATCGTCTACGGGTTCTCGAACGCCGAGTCGCACGACTGGGGCTCCTTTTTGACCTGGGGCTTCCTCGTCATCGGCGTCCTGCTGCTCATCGCGTTCGCCTGGTGGGAGATGCGGGCGCCGCATCCGCTGCTGCCGCTGCGCGTGGTCCTGGACCGGGACCGCGGGGCGTCGTACCTCGCGATGTTCCTCTCCGGCGCGGGCATGTTCGGTGTGTTCCTGTTCCTGACGTACTACCTGCAGCAGATCCTCGCGTACTCGCCGGTGATCACCGGCGTGGCGTTCCTGCCGATGGTGGCCTGCATGGTGTTCTCCTCCGTCGTCACGACGAACTACCTGGTGCCCAGGCTGGGGCCGAAACCGATCGTGCCCCTCGGCATGGCGCTCTCGGCCGGTGGCATGGCCTGGCTCACCGCGCTCGATCTGCACAGCAGTTACGCGGCGCACGTGCTGCCGCCGCTGCTCGTCGCCGGTCTCGGACTCGGCCTGATCTTCGCCACCGCGATGAACCTGGCCACGGCGGGTGTCGAGGCGCATGACGCGGGCGTCGCCTCCGCGATGGTCAACACCAGCCAGCAGGTGGGCGGTTCGATCGGCACGGCGCTGCTCAACTCGCTCGCGACAGGCGCCGCGACGAGCTACCTCGCCGGCAAGCAGCCCTCGCCGCTGGTCCAGGCGCAGGCCTCGATGGAGAGCTACTCGACCGCGTTCTGGTGGTCGGCGCTGTTCTTCGCGGTCGGTTTCGTGGTGACGCTGGTGCTGTACCGGCCCGGAGTACCGAAGTCCGCGGCGACCGGGGACGCCGTACACATGTGAGACGGTTCGGGACGCCCATCCATCGGGCATACCCCTTCTGCAAAGTCCGCCCGCCCGGCCGTGTGCCGGGCGGGCGACGGTAGCTGTGCGGGGCGGACAGGTCAGGAGCAAGGGGGATCAGCCATGCGCGGCATGCCGTACGAGGCGTATCAGGTGGACAGCGAGCGGCTCGCGACAGCATTCGTCGAAGTGGCGGACGCCGCCGTACGCGGCTCCGCCCAGGCCCTGGCCGCTCTCGTCGGATGCTGTATCTCGCTGCTCGGGGTGCCCACGGCGTCGGCCGTGCTCAAACCGCCGACGGGACGGGTGGACATGGCCGCGTCCGACAACCGCGGCCTGCGGCTCGAGCAGGCCTCGCTGTCCTGGGGCGAGGGCCCCGGTGCGGACTGCCGGGCCTCGGCGCAGCCCATCCGTGGTGTGCCGCTGGCCCACCCCTACGCGCGGGCCAACTGGCCGTCGTACACGGCGATGGCGCGCTCGCTGGGCTTCGCGTGTGTGGTGGCGGTGCCGTTGCGTACGGCGGACCGTACGGTCGGCTCGCTGAGCCTGCTGTCGGAGCGGGCCGGTCCGCCGGGAGCGCTGCAACTGCGCCTCGGCCAGCATCTGGCGGACGCCACGGCCCTCGGCGTCCTGCCCCGCGACCTCCCCTGACCCCGGGCCCGGGCGCTCCGCGGCCGGGTGGCGGTGGGACTGCCCCTTACTGCCCCCTGCGGAGGACCAGAATCGCCGTGTGCTCGCGGTCATCCGGTATCCGCGCCGAGACTGACTCCATGGCTGACGGGACGAAGCGAACGAAACGCAGCGCGGGTCTGCTCCTCTACCGCCGTACCCCCGGCGGGCCCGAGGTGCTGCTCGGGCACATGGGCGGCCCGTTCTGGGCGCGCAAGGACGCGGGGGCGTGGAGCGTCCCGAAGGGCGAGTACGAACCGGACGAGGCGCCCTGGGACGCGGCGCGGCGCGAGTTCCAGGAGGAGCTGGGGGTGCCCGCGCCGGACGGGACGCCGCTGCCGCTCGGCGAGACGGTGCAGTCGAACGGGAAGCACGTCACCGTGTGGGCGATGGAGGCCGGCTTCGATCCGGCGGACATGGTGCCGGGCACCTTCACGATGGAGTGGCCGCGCGGTTCGGGCCGCATCGCCGAGTTCCCCGAGCTGGACCGGGTGGCGTGGTTCGGCCTGGACGCGGCGCGGGCGGCCGTGGTCAAGGCCCAGACGGTGTTCCTGGACCGGCTCGCCGGGCAGGTCTGACGGCGGCGTGTCCGGGTACGCGGAGGGACCCCCCGCGTTGCGCGGCCCCGCGCCGCGCGGGAAGGTCGAAGGAACCGCGCTCAGGAGGTCGCCCCCATGCCCATCGCGACGGTCAACCCCGCGAACGGCGAGACACTCAAGACGTACGACGCCCTCTCTTCGGAGGACATCGAGCAGAAGCTGGCCCTGGCGGCCCGGACATTCGACTCGTACCGCACGACGTCGTTCTTCGACCGGGCGAGGATGCTCCAGCAGGCTGCCGACCTGCTGGACGCGGACACCCCGGACATCGCGCGCGTCATGACGACGGAGATGGGCAAGCCGCTCGCGGCGGCCCGCGCCGAGGCGGCGAAATGCGCGAAGGCGATGCGCTGGTACGCGCAGAACGCGCAGCATCTGCTGGCCGACGAGCACCCCGCGGAGGCGGACGTGAAGGACTCCGGCGCGGCCCGCGCGCATGTGCGGTACCGGCCGCTGGGCGTGGTGCTCGCGGTGATGCCGTGGAACTTCCCGCTGTGGCAGGTCGTCCGGTTCGCGGCGCCCGCCCTGATGGCCGGGAACGTGGGGCTGCTCAAGCACGCGTCGAACGTCCCGCAGACCGCGCTCTACCTGGAGGACCTGTTCCGCCGGGCCGGATTCCCCGAGGGCTGCTTCCAGACGCTCCTGGTCGGCTCCGGTGAGATCGAGTCCATCCTGCGCGACGAGCGCGTGGCCGCCGCGACCCTCACGGGCAGTGAGCCCGCGGGCCGCTCCGTCGCCTCGATCGCCGGTGACGAGGTGAAGAAGACGGTATTGGAGCTGGGCGGCAGCGACCCGTACGTGGTCATGCCGTCGGCGGACGTCGCCAAGGCCGCGAAGACGGCGGTAACGGCCCGGGTGCAGAACAACGGCCAGTCGTGTATCGCGGCGAAGCGGTTCATCGTGCACGAGGACGTCTTCACCGAGTTCCGGGACGCCTTCGTCGAGGGCATGCGCGCGCTGCGCGTGGGCGATCCGCTCGAGGAGTCGACGGATGTCGGTCCGCTCGCCAGCGAGCAGGGCAGGAAGGATCTGGAGGAGCTGGTCGACGAGGCCGTCGAGTCCGGAGCGACCGTGCTGTGCGGCGGGCAGCGGCCGAAGGACTTCGCGGACCGCGGCTGGTTCTACGAGCCGACGGTGCTGACCGACATCACGCCCGAGATGCGGATCCATCGCGAGGAGACGTTCGGCCCCGTCGCCACGCTGTACCGGGTCGCGGACCTGAACGAGGCGATCGCGGTCGCGAACGACACGCCCTTCGGGCTGAGTTCGAACCTGTGGACCGGCGACGAGGACGAGATCGAGCGGTTCGCCCGCGACAGCGGGGCGGGCGGCGTCTTCGTGAACGGGATGACGGCCTCGCATCCGGCGCTGCCCTTCGGCGGCGCGAAGCGCTCCGGGTACGGGCGCGAGCTGGCGGGCCATGGGATCAAGGAGTTCTGCAACATCACCACGGTGTGGGTCGCCGCCTGAACGGCACAGCACCCTCCCCCCAAAGCGATCGAAACGCTCAACTTGGGCGATCCTCTTGAGCGTTTGAAACTCCGGATGCTAGAAACCGCTTACCCCCAGCGGACACTCCAGCATCCGGAGCTTTTCATGACGTCGCAAGAGCCTTCTTCGTCCTGGTCGCGTCGCGGCTTCCTCGCCTCGACCGCGGCGGCCGGCGCCGCGCTCGCCGTCGGACTTCCCCGGGCGGCCACGGCGACGGAGGCCGACGACGAATTCGCCGCCCTGCGCGCGAAGTGGCGGGCCCTGTACCTCGGTGAGGGATTCAGCCCGACCGCCGAACCGTTCAAGTCGAAGCTCGCCACGCTCGGCACCCAGGCCAAGGCCTGGCGCGACGCGATGGCACCGGCGGACGGCTCGCTCTGGCCGGACGCGGTCTTCGGCGACCCGGACCCCGACACGGACACGGAGTCGTACGGCTACTCGGAGAAGATCCAGACCAGCTACGAGCGGGTGCGCGCGATGGCGGAGGCCTTCTGCCAGCCCGGCACCGGCCTGACGGGCGACGCGGCGCTCAAGACGGCGATCCTCACCGCCGTCGACCATCTGAGCGCTCAGGTCTACAACAAGTCGCGGGCGCAGTACGGGAATTGGTACAACTTCCAGATCGGCGCCCCGCAGCGGCTGCTCGACATCGCGGTCCTCATGTACGAGCACCTGGGCGCCGACCGGCTGACCACGACGGTCGAGGCGATCGACCATTTCGTCCCGGACTCGCTGGTCGCGAAGTACACGGGCACCAGCACCGGCGCCAACCGCATCGACCTGTGCCGTGTCCTCGCGCTGCGCGGCATCCTCGACGGCACGGCGGCCAAGGTCGCGCTGGCCCGGGACGCCGTCTCGCCGGTCTTCCCGTACGTCACCTCGGGCGACGGCCTGTACGCGGACGGCTCGCTGATCCAGCACACGTACGTGCCCTACACGGGTTCCTACGGCGCCGTCCTCATCGACGGCCTCAGCAAGCTGTTCGCCCTGCTCGGCGGCTCCACGTGGGCGATCACCGACAGTAAGCGGCAGATCTTCCTGGACTCGGTGGAGGACGCGTACGCGCCGTTCCTGCACGACGGGCTGATGATCGACAACGTGTCCGGGCGTGCGATCAGCCGTGGTCTGGTCGCCACCGATCCGCTGAAGATCCAGCAGGACGACCACGCGCGCGGGCACGCGATCATCGCGTCGGTCCTGCTGCTCGGGCAGGGCGCGAGCGCCGGGGAGAACGCGCGCTGGCAGGCGCTCGCCAAGGGCTGGTACACCCGCGACCGCTACAGCGACGTGACGGCGGGCCGCACGCTCGGGGTCGCCGCGCTGTCCCGGGTGACGTCCCTGCTCGACGACTCCGGCGTGAAACCGGCCGCCGAACCGACCGGCCACCACGTGTTCCCGGCGATGGCACGGGCCACGCACCGCACCAAGCGGTTCACGGCCTCGGTGTCGATGTCGTCGAAGGCGATCACCTTCTACGAGAACGGCAACGGCGAGAACGTCCGCGGCTGGCACACCGGTTCGGGGATGCTCTCCTGGTGGGCCGAGGGCGACAGCGCCGGCGGCGGCCAGTACAGCGACGGCTACTGGCCGACCGCGGACCCCTACCGGCTGCCCGGCACGACGGTCTCGCGCAAGCCGCTCGCGGACGCCGAGGGCGGCGCGTGGGGTGCGGCGCGGCCCGACACGACATGGGTGGGCGGCGCGACGGACGGCACGTATGCGGCGCTCGCCCAGGACGTGCGGGGCCTGTCGTCGACGCTGCGGGCGAAGAAGTCGTGGTTCTTCCTCGACGACGCGGTGGTGTGCCTCGGCGCGGGCATCACGAGCACCGACGGCGCGGGCGTGGAGAGCGTCTTCGACAGCCGCAATCTCGGCGCCTCGGGCACGGCACGCCTGACGGTCGACGGCCGCCCGCAGCCGACGCGGCACCCCTGGAACGCAGGCTTCCGCACCGCCCGTTGGGCCCACGTGGCAGGACACGGCGGCTATGTCTTCCCCGGCGGTACGTCACTGACGGCGCTGCGCGAGGAGCGTACGGGCACCTGGAAGAGCATCAACGGCGGCGGCTCGGCCGACCCGGTGACGCGCCGCTACGTGACCCTGCTCGCGGACCACGGCACCGACCCCGCGGACGCGTCGTACGCCTGCATCCTGATGCCGGGAGCAAGCGACCTGCGCACGGCAGCGCGGGCGTTGGACCGGAAATGGCTCGACGTCGACGCCAACTCCGGAGCGCAGCAGGGCGTTCGGGTCCCGTCACTCGGCTTCACCGGGGTGACGTTCTGGGAGCCGGGGACGGTCGGCCGGGTGACGGTGGACGCGCCCCTGATCGTGCAGATTCGGGAGAAGCGCGACGGCACGGCGACGGTGTCGGTGAGCGACCCGAACCGTGCGGTGAAGGCGGCCACGCTGACCTGGCGGCGCCCGGTCAGGGCGGTGACATCGAAGCCGGGCCCGGTGACCGGAGCCGAACCGGGCCGGGAGCTGCGGCTCACGTTCGGCGACCTGAGCACGACCGGCGGCGTGACACAGAAGGTGACGGTCCGCCTCGGCTGACGCCTGGGGTGACTGGCCGGCTCGAACCGACGGGCGGCGTCACGCAGAGGGCGACCCTCCGGCCCGGTCGGGCGGCGGTGTGCCGCAGGAGGCTCGGAGGCGCAACTCCGGGAGGATGTCGATGTGTTGTCCCGGCTCGCGGGCGCCCGATGGTTCGGCGAGCCGGGACAGCAGCAGTTCGGCGGCGCGCCGGCCCACGGTCCGCTTGGCCGGGGCGACCGCCGTCAGGGGCAGATCGGCGAGCGCGGCGACCTCGTCGTCGTACGTGATCACGGAGAGGTCCTCCGGTACGCGCACGCCCTGTGCCCGCAGCCGGGGTACCAGGACGATCGCGTCGGCGTCACTGTGCAGGATCGCGGCGCTCACGCCGTGCTCCTCGACCGCTTCCCGCAGGAAGGCGAAGGTCCGCTCGAACCGCTCGGCCTCGGTGGCGGCGGGCTCCCGCGCCGGGGACGGGCCGGGGGCCCGACGCAGTCCGAGCGCCTCCACGGCCGCCTCGAAACCCTGCCGCAACTGGGCGCTGGTGGGCGACTCCTGGGCCGCCAGGGCGAGGGTGCGGTGGCCGAGCGAGGCCAGGTGCCGCACGGCCTCCGCGGCGCCGTGGGCGTGATCGGAGCGGACCCGGTCGAGGGCGGCGGCCGGGTGGCCGTGCGGTGCCGAGCGCTCGACGAGGACCGTCGGCACGGGCCGCTCGATGATCCGCAGCCCCTCCCCCGGCCCCGGCACGCCCCGCTCCCAACTGGGCGTCAGGAGCAGCCCGTCGGCCCCCGCCGCGAGCAGCCGGTCGGCCTGGACGGAGTCCTCGCCCGGCAAATACCGGGACAGCGCGACGACGAGGCGGGCGCCGCGCTCTTCCACGGCCTCCCGGGCGCCGCGCACGACCTCCGCGTAGTAGTACTCGGTGGTCGGCACCACCATGCCGACGACAGCGCCCTCGATCGACTTCCTTGCGGGCTGCGGGAGTTCGGCCGTCTCGCCGGGCCACACCACGGCGCCGTGCAGCCGCTGGAGCCGGCCCTGCGCGGCGAGCGTCTCGACGTCGCGGCGCAGCGTGACCGGGGAGACGTCGAGTTCGCGGGCGAGGTCGGCGACACGCAGCGTGCCGCGTTCCCGCAGCAGTTCCAGGACGCGCGCGTGGCGCCGGTCTACGTGCAGCCGCATGAGTCCGGCCCCTCCCCGTTGTCCCCTGCCCCGGCGCGCCGGCCGTCGCCGGCGGCCGCATCATCGTATCGATCGCATGCGCTCAGAACGATCTGCGGGAGAGGGCGGAACGCGGCTTACGGGACCCGGCTTACGGGACCAGGCTTACGGCCCGGCTTACGGAACCCGGCTTACGGATCATGAACACATCGACCGGGTCCTGCGACTCCAGGACGAAGCCGTGCCGCTCGTAGAGGCGCCGGGCGGGGCTGCCCGTGAGCACGTTGAGGCGGACGGCCCGGGCGTCGGCGTCGGCCCGGTCCAGGAGGGCGGCAAGGACCGCCGATCCGAGGCCGCGGCCTTGCAGCGCGGGCGCGAGATAGAAGTGCTCCAGCAGCAGGCCGTCCCCGTCGGGGCGCAGCGTCACGCAGCCGGCAAGCACTCCGTCGGCCTCGACGACGCGGGTGAACCCCGGGACGAAGGAGTCCCGGAAACGCTGCCGTACGCGCCGCGGGTCGTACCGTCCGAGCCGCTCGAGATCCGGGCGCATCACGACGGCCCGCAGTTCGACGAGGGCCTCGATGTCATCCGGCCCGGCCGGGCGTAGCGACCAAGCAGGATGCTTCGTACTGGTGTTCACCGCCGCAGTATGGCAGCGCGTCCCTCGCCCCGAGAGGTCCGCTCCGAGAGGTCCGCTCCGAGAGGTCCGTTCCAGGCGGTTCAGGGCAGCAGGGATTCCACATCGCTGGGCAGGAGGCCGCTGGGGAGTTCGCTGGGCAGGTCGGTCGGGATCTTCGTCGGGATCTTCGACGGCAGTTCGCTCGGTAGTTCACTGGGCAGCTCGCTCGGCAGCTCGCTGGGGACGCTCAACGACGGTGCGGGCGTGCCCGACCGGGTGCTCTCGCCCGGCGAGGGTTTGTCGTCGCCGTCCGAGGAGCGCGTCGCCACGAGTACGACGGCGCCGACGATCACCACGAGGGCGACCAGCACGGCGAGCAGAAGGTACGGGCGTCGCCGAGGGCCGTGTGGTTCCCCGGGTGGCGGGGCGCCGAACGGCCCGCCGGACGGCGGGCCGAACCCGCCGTCCGAGGGCGGCTGATCACTGGGCGGCGGGGGTGGCTGCTGCGGTGGAGGCGGGGGCACGGACATGCCCCCAGGGTCCCCGCAGGGAGGCCGGCGCGCGACCCCCCTGAGAGCCCGTCTTCGAACCCCCGCCCGCGCCCCGGCGGGATCAGCCGCGTGCGGCCAGCAGGTGGTCCATCGCCAGCTGGTCCAGGCACTCGAAGGCCATGCCGCGCTCGGCGGCGGCGTCCACGTCGAACTCCTCGAACGCGCCCTTGTCCGCGAGGAGCCCGGCGACCCCGTCGGCCGCGGTCGGCTGCGCCAGCTCGTCCAGGCGGGACGCGCGCAGCGCCTCCTGGACCTCGGGGTCGGCGCGGAAGGCGGCCGCGCGGTCCTTCAGGATCAGGTAGTTGCGCATGCAGCCCGCGGCCGACGCCCAGACACCGTCGAAGTCCTCGGTCCGCGGCGGCTTGAAGTCGAAGTGCCGCGGGCCCTCGTACCCGGCGGTCTCCAGCAGGTCGACGAGCCAGAACGCGGAGCGCAGGTCGCCGGCGCCGAAGCGCAGGTCCTGGTCGTACTTGATGCCGGACTGGCCGTTGAGGTCGATGTGGAAGAGCTTGCCCGCCCACAGCGCCTGGGCGATGCCGTGCGGGAAGTTCAGGCCCGCCATCTGCTCGTGGCCGACCTCCGGGTTGACGCCGTACATCTCCGGGCGCTCCAGGCGCTCGATGAACGCGAGGGCGTGGCCGACGGTGGGCAGGAGGATGTCGCCGCGGGGCTCGTTCGGCTTGGGCTCGATGGCGAACTTGAGGTCGTAGCCCTGCTCGATCACGTACTCGCCGAGAAGGTCGAAGGCCTCCTTCATCCGGTCGAGGGCGTGGCGCACGTCCTTGGCGCCACCGGACTCGGCGCCCTCACGGCCACCCCAGGCGACGTACGTCTCGGCGCCCAGCTCGGCGGCGAGGTCCACGTTGCGCATGGTCTTGCGGATCGCGTAGCGGCGCACGTCGCGGTCGTTGGCGGTGAAGCCGCCGTCCTTGAAGACGGGGTGCGTGAACAGGTTGGTCGTGGCCATCGGCACGACCATGCCCGCGGCGTCGAGCGCCTGCCGGAAGCGCTTGATGTGGCCCTCGCGCTCGGAGTCGGAGGAGCCGAAGGGGATCAGGTCGTCGTCGTGGAACGTGACGCCGTGCGCGCCGAGCTCCGACAGCCGCTTGACCGACTCGACCGGGTCGAGCGCGGGCCGGGTGGCGTCGCCGAACGGGTCACGGCCCTGCCAGCCGACGGTCCACAGGCCGAAGGTGAACTTGTCGTCCGGGGTGGGCTGGTACGTCATCTTGCGGCTCCCTCGCCGTACGCGGACATGGCAATGTCGTGCCGCCCGCCTATTTCGTCATGGCACTTTACAAATTAGTATGCGAGCACGCCGCTGGGAAGAGCCGACCCCCATCGGACCCTTCTCGATCACGTCCCGGTCACGGGACCGCCGAAATCAGGAGAGCCGCATGTCAGTCGCCGATGGGCCCTATGTCGTCGGGGTGGACAGTTCCACGCAGTCCACGAAAGCCCTGGTCGTCGATGTCGCCACGGGCGCGGTCGTGGCCAGTGGGCAGGCGCCGCACACGGTGACCTCGGGCGCGGGCCGCGAGAGCGACCCCGAGGAGTGGTACACCGCGCTGCGCTCGGCGCTCGCCCAGTGCGGTGACGCGGCGCGCCGGGCCGCGGCCGTGTCGGTCGGCGGGCAGCAGCACGGGCTCGTCACGCTCGACGCGCAGGGGCGGCCGGTGCGTCCCGCGCTGCTCTGGAACGACGTGCGCTCCGCGCCGCAGGCCCGGCGCCTCATCGACGAGCTGGGCGGGGCGAAGGTGTGGGCGGACCGGTTCGGCAGCGTGCCCGGCGCCTCGTTCACCGTGTCGAAGTGGGCGTGGCTGGCCGAGCACGAGCCGGAGGCCGCCCGTGCGACCGCCGCGGTGCGCCTGCCCCACGACTACCTGACCGGACGGATGACCGGCGCGGGCACCACGGACCGGGGCGACGCGTCCGGCACCGGCTGGTGGGCGTCGGCGACCGAGGCGTACGACGAGGACATCCTCGGCCGGGTCGGGCTCGATCCGGCGCTGCTGCCGCGGGTGGTCGGGCCCGGCGAGGTCGCGGGCACGGTCCAAGACACCGAGGGCGGCCTCCCCTTCTCGCCGGGCACCCTGGTCGCGGCCGGCACCGGGGACAACGCCGCCGCCGCGCTCGGCCTCGGCCTGCTGCCGGGCACGCCCGTGCTGAGCCTGGGCACGTCGGGCACGGTGTACGCGGTGTCGCGGCGCCGGCCCACGGACGCGAGCGGCATCGTCGCCGGGTTCGCCGCCGCCCACGGGGACTGGCTGCCGCTGGCCTGCACCCTGAACTGCACCCTCGCCGTGGACCGGATCGCCACCCTGCTCGGCCTGGACCGCGAGGCCGTCGAGAGCGGTGGTACGGCGACGATCCTGCCCTACCTGGACGGCGAGCGGACACCCGATCTCCCCAACGCATCGGGCCTGTTGTCCGGTCTGCGGCACGACACGACCGGCGGGCAGCTGCTGCAAGCGGCGTACGACGGAGCGGTGCACGCGCTGCTCGGCGCCCTCGACCGCGTCCTGGACGACGAGGCCGACCGGTCCGCCCCCCTGCTGCTGATCGGCGGCGGCGCGCGCGGCACGGCCTGGCAGCAGACGGTACGCCGCCTCTCCGGGCGGGCCGTCCAGGTCCCCGAGGCCCGCGAGCTCGTGGCCCTCGGCGCCGCCGCACAGGCCGCGGGCCTGCTCACCGGTGAGGACCCGGCAGCTGTTGCCCGCCGCTGGAACACGGCGCAGGGCCCCGTCCTCGACCCGGTGGAGCGGGACGAGGCGACGCTGGAACGGATCTCGGGGGTGCTGACGGGGGCGGGGCCGCTGTTGGACGGGGTGTGAGGAGCGTGCCTCGGGGCGGGGCGGGGCGCGACGCGGCCGTCGCCGGAGTCACCCTGACCCCGGCCCGCCCGGTCACCAGGTGCGCGGCCGGGCCGTCCGTCGCCGGAGTCACCCTGACCCCGGACGACCCGGTCACCAGGTGCGCGGCCGGGCCGTCCTCGCCCACCTGCTCGTGTCGTCCCGCCCACGTCCTGGGAGCATGACCGCATGACCGCACCATTGCACCGGCCCCGGCCGGGGACGCCCGACACCCAGCAGGGCATGCGCCGCCGCAACCTGTCCCGCGTGATGCACGCGGTCGCCGCCGAGGGCCCGTTGTCCCGGGCGTCGGTGGCAGGGCACATCGGGCTGACCCGGGCCGCCGTCTCCACGCTGGTCGACGAGCTGATCCGGGCCGGTCTCCTGGAGGAGCTGGGTCCGCAGCGGCCCGGCGGTGTGGGCCGGCCCGGCTCCGCCCTCGGCGTCAGCGGCCGGGGCCCCGCCGGGCTCGGTGCCGAGGTGGGCGTCGACCACCTCGCCGTGTGCGCGGTGGATCTGCGCGGCGAGGTCCGGACCCGCGCCGAGCTGCGGGTCGGCAACCGGGGGCGTGCGCCCGGCCCCGTACTGAGTGATCTCGCGGCGCTGGTGCGGCAGGTGGCCGAGGAGGCCGCGGCCGAGGGGCTGCGGCCGGCGGGGCTCGCCGTCGCGGTGCCGGGTCTGGTGGCGCGCGGCACCCGCACCGTCGTCCGCGCCCCCAACCTGGACTGGCACGACACGGACGTGTCCGCGCTGCTGCCCAGCGAGGTGCCGCTGCGCGTCGACAACGAGGCGAACTTCGGCGCCCTCGCCGAACTGTGGCTCGCCGCCGACTCCCCCGCGGACTTCCTGCACGTGTCGGCGGAGATCGGCATCGGCGCCGCGCTCGTCGTCGACGGTCAACTCCTGCGCGGCACAAGGGGCTTCGCGGGCGAGCTCGGACATGTGCCGGTGCGCCCCGAGGGCCCGGCCTGCCCGTGCGGCGGGCGCGGCTGCCTCGAGCAGTACGCGGGTGAGGAGGCGGTACTGCGCGCTGCGGGCGTCGCGCCGGGCGCGGACCGGGTGACGCTGCTCGCCGAGCGGGCCGCGGCGGGCGACGCGGACACCCGCCGTGCGCTGCGCGGCGCCGGCACGGCGCTGGGGATCGCGCTGACCGGCGCGGTGAATCTGCTCGACCCGCGCGCGGTGGTGCTGGGCGGCGCGCTCTCCCACCTCGCACCGTGGCTGTTGCCGTCCCTGGAAAGGGAGTTGACGCGCCGCACGGCGACTCCGACGGACGGGGTCGCCGTCTCCCGGTTCGGCTCGGACGGCCCGCTGCTCGGTGCGGCGCATTCGGTGGTGCGGGCGGTGCTCGACGATCCGATGGGAGTGGCGCAAGCGGCGTGACGCGCCACCCGACAGCGGCCTGTCAACAGGAGCCGCCGCCCGTGGCCCGGCCCCTCCGACCGCCACTGGCTCGGATCCCACCGTCACTGGCTCGGATCCCACCGACTCCGGCTCGGATCCCACCGACTCCGGCTCGGATCCCACCGACTCGGGCTCGGATCCGTCCATCACTGGTTCGGACCTCTGACGTGCGGTTGTTCACAGTCGTCGGGTTATCCACAGCCGCGTTGCGCCCTCTTCCGCCTCAACCCGCGGGGCCCGTACCGTAATTCGGGCGAGCCGCCGGACGGCCGCACCCCGAGCGCCGAGCCTCCGTCGGCGCTCTCCGGTTCCCCCCACCGTCCGATGCCACGCGTCATGTCATGGGTCATGGCGTACGTTCGAGAGGCAGGATCGTATGGACCGAGCAGGACACCTTCCCGGCCGGCCGAGCCGCCGCCGTCTCCTCCAGGCGGGGGCCATGGCGGCGGTGCCCGGCGCACTGCTGCCCGCAGGCCGGGCGGGCGCCCAGGCACAGGCCGTCGACTATCCCCCGGCCGAGTCCGTCCCCGCGAGCAGCTCCAACTACACGGCGTCCGGCCGCCCTTCGTCGTATGCCGTCGACTACGTGATCATCCACGTCACGCAGGAGACGTACGCGGACGCCGTCAAGATCTTCCAGAACCCGGCCAAGAAGGTCTCCACCCACTACCTCGTGCGCTCGTCCGACGGGCACATCGCGCAGTGCGTGCGCGAGAAGAACGTCGCCTGGCACGCGGGCAACTGGGACTACAACACGCGCAGCATCGGCATCGAGCACGAGGGCTGGGTCGACGAGCCCGAGTACTTCACCGACGCGATGTACGAGAAGTCGGCCGCCCTGACCGCCTCGGTCTGCGCGCGGTACGGCATCCCGATGGACCGCGCGCACATTCTCGGCCACGTCGAGGTACCGGGGACCGACCACAGCGATCCGGGCCCGTACTGGGACTGGTCGCGCTACATCAGGATGGTCAACTTCGCCTGACCTCGGCCCGCTGCCGGCGAAGCCCCGACCGCACCACCTCACCCGAACGGCATGTGCCACCTCGGGTGATCCGTGCCCGGCTCCTTGTCGACCCGCCCCCGCGGGGTGACGATGTTCCCACCGCATCGCCGCCTTGGAGGCCGAGTTGACCGATCCCTGGGTCGCCCTGGAGCCGGGTGCCGATCCCACCGAGCGCGTCCGGGTGCTGCGCCGCGCCCATGACCGGTTCACCGCGGCGGGCACCGTCGCCCTTCCGGTGCGCCCGGTCGTCGCCGACTCCTGGCGCAGATCGGCGGGCGCGCACGTCAGTCCGGAGGCATCGGCGGCGGTGGAGCTGACCGACGGCGACCTCGGGGCGTACCGCGCGGAGCATCCCCTCGCCCGGGTGATGCCGCTGTTCCGCGAGCTGATGGGCACGTTCGCGACGGACGGGGAGCATCTCCTCGCGGTGTGCGACGCGCAGGGCAGACTGCTGTGGGTCGAAGGACATCCGGCCACCCGTAAGCGGGCGGTCGGCATGAACTTCGTGCCGGGCGCCCGCTGGTCGGAGTCGGCGATGGGCACGAACGCGCCGGGCACGGCGGTCGCCGTCGACCGGGCGGTGCAGGTCTTCGCCGCCGAGCACTTCATCCGTCAGGTGCAGCCGTGGACGTGCGCGGCGGCCCCGGTGCACGACCCGCGCTCGGGTCAGCTGCTCGGCGCGGTCGACATCACCGGCGGCGACGGGCTCGCGCATCCGCACAGCCTCGCGTTCGTACAGGCGGTGGCGCGCGCCGCCGAGTCCCAGCTCGCGCTGCTCACGCCCCACCCCGCGACCGGGCCCGG
The DNA here is from genome assembly GCF_039533535.1 of Streptomyces kunmingensis. Taxonomy (NCBI): domain Bacteria; kingdom Bacillati; phylum Actinomycetota; class Actinomycetes; order Kitasatosporales; family Streptomycetaceae; genus Streptomyces; species Streptomyces kunmingensis. Next base: position 341,420 of record NZ_BAAATS010000005.1, read on the forward strand.
CCTGCGGCTGTGCGCGCTCGGCCGCGACGAGGCGCTGCTGCTCACCGGCGCCGGCCGCAAGATCCGTCTCAGCCGCCGCCACAGCGAACTGCTCGTCCTCCTCTCCCGCCACCCCGAGGGCCTGACCGGCGACGAGCTGCTGTGCTGCCTGTACGAGGACGAGTCGGTCACGCCGGTGACGTTGCGGGCCGAACTGGCGCGCCTGCGCCGCGTACTGGGCCCTGACGTCCTGACCTCGCGCCCCTATCGCCTCGCGGTCCCGGTCGACTCGGACCTGACGACGGTCGAGCGGCGCCTGGCCTCGGGCGCGGTGACGGCGGCGGCGTCCGCGTACACGGGTCCGCTGCTGCCCTCCTCCCAGGCCCCGGCGGTGGCCCGGGTCCGTCGCAGACTCGCCGACGGGCTGCGCGCCGCGCTCATCGCGGGCGGAGATCCGGACCTGCTCGCGGACTGGGCGCACTCCCCTTGGGGCGAGGACGACCTCGACGTGTGGCGGGCGCTGGCGGCGGTGCGGCCGACCCCGCCGGTCCTGGCCCGGCTCGCCGCGCTCGACTTCGAGCAGCGCGCCCCGGCCGACCCGTACGCAACGTAGCTGCAACGTCCTCCTCCCTAGCCTCCGGTGCGACGGCTGCCCAACGGCGGGCGGCCCGCACAGGAGGCCAGCCACGATGACCCGTTACACCGCGCCCGGCACCCAGGGCTCCGTCGTCTCCTACCAGGCCCGCTACGACCACTTCATCGGCGGCGAGTACGTGCCGCCCGCCCGCGGCCAGTACTTCGAGAACCCGAGCCCGGTCAACGGACAGCCGTTCACCGAGATCGCGCGCGGCACCGCCGAGGACGTCGAGCGCGCCCTCGACGCCGCGCACGGCGCCGCGCCCGCCTGGGGCCGCACCTCCGCCGGCGCCCGCGCCGATGTCCTGCTGAAGATCGCCGAGCGGATGGAGCAGAATCTCGAACAGCTCGCCGTCGCCGAGAGCTGGGAGAACGGCAAGCCGGTCCGCGAGACCCTCGCCGCCGACATCCCGCTCGCCATCGACCACTTCCGCTACTTCGCGGGCGCCCTGCGTGCCCAGGAGGGCAGCCTCTCCGAACTCGACGACGACACGGTCGCGTACCACTTCCACGAGCCGCTCGGCGTCGTCGCGCAGATCATTCCGTGGAACTTCCCGATCCTGATGGCCACGTGGAAGCTGGCCCCGGCGCTCGCCGCGGGCAACGCGGTCGTCCTCAAACCGGCCGAGCAGACACCGGCCTCGATCCACTTCTGGCTGAGCCTCGTCGCGGACCTGATTCCGCCGGGCGTCCTCAACATCGTCAACGGCTTCGGCGTAGAGGCGGGCAAGCCGCTGGCCTCCAGCGCGCGCGTCGCAAAGGTCGCCTTCACCGGCGAGACGACCACCGGGCGGCTGATCATGCAGTACGCCTCCGAGAACATCAAGCCGGTCACCCTCGAACTCGGCGGCAAGTCCCCGAACCTCTTCTTCGACGACGTCTGGGCCAAGGACGACGACTTCCGCGACAAGGCCCTCGAGGGATTCACGATGTTCGCCCTCAACCAGGGCGAGGTCTGCACCTGCCCGTCCCGGGCGCTCATCCAGCAGGGCCACTACAGCGAGTTCCTCGAAGCGGCGGTCGCGCGCACCGAGGCCATCACGCCGGGCCACCCGCTCGACACCGACACGATGATCGGCGCCCAGGCCTCCAACGACCAGCTCCAGAAGATCCTCTCCTACCTCGACATCGGCCAGCAGGAGGGCGCGAAGGTCCTCGCGGGCGGCCAACGCATTGAGTACGACGGTGAGTTGGCGGGCGGCTACTACGTCCAGCCCACCATCTTCGAGGGCTCCAATCGCATGCGGATCTTCCAGGAGGAGATCTTCGGCCCGGTCGTCTCGGTCGCCTCGTTCACCGACTTCGACGACGCCATCAAGATCGCCAACGACACCCTGTACGGCCTCGGCGCCGGCGTATGGACCCGCGACATGAACACGGCCTACCGCGCGGGCCGCGCGATCCAGGCGGGCCGCGTCTGGACGAACTGCTACCACGCGTACCCGGCACACGCGGCGTTCGGCGGCTACAAGCAGTCGGGAATCGGCCGGGAGAACCACAAGATGATGCTGGAGCACTACCAGCAGACGAAGAACCTTTTGGTTTCATACAGCCCCAAGAAACTTGGGTTCTTCTAGAGCCTCAAGTCGGTTGCCTGGAGGCTTCGGTGGACTACAGGCAACCGACGCTCCAGGGCCCGTTGGTGTTTCGGAGGGTGCATCGTCCCTCAGCACAGGTACTCATTGATCTGTTCGGAGCCCCACAGCGCCGGTGCTCGGCCGACTGGGCGCCGGCCCACACCGGCGACGGATCGTTGTGGCCCTTGCCGTGGTCGGCAGCCTGCTCACAGTGGTGCCGTCGTCGTTCACCTGGCTGCTGGCCGGACGGGTGGCCCAGGGCACCGGGCTGAGACCGACGGCCCTGATGCTGGGTGTCGCACGCGACCACCTGCCCGCCGAGCGACCGCCGAAGCCGGCCTCGACGAGCACCAGCGCGCGGACAAGCCCGGGGTGCGCGGCGGCGGTGAGCATGGCCGCGTGGCCTCCCGGCGACTACCGGGCCAGATGGGGTGCCCGGCCCGCCCCGGTCGCGGCAGACAAGTCGGACGCCGTCTCGCACCACCACGCGCTCAGTCCATGCCACGTCGCCCCCAGAAGATCGGCTGGCCTTGATCCTGCCGCAGCCGCTCCGGGGCGTTCAACGAGTACTCGCATTCGAGGCGGGCGCCCGCCGCATTGTCCGCTCGATCAGTCCGGCGGTGCCGCTACGGCCGAGAGACCCGAACCAATACCGGGAATCAGACCGCGACGAGCTCCTGCTCGCGATCCGGCGTCTTGACCTCGACCTCGGCCTTGGGCTTCTTGTTCGGCAGCGAGAGCCGGAAGACCTTGTGCCACGCGGAGAACACCTGCTTGGGCAGCGGCCCGGTGACGTACTCCAGCTCGTACTTCTCGAACAGCGCGCGCACCTTCACCGCGACCTCGGCATACCGGTTGCTCGGCAGGTCCGGGAACAGGTGGTGCTCAATCTGGTGCGACAGGTTGCCGGTCATGAAGTGCATGGCCTTGCTGCCGCTGATGTTCGCCGAGCCCATCATCTGGCGCAGGTACCACTGGCCCCGCGTCTCGCCCTTGATCGACCGGCGCTCGAAGACCTGTACGCCCTCCGGGAAGTGCCCGCACATGATCACCGAGTGGGACCAGATGTTGCGGACCAGGTTCGCGGTGAACGTGGCGCCGAGCGTGGGGAGGAACGACGGGCCCGACAGGAGCGGGTGGATCACGTAGTCCTTGAGCACCTGCTTGCGGATCTTGCGGCCCACGGCCTTGGCCCGCGCGCGGAACTCCGGGCTCTTGCGGCGGCTCTTGTGCAGGTTCTTGCCGAGCTCCAGGTCGTACGCCGCGATGCCGTACTCGAAGAAGCAGGCGTTGATGAAGTTCCACAGGGGCTGGCCGAGGTGGAACGGGTACCACTTCTGGTCCTCGTCGACGCGCATGATGCCGTAGCCGAGGTCGTTGTCCTTGCCGATCACGTTGGTGTACGTGTGGTGCAGCTCGTTGTGCGAGTGCTTCCACTGATCGGCCGGCGAAACGTGATCCCACTCCCAGGTGGTGGAGTGGATCTTCGGGTCCCGCATCCAGTCCCACTGGCCGTGCAGGATGTTGTGGCCGATCTCCATGTTGTCCATGATCTTCGCCACGGACAGGCCGGCGGTGCCGAGCAGCCAGGCGGGCGGGAAGATCGAGAACAGCAGCACGCCCCGGCTGACCAGCTCGAGCTTGCGCTGCGCCGAGATGACCTTACGGATGTAGGCGGCGTCCTTCTCGCCGCGGCCGGCGATCACCTCGTCGCGGATCGCGTCCAGCTCGCGGCCGAGCTCCTCGATCTGTTCCGCGGTCAGGTGGGCGGTGGGGTCGATGGCGGTCAAGGTGCTCCTACCGTTCGATGTCGCACGGGCCCGCCGCGGCGGACACGCAGGTCTGGATGAGGACGCCCGGCTCGGCCTCGGTGATCTCGCCGGTGCGCAGGTCACGGACGGCGCCCGCCTTGAGCGGCGTGACGCAGCCGAAGCAGATGCCCATGCGGCACCCGGAGGGCATGAGCACACCGGCCTCCTCGCCGATGTCCAGCAACGGTGTGGCGCCGTCCGCGTCGACGGTCTTGCCGGTGACGCTGAACGTGACCTCGCCGCCGTCGCCGGCCACGACGATGCCGGGGCGGAAGCGTTCGGTGTGCAGGCGCTCTTGTACGCCGTGCTCGCTCCAGTGATCTTCGGCTGCGTCGAGCAGGCCGGCGGGCCCGCAGGCCCAGGTCTCGCGCTCGGCCCAGTCGGGCACGAGTTCGTCGAGACGGGCGATGTCGAGCATGCCGTCCGTGTCGGTGTGCACCTCGGTGAGCCGCAGCTTCTTGTCCGCGACCAGGTCGTGCAGTTCGTTGCGGAAGATCACGTCTTGCGCCCGTGGCGCGCAGTGGATCATGACGGCGTCGTCGAACTCGGTGTCGCGCAGCATGCCCATCACGGGTGTGATGCCGCTGCCGGCCGTCAGGTAGAGCACCTTGGCGGGCTTGGCCTGCGGCAGCACGAAGTCACCGGTCGGCTGGTCGAGCTGGATCAGCGTGCCCGGTTTCGCCCTGCGGACCAGGTGGTTGCTGACCTTGCCGTCCGGGATCGCCTTCACGGTGATCGTGACGCGGCCGTCCTGGCGATGCGTCGGCGAGGTGAGGGAGTAGGCACGCCACAGGCGCACCCCGTCGATGTCGATCCCGATCCGCACGTACTGACCGGCCGTGTGGCCGCGCCAGCCCCGTCCCGGTCTGATCACGATGGTCGCGGCGTCATTCGTCTCGGGGTGTACGGCCTCGATCCGCCCCCGCAGGTCAGCGCCCGCACGCAGCGGGCTGACCAGGTCGAGGTAGTCCGACGGCAACAGCGGCGTCGTGACCATCTCCAGCAGTTTCCACGCCCTGCTGCGGAGGGCTGTACTCGTCATGGCTCCAGCTTGCTGCGCCTCAAGGGGTAAAGTCCTGACCGCAAGACGTAAATCTGGTCGATTGAATTGTTCGCAGGGAACAAAAACGTGAACCATGCAATCTCAAGGGCCAGCGAACTGGCCCTTGACGAGACGACGGTCACCGCGCTTCGGGCCGCAGTGAAGACCACCGCCGACGAGGTCGTCCAGGCGATCATCGACGAGGTCCCTCCCTACGCCAACGCCCTTACGGGCCGCATGGGCGGCACCATCCGCCGGGCCGTCCGCACCGCCCTGGGGCACTACCTGGACCTCGCGAGCGGGAACGCCACGGGCGGTGACGCCGGTGACGCGGCCTACGAGCTGGGCCGCGGCGAGGTGCGCGACGGCCGTTCGATGGACGCCCTGCTCGGCGCCTACCGCGTCGGCGCCCGTGTGGCCTGGCGATGCCTGGCAGCGGGTGCCGTACCCGCAGGTCTGCCCGCCGCCGAGGTCGCCAAGTTCGCCGAGTTGACCTTCGCCTACATTGACGAGCTCTCCGCCGCGAGCGCCGCGGGCCACGCCGACGAACTGGCCGCCCGGGGCAGGGCCCACGAGCGTCACCTGGAACACCTGGCCCGCGACCTCCTCGCCGGCGCGAGCCCGGACATGCTGCTGGCCTCTGTTCAACGGGCCGGGTGGCAGCCCCCGGATTCGCTGACCGCGGTCGTGCTCCCCGCCGCCCAGGCCCGGCCCGCCTACCGCACGCTCGACCCGAGCACCCTCGTCCTCGACGATCTGCCGGACGCCACCGGTGTGCTGCTCGTCCCCGATGCCGACCGATCACGTCTTCTGCGGCAGCTCAGCGACCGCACCGCCGTGGTCGGCCCGGCCCGGCCATGGACTCGTGCTTCCGCCTCGTACGCCCGAGCCGTCCGCGCGCGCTCCCTCTCCTCTGATATTCACGACACCGAGGACCACCTACCCGAGCTGGTGCTGAGCGCCGACGCGGACGCGTTCGCAGACCTGCGTGCCCGAGCCCTCGCCCCGTTGCGGACCTTGCCTCCCGCGACCGCGCGACGCCTTGAGGAGACGTTGCGGGCGTGGCTGCTGCACCAGGGCAGGCGGGACGAGGTGGCGGCGGCGTTGTTCGTCCATCCCCAGACGGTCCGGTACCGGATGTCGCAGCTGCGGGAGCTGTTCCCGGATCTCGCATCGCCGCACCGGGTCCTTGAACTGACGCTGGCGGTCGGTCCTCGGGTCGGCTGACGCGTACTCCGCCCCTCCACGAACGCTCCGGGAATCGTGCCTCCTTCTCGGTGCCGTCAGCCGGCTCGTGCGACCCGGGCCGACCTGGCACACCGCGCGAGGGATGATAGAGAGGAATGACGGAACGTGAGGTCAGGAGCTTCCATGACGCAGCGGGTTCACCGGCCCCGTGAGGACGCGGAGTTCAGTTTCATCCTCGGTATGAGCGGAGTTCCGGTCCTCGCGTACTTCACTGGGACATGGCCCAAGGCGATCGAGCCCTGCCGGGTGATGGACCTCGTCGTGGGTGGCATCGCCGACGACTACACAGGCCGCCTGACGGCCGTCCGCGCGGACATCACGCGTTGTCCGGCCGCGACCGAGCGATACGGGATCACCGGAGCCCCGTCCTACGTCCTGTTGAAGGAGGGAGAGCCGGTGGCGCACGGCACAGGGCCCATGACCATCGCCGAGGCACGGAAGTTCCTGGACGACCACCTCTGAGCGTGCGGGCACCCGAAACTCGACTACCCCTGCCGACCTGGCCTTGCGGTCGGGGCGGGGCCTGACGGCGCAATCGCCCCTGCCCCTCCGAACGGCCGAGTGCCATGCTGGCAACCATCGCGCGGCACACGCGCGGTGGACGGCACGGTTGCCGTTCCAGGATGTCAGGATGTTTCGGGGTTACGCCCATGTCGATGCATCTCCTCCTGGGGTCTCGACCCGCGCACCGCGGGTGGCGGTCCTGCGTCGTCGCAGTGGTCGCCGCGCTGGCGCTGTCGCTTCCGGCGGCCGGCTGTTCCGGTGGGGGCGACAAGGAACACAGCGCCAACGACACCTTCGTGTACCTGTCCAGCAGAGGGCTGGTGACGGAGTGGGACCCGGCGCGCTCCTACTCGGACGAAGTGGTGGTCCTGTCGAACGTGTACGAGACCCTCACCCGGTACAACTACGTGACCGGTAGGACCCAGGGGGTGCTCGCCACCCGGTGGACCGCGTCCAAGGACCGCAGGACCTGGACGTTCACCCTGCGGGACAACGTACGGTTCCACTCCGGGCACCCGCTCACCGCCGAGGCGGTGAAGTCGTCCATCGAGCGCACCATGAGGCTGAAGGCCAGTGCCTCGTACGTGTGGGACCCCGTGGAGAGGATCACCGCGATCGGGAAGCGGCAGGTCCGCTTCGAGCTGTCCCGCCCGGCACCGGTGGACCTCATCGCCTCCGCCACCTACGCGGCCTGGATCTACGAGGTTTCGGACGACGCCGAGGACTACCGGGCCACCGCGCGCGGCACCGGACCGTACACGATCGCCTCGTGGAACCCGGCCGGCGAGAACGAGGTGGAGCTGACGGCCTTCGAGGACTACTGGGGCGGGTGGCGCGGCAACCGCTACAAGAAAGTGGTCTTCCAGGCGGCACCCCAGTCGTCCACGGCGGCGCAGCTCATGGACTCGGGCGACGCAACCTACGCCGGTGGGCTGCCCCCGCAGCTCGTGGACACGCTGCGCGGCCGACCGAACGTCACCGTGTATGAACGGCCCTCCTGGCAGACCCTGATCGGCCTGATGAACACCGAGAAGAAGCCACTGGACGACATCCGGGTACGCCGGGCGGTCGCGGACGCGCTCGACTATCGGGAACTCGTCAAAGCGAGCAGGGGAGCCCTCGTCGCCTCCGACGGAGTCATCCCCGAGGGCATGCTCGGACACACCACCACACTCGACATGCCGGGTGACCAGGACCGCGCCCGGAAACTGCTGAAGGAGGCCGGGTACGGCCCGGGCAGCGGCCGGACCGTCAAACTGGAGATGACCTATCCCGCGGGCGACGACACCGTCCGCACCCTCGGTGACCTGATGAAGGCACAACTGCGCCCGTTCGGCATCGACTTGCAGGTCGCAGGCCTGGCCTGGGCGTCGGCGCAGTGGCCGCGCGCCAAGAAGAAGAACGTGAACGAGCGCCAGGACATCTTCGTCATGTGGTGGTGGCCGGACGACCCCGAACCGCTGTCGTACTTCCGCAACGTGTTCCGCACCGAGAAGGAGATCTCCTACAACCTCGCCTACTACTCCGACCCCGGACTCGACCGGCTCATCGATCAGGTCGGGGCGCTCACGGCGACGAACCCGGACGAAGCAGTCCGGACCTACCGGACGATGCAAGAGATCATCATCAGGGACGCGCCGCAGCTCTTCCTCGGCACCAACACCTATCAGCGGGTGCTGAGCAGCGACGTCAAGGGCTTCGTCGACAACCCGGCGTACGCGAACGTCGTGTTCGTCCACGACCTCACCCACAAGTGAAGCCCTGAGACCGAACACAGGAGGTCGAACTCCGGATACCGAACCTCGGATGCCGAACCCCGGAGGTGGACATGGAGCGTGCCATGAACGACGGCCGCGGTCTGCCTGCGATCCGCTACGCGGCCCGCCGTTCGGTGCTCGCGGTCGTGGTCGCCGTCGGCGTGGTGGTGATGACGTACCTGATCGCGCGGGTGGTGCCCAGTGACCCGGCCGGAGTCTGGGCGGGACCGCGGGCCTCGGCCGCGGAACGAGCCAGGATCCGCGCCGAACTGGGCCTGGACCGTCCGGTCGCCCAGCAGATCGTCTCGTACGTGGCCGGGGTGCTGCGCGGCGACTGGGGCCTCTCGGTGCTCACCCACCGTCCCGTCCTCACCGACCTGCTCGCGCGACTGCCCAACACCCTGCAACTGGTGCTCGCCGGGCTGCTCATCGGGGTCGCGGTGGGCATCCCCGCGGGACTGGCCGCAGTCCGGTGGCACGGAAGGGCCCCTGACCGGCTGGTGCGGTCCGGCGCGCTGCTGAGCGCCTCGATACCGACGTTCTGGCTGGCGCTGCTCCTGCAGATGTTCTTCGCGAGCCGGCTCTCCCTGCTGCCGATCGCGGGCAGTTACGACCGCGCGGTGCGCGCCGCGCATCCCGTGACCACCGTCACCGGCCTGCCCCTGCTCGACGCCGTACTCACCGGGAACGGCGCGGCGGCGGTCGATCTCTTCGACCACCTGCTGCTCCCGGCCCTCGTGGTGGCCTCCTACCCTGCCGCCGTCCTCGCCCGCATGGTGCGCGCGAGCGTCCTGGACGCGGTGGGTGAGCCGCACATCCAGATGGTGCGCGCCCTCGGCTTCCCCGAGCGTACGGTCCTCGGCCGCTTCGCCCTGCGGCTCGCATGGAACCCGGTGCTGCAGACCCTCGCGCTCATCTTCGGGTACTCGCTGGTCAACACCTTCCTCGTGGAGGCGGTGTTCGACTACCCGGGGCTCGGCCGGTACGCGGCCGACGCGGTCCAGTCCCTCGACGTACCGGCCGTCGTCGGGGTCACCCTCCTGGTCGCCTTGCTCTACCTCGCCGCGAACCTGGCCGTCGACCTGGCACAGGCCGCCCTCGACCCGCGCGTCGCACTGCGGTGAAGCGAGGGGGCGAGGTGAGGTGACGGGGATGGCGCGCGGCACCGAAGGCGGCCGCACGGCACTGGTCGTCGCCCTCGGAGGAGTGGCGCTCATCGTGTTCGTGGCCCTGTTCGCACCGGTCCTGGCCCCGTACCCGGCAGACGCGACCGGTGCCGCCGAGACCGCCCAGATCCTGCGCCCGCCCTCCGCCGCACACTGGTTCGGCACCGACGAACTGGGGCGAGACGTCTTCTCCCGCGTGCTGTACGGCGCGCGCATCGGCCCGCTCGTCGCCGTTGCGGTGGTGACGGCCTCACTGCTCGCGGGCACCGCGATCGGCGTGGTGGCCGGCTACTTCGGCGGCTGGTTCGACGAACTCCTCATGCGCCTCACCGATGTCTTCCTGGCCGTGCCCGCCCTGCTCCTTGCACTGGCCCTGGCCACGGTGCTGGCACCCGGTCCGGTGGGACTGACCGTCGCGCTGACCGTGACGTGGTGGCCGTGGTACGCCCGCCTGGTGCGCGGCGAGACCGCGTCGGTCGTCGGCCGCCCGTACATCGAGGCGTGCCGGGCCCTCGGCCTCGGCCACCGCCGCACCCTGATGCGGCACGTCCTGCCCAACGCCTCGACCCCGCTCCTGGTCCAGGCCTCGACCGACGTCGGCGGGGTGCTGCTCGTCGCCTCCGGACTGTCCTTCCTCGGTCTGGGCCCCCAACCGCCGACCCCCGACTGGGGCCTGATGGTGGAGCAGTCGCAGAACTACTTCACCACCCATTGGTGGATCGGCACCTTTCCCGGCCTCGCCATCATGCTGGTCGCGGGCCTGTGCTTCCTCCTCGGCGACGTACTGCGTGACCGTCTCGACCCCCGCCACATCGCGCGACCCACCCAACGGGCCTGACAGTGACCACCGCTCGTGACACCGCATGGCTGCAACTGCGCGACGTACGCGTCCGATTCGGCACCGCCGACGTCGAACCCGTGGTCAGCATCGATGAACTGCGCCTGGAGAAGGGCGAGTTCCTGGGGCTGGCCGGGGAGAGCGGCGCGGGGAAGACCACGATCGGCCTGACGATACTGGGGCTGACCCGATACGCGGGCGCCCAGGTGTCCGGCAGTATCCGTCTGGCCGGGGAGGAGTTGCTGTCGATGCCAAAACGACGGTTGCGGCAGCTGCGCGGCTCCACGATGACACTCGTCCCGCAGAACCCGGCCGCCGCCTTCAACCCGGTCCTGCCGGTGGGCGTGACAGTGCGTCGGGCGCTGCGCCTGCACGGATGCACCCGGGCCGAGGCCCGGCGTCGCGCGGAGGCCGGACTGGAGCGCGTGGGGCTGCCCGCCGCACACCTCGCCCGCCACCCGCACCAGCTCTCCGGCGGACAACTCCAACGCGTCGCGATCGCCCTGGCGTCGGCCCTCGGGACACGACTGCTCATCGCGGACGAACCGACCAGCTCCCTTGATGTGAGGACCCAGGCGCAGATCTGCACCCTGTTGACGGAGCTGCGCGCGGAACACGGCACAGCCGTGCTGTTCATCAGCCACGACCTCGCGCTGCTGGCCAAGCTGTGCGACCGGATCGCCGTGCTGCATCGGGGGCGGGTGATCGAGGACCGGCCCGCCGCCGACCTGGTCACCGCGCCTCGCGCCGAGCGCACCAGGCAGTTGCTTGCGGCGGCACCACGGCTGGGCGGGCTGCCGGTGTCCGGGGCGCGGGACGGACACGGCGAAGGACACGACGGCGAGGACCGCGAGGGAGCCGACAGCGGATGCGACGACGGGTGTGACGGGTGTGACGACGGGTGTGACGACGGGTGTGACGACGGGTGTGACGACGGAAAAAACGGACGAGATGACGAGGAGGCCGCCGATGGTGCTTGAGGCGCGCGAGTTGACCGTCGTGTACGGGAGCACGGTCGTGGTGGACCGGGTGAGCCTGACATTGCCCGAGGGTCCGTTCGGCCTGGGCCTGATCGGCGAGAGCGGTTCGGGCAAGACGACGGTGGCCCGGTGCCTGCTGGGCCTGGTGGCGCCGACGAGCGGCACGGTGCGTTTCCGCGGCGTCGACCTCAGCGGGATGCGGTGGCCGCGCGCGTATCGCCGTGCCGTTCAGATCGTCGTCCAGGACACCGAGGGTGCACTCGATCCACGGATGCGGGTGGGCAGGGCGATCGGCGAAGTGCTCCGGGCGCACCGGATGGTGCCCCGCGGCACCGAGCCGGACCGCGTCACCGAACTGCTCGCCGATGTGGGCCTGACCGCCGAACTCGCCGCCCGCTTCCCGCACCAGCTCTCCGGCGGCCAGCGCCAGCGTGCGGCCATCGCCCGCGCGCTGGCCGTGCGGCCACGCTTCCTGATCCTGGACGAGCCGACCAGCGCGCTGGACACCACCGTCCAGGCCCGCATCCTCGACCTGCTCCGCCGGCTCCGCACCGAACACCAACTCTCCTGCCTGCTGATCTCCCACGACCTCGCGGTGGTGGAGCAGCACTGCCCGCGCGTGCTCGTCCTCCACCACGGCCGGGTGGTCGAGGAAGGTGACCTCACCGACTTGCTCCACCACCCTCGGCACCCCGCCACCGGCACCCTGCGCGACGCCGTCCCGCGCCTCACCTCCGCACCCCCACCGTGACGCGTGTCGTCACTGGTCCCTTCTGCTCAGGACCCCCGCCGCACGGGCCCCCACGTGGCGGTGATGACCACTTGCAGCATTTCGCCCCCGGGCCTACGAGCGGGACCCGGCCGGGGCGCATCAGGCTGACGGGACGGCCGCCAGCAGGTCCGCCGGGACGCCTCCCTTGTCAGGTGCGTAGTAGTTCTTGATCTCGGCCTCCCAGACGTCCACCCGGATCCGGTCGGCGGCATCGGGCCCGAATGCGTTGAACAAGGCCTCGATGTTGGGCAGTTCGAAGCCGACGCCTCTCATCATGCCGATGAAGACGGGGCGGGCGACGGTGCCGCTGCCGTCCACGTCACCGAAGCGTGCGAAGCCGGCCGCGAACGCGTCGACGGCCCCGCTGAAGCGTTCCGGCGACAGGACGCAGGCCTGGAACTCCTCGTACGTGATCCGGCCGTCGCGATCGGCGTCGAGTTCACGGGCGAGCGTCTCCCAGTAGCGCCGGAAACCGGCGCGCATGGCTTGGGTGCGCGCCTCATCGGCGTCGGGCACCGCCGCGGCGACCCGGTCGCTCATGAGCGTGAAGTCGTCGGCTTCCAGGACCCCGTTGCCGTCGGCGTCGAACAGGGTGAAGACCAGTTTCACACGTGTGACTGCTTCGGTGCGCATGTGTGTCTACCTCTCTGAAGGCCGGGAGACGGCCTGTGTACTGACCGAACAGCAACTATGCGGACCTGCGGCGTCGGCGTCCCGGGAAGACCGGCTGCTCAACGGAAAGAGTGAAGATGGCGCCGCGCCGGCATGAAAGGGATGGACAGCCGGTTGAACCGGCGCGCACGGCTCACTCGCCCCGCGGGTAACACCTCCCTCGCTTTTCGCGCGCCCTACCGGTGGTCGCGGGTGGCCGCTGATGATGAACGGACCGCAAGAGGCGTCAGCGCTTTCGCACACCCCTGCCCGCTTGCCGGGCCACGTGGTGTTGTGCGGAAAGGAGCACACGTTGTTACTTCTGATCTCTCCGGACAGCGTCGAGGAAGCCGTCGAGTGTGCGAAGGCGGCGGAGCATCTCGACATCGTGGATGTGAAGAGGCCCGAAGAGGGCTCGCTGGGCGCGAACTTCCCGTGGGTCATCAAGGCGATCCGTGACGCGGTCCCCGCCGTCAAGCCCGTGTCCGCCACCGTGGGAGACGTGCCGTACAAGCCGGGCACGGTGGCCCAGGCGGCACTCGGCGCGGCCGTCTCCGGAGCCACCTACATCAAGGTCGGGCTCTACGGATGCACGACGCCGGAGCAGGCCGTCGAGGTCATGCGAGGTGTCGTGCGGGCGGTGAAGGAGTACAGACCGGACGCCTTTGTCGTCGCATCGGGCTATGCCGACGCCCACCGGATCGGCTGCGTCAACCCGCTCTCTCTGCCCGACATCGCCCTGCGTTCGGGCTCCGACGCGGCCATGCTCGACACCGCGATCAAGGACGGGACGCGTCTCTTCGACCACGTGCCGCCGGAGGTCTGCGCGGAGTTCGTGCGACGGGCCCACGAGGCCGGGCTTCTCGCCGCCCTCGCGGGCAGCGTGAAAGTGGGCGACCTCGGTGCGCTGACCCGTATCGGCACGGACATCGTGGGCGTGCGCGGGGCGGTCTGCGAGGGCGGCGACCGCAACGCCGGCCGGATCGAACCGCAGTTGATCGCCGCCTTCCGCGCGGAGATGGACCGGCATGCTCGGGAGCACGCGGCCGCCACCATCGCCGCGGGCTGACCGCCGACATGCCGATGACGTTCGACGCGGCGGTACTGCGCTCCCCCGAAGGCCGGTTCGCCGTCGAGAAGGTGCTGCTGCACACGGGACCGGCCCATGACGAGATCCTGGTGCGGATCGCAGGCTGCGGAATGTGCCGTACCGATCTCGCGGTCCGTGGCTCGGCAGGCCGCTCACCGCTGCCGGCGGTCCTCGGTCACGAGGGTGCCGGGATCGTGGCGGAGACGGGCGGGCCGCACACCGGCCTCAACAACGGTGACCATGTCGTGCTGAGCTTCGACTCCTGCGGCCACTGCCGCAGCTGTCTGAACGCCGCCCCCGCCTACTGTGACTCCTTCGCCGCGCTCAACCTGTTCGGAGGGCGCAAGGAGAACGCCGCCAGGTTCACCGATGCGGCAGGCAAAGCGCTGGCCCCACGCTGGTTCGGCCAGTCGTCGTTCGCCGAGTACGCGGTGGTCCCGGCACGCAACGCCGTACGGGTCGACCCCGCCCTGCCCGTCGAACTGCTCGGCCCCCTCGGCTGCGGATTCCTCACCGGTGCCGGAGCGGTCCTCAACTCCTTCGGCGCCGGGCCCGGCGAGACCGTGGCCGTCTTCGGGGCGGGAGCGGTGGGCTTGGCGGCGGTCATGGCCGCCACCGCCTCGGGCGCGCTGACCGTGGCCGTCGACCAGTACCCCGACCGGCTCGTCCTCGCAGAACGCTATGGAGCCATACCCCTGCCCGCCGCGACATCCGATCTGTCCACCCGCATCCGACAACTGACCGACGGCGGCGCGCACTTCGCACTGGACACCACGGCCGCCCCCGCGCTGATCAACGACGCGCTCCGGTCCCTGCGCCCGACCGGCCACCTCGGCCTGGTGGCGCGGCTGCGCACCGCCTTGCCGATCGAGCCAGGGGCACTGGACCGCGGCAGAAGAATCTCCCACATCTGCGAAGGGGACGCAGTGCCGGGCCTGCTGATTCCCCGGCTGATCACCATGTGGCAGGCAGGCCGGTTCCCGTTCCACGAGCTGATACGTACGTATCCCCTCGCCGACATCAACGAAGCCGAACGCGACTGCGAAGCGGGCCGCGTCGTCAAACCGGTCGTGGTCCCGCCGGAGCGGAGCCGATGAACGCAGCATCCGTCAACGGAGGACATATGGCCGCAACCGCGCATCACGACACCGGCGTCGAAGAAGGGGTGGGGACGACCGCGCTCCTGGTCGCCGCCGCACGGGCCATCGAGACCCACCGCCCCGACGCCCTCGCCCGGGATGTCTTCGCGGAACACTTCGTGCTCGCCGCCCCGGCGTCCGCCGGGTGGCCGACCCGCTTGCAGCAGGTGCCGGACGGGGACGCGAACCCGCTGTGGGGGCGTTTCGCGCGCTACTTCGGCCTGCGAACGAGAGTCCTCGACGACTTCCTCCTCCAGTCGGTGCACACGGCAGGCATCCGCCAGATCGTCCTGCTCGGCGCGGGACTGGACACGCGCGCCTTCCGGCTCGACTGGCCCTCTCGCAGCATCGTCTTCGAGATCGACAGGACGGAGGTCCTGGCGTTCAAGCACAAGGTGCTCGACGGGATGTCGGCCACCGCGAAGGCGGCGCGCGCACCGGTCCCGGTCGACCTACGCGCCGACTGGGTGGCGGCACTCGCCGACTCCGGCTTCGACAGATCCGCGCCGAGCGTCTGGCTGGCCGAAGGACTGCTGTTCTACCTCCCCGCCGACGCCGAGGCGTCCCTCATCGCCGCGGTGGACCGGCTCAGCACGCGCGGCAGCGCTCTGGCATATGAGGTCAAACTCGAACCGGATCTGATGACCTATCGCGACAGCCCGCTCTACACCTCGACGACCCGGCAGATCGGCATCGACCTGCTCGACCTGTTCGCGAAGGAACCGAGACCCGACTCCGCGGGTGCTCTGACGAGCAAGGGCTGGTCCGCTTCTGTGCATACGCCCTTCGAGTTCACCCACCGGCACGGACGCGGCCCCCTGCCCGAGGAGAACGACGCCCTGGCGGGCAACCGGTGGGTGTTCGCGCACAAGCCGTGAGTACGTCGGCCGCCGGCTGGTACCCGCTCGGACGGAGGGGCGGCCGGTCCGGGCCGGCTTCTTCCAGGGCTTTCCACACCGCGCTGATGTGCCCCGCCCATGACAGGCGGGGCACATCGTGAGCGCGGTCAGCAGCTCAGATTGCCGCCCGTCGGGACGCCGAGGATCGCGGCGAAGTTCTGGTAGGAGTTGATCCGGCTCTGCACCTGGCCGGGGTTGCCGCCGTTGCATTCGATGCTGCCGTTGATGCTGCGGATGGTCTCACCGAATCCGGAGCCGTTGACCATGGCGTTGTGCGGGGTCATGGTGCCGGGGCCCGTCTGGGTGTTCCAGTACCAGAGGCCGGTCTTCCAGGCGATCGCCGAGTCGGTCTGGACGAGGTTCGGGTTGTTCAGCAGGTTGATGCCGAGGGCGTCGCCCGCGGCCTTGTAGTTGTAGTTCCAGCTCAGCTGGATGGGGCCGCGACCGTAGTAGGCGGCCTGGCCCGCCGGGCAGCCGTAGGACTTGCTCGCGTCGCAGTAGTGCGGGTAGTTGGCGGTGTTCTGTTCGACGATGTGGACGAGACCGCCGGTCTCGTGGCCGACGTTGGCGAGGAAGGCCGCGGCCTCCTGCTTCTTCACCGTGTCGCTGCCGGTCTTGGCGAAGCCGGGGTAGGCGCTGAGCGCCGTGGTCAGGCCGCTGTAGGTGTAGAACGAGTTCCGGCCCGGGAACATCCGGTTGAACTGCGCCTCGCTCACGACGAAGGACCCGTTGTTCGGCGGATTGGTACCGCCGCCGCAGGTGTAGGGCTCCCAGTACCAGGTGCTGATCACCGGGTCGTAGCCGGGGTTGTCGTGCTCGGCGACGTAGTACTTGCCGTCCGTGTACTTGACGATGTCGCCGGTCACGTAGTTGCGACCCGCGGCCCACGCCGGGTAGTTGCAGCTGTCGCCGCTGCCACCGTTCGAGCCGCCGCTACACGTGCCCTGGTCGGCCCACACGTCGACGGTGCCCGGGGTCTCCCCCTGGGTCCACCACTTGGCCTGCCAGTTGTGGCCGTTGTACGACGCGGTCATGGAGCCGGTGTAGACGGAGGACGAGTTCCAGGCGGTGGCGCAGGTGGCGGCGGAGGCGGTGGAGGCCAGCGGGACGAGGACGGCGAGCCCTACCGCCATCGCGAGCGCGGCGAGCAGGGCGATGAACCGTTGTCTGGACACGAGACCACTCCTTCGGGGGTGTTGAGTGGGACCGGGACAGACTCAAGCGAAATGGTCTGGACCTGTCAAGGTCCAGACCAGTCAATCTCGCGGTGAGGGGCGAAAGCCTCTGGCGTGCAGGCGTCTCAGGCGCTTTCCGCCCCGACCCGGGAACGTTTGCGTGGGGCCTCGACCCGGATGCGTAGGGGTTTGAGGAGTTCGTTCAGGTAGTCGCGGCCTGCCGGGGAATCGAGCGCTACCGCGGGGTCGGTGGACGGCTTGAGGAGGGGGCGGCCCTGCCGGCGTTCGTACAGGGCGAGGGCCTCGCCGGAGAGCAGTCCCGAGTCCTGGCGTGAGGGCCAGCGCAGGCCTTCGGCCCAGGAGGCCTGGTCCAGGATCCAGGAGCCCCAGCGGCGGGTTCGGGGGTAGTCGGGGGACGCCGCCTGGACGAGCCAGATGTCCTGGTGGACCGCGGCCAGACCGGCGTTGTCCGTCAGGTCGACCAGGGGCAGGTCGACGGCGGTGACCACCTTGGACAGCACCCGGCCCCGCACCCGGGGCTGTGTGATGCGCCGCCGGCCGTCCGGGCGGGGCCGCAGGTCACGGGCGAGCGTTTCGCAGACCGCCGTCAGCGGAGTCAGCCCGGCGTAGAGGAACGGCAGCCTGTCGGGGCTCAGACCGTCGCGGATGTGGCAGAAGCGTCCGCCGCCCCAGTGCAGGTCGGCGGGTACGCCCTTGAACTCGGTGGCCGGGCGGTGCGCCGCGTGGACGCGCCACAGTTCGGTGCCGGCCGGTAGCACGTACCGCTGCGGTTCGGCGCGGACGGCCGGGGCGGGGATCCTCACGTCAGGCACGTACTCACCACTCCGGGATCTCGGCTCGCGCGGCCGACAGCAGTGCATGGTCCACCCCGGTGCCCAGCAGGCTCGCGGGCGCGGCACCCAGCCACACATTGACTCCCAGCCACCAGTCGGCGGCGCCCCAGGGATCCTCGTCGGCCGACAGGATCTTGTTGATCTCGATGACGACCGGGTACGGAGCGCCCGACCCCTCCGGCAACTGGAAGGCGGGGACCCGGTCCACCTCGTTCTCGTCGGTCAGCACGATCAGCTGACCGACCTGGTCCGGGGGAAGCTCCACCGAGGCCGCGGGGAGCGAGGGTGCCGCGAGGATCCAGGCGTCGTCCGCGTCGGGACGGTACGCGGGCTCGGCTGTCGGCTCCCCCGCCCCCGCCTCGTACGCCGCCTCCACCTCGTACGCCGCCCTCGCCTCGTACGGCAGCGCGATGTCGCCGGTCCGCAGGATGCCCGCCGCCGCCATACGCGTCCGCAGCTTGCGGAAGGTTTCCATGAGTTGGGGGTTTTCCCCGGGCGCCTTCGCCACCGGCTGGTAGCGCACGCCCGACGGGGTCAGGGCGTCGCGTACCGGGTGGCCGGGCGCGAGCAGCGGTTTGATGAGGTCGCGCAGTTCGTCGGCGGCGATCTCCGGGTCCGACTCCGCGCCCTCGACGATGTCGAGGAGTTCGGCGCGCCCGGCCGCGTCCAGCAGCCCGGACAGTTCCTCCCAGTTCTCCTCGATCGCCTCGATCGCGTCCGCCAGGAAGGTCACGTGGACATCTCCTCCCCCTTGCGTCGCTCGCACGGTAACAGCCGTGCTCAGTATGGGTGTTGGGAACGTCGAAGCCCGGTCACGGTTGCGTCGTATGAGGCATCATGGGCAGGAGGCAGCGCCCAGGAAAGTTCGGTGCACGCCGTCAGCCGGCAGATGCGCGGACCGAGGGCCCTCCCGCCGCGACCGCGTCATAGGGGGGTCTGTGAGCAATTCCGCGGCCTACGAGTGGACCTACGTCGATCTCGAGGCGGAACGGCGCAGGGAACTGCGTGCGCAACTCGCGCAGGAGACCGCGCGGTCACGGAACCTGCGGGGGCAGGCCAGGTCCCTGCGGCGCGCGTACGGCACGGCCAAGGTGGACGTGCGCATCCTCTCCGTGCCGGGTTCGGCGGACTCCGCGGAGCTGGCCCTCGCCCTGGAGTCGGCCCGCTCCGTCAACGCACGGGCGGAGGCCGAGCTGGCCCGGGCCGCCGCCGACGTCTGGGCCCCGTCGGCCGACAAGTCCGCCCGGCAGGAGGACAAGAGCGGGCGCACCGCACCGTCCCGGCCTGCCACGCGTCCGGCCGCCCCCACGACCGCGGCCCGGGCCGGCGAGGAGCATGCCGCGCGGGCCAGGGACGCCGCCGTGACGCAGGCCGAGGCGCTGTTGAGCCGTGACGGCGCGTCCTGCGAGCCGGAGGACCTGCCCGTCTTCGCCCGGCGTCTGACCGCGCTGCGTCAGGCGCGCACGGCGGACGAGGCCCGGACGCTCTTCCACGATCTCGGTGTGCTCGTGCACAAGTCGACCCAGCGGCAGCGCGACACCGCCCGGCGGACCGCGGTGCGGGCACGGCTGCTCGACCGCCTGGAGGATGCCTCGCCCGAGGACCGGGACCATCTGTCGGCGGCGATCACCGAGGCGCCCGACCCGACCCACCTGGAACGGGAGGTGGACCTGGCCGTGGCCCGGGCCGAGACCGCCCGGCATCGCGCCACGGTCGCCGACACCGTGATGGACGCGCTGCGCGAACGGGGCTATGCCGTCGGCGACGACTTCGCCGACCTGCTGACGGACGAGGGAAGCGTCGTCGTGCCGCTCGGCACGGCCGCCGGCGGAGCGGACACCGAGACCGCCGCCTCCGGCAACTACGGGGTACGCGTGGCCCTGACCCCGGACCGGCCGGGCCTCAACACGGTCCTGGTGGCACGCACCGGGGCCCCGGCGGAGGCGGACCAGCAGGTGCAACGCTGGTTCTGCGAGGACCAGTTGCCCGGCATCGAGGACGCGGTACGCCGGCAGGGCGTCGAGCTGGCGCGCACGGCGACCCTGCCGCCCGGGGTGCGCCCCACTGCCGTACTGCCCGACGGTTCCTGGCCCGACGCGGAGAGCTCCCCCGGTCAGACGGCGCAGGACGCGGACGAGACGGCCACGGCAGACACATCGGGTACGTCGGACACGTCGGGCACCACGACTTCACCGAAGCCGCGTCCCAAGAAGAAGCGGAAGCCTCCGCGGTCCGGCGGATATGGACAGGGGCAGTGGCGTGAGCGCTGAGAACACTGAGGGCGCCGAGGGGACTCAGGGCACTGAGCGCGCCGGGACGTCCGGGACGTCCGGGATGTTCAGCAAGGAGCGTGAAGCCGCCGCACCCGCAGGGCCGACTCCGGCGCCCGCCTGGATCCGCGAGCTGGACATGGCCCTGACCGTCTATCCGCAGATCCTGCTGACCGGCAATGTCCGCGACGTGTTCCTGCTGCCCGAGGAGGGCGAGGGCGGCGTGGTGGCGCCCGCTCCGGACGGGCCGCCCACCCCGTACAGCCTGGAGGAGGTCATCGAGTCGCTGTGCCGCACCCGGGGCTACGGCGCCCTGGCCCGGCAGAGCCTGGTCGACGACCGGGTGCTCGCCTGGCGGCTCACCAACGACCCGTTCGCCTTCCCGCCCGCGCTGCGCCGCATGGCCGAGGAGGACGCCCGCGCCGAGCACGAACGCGGGGAACGGGAGCGGGGCACCGGAGAGGCCGATCCCGACGACGCGGACGACGGAGACGACGTCGAGGCGGGCATCGCCCGCATCCGCGAGATCATGATCGGTACGGTCCGGCACACGGGTCCCGCGATCGGCCTGATCATCCCGTACACGGCACGCCTCGGGTCCCCGCGCGGCCCGGTCGCCGGTGAGGCGGCGCGACTGCTCGCCACGGTCGAGGAGTTGGGTCACACGGCGCGGCCGGTGCGCGGAACCGGGGGCGTGACCCCGTACAACACGCTCTTCTGGGTGGTCGAGAAGCAGGAGGAGCTGCCGCTCGAATTCGCCATCGGCAGCCGGGCGTTGCGCGTGATCAGTGTGCCGGAGCCACCGCACGACCAGCGCCGCGCGGCCGGCCGGTTCGTCGTCGAGCGGCTGTCCGCACGCAGGCCGGCGGCGGACGGCACAGCGGCCGCACCCGTGACGCGTCAGGAGCAGGACCAGGCGACCGAGGCGCTGACCCGGTCCTCGCACGGGATGGGCGTCGGCGAGATCCTGGCCATCGGCCGGATGGCCGCCGACCGGGGGCTGCCGCTCGCCCGGCTCGACGAAGCCGCACGGCTGTACCGGGTCGGGGTGCTCGACAACCCGTGGGCCACGCAGGCGGTGCGCGAGAACATCCTGAACGGTGAGGCGTATCTCAACGCCGAGGTCATCGGCCAGCCGCACGCGGTACGGCGCACCATCGAGATCTTCATGCGCTCGGCGGCGGGGCTCACCGGCGCCCAGTCGTCCAGTTCGCCGAGCCGGCCGCGCGGCACCCTCTTCCTGTCCGGGCCCACCGGTGTCGGCAAGACCGAACTCGCCAAGGGCGTCGCCAAGATGATCCTCGGCGAGGACGCCCGGCCGATCCGCTTCGACATGAGCGAGTTCGCTGAGGAGCACGCCCGGGACCGGTTGATCGGTGCGCCTCCCGGCTTCGTCGGCCACAGCGCGGGCGGCGAGCTGACCAACGCGGTGCGCGCGCATCCCATGAGCGTGCTGCTCTTCGACGAGATCGACAAGGCCCACCCGCGGCTGTTCGACCTGTTCCTGCAGATCCTGGAGGACGGCCGGCTCACCGACGGGCAGGGGGCCACGGTCCACTTCACCGAATGCGTGCTGATCTTCACGTCGAACCTGGGCGTGTCCGCGGAGGTGATCCGGCCGAAGAACCGCCGGGGCGCGAAAGCGGCCGCAGGTGAGGGGGGCGGCGACGGAAGCGGGGACGGTCAGGGCGAGGCCGGGGACGAGAAGGCCAAGCAGGGGCCGCGGCTCAACCGGCACGACAAACCGGAGGACGTCCGCGAGGCGCTGCGCGTCGCCTTCGACACCTTCTTCAACGATCACATCGGCCGGCCGGAGCTGCGCAACCGGTTCGGCGACAGCTTCGTCGCCATGGACTTCATCCAGCCCGAGTCGGTGCCGCCCATCCTCGACAAGGCGCTGGCCTCCGTGACCGCCCGGATCAAGGAGGTGCACGGCGCGGACCTCACGGTCGGCGACGACCCGTGGGAGGTCCTGCGGGTGGAGGCCACGCGCCGGCTCGACCACGGTGGCCGCGGAGTGGTGACGGCCGTGGAGTCGGCCCTGGTCAATCCGCTGTCGCGCGAACTGTTCCACCAGCCGCTGCGGCCCGGCGAGCACATCGAGGTCGAGGCGGTGGACGGCGAGGGCGACGCGTACACGGTGAAGGTACGGCGAGGGACATGAGGGACGCGACGGGGGCCCCGGCGTTGCGGGTGTCGCAGGTACTCGGACCGGTCACCGCGCTGGGCCCGGGGCGGCGCCTGGGCCTGTGGGTGCAGGGCTGTCCGCTCGCCTGCGCGGGATGCATGTCCCGGCACACCTGGGACCCCGCCGGCGGTCACGACGTCAGCGTGGAGCGGCTGGCGCGCGTGTGGCGGCGCGGTCTCGCCGACGGTTACGACGGGCTGACGGTCAGCGGGGGCGAGCCGCTGGAGCAGGCGCAGGCGCTGGCCGCGCTGCTCGACACGGCGGACCAGGTGCGTCGCGACGCCGGCCGGGCCGACGCCGACCTGCTCGTGTACACGGGGTGGGAGGAGCCCGAGATCGCCGCCTCGCCGGCCGCCTCGCTCGCGCTCCGGCACGCGGACGCCGTCATCACCGGGCGCTACCGCGCGGGCGAACCGACCCGTCTGGTCTGGCGCGGCTCGGCCAACCAGCGCCTGACCCCGCGCACCGGCCTCGGCCGGCGCCGCTACGGCCCCCACCTCGATCGCCGCACCGACCATCCCGAGCTGCAGGTACAGGTCACGCAGGACGCCGTGCACATCATCGGCGTACCGAGGCCGGGTGAACTGAGTTCCCTGGCACGCGACTTGACGGCTCGGGGCCTGACCTTCCAGGAGAACACATGGCGACCGTGACCACCCTCTATCGCTGCCCGGTGACGCCCGACGACTGTCCGACGTCTCCGCGCCGCGGCTACTGCCGAATCCACGAATGGGAGCAACTCGTCCCGGAGAGGCAGTATCTGACGGCCAGTGAGGCGAGCGATCAGCAGGACGGCTCCATTGTGCCCGCGCCGGACTCCGGGCACGATGCCCCGGGCCGGGGGGCGGAAGGGTCCGGGGGGCCGTCCGGGTCCGCCCGGCAGGACGCCACCCGGTCCCGACACACCGGACCGGAGTCCACCACCCGGCAGGACGCCACCCAACCCCGACACCCCGGACCGGAGTCCACCACCCGGCCGCCCGGCAGCCGACCCGGCACCCCCGCACCCGCCGCCCCCGCTCCCCCCACCCGCCTTCAGTCACCCGCCGGTCGCGGCGGCAGACCCGCCCCGGCCGCCCCCTGCCTCGCCCTCGTGATGGCCGGAGTCCTCGTCCCGGTCCGCGCCGCGGAGCAGGGGCCCACCCCGCTCGGGCGGGACTCCCCGGACTGTGCCCATGTGCCGGGGCTGGCCGCGCTCGACCAGCTGTCCCGGGCCCACGCCGAGGTGTACTGGGACGCGGGCCTGCTCTACCTCGCCGACAAGGGCTCGTCCAACGGCACGTTCGTCGACGGCGAGCGCCTCACCCGCCCCGTCCAGCTGTGGCCCGGCAACCACCGCGTCCATCTGGCCCAGGCGCCGGAGGCCGTGGACATCAGCCTCGTAGAACTCGACGAATTCGGCGGGCTCCGCTGAGAGCCTGTCCGACCCGCCACGACGCTCCACCGGTCCCCCGGCCGAACCAGCACCTTCGCAAGAAGTCCCGCAACACGCACAGGACTTGGACCCCTTCGAGGACCCTCAGGACCCTTCATGGCCGACGACTTCGACGAGACTCCGGCGAACCCCGCCGACCCGTCCCGCAAGCAGCCCAGCCCACCGACCCGCAGACAGCGCGGCCCGCGGACCCGCAAGCAGCGGCCCTCCGCCGCCGCGCCGAGCCCGCCGACCCGCCGGCAGCAGGACGCCCCGCCCGCCGATGACGGGCAGCCTGAGCAGGCCGGGCGCGACGGCGGCCCGGCGGGGGCCGTCCCGAGCCCCCGCACGCGCCTGCAGAATCCCGACGCACCCACCCGTACCGGCCGGACCGCCACCGATCCGCCGACCCGCCGCGAGGCGGGCCACGCGGCACGGAGCGACTTCCCCCAGGGCCTGCTCGACCGGTACGAGCCCCACAACGTGGCCGGAGTCGGCAGCGAGGGCACCGTCTGGCACGTGCGACGCCTCGCCGACGGCACCGACGCCGCGGTGAAGGTCGCGCACCCGGGCCAGGCCATGGACCTGGACACGCTGGAGCACCTCGCGACCCCCGAATTCCGCCGGCACGTGCCCCGCATCCACGAGTTCGGGGAGGTCGCGGTCGGCGCCGTCGCGTGCGGCTGGGTCGCGATGGAGTATCTGCCGACCACGTTCGAGGACCATCTCACCCGGCGGCTGCGGGACGGCAGACCCCGCGAGGAGCGGGCCCACACGGAGCGGACGGTCCGTGAACTCTCCGATCTGCTCGACTTCTGGCAGACCCGGATCGACCGCAACCCCCTCGACCTGAAGCCGGCCAACATCCTCGTCCGGCAGCGCCGGGGCGGTGGCGGCGACCGGGACCAGTTCGTCGTCGCCGACTTCGGCGGGGTCGCCCGGTTCACCGCCAGCCAGAGCTACCACGACTTCCAGATCACCGCTCTCTACATGGCACCCGAACAGATCGTCAACCAGAACCTCAAGGCGACGCCCTGGTGGACGCTCGGGCTCGTCCTGTACCAGGTGTTCACCGGCCGCCCGCTCTACGTCCTCGGCGACGACGCCCGGATCACCGACGAGGCCTGGACCAGGAAGCTGATCGTCAACCACGAGGTCGATCTGACCGCCGTGACGGACACCCGGCAGAACCTGCTGCTCCAGGGCCTGCTCACCAAGGACCCAGACGACCGCTGGACCGCGGCCGAGGTCGGTCGCTGGCTGCGGGGCGAGAACCCGCCCGTGATCCGGCCCGACGCCCCCGACACCGCCCCGGGCGCCCGCCACGCCAACCGGCCGATCACCTTCCACGGCACCGCGCACCACGAGGCGGAGAGCCTGGCCGCCGCGATGGCCCAGCACTCCACGGAGGCCGCCGACTGGCTCGCGGGCCCGGACGGGCCACGGCTCGCCACCTGGCTGCACGACGAGTTGGAGGACACCTCCTACGACAGCGGTCAGCTGCTCGGTCTCGGCCGCGGTCCGGACAAGGCGACCCGGGCCGCCGTCGCGGCGCTCTCCTTCGTCGCGGTCTTCGCGCCCTCGGCGACCCCGCAGTACCGCGGCCGGCGGGTGGACGCCGAGGGCATCGCCCGCATCGCGCAGGGGCAGGGCGCGGTCGCGTTCCTCGACGAACTGCTCAAGGCGAACGTGCCGATCATCGCGGCCGGTTTCGACTGCGCCCATCCCGACTGCGGTGAGCGCCGCTGCGAGGTGCTGCTCGCCCTCGCCGACGAACTGCCGCGCACCGTCGAGGACATCCGCGGCCGGGCCCGGGCCGTGGGCCGGCGCGGCGGCGGCGACGGCCGTCTCGACCAGCGCGAGACGGACGCCGCGTACGGGCTGGCCGCCGCGCTGCTCGTGGACCCGGGACGGCGCGGCCAGGCGCTCATGCCGCTGACCGGGCTGCCGCGCATCCTCGCCGTGCTGCTCTCGAAGGCGCCGGCGGCCGTGCTCGCCGTCCTGGTCCGGCTGGGCGCGCTGCGCCACCGTGCGAGCGCCGTGCTGCGCCGCGGGTCGCAGGACGCGGGGTTCGAGCGGGGCTGGGCGGATCTGCTGGGGCGGGCGGCGGGCGGTGACCCGCGGACGGTACCGGGGCGGGCCGCTCTCGTCGCCGCGGCCGTGCTGCTGCCGCGTGCGCTGCGCGCCGACGCCATCGGGCAGGACCACGACGTCACGTTCGCCGAGTGGTGGAGCGGCGCCCGGGGGCCGCTGGCCCGGCGGCTGTTCGCCGCCGCCGCGCTGTTCACGATGTTCCTGCTGCTGATCTGGTCGGGCGCGACGCTGCGGTACGTGGCGGACTCCGGGCTCGGCTGGGACGCGATGGACCCCTCCGACCGGCTCACCGCGCCCCTCGCGCGCGCCGCCGACTCCGCGTCCGCTGCGCAGACCGGATTGTGCGCGGTGGCCCTCGTCTTCGCCGTGGCCTACGCGGCGGCCCCGGCCCGCCTGTCGCTGCGACCCCTGCTGGTCGGGGCGGCGTTGAGCCTGTACCTCGGCCATGCGCGGCCGGACCTGCCACCGCTCGACGTGTTGCAGGCCCCGGAGTGGCTGACCGGATTCCTGCGCCCGCTGCTGGGCGGCTGGCGGAGCTGGAACGCCGTCGTGGCACTGGCGGTCGTCCCCCTGGTCTGTGTCGTGCTCCTGCGCCTGGCCCGCGGGCGGCTGGCCGAGGCCCGCACGGCCGAGGAGCAGCAGGCCGAGCTGCGGCGCCGGCGGACCGAGCAGCGGCGCACCCGCGCCGGTCTGACCGCGCGCCCCTACCAGGACCCGAGGCGCTGGCGCACCGGGCAGCTCGGCACCCGTGACCGGGTGCTGTTCGCGCTGGCGGCCCTGCTGACGCTGACCACCCTTCTGTGGGCCGCTGTCGAGGTGCGGGTCTCGTTCACCGGGGAGCACCGCACGCTCGCGTCGTGGGGCACCGGACAGGAAGGTGCCTCCTATCAGTCGCAGTACGTACTGGTCTGCGCGGCGGTCTGTGCGCTGGCCGCCGTGCTGTCCCCGGAGGGAGCGCGGCGTCTGCTCACCGTGTCGGCCGTGGTGGTGATCGCGCTCGGTCTGTGGCCGCCGCCGGTCGAACCCGCGGAGGCGGTCAGCCGGCCGGTCCTGTCCGGCCTGTTCGCGGACTTCGCCGGGACCTGGGGGCACGCGGCGTTCTGGTCGGCCCTGCTGCTGGCCGTGCCCTTGTGCCTGTACACCGGCGCCTTCGCCCTGCGCCGTACCCGGCGCGCCGCGCGATGACCGCCCCGACCGCGGCGACCGGCCCGCCCGGCCTCGCACCCGGGGCGGGCCCCGTCGAACTCATCGACCACGCCGAGCAGTTGCTCGAACTGCACGACGCGCAGGACCGGCCCGAGGAGGCGGGTGTCTCCTGGCGCGGCTCCCGCGACGCGCTGCTGCGCGCCGACGAACTGCTGGTGGGGCAGGGCGGCGCCGTCGACCCCGCCGAGCTGGCCCGGTGCCGGTTCCTGCTGGGTCTCACCCTGTCGGTGGGCTACTGGCAGGCCGTCGGCGGCAACGCGGACGCGTACGAGGTGCATGATCCCCTCGGGACGCGTGAGACGGCGATCCCGCTGCTTGCCGAGGCCCGGGCGACGCTGCACCCGGACGATCCGGAGTACGCCACGGCCTGCGTCCGTGTCGGCCTGCTGCTGCACGCCCGGTACGAGGACGCGCTCGCCGCCGAGGACGAAGACGCGCTCGCTGCTGAGGACGAGGCGGGAGAGGGCGCCTTTGCCACCGAGGACGACCCGGCGCCGGAACCCTCCCCGCCCGCGCCCCACTTCGCGCCCCCCGACCCGTCCGATCTCGCCGACGCCGTCGCCGCCTTCGACGACGGGGTGCCCCGGCTCGACGAGGTGCCGCATCCCGGTCTGATCGTCGCGTACGGCTGTGCGCTGGCCGACCGGCACGACCTCGACGCCGATCCCGAGGACCTGCGGCGGGCGCGGGCCGCGCTGGAGTCGGTCCTCGACGGGCTCCGGCCGGCGGGCTGGGAGCCGGCGCAGGACGGGGCGGGCTCGTGGGCCGACGAGGCGGACGAGCTGGAGACGGAGACCAGGGTCCGGCTGATCCGGCTCCTCGACCCGGCCGCGGACACCGAGGACGGCGCGGCAGCCGTCGAGCACCTGGAACTGCTCGCCGCGACCCTCCCCCACGAGCACCACGCGCGGATCTTCGCCGCCGGGCATCTGGTCGACGTCTACCGTGAGCGGGGCGGCGGACGCGTCGGCCACGCGGACCGTCCGGCGTACCTCGCGGCCCTGCGCGATCTGGTCCGTCTGGTGGCTCCGGAGAGCCCCTACCGGGCCCAGGCGACGGCGCTGCTGGGCGCGGCGCTCGCGGAACGGGAGGAGTCCGCGGGGCCCGGGTCCCGGCCGACACCGGTCAACGAAGAGGCCGTCGGGCTGCTGCGCGAGGCCCTGGACGAGCTGGCCGACGACGACGGGCTGCGCCCGACGAGCCACGCCCTGCTGGGCTGTCTGCTCAACAGTCTGCGCGAGCACCATCCCGCGCGCTACGACAACGACGAGGCCCTGCACCATCTGGAGCGGGCCGTCGAGCTGATCCCCGATGACGATCCGATGCGCAGCGATCTGCTCAATCAGCTCGCGCACGCCAGGATCGTCCGCACCGACCAGGGGCAGGCCGACCTGGAGGGGGTCGACCGCACGATCGCGCTGCTCAACGAGTCGATGCGGGTGCCGTCGCAGTCGCCCGGGTTCGGTTCGCAGACGCACGGGGCGTACGCCGCCGCGCTCAGCCAGCGCCATGCGCTGTCCCATTCGTCCGACGACCTGGACGGTGCGATCCGGCATCTGACAGCGGCGTTCCGGCAGACCGCCGTCGACGACGTGAACCGGGTCGTGTACCTGCAGAACCTTTCCATCAACCTCTACGAGCGGTACCAGGCGGGCGGTGACCTCCAGGACCTGCACACCGCCGCCCGCTACATCCAGGAGGTCAACAGCGTCCTGGCCGGCGCCGCCGGGGCCGGTTTCGCCGATCTGCACCTGGTCGGCCAGGAGCTGCCGTACCTCGAACACGGCCTGGTCCAGATGCAGTTCATGCTGGCCACGACCTCCCGGTCCGGCGCCGGGATGGCAGCCTCGGTCGAGGCCATGCGCCGGCTGCAGGCGGCCATGCCGGAGGACGACCCGGGACGCCTGGAGCTCGACGCGGACCTCGGGCTGATGCTGCTGCTGACCTCCTTCTTCGGCGGCACGCTGCGGGACCGCCTGGACGGGCTCGCGCTCATGTCGGAGAGCGTGGCGGAGATGCCCGAGCGGCATCCGAAGCGGCCGCTGCTGTTGCTGCGTACGGCGACCGCGCTGCTGATGACCTCGTTCACGCCGTACAACAAGCGGGGCGTCGAATCGGCGGAGAAGCTGGTGCGGGACGCCGTCGCGGCCGTGGAGCCGGACAGTCCCGAGGGCCTGCGCGCCACCACCCTGCACGCGGTGCTGTGCCACGCCCGGTTCGCGCACGGGCGCTCACCCGCCGACGCCGACCTGGCAGTCGAACTGGCGCGCGCGGCGCGCGAACGGATCGCGGACCGCCCGCCGTCCCCGCTCGGGACGCTGCTCGCCCAGGTGCTCTCCGATGTCCTGCGGGCCCGTTCGGGCCCGGGCGATCACGAGGCGGCGCGGCGCACGGGAGCCGCGGGGCTGCGCGAGGCGGCCACCGTCGTCCTGCTCCAGGCATCCGCCGAACCGGCGCTGCAGATGGCCCGCACGGCATCCGAACGGGCCCTGACCCTCGCCCGCTGGTGTCTGGCGGACGGCGATCTGCCCGGCGCGGTCGAGGCGTTGGAGCTGGGGCGCGGCCAGGTGCTGCACGCCTCCACGACCACGTCCGACGTGCCCGCTCTGCTGCGGGAGGCGGACCGGGCGGATCTCGCCGAGGAGTGGGAGGGCGGCGCCCTGGCACCCGCGCCGAACGATCTGGGTGCCCTGCTGGCCGGGGCCGGTTCGCTGCTCGGCGCCCTGGACGAGGGGGCCGAACTGCCGCTCCCGGACGATCTGCGGCAACGGGCGCTCGCCGCGCTGGCCAGGTCGCGGGTGAACACCGCGCTGATGTCGCCGCCCACGGCCGAGGAGACCGCCGCCACGCTGCACCGGGCCGGGGCGCACGCCCTGGTGTATCTGCTGCCGCCCGGCGGTGGCAGCGCCGGGCGGGCGGTCGTCGTCACGCACGACGCCCGCGTCGCGACCGTCGACCTCGGTCTGCTGCGGCGCGATTCCCTCGACGTCCTGGCGACGTATCAGGAAGCCCACCGCTACCGGCAGGACACGCTGGACCGGGACGCGTCCCCGGCCGAACGGACGAAGGCGCACGCGCGCTGGCTCGGTGCGCTGGAGGAACTGTGCGACTGGGCGGGCACGGTGGTGATGGCCCCGCTCCTGCGCTCCCCGCTGATCAGGGAGGCGGGCCCGGAACCCCACCTGATCCTGGTCCCGTTCGGCGATCTCGGCGGCGTTCCGTGGCACGCGGCCCTGCTCAGCAGCGGGCTGCGCCACGGCGGCCGGCCGGTCCGCGCCGTCCACCGTCTCGTCCTGTCGTACGCCGCCTCCGCCCGCCAGTTGACGGAGGTGCTCGGCCGTACCCGGCTGCGGCCGGACGCCGCCCCGGTGATCGTCGGCAATCCGGACGGTTCCCTGCCCGGCGCCACCACCGAGGCCCGGCATCTGCATGCCGCGCTCTATCCGTCGGGCCGGCTGCTCGGCAAGGTGCGGCGCGCGGCCGGGCGGGGTGTTCCCGCCGAGGTCCTGGCCGCCCTGCCGAGCCGTGCGGGGGCCGGGGCCTCCGTGCTCCACCTGGCCTGCCACGCGCGGCCGGCGGGCAACTCTCCGCTGGACGCCTGCCTGTTGCTGGCGACCCCCGAGGAAGGCTCCGGTCTGCTGCCCGTCCACGAGATCCTCCGCCAGGCCCGCGGCCGCCCGCTCGGCGCCCCCGGCGGCCTGGTGGTCCTCGACGCCTGTGTCAGCGACCACGCCACCGGGGACTTCGACGAGGCCCTGACCCTGTCCACCGCTTTCCTCTCCGCGGGTGCCACCGGGGTCGTCGGCTCGCGCTGGGAGGTCCTCGACGGTCTCACCGGCCTCATGATGTACGTCTTCCACGACCGTCTGCGCAGAGGATCACCGCCGGTCCACGCTCTGCGCGAGACGCAGCTGTGGTTGCTCGACCCCCACCGCGAGGTCCCCGAGGACATGCCACGCGCGGTGGCCGACATCCTGAACGACGGAGATCCGGCGGCGCTCGAATTGTGGGCCGCGTTCTCCTGCCAGGGACTGTGACGCGGGGAGGCAGGATGGATGCGGCCACGGCAGGTCTGCTGGCGGCGGCGGTGGGTGTGGGCGGCACCCTGGGCTCGGCCTGGCTGGTCCAGCGCCGCGCGGACGCCATCCGCAGGGAGGAGTGGCGCTACCTCGAACGTACGCGGGTCGCCGACCTCTCGGCCCAGCGGCGGTCGGGGGTGGTGGAGGCCCGCAGGGCGGCGTACATCGCGTTCAACGCCGCGGCCCGACACTACCTGGCGAGCCTTAGCGACCACGTCCACGCGCTGCGTCTCGGCACGGAGGCTCCGCAGCCCACGTTCGATGTCATCGACGCGGCGCGGGCGGAGTACCGCCAGTGGTACGCCGAGGCCCAGATGATCGTGCCGGATGAGGTGCTGACGCAGGTACGGGCGGTCAATACGGGCATAGGCAGCGTCTACGGCGTGCTCGTCCGCCTCACGCACGGCACGGCCCGTGAGGGCGAGGACATCACCGCCGCGCAGTCCCGCATCAAGGAGAGCTGGCGGGCGCTGTCCCTGATGCGGGCGGCGATGCGTGCCGACCTGGGGGTCACCGCCCCTTCTCATGGCTGAGCACGTGCCCGGAAGCGGAGATCAGGCCCGTCAGCGCACCGAAGCCGTTCCATTCCAGGCGGAGGATGGCGAGGTCATCGGTGTGCCGGTCGGCGTTGAGCGCCCGGACCTGGGTGATCAGCTCGTCGAGATGCGTGTCGGTGTCGTCCGCCGGGATCCGGTCCATCAGACGGATGAGTCCCTCGACGCCGAGGCGCTGCGGCTCGTCCCCCTCGTGGCCCTCGACCAGGCCGTCCGTGTAGATCATCAGCGCCCCGCGGTCCGGCAGAGTGAGCTCACTGGCATGCCAGTTGGCGTGTCCCGGCGCGATGCCCAGGGCGATGCCGTGGCGTGCCGACACCTGGTGCGTGCGGCCGGCCGTGGTCAGCAGCGGGGGGTGGTGACCTGCGAGATAGAGGGTCGCGCGGCCGTCGGCCGGGTCCAGGCAGGCCAGCGTGACGGTCGCGAACAGGTCGCTCTGCGGGCGTTCGGCGACCAGCATCCGCTCGAGGAGCAGAAGCAGGTCCTGGGCGCGATGGCCGCCCAGGGTGAGGGAGCGCCACGCTATGCGCAGACACACTCCGAGCGCCGCGGCGTCGGGGCCGTGCCCGCTCACGTCGCCGACGATGGCGTGCAGCTGACCGTCGGGCGTCTGGACCACGTCGAGGAAGTCGCCGCCCAGTAAGGCCCGTTCGCGGCCGGGCAGATAGCGGCTCGTGGCCCTGATGCTGGAGGCGGAGATCATCGGCTGTGGCAGCAGTCCGCGTTCGAGGCGGGCGTTCTCCTCGGCGCGCAGCTGCCCGGCCCGGATGTCCGCGCTGGTCCGCTCGGCCTGCTTGCGGTGGACGGCGTAGCGGACGGCACGGTGCAGAAGGTCCGGGGCGACCTGGCCCTTGACGAGGTAGTCCTGGGCGCCGGCGGCCACCGCTTCGGTGCCGGCCTGTGATTCGGCGAGGCCGGTCAGGACGATGATCGCCGCGTCGGGTGCGATCTCCTGGACGGCGGCGACCGCGCCGATCCCGCTGGCGTCGGGCAGGTGCAGATCCAGCAGGATGCAGTCGGCGGCGTGGATCGTCGGTTCGGCGCGGACGGCGGCGAGACTGCTGCACCGGATCACGGCGTGCCGCAGCCCGGTGTCGATCAGCAGCTCCTCCACCAGGAGGGCGTCGCCGTCGTCGTCCTCGACCAGAACGATGCGGACGTTCTGCTCGGGTCCGAGGGTGCTCATCTCGTGGCCGCGCCTTCGACGCTGTCGGTGTGCGGCTCGGGTGCGGTCGCCGCGAGGGTGAAGACGATGCGGGTGCCCGGCCCGTGGTCCGGGTCGATGCCGATGGTTCCGCCATGGAACTCGGTGATCTTCTTGCACATGGCGAGGCCGATTCCGCTTCCTGGATAGGCGTCCTTGGTGTGCAGGCGCTGGAAGATGACGAACACCTTCTCCGCGAACTCCGGGGCGATCCCGATGCCGTTGTCGCTGACCGCGCAGCGCCACAGGTCGCCGTCGCGGGCCGCCTCGATCCGTATCTCGGGCGCCCGGTCGGCGTGCCGGAACTTGACGGCGTTGACTATCAGGTTCTGCCACAGGATGCCGAGCTGCGTGCTGTCCCCCGTCACGGTGGGCAGCGGATCGCGCACGATCCGGGCTCCGGACTCCTCGATGGCGACGCTCAGCGAGTCGAGCGTCTGGTCGACGACCGTGTCGAGATCGACCTCGCGGTGGTCGTTGTGGACGCGGCCCACGCGCGAGAACTCCAGGAGGTCGTTGATGAGCTTCTGCATGCGGTTCGCCCCGTCCACGGCGAACCCGATGTACTGGTCGGCCCGGTCGTCGAGCTGTCCGTCGTAGCGGCGCTGCAGGAGCTGGGTGAAGCTGGACACCTTGCGCAGGGGTTCTTGCAGGTCGTGCGAGGCGACGTAGGCGAACTGCTCCAGCTCGGAGTTGGAGCGGCGCAGTTCCGCCGCCTGTTCGTCGAGCCGGCGGCGGGCCTCTTCGGCGAACGCCAGTTCGTCCAGGAGGCGGCGGCGCATGGCTTCGATGTCCGAGCCGAGCCGGCGCAGGTCCGCGGGTCCGGTGGCGACGACGGGGTGCTCGAAGTTGCCGCGGGACACCGCGCGGGAGTCGGCGCCCAGCTGGGCCAGGGGGTTGGTGACGCCCCGCCGGAGACCTTCGAAGATCAGGGCGGTGAGCAGGAGGATGACCAGGGCGATGCTGATGAAGATGCCGTCGCGCAGCCGCGTCGCGCTGCGCAGGTCGTCGGTGGCGGCCATGCGGGCCGCGCGCAGATGATCCTGCTGGACGACCATCGCCTTGCGCAGCGCGTCGAAGGAGGTCTTGCCCTGGTTGGAGCGTTGCGCGGAGAGTTGCGCCGAGGCCTTGTCGGGGGCTTCGGCGACCGGTTCGGCGAAGGCGCTCTGCCAGCGGCCCGCCTCGGTCACGACCCTGCTGAGGTCGGCCCGCCCTTGGCTGTCGTCCGCGACCAGCCGCCGCAGCTCCCTCACGGCGGTGCGCTGAGCGGCCAGGCCCTCTTTGTAGGGCGCCAGGAAGGTCCGCTCACCGGTGAGGCCGTACCCGCGGACGCCGGTCTCCTGATTGACCAGGGCCGCCTCCAGGCGTACGGCGTTGGACAGCGCGGGGCTGTGCCCGTCGACCAGGTCGTCGGTGAGGACGGAAGCGCGGTTCAGGGCCCAGACTCCGAGCCCCCCGAGGACGGCGAGCACGACGAGTGCCGAGGCGGCGCTCACCCGTAGCCAGCGGTGTGTCGTCCAGCTCGCGCGGGGGGTTGCGGGACGTCGGTTCTTGACGTCGGTCGCCATGCCGGGGCGCTCCTTGCGAATCGGTCAGGGCCGCTCTCCCATGCGCGCGGCGTGCATACTGTAACCGCAATCCGACAAGTCATGTTGTCGAGCAATCGGCGGTTTCCCGAGGACCCTAAGGTGGGCGGCATGCCTGGCAAGCATTTCTCCCTGCGTGTGACCGAGGAGGAGATCGGCGAGCTCACGATCGACGCGCTCGACGACCTTGTCCGTCGGCTCACCCCCCGCACCCTCGATCCCCGCCCCTCCGACGACGGCCACGTCAGTGCCCAGTCGCAGGCGTTGACGCGCTTGTACATGATGTTGCAGCTGAGAAGCGCGCTGGACCGCCTGGAGTACGAAGCAGCCCAGGAAGCCGTCGCGGCGGGGGCCGGTTACCCCCAGCTCGGCCGGGTACTCAACATCACCCGGCAAGGGGCCAGAAATCGCTGGCCCGGCCTGATCACCCACCCCTCCCCCACCTCAGCCGACCCGAACCTGCCCCGGAGCCCATGAGATGACCACGCCGACCCGTCCCTACGACGTCCTCCTCGTCGAGGACGACCTCGCCGACGCCATGCTGGTCCAGGACGCCCTGACCGCGCGCGGCGCCCGCAACCTGACCCAGGTCGAGGACGGTATCGCCGCTCTGGAGTACCTGCGCGCCCCGGACTCCAAGCGCCCCGATCTGATCGTCCTGGACCTCAACATGCCGCGCATGAACGGGCGGGAGCTGCTGGCCGTCCTCAAGGGCGACGACGACCTGCGCACGATTCCGGTCGTGGTCCTCACGACCTCCGCGGCGCCCGACGACGTGACGGGCGCGTACCGGCAGTACGCCAACGCCTATGTCACCAAGCCGGTCAACCTCGACGACTTCGAGCGCGCCGTCCAGAGCATCGACGCGTTCTACCTGGACACGACCACGCAGCCACCCCGTTCCTGACACTATTTCGGACCAGGGGCCCGGCGCCCGGACAGAGCGGAGGAGGTCCTGTGGGTGCTCCGGAGGCATCCGACACGGAGCGCTACACATGCGCACAGGTGCGGACCGACACGAGCGAGGCGCTGGTTCCCCTGTGTGCGGACCTCACCGAGCAGCAGGCACGGCGGCTGCGCGAGGACGCACTCCTGGTCGCCAGCGAGCTGGCCTCGAACGCGCTGCGTCACGGCGGCGGCATCGCCCGTTACAGCGCTCGCGTGCGCGGCGGTGCGCTGGTGGTCGAGGTCAGCGACCACAGCCCCCAGGCACCGCTGCTGAGACCTCACGACCCGGCCGTTCCCGGTGGGTTCGGCTGGATGATGGTCAACAACCTCGCGCGGACCGTCACCGTCGAGGCGCACGAGCGGGGCAAGACCATAAGAGCCGCGCTGGACACCGCTTCCTACCGCTGAGGGCGGGGGCCCGCCCGCACTCAGGCGTCGGAGTGGATCTCGAGGCCGGACAACTGGCCCGCCGGCCAGCCCGTGTTGGCGGTGAACCGCACCCGTACGTAGCGGGCGCTGGAAGCGGGCAGGGTCAGTGTCACGGTGTTGCCCGCGGCCGGGTCGAAGGTGTGCCCGGCGGAGGCGAGCAGCGTGGTGAAGTCGCTGCCGTTCGTGCCGCCGAGCACCGCCAGGGTCTGGGTGCGCCTGGCCCAGGCCGGGTCGGGCGGCAGGGACAGCACGAGGCGGCGGATGGTCGCCGCGGCGCCGAGGTCGACCTGGAACCATTGCGGGAAGGCGTTGTTGGGGCTCTCCCAGTACGTCCGCGGGTCACCGTCCACGGCGTTGCCCGGCGCGTAGGCCTGGGTGTGGCCGGAAGCGGTCGCCGGTCTGCGCAGGGCGAGGTCGCCCGTCGGTGGCGTGGTTCCGCCGGGCATCGGGAGGGTCGGGCGTACGGGGGTGAGCGGCAGCTGTCCCTTCAGCATCCGGCCGCCGTCGCCGGTGAGGCGCAGGTAGTAGTCCGCGGAGCAGGCGGTGCCGTCCTCGTCCAGGCCCAGGAAGCCGGAGTTCGTGGGGACGTGGGCCGTGCTCTCGGCCGTCTTGGCGATCTGGTTGCCCTCGTTGTACTCGTCGAACATGGAGATGTAGATGCCCTGCGCGCCGAGGCGGACCATGTTGTAGAACTGGCGCCACATGAAGTCGCCGTGGGCGCGCTGGCGTGACTGCACGTCACCGGGCAGCACACATGGCTGGTAATCGATGCCGTGGGCGTCACATTCGGCCTGGTCCGGAGTGTTGACGTCGGTGTGGAAGCGATCCGTGTCCGCGACAGTGCCGATCCTGCCCACCATCCAAGGCGAGAGCATGTCGAACGCATGGTAGACGTCGGAAAAGCCGGCCCGTGAGTCCTCCCTGCCGGTGCGCCAGTGCGTGGGGACGCCGCCCATCACGTAACAGCCCTGCGCCTTGAACCAGTTGACGACTTCCAGGCAGTCGGCGGCCGGCCACGCCTTGTTCGGCTCGTTGAAGCCGAATCCCCAGATGCCGACGACGGGTTTGCCGTTCTGGACGGCGTAGGCGGGGGACGCGGTGTGGGTGCGCATCTTGTCCGTCCAGTCGGCCGGCAGTTCGGTGCGCATGTTCGCCCAGCCGGTGGCGTCGTACATGACGTAGAACTTGCGGCCGTGGCTCTCGGCCGCGCTGCGCACCTTGGCGGCCATGGCGTCGCGGGTCGGACCCTCGGAGCCGTTCGGGTTGAAGCGCTGGAGCGCGGCGGTGTCGATGGCGTTGTCCCGCAGCCACCGGAAGTGTGTGTCGACCGTCTGCTGGTCGTACGAGGAGAAGAGGGTCGCGGGCGAGCCGTTGCCCAGATTCGCGTAAGCGGTCCGGTAACCGCTGGTGTAGTCGCGCATATCGGGCCAACTTCGGATGGCGTTGTTGGCCGGGGAGGGCGACTGGCCCCAGTTGCCACTCCAGTGCCACCAGCCGTCGATCGGCGCTCCGTCGCCCTGGCAGGCGAACCATCCCTGGTAGCCGACGGTGACGCGGCCGACGACGTCGCCGGGCGGGGACGCGGCCACCGCGGGGCCCGCCAGGGGGAGACCGGCGGCGGCGACCGCGCCGCCGGCGAGTGCGGACTTGATGACGGAGCGCCTCGACAGGGTCATGGGAACCTCACCTTCCGATAGGACGTGCGCATGACAACGTTGCGGGCCCCAGTCGAAGGTTTCAAGATAGGTGAGCGCAAAATGTCGACTGCTTGCCTCAAATTCCGTACACGGCTGATGAGTTGAGATCACCCCGGCGTAGACACGGCGCCCGGGCGCCGACGCCGGAGTGCGCCGGAGTGAACGCTCGCCCGCGGGCGCCGGTGACGCCTCCGCGCGGGCCCGTCGCCGGTTCCGGATCGGCCCCGATGCGCCCCCGTCGGCACCCCGGAGAACTTCCGTCACCACAGGTCACACGGCGTGTCACCCCATCAGTCCACGCAGAGGCGGTAACCATCCTGTGGATCAAGCTTCAAATGATGAGCACAAATTCCACACATCCCTCTCTCCAATCTGGTCCCCATGGTCTAGATTGACCGTGCTTCAGCCGTTCAGGCGCGGGGCGACCGCTAATGACCTTTGAGTTCAGTGCTTCATCAGCCAGCAGTCGTGTCGCCGGCGCCAGACGTGGGGGTGATCGTTTTCAGGAGCCTCGGAAGGGCTCGGGTGCGGGGAGCGCCCGGGGTTTCCGCGGGTCACAGCGCACCTCGATTCTCCGGCAGGACGTCACGTCCACTGGCCGCCGGAGCGGGTTGACCAGGTAGCGCTGAAGCAGCCGAAAAAGCATGCACGGGGGGCGCAGCCTCCCATGGGGAAGAACGGCGCGACGACGGGGGGCGGGGACCTCCCGGCGTGGAGAACGGCGCGGCGACCGGGGGACGGGAACCTCCGGTTCGACCATTGGGAACCGGGGGGATCCTGTGCAGCAGGGGGAATTAGTCGACCCGTTTTCGTCGGCGCGGGGGGGTCTGGCGAACGGGAGTATCAGCCGGCCCGCAAGCGAATGGGAACAGCGGTACCGACGTACCGTGATCATCAGCGACACCGTGACCACGGCTTTCGTGGCAGCGGCGATAGGTAACTTCTTCGGGGCCCGGGACGCGGCCAACTGGCACGAGAAATGGGTCATTCTCGCATTCGGCACCGAATTACTGGTGCTGGGAGCGCTGGCGGTGAGCAGATCGTGGGCTCCGGCCGTACTCGGCCAGGGCGCCGAGGAATTCCGCCGGTTCGGACGCTCGCTGTTCGCCGCGACCGTCGTCCTGGCACTCGGCGGAATCGCCCTGACCTCGCGCAACATCAAACTCTGGATCTTCGTCGCGATCCCCGCGATCGCCGTCGTCACCATGACCGCGCGGTATCTGCTGCGTCTGTGGCTGCACAAACAGCGCAAGGAAGGCCGCTGCCTGAGACCGGTGCTCGCGGCCGGTAGCCCGGCCACCGTGCACGACCTGATCACCCGTACCCGCAAGTTCCCGCACCTCGGCTGGCGCGTGGAGGCGGTGTGCACACCGGACGGCCTCGGACTCGACGGTGACCGCCTCGACGGAGTGCCGGTCGTCGGCCGGCTGACCGACGTCGCGGGCCACGTCCGCCGCGACGGCTACCGGGTCGTCGCGGTCACCTCGGACCCGCACTGGTCACCGGACGGACTGCAGCGGCTGGCCTGGAACCTCGAGGGCAGCGACGCCGAGATGGTCGTGGCCCCCGTACTGATGGAGGTAGCCGGACCGCGGCTGCACGTCGACGCGGTGCTCGGCATTCCGCTGCTGCGGGTCAGCATGCCGACCTTCACCGGCGGCCGCCGGGTGGTCAAGGGGATCGTCGACCGGCTCGGCGCCGCGTTCCTGCTGCTGCTGCTCGCGCCGCTGATGGTGCTCGTCGCGCTGCTTGTCCTCGTGGACAGCCGGGGCGGGGCGCTGTACAGCCAGCGCCGGGTCGGCAAGGACGGCCAGGAGTTCACCATCTTCAAGTTCCGCACCATGGTCGCCGGCGCCGACCGGGCACGCGCCGAGCTGGCCGACCTGAACGAGGGCGCGGGACTGCTGTTCAAGCTCCGCCGGGATCCGCGCGTGACCCGGGTGGGAGCAGTGCTGCGCCGGTACTCGCTCGACGAGCTACCGCAGCTCTTCAACGTACTCACCGGATCGATGTCGCTCGTCGGCCCGCGGCCTCCGCTGCCGGAGGAGTCCGCCGCGTACGGCCCGGACATCCGTCGCCGTCTCCTGGTCAAGCCCGGCCTCACCGGCCTGTGGCAGATCAGCGGCCGCAGCGACCTGCCGTGGGAGGAGGCGGTCCGCCTCGACCTGCGGTACGTGGAGGACTGGTCGCTCGCCCTGGACACAGTGATCTTGTGGAAGACGCTGCGTGCGGTGTTCTACGGGCAGGGGGCCTACTGATGCGCGGGGGGCCGCGGGGCGAGAGTCCGGCCGGTACGGGGACCGCAGGCCGCAAGGGTCTGCATGGGGGGAGGAACGAGTCATGAGAGTCAGCGTTTTCGGACTCGGCTACGTGGGCTGCGTGTCGGCCGCGTGCCTGGCGAGCATGGGCCACGAGGTCATCGGCGTCGATGTGAGCCAGGTCAAGGTCGACCTGGTCAACGACGGCAAGGCCCCGGTGGTCGAGGAGCGGATCGGCGAGCTCATCGCCGATGTCGTACGGAACGGGGCGTTACGCGCCACCGCCGACGTCCGTGAAGCGATCATGAACAGCGAGGTGTCGCTGATCTGCGTGGGCACGCCCTCGGAGGCCAACGGCAGCCTGTGCACCACGTATCTGGAGCGGGTCACCGAGCAGATCGGTGCCGCGGTGGCCGAGCGGGGCGGACGGCAGACCGTCGTGTTCCGCAGCACCATGCTCCCGGGCACCTGCCTGAACCTGCTTCTGCCGATCCTGGAGAAGCACGCGGGCGGCACGGCCGGGGTGGACTTCGGGGTCGCGGTCAACCCGGAGTTCCTGCGCGAGGGCACGAGCGTGCGGGACTTCTTCGACCCGCCCAAGACCGTCATCGGCGAACTCGACCCCGCCAGCGGCGACGTACTGGCGGCGCTCTACGAGGGACTGCCCGGCGAGGTGTTCCGGGTGCCGATCCCGGTGGCCGAGGCCATCAAGTACGCCGACAACGCGTTCCACGGCCTCAAGATCGGCTTCGCCAACGAGCTGGGCGCGGTGTGCCAGGCGCTCGGGGTGGACTCGCACCAGGTGATCGACGTGTTCCTGGCCGACCGCAAGCTGAACATCAGCCCCGCCTATCTGCGGCCCGGCTTCGCCTTCGGCGGCTCCTGCCTGCCCAAGGACCTGCGCAGCCTGGTCCACGCGGCACGGCGCGCCGATGTCTCGGTGCCGATCCTGTCCCACGTGCTGCCCTCCAACTCCGCGCATCTGCAACGGGCGGTGGAGCTGGTCGAGCGCGCCGGCAAGCGCCGGGTGGGCCTGCTGGGGCTGTCCTTCAAACCCGGCACCGACGACCTGCGCGAGAGCCCGCTCGTGGAGCTGGCGGAGCGGCTCTTCGGCAAGGGGTACGACCTGAAGATCTACGACGCCAACGTGAGCCTGTCCCGGCTCCTCGGCGCGAACCGCGAGTACATCGAGAACCGGCTTCCGCACCTCGCGCAGCTGCTCGCGGACTCCGTGGACGAGGTGCTCGAACACGCCGAGGTGTGCCTGGTCGGGACCAAGGACCCGGCCGTTGTCGGCGCGCTGCCGCACGGCGACGACGGCCCGGCGCTCATCGACCTCATCCACCTTCCCGACGCCGACGCGCGCCGGACCGAACCGGGGTACGTGGGCCTTGCTTGGTAATGCGAAGTACGAGAACCGGCCCGGTCGGCGCGCGCTGATCCTGGTGGAGAACCTGTCGGTGCCGTTCGACCGGCGCGTGTGGCAGGAATGCACGACGTTGCGCGACGCGGGCTGGAACGTGGACGTCATCTGCCCGCAGGGCAGCAAGCGGGACACGGAAGCGGAGGTGGAGATCGACGGGGTGCGCATCCACCGCTACCCGTTGCGCGCAGCCACCGGAGGACCGGCCGGCTATCTGCGGGAGTACGGATCGGCGCTCTGGCACACGGCCCGCCTGGCCCGCAAGGTCGGCCCGGTCCATGTGGTCCACGCCTGCAACCCGCCCGACCTGCTGTTCCTGCCGGCGCTGCGGCTCAAGCGGCTCGGCGCGCAGTTCGTCTTCGACCAGCACGACCTGGTGCCCGAGCTGTATCTCTCCCGGTTCGACCGCGGCGAGGACCTGCTCTACCGCGCCGTGTGCGCGCTGGAGCGGCTGACGTACCGGGCCGCGGACATCGTGCTGGCCACGAACGAGAGTTACCGGGACGTCGCGGTGGGCCGCGGCGGCAAGCGTGCGGAAGACGTCTTCGTGGTGCGCAGCGCGCCCCAGACCGACCGGTTCCAACCGGTGCCGCCCGAGCCGGAGTTGAAGCGCGGCAAGCCCCATCTGCTGTGCTACCTCGGGGTGATGGGGCCCCAGGACGGTGTCGACTACGCCTTGCGGTCCCTCGCCAAGCTGCGCGACGAACTCGGGCGGACCGACTGGCACGCGGTGTTCGTCGGCTCCGGCGACGCCCACGACGCGATG
Organism: Streptomyces kunmingensis; assembly: GCF_039533535.1. Taxonomy (NCBI): domain Bacteria; kingdom Bacillati; phylum Actinomycetota; class Actinomycetes; order Kitasatosporales; family Streptomycetaceae; genus Streptomyces; species Streptomyces kunmingensis. The sequence goes on from NZ_BAAATS010000005.1 coordinate 383,654, forward strand.
GTGGAACTGGCCGGGCAGCTGGGCCTCTCCGAGCAGGTGGAGTTCACCGGCCGCATCCCGGACGCCGACCTGGTGCGCTATCTGTCGACCGCGGACGTGTGCCTCTCCCCCGACCCGCGCAACCCGCTCAACGACGTGTCGACCATGAACAAGGTCCTGGAGTACATGGCGATGGGCCGGCCGGTCGTCTCCTTCGATCTGCGCGAGGCGCGCGTCTCCGCCGGTGACGCCGCCCTGTACGCGCCCGCCAACGACGAGGCCGCTTTCGCCAAGAACATCGCCCTGCTCCTCGACGACCCGGACAAGCGGGCCGAGATGGGCCGGATCGGCCAGGAACGGATCAGCGGACAGCTCTCCTGGCAGAACTCCCAGAGATCGCTGCTCGCCGCCTACGCCGCCGCCTGCCAGAACCGTGGCGCGGCGGCGACGGGCGGCCCGGTCCGGCCGGGGAGGAGGCCGCGGCGTTGAGCGACGACACCATACGCCTGGCCACGATCGGGCGGATCCTTCGCCGGCGACGCCGGCTCCTCGCCGTCCTCGTCGTGGTGGGCGCACTCGTCGGTTACGGCGCCTCGGTGCTGTTCCCGCCGCGCTACACGGCCTCGGCAGCGGTACTGCTGCCGGGGCAGTGGGAGGAGCGCGAGCTGTTGACCCAGGCCGAGATCGCGACGAGTTCCGCGGTGCTCGACCGCACGGCCGGCTCGCTCAACTGGAAGGGCGTCAACGGCATCGAGCTCCAGGACCGGGTGAGCGCCAAGGCCAGCAACGGGAACATCATCAAGATCGCGGGCACCGCCGACACCCCGGAGCACGCGCAGCAGCTCTCCGACCGCATGGCCAAGGAGTTCGTGACGTTCGCCGCCCGGATCGCGGGCGGTGGCACCGAACCCCAGGCGGCCACGGGACCCGAGGAACTGCGCAAGAGAGTGGTGGAGACCAACCGCCGCATCAGCGACCTGGCAGGCGCGGCCGACCCGGGTCGGACCGTGGAGAGCGTGCAGGCCCGCACCGCGCTGGAGAAGCTGCGCACGTCGCTGGAAGACGCCATGAAGAAGCTGGAGGAGGCCGACCCGGCCGCCGACAAGGCCAGCATGGTCGTCATGGGCCCGGCGGCCCGGCCGACCGGCGAGGCGCCGCCGACCCGGATGCAGTTCGTCGTCGGCGGGGCCCTGCTGTTCTTCCTGCTCGCGGTCATCGGCCATCTCGCCGCCGCCCGGGTGAACCGCCGGCTGCGCACCGAACCGGAGATCGCCGCGGCCCTGGGCTCGACGCTCCTGGGCACCGTCGACGTGCCCGATGAACGACGTACCCACCAGTCCCAGGTCCCCGGCGCGCGGGCCAGGGTCCGCCGGCTCCTCGGCATCGACACCCGCTGGGACGTACCGGCCCCGCAGATGTCGGGCGACGAGAGCGGCCGACGGCTGCGCTACCGGCGGGTGTGCATCCGCCTGCGTACCCAACTGCCCGCCGCGCGGGGGCTGCTGGTCCTCGTACCGGAGGGCGACGAGATCGCGCTGCGTGCCGCCGGACAGCTCGTGGCCGAGGCCGACGGCAAGCCTCCGCTGCGCGTGGTGGAGGTGTCGGTGGACCGGCCGGTGGTGCCGGACCGCGCCGCCGAGTCCGGTGCCCTGGTCGTACTCAGCGCGGGCAGCAGGACCGCGGGCGAACTCGCCGGCATCGCCGAGGCGTGTGCGGACGGCCGGCACGAGGTCGTCGGCATCGTCGTCGCGGGCGCGGTCCGGGCCCGTCCGGCACGGCCCGCCGACCCTCCTTCGGAGAAGGCCGCGCCGGCGCTCGCCGCCCGCGGCCAGGCGACGGGAGGTTCGTCGTGACGACGAGTACGACGTCGGATTCACCGGCAGCCGCTCCGCTTCTCGACCTCCACGCGCTGGTGGTGGCGGTGCGCAGACGCCGCCGCCTCTGGGGCTCCCTGGCGCTGCTCGGGCTGCTGGTCGGCGCGGCGCTTGCCGTCCTGCGGCCGCCGCCGCCGAGCGCGGTCACCAAGGTGCTGGTCGCCCATCAGGAGGACCAGCCGAACGACACCGGAACGCTGATCCGTACCGACGTGGAGCTGTTGGGCACCACGCGGATCGCCGACGCGGCCCTGCGGTCCCTCAAGTCCCCGGACAAGGCCGAGGACTTCATGCGGGACTACCGGGGAACCGGCGTGACCAACAACCTGCTGCAGATCGACGTGACGGCCGACACCGACGCGCAAGCGGTGGCGCGGGCCAGGGCGTTGGCGGACGCGTTCGTCGCGGACCATGTGCGGCGGATGCAGGATTCGGCGAAGGCCGAGGCCAAGGCCCTGCGCGACCAGCGTGACCGGATGCGCCGGGAGCTCGACCAGGTCAACGAGTCGATCGGGGGCCGGTCCCCGGAGAGCGACCCGGAGTCGTCGGCGAGCACCGAGTCGCTCTTCGCCCGCCGGGCCGAACTCACCTCGCGGATAGCCGACTTCGACCAGCGCGCCGAGGAAGCGCGCATGGGCACGCCCCGTCTCGTCGCCGGAACCCAGATCGTGGACGCGCCGCGCGCGGTGCGGCACTCCCTGCCGAAGTCCGCTGCCACCAACGCCGTGATCGGGCTGGTCCTCGGACTCGTCCTCGGGCTCGCGGTGGCCGCGGTCGGCTCGGTGGTTGCGGACCGCCCCGTGCTGCGCCGGGAGATCGCGGCGAACCTGGGCTCCTCGGTTCTCACGGAACTGCCGCGCCGCTCGGGCCGCCTGTGGCAGCGCCGACGCACCCGGGCGGCACGCGAACGGCTCACCGCGACGCTGGCCCGCGCGGTGCGGGGCTCCGCGGAACCGCTGTCGCTGCTGGAGCTGGGCTGTGCGCGCGGCACGACCGCGATCGCCCTGAACCTCGCCGGGGCGCTGGCGGCGGAGGGGCCCTTGGTGATCATCGACGGCCTGCCCGGTCAGCAGCTCGCCGAGAGCCGGCAGAAGCCGGAGGGCGTGAGCGTGGTCGGCGCCGAGGGTGCCGCGGCGCTCTCGCCCCAGCAGCGCCGGCTCGGCGTCGGCTCGGTCGCGCCCGGCACCGCGTGGACCGACCTGCGGTATCTGGGCGGCCGGACCGTGCTCGTCGTGCGTGCCGGGCACGGCAGCGCCGCCTGGCTGCACACCGTGGCTCGGCAACTCGCCGACCAGCGCATCACGGTGCTCGGTGTGGTGCTGATCGACCCCGATCCGCGGGATCGGACCGACGGCACGCTGTGGGACGGGCCGAACGCCGCGCCGCGCGGCCAGAACGAGTGGCGGGCCCGGCAGAACGATGGGAGTACCTCCCACGCCGTCAAGGCGGTGGGGGAGGGCCGGCCGGTGACGGAGCGGCCGTCGATAGCCGTGGGAGTCCCGGACAGCGACCAGGAGGCGCGCTAGCACATGTGTGGCATCGCAGGTACTTACCGATGGCCGGACGGGAAGGTCGTGACCGACCGGCTCACCGATGTCCTCGCCCACCGCGGTCCGGACGGGGCGGGCCGCTACGGCCACGCCGTCGGCGACGGCGATGTGCAGCTCGGGCACCGCCGGCTCTCCATCATCGACCTGTCCGAGACCGGCGCCCAGCCGATGGTCTCGGGCGGCCTCGCCCTCACGTACAACGGCGAGCTGTACAACGCGCCGGAGCTGCGCGCCGAGCTGGCGGCCTCCGGGGTGCGCTTTCGCGGTACCTCCGACACCGAGGTGCTGCTGGAGGCGTGGCGGCGCTGGGGCACCGACTGCCTGCCCCGGCTGCGCGGCATGTTCGCGTTCGCCGTCTTCGACGAGCGCACGGGTGAACTGACGCTCGCCCGCGACCAGCTCGGCATCAAGCCGCTGTTCCTGATCCGGCGCGGCGAGGGTCTGATGTTCGCCTCCGAGCTGAAGGCGCTCGCCGCCGTGAGCGGCGGATCGCTCCAGGTGGACCACGGGGCGCTGGTCGCCTCGCTGCTCTACTACTGGGTGCCGGACTCGCGCTGCGCGTTCCGCGAGGCGGAGAAGCTGCCGCCGGGGAGCTGGCTGCGGATCCGGCCCGACGGGCGGGTGGAGCGCGGCCGGTACTGGAACCTGAAGGACGTCGCCGCCGAGGGCCAGGAGCGGGCCCGCAGCGGCGAACGGCCGGACCTGGCGGCCATAGTCGAGGAGTCGACCCGGCAGCACCTGCTCTCCGACGTACCGGTGGCGACCTTCCTCTCCGGTGGTCTCGACTCCAGCTGGCTGACCGCGCTCGCGGCCCGCCATCGGCCCGGGATCTCCGCCTACACGATCGGGTTCCGCGCCGAGGACGCCAAGTTCGAGGCGATGCCGGACGACCTGCGTTATGCCCGGCAGGTGGCGCAGCGGTTCGGGGTCGATCTGCACGAGATCGAGATCGCTCCGAACGTGCTCGACCTGCTGCCGCAGATGACGCGCCACCTGGACGAGCCGATCGGTGACCCGGCCGCGATCAACACGTTCCTGATCTGCTCGGCCGCCCGGGAGGCCGGGGTCAAGGTGATGCTCTCGGGGATGGGCGCCGACGAGCTGTTCGCCGGGTACCGCAAGCACCTCGCCAATCTGCTCGCGCTGCGCTACCAGCGCATCCCGCGGCCGCTGCGGCGCGGCCTGTCCGCGGGTGTGGACCGGCTGCCGGTCGCCACCTCCCGCCGCGGCTACCGGTCGGTGCGTTTCGCCAAGCGGTTCCTCTCCTTCGCCGATCTGCCGGAGGAGACCGCGTTCCGGCGCAGCTACACCATGTACGACCAGGACGAGCTGCTCGCCCTGGTCGATCCGGACCTGGCCGGGACGGTCGACGACGTACTGACCGAGCATGCGGACGTCTACCAGGACAACGACCTCGACGACTTCGTCAACCGGATGTGCCTGGGCGACTCCCGGATGTTCCTGCCGGGTCTGAACCTGACGTACACGGACCGCTCGAGCATGGCCGCGTCGACCGAGGTGCGGGTGCCGTACGTGGACGTCGAGGTGGTGAAGGCGGCGTTCGCCGTGCCCGGCGACCGCAAGATCGTGGGGCGGCTGGGCAAGGCCGTGCTCAAGGAGGCGGCCACCTCGATCCTGCCCCGGGAGATCGTGTACCGGCCCAAGGGCCTGTTCAGCGCGCCGCTGCGGGCCTGGATGAGCCGGGACCTGGCACCGCTGGTGCGCGAGGTGGTCAACGACGGAGTGCTCGTCAGTTCGGGGATCCTGCGCCGCGACGCCCTCGCGCGCATGGTCGCCGAGGACGCCGCGGGGCAGCGGGACTTCTCCAAGCATCTGTGGCACGTGCTGACCCTCGAGTACTGGTATCGCGACGCGACCTCCGGCTCCGGTCGGAGACAAGCGGTTTGACGGCGTTGGAAGTTGAAACAAGAGGAGCTCGGGTGAAGCAGGTCGTACAGAACTACAAGAGCGGCGAACTGGCGCTGCTCGACGTCCCGGCGCCGGGGTGCAAGCCGGGCGGTGTGCTCGTCCGCAGCGCCTACTCGCTGATATCCACCGGAACCGAGCTCATGAAGGTGTCCGAGGCCGGCATGTCGATGGTGGGCAAGGCCCGCTCCCGGCCCGACCAGGTGGCGAAGGTCATGCAGAGCGTGGCCACCAACGGGGTGCCCGCCACGTACCGCAAGGTGATGGGCAAGCTGGACTCGTACACGCCGCTCGGCTACTCGCTGTGCGGGGTGGTCGAGCAGGTCGGTGCCGGGATCGACGATGTGAAGGTCGGCGACCTCGTGGCCTGCGCCGGCAACGAGCACGCGCTGCACGCCGAGCTGAACTGGGTGCCGCGGAACCTCTACTCGCCGGTGCCGGACGGTCTCGCGCCGCGGCACGCGGCCTTCGGCACCGTCGGGTCGATCGCGATGCAGGGCGTCCGCCAGGGCGAGCCGCAGCTCGGCGAGGTGGCCCTGGTCATCGGCCTCGGCCTGATCGGGCAGCTGGTGGTGCAGCTGCTCACCGCCTCGGGCGTGCGCGTCGTGGGCGTCGACCCTGATCCGGCGCGCTGCGAGCTCGCCGAGCGCGCGGGCGCCGCGGCCTGCGGCGACCCCGCGTCCACGGCCGTCAAGGCGGCCGTCGCCGAACTCACCGACGGCCACGGCGTGGACCAGGTGTACCTGGCCGCGGGCGGCGGCAGCAATCAACCCGTGGAGCTGGCGGCCGAGTTGAGTCGGGACCGGGGCCGGGTCGTCGACATCGGCAAGTGCCGCCTGGACCTGCCGTGGAACGCGTACTACGAGAAGGAGCTCGACGTCCGCTTCTCCCGCTCCTACGGCCCCGGGCGCTACGACCCGGAGTACGAGCTGGAGGGCCGGGACTACCCGATCGGCTACGTGCGCTGGACCGAGCGCCGCAATCTGGCGTGCTTCCTCGACCTCGTCGCCCGGGGCCGCGTCGACGTGGAGCCCCTGATCTCCCACATCGCCGACTTCGATGACGCCGTCGAGACCTATCAGCGCCTGAAGGACGGCGAGTTGAAGGCCGTCGCCGTGCTGTTCCGCTATCCCGGGCAGACGGCGGAGCCGAAGCAAGCGGAGGCGCCTGCGGTGACCGTGCCCGCGGTGCGGCGCGGCGGCAGCGCGTCGACCCCGGCGCGACCCGTCCAGGGTCCGGTGCGCCTGGCGTTCGTCGGCGCGGGGAACTACGCGACGTCGATGCTGCTGCCGCACCTGGCCGGGCGCGACGGCGTGGAGCTGTCCACGGTCGTCACCACGACGGCGCTGTCCGCGGCCAACGCCCAGCGCAAGTTCGGCTTCACCGAGGCGACCACCGACCTCGACGCCGTGCTCGGCGACCCGTCGATCGACGCGGTGTTCGTGGTCACCCGGCACAGCTCGCACGCCGAACTGACCCGCAAGGCACTCCTCGCCGGCAAGGCGGTGTTCGTGGAGAAGCCGCTGGCCCTCTCCGAGGACGAGCTGGCGGGCGTGCTCGAAGCGGTGGAGGAGTCCGGCAACGACCGGCTTCAGGTGGGCTTCAACCGCCGGTTCGCGCCTCTGTTGCAGGAGGCCAAGAAACGGTTCGGCGTCCGGACCGGTCCGGCGCACGTCCGCTACCTGGTCAACGCGGGCCGGCTGACACCCGGCAGCTGGTACCTCCAACAGGGCTCCCAGGGCTCGCGGTTCGTCGGCGAGGGCGGGCACTTCATCGACACGGTGAGCTGGCTGCTCGACGCCGACCCGGTCTCGGTGTACGCGCTCGCCACGTCCGGCAATGAGGACCTCCAGGTGGTGCTGCGCTACCCGGACGAGTCCACCGCCACCATCAGCTACGTCACCACCGGTGCGGCCGGCTTCCCCAAGGAGACGCTGGACCTGGTCGCGGACGGCAAGGTGCTGCGGCTCGACGACTTCGTCCGTACCTCGCTGTATTCCGAGGGCGCGGCCGGCCGCAAGCGGTGGGTCAGTTCGCGGCTGCCCAAGGCCCGTGACAAGGGCCAGAACGCCGAACTGGCCGCGTTCATCCGGGCCGTTCGGACCGGCGGGCCGATGCCGGTGCCGCTGGAGTCCCTGGTCGCCACCACGGCGGCCACCCTCGCCGTGCAGAGCGGCCTGGCCGGCGGTGCGCCCGTGAGGCTGGCGAGCGCCCGATGAGCATGAGCGCGAGCTGGTACCTGCGTCGCCTGTCCCGGATGGGGCCGCGGGAGATCGGCGGCCGGGCGGGCGACGCGGTCCGCAGGCGGCGGTGGCGGTCGGCGCCGCCGGACTGCCCGGACGTGACCGGTGCCCGGTTCACCGCGGTCCTCCCCGCCGGGACGGTCGCCGCGGTGGCGCCGGACGCCGCGAAACGGCTGGTCGCCGAGGCGGACCGGCTGATGGTCGGGCACGCCGAGTACTTCGGGGTGGTCCGCGACGACATGGCCGACCCGGACTGGTGGTGCGACCCGAAGACGGGGCGCCGGGCCCCGTGGGGCTACGCCTTCGACGTGCCGTACCGCAACGAGGACGCGGTCGGCGACATCAAGCAGATCTGGGAGCCGTCCCGGCACCAGTACCTCACCGTGCTCGCCGCCGCCTACGCGATCACCGGGGACGAGCGGTACGCCGAGCGCGTGGCGGCCCACCTGCGGTCGTGGTGGACGGCCAACGCGCCGCTGCACGGCGTGCACTGGATCAGCGGCATCGAGCTGGGGATCCGCCTTGTGTCCTGGGTGTGGATCCGCCGGCTGCTCGACGGCTGGCCGGGCGTGGCCGCTCTCTTCGAGGACAACCAGGTGGCGCGGAACCAGATCTGGCACCACCAGCGCTGGCTGGCCGCCTTCCCCAGCCGCGGGTCCTCGGCCAACAACCACGTCATCGCGGAGGCCGCCGGGCAGTTCGCCGCGGCCTGCGCGTTCGACTGGTTCCCCTCCTCGGCGCGCTGGCGGGCCGGCGCGCTGCGCTCCCTCGAGCAGCACCTGAAGAGCAACACCTTCGTCTCCGGCCTCAACCGCGAGCTGGCCAGCGAGTACCACGGGCTCGTCCTGGAGCTCGGTCTGGCCGCGGTGGCCGAGGCGGATGCGGCCGGCGTGCCGGTCCCCGCGACCGTCCGCCTCGTGCTGCTGCGCATGACCGACGCGCTCGCCGCCGTCGTCGACGACCGGCTGCGCCCGCCGCGCCAGGGAGACTCGGACGACGGCCACGGTCTCGTCCTGGACGGGCCTGGCACCGACCGCTGGGCCTCGCTGCTCGCCACCGGCGACGCCGTGTTCGGGGCACTCGACTGGTGGCCGGAGGTGACCGGCACCGATGTGCGCACCCCGCTCCTCGCCGCGCTCGTCCGCCCGTACGGGAAGAAGGGCAGCACGCCGGCCGTGACCCGCCCGGCGACCCGCCCGGCCCACTTCGCGGATGCGGGCCTGACCATCCTGCGCGGCCCGGAGGGGATCTGGTGCCGCTGCGACGGCGGCCCGCACGGCTTCCTGTCCATCGCCGCGCACGCCCACGCGGACGCGCTGTCCCTGGAGGTCCGGCACGACGGGGTCGACGTGCTCGCCGACCCCGGGACGTTCTGCTACCACGGGCAGCCCGATTGGCGGCAGTACTTCCGCTCGACGCTCGGCCACAACACCCTTCAGCTGGACGGCGCCGACCAGTCCGCCTCCGGCGGCCCTTTCCTGTGGACCCGGCAGGCGCGCAGTCGCGTCCTGGTCGCGGACACGTCGGCCGCCGCCGATGGAGGGACGGCCCTCTGGTGCGCCGAGCACGACGGCTATCAGCCCTCCGTGCACCGCCGCCGGGTCGAACTGGACTCCCCCAGCCGGGAGTTACGGGTGGTCGACGAGGTGCGCGGGCCGCGCCGCGCGGCGCGGCTGGCATTCCACCTCGGCCCGGCGGTCGCCGCGGACCTGGTCGGCGGCCGGGCCGTGCTCACCTGGATCAGCGAGGGTGAGGGGCGCTCCGCGGTGCTCGACCTGCCCGAGCAGCTGACCTGGCGGGCCCACCGCGGCGAGAGCGAGCCGCCGCTCGGCTGGTACTCCCCCGGCTTCGGGCGCAAGGAACCCACCACGACGCTGATCGGCACCGGTTTCACCGACAGCGCGCAGGGGTTCACCACCGTACTCAGGTTCCGCGGCTAAGGGGGGCGCGTGGGGATCAAGTGGCGGAAGCGGGCGATGCCGGTGGCGGCGGCGGCCCTGCTGGCGGTGGTCGGCTGCGAGAGCACGTCGGCGGGTCCGGCGGAGCCGACGGCCGCGCCGTCCACGTCGGAGGCCCGGTCCGTGGCGCGGGCCCGGGTGTGCGCCGAGCCCGCCGCCGGGCCGGCGACGGCGCCGGCGGGCGCGGTGACGGTCGACCCCGAGGTCGTCGGCGACCTTGCCGAGAAGACCAGGAACAGTCCGCCGGGCACCACGTTCTGGCTGCGACCTGGCACGCACCGGCTCGAACCGGACCGCTACGCCCAGATCATGGCCAAGAAGGGGAACCGCTATCTCGGTGCGCCGGGCGCGGTGCTCGACGGCGGGAAGAAGAACAACTACGCGTTCAGCGGCACCGCCGACGACGTCACCATCCGCTATCTGACCGTGCAGCATTTCGTCGCGCCGCCCGACGAGGGCGTGGTCAACCACGACATGGCCGACGGCTGGGTGATCGAGCACTCGAAGATCCAGTACAACTCCGGTGCCGGGCTGATGGGCGGCGCCCGCCAGCAGGTCCGCGCCAACTGCCTGCGCGACAACGGGCAGTACGGACTGAACGCGTACAAGACCGGCAACTCCATCCGCGATCTGGTGGTCGAGGGCAACGAGATCGTGGGGAACAACACCGGCGACTGGGAGCGCCGCAAGCCGGGCTGCGGCTGCACCGGCGGCGCCAAGTTCTGGGCCGTCGACGGCGCCGACATCCGCGGCAACTGGGTCCACGACAACCGCGGGACCGGGCTGTGGGCGGACACCAACAACAACGACTTCCGCTTCGAGAAGAACGTGATCGAGGCCAACGACGGCGCCGCGCTGATCTACGAGATCAGCTACAACGCGGTCATCCGGGACAACACGATCCGGCGGAACAACTGGGTGGAGGGCCGCAGGTCGGCCGAGCGCGACGACTTCCCGTACGCGACCGTCTATCTGTCCGAGGCCGGCGGCGAACCTCGGGTGAAGGCCCGCACGGACAAGATCGAGGTCTACCGCAACGTGCTGGAGAACAACTGGAACGGCATCACCCTGTGGGAGAACGCCGACCGGTTCTGCAACAGCCCGGCCAACACCTCGTCCGGTGACTGCACGCTGCTGGTGCCGGACAAGAAGCGCTGCGCGCGGCCGGCGATCACCTCCGAGCCGCTCAAGGCCGACTGCCGCTGGAAGACCCAGCGGGTGGACATCCACGACAACCGCTTCGTGCTGGACAAGTCCGTCGTCAAGTGCACGGAGAGGTGCGACCGCATGGCCGTCCTCTCCAACTACGGCACCTATCCGGACTGGTCGCCGTACAAGGGCGACGAGGTGGCCGAGTCGATCACCCTGGAGCAGCGCAACCGCTGGCACGACAACGTCTACCTCGGCGCGTGGCAGTTCGTCGCCCACGACCCGAGCAAGGTGCTCGACCGCGGGCAGTGGCAGAGCACGCCGTACGAGCAGGACGCGGGCAGCACCTTCGATCCGCGGGCCGGTGGTTGAGATGGCGTGGGACCTGCGGCGCGGTGGGCTGCCGGGCGAAGCGGACACGGCGGTCAAGCGGCCGGGAACCGCACAGCGCCCGGCCGGCACACCGAAGCTCGTCGGCGTCGTGTGGGGGCTGCTGATCCTCAACACGCTCGGCTCCGCCGGGGCGAAGACCATCGTCCCGCTGCCCCGCTCCCTCATCCAGCTGGTCACGATGGGCGCGCTGGGCGCCGCGTTCGCGCTGGCGCTCGCGCTCAATCTGCGGCTGCGCATCCGGCCCAGCGCGTTCGTCCTGCTGCTCACGCTGCTGCTGGTGCCGAGCGTGATCTCCAGCCTGGGTCTCGAGGTCGGGTTCGGCGCGCTGTTCCGCTGCTCCCGGCTGGCTCTCTTCGTCGGCACGCTGTGGCTGCTCACCCGCTGGTGGGACGGGAGCTTCACGTTCGTCCGCACGCATATCCGGGTGTACTTCGTGGTGCTCGGGTCGGTCGCCGCCGGCCTCGTCGTCTCGCCGGGCACGGCCATGCCCGAGTACTACGGCGGGCGTCTCGTCGGCGCGCTGTGGCCGCTCACCCCGCCGCAGATCGGGCAGTACGCGGCGGTGATCATCGGGCTCACGGTGCTGCTCGCGATCGGGCGCCTCATCGACCGGACCAGTGCGACGGTCGTCATGGTGCCCTCGCTCGTCCTGCTCGCGATGACCCATACCCGTACGGCCACTCTCGGCCTGCTCATCGGCCTGGTCCTTGCGATCGGCTCGCTCGTGCTGACCAGCGCCGCCGCCCGCCGGTTCTTCTCCTGGGCGGTGCTGTGCGCCGTGGTGGCCGCGGCGGTGTTCGCCTCCGCGCTGCAGGCGTGGTTCCTGCGCGGCCAGAGCAAGGAGAACTTCTCCAACCTCACCGGCCGGGCGAAGGTCTGGGACGCCCTGCTCGCGGCGCCCCGGACGAGCGCGGAGCAGTTGTTCGGGATGGGCCTGGGCGACAAGTCGTTCGGCGGGCTGCCGATCGACAACAGCTGGCTGGCCGTCTACAACGAGCAGGGGCTGATCGGTGTCGCCCTGGTGGCGGCGGTCATCCTCGTGCTCGGCGGCGTCGCACTGCTGCGTCCGCCGTCGGTGCCGAGGGCCTGCGCGATCTTCCTGATCAGCTACGTCGCGATCTCGTCGTACACCGAGGCGGGCCTCGGCGACGCCTCGCCGTATCTGCTGCATCTGGCCCTGGCCGCCTCGCTGTTGGCGGCCCCGGCCGCGGCCACGCCCCCTTTGACGACCGATGTCCCCAGACGGCGTGTTCCGCGCTGGGCCCAGGAACGGAGGTGATCTGACCATGCATGTCCTCGTGGTGCACAACCGCTACTCCTCGGCGCAGCCGAGCGGGGAGAACAGGGTCGTCGACGAAGAGGTCGAGCTGCTGCGCGCGGCCGGCCACCGGGTCGAGGTGTTCGAGCGGCGCAGCGACGACATCGCCGCGCGGTCCCTGCCCGCCAAGGCGGCGGTGCCGTTGCTCGTGCCGTGGAATCCTGCGGTCCGCTCGCAGCTCGCCGCCCGCCTCCGTGCCGTGCGCCCCGACGTGGTGCACGTCCACAACGTCTTCCCGCTGCTTTCGCCCGCGGTCCTGGCCGCCTGCGCCGACGCGGGGGTGCCCGTCGTCGCCACGCTGCACAACTACACCCAGGTCTGTCCGCCCGGCACGCTGCACCGCGACGGCCGGCCGTGCACCGAGTGCGTCGGTTCGACGTTGTCGCTGCCCGCCGTCCGGCACGGCTGCTACCGCGACTCCCGCCTCGCGACGGTGCCGCTGGCGGTCAGCCTGTCGGTCAACCGGCGGCGGTGGTGGTCGGGCGTGGAGCGGTTCTTCTGCATCTCGGCGGCGCAGCGCGACGTGCTGGTGCGGTCCGGGATGCCGGCCGAGCGGCTGGTGGTGAAGCACAACTTCGTGCCCGATCCGGGCGTCTGCCGCACCGGCGCGGGCGAGCACCTGCTCTATCTCGGCCGGCTCGCGGAGCCCAAGGGCGTACGGCTGCTCATGACCGCGTGGGACGAACTCGCCGCCCGGGGCGGGGTGGGCGTCCCGCTCGTGATCGCGGGAGGGGGGCCGCTGGAGTCCGAGGTGCGGGCCTGGGCGGCGGGCCGCGACGATGTGCGCTTCGTCGGCCTGTACGACCCGGCGCAGTGCAGGGAGGCCGTCTCGCGTTCGGTCGCCGTGGTGGCTCCTTCGATGGCCCGGGAGACGTTCGGTCTGGTGGTCGCGGAGGCGATGGCGGCGGGGGTGCCGTCCGTCGCGGCCGGTCACGGCTCCTTCGTCGAACTCGTCGAGGAGGGGGTCACCGGACTGCTGCACCAGCCGGGCGACGCGGCCTCGCTCGCGTCCTGTCTGCGCCGGATCGCGGCCGATGCGGACCGCAACCAGGAGATGGGCCGGGCCGCCCGGGGCCGCTACGACCGGGACTTCAGCCCGGCCGTCGGTCTGACGCGGCTGGTGGAGGGCTACCGCACCGCGATCGCGGTGCGGTCCGGCGGCGCGGACAGCGCGCCGCCCGCAGGGGGAAAAAGTACAGGCTCGCGGCGGGCTGCCCGCGCGAGCAGAAATGTGGGGGGAACCAGATGACAAGATGCCGACTCTGCGGCTCGGAAGCGATGGCGAGCGTCGTCGACCTGGGGGCGACCCCGCCGTGCGAGAGCTTTCTCGCGGCGGACCAACTGGACCTGGCCGAACCGGCCTACCCGCTGCATCTGCGGGTCTGCACCGACTGCTGGCTCGCGCAGATCCCTCCGCTGATCACGCCGGAGGACACGTTCAGCGAGTACGCGTACTTCTCCTCCTTCTCGACCTCCTGGGTGGAGCACGCGCGCACGTTCGTCGCCGACGCCACGGAGCGGGTGGGGCTCGGCCCGGGCGGCTTCGTCGTCGAGGTCGCGAGCAACGACGGGTATCTGCTCCAGCACGTGGTGGGCCGCGGGATCCGCTGCCTGGGCATCGAGCCGTCGGTGAACGTGGGCGCCGCGGCGCGGGAGGCGGGGGTGCCCACGCTCACGGAGTTCCTGTCCCCGGAGACCGGCGCGGCCGTCCGCACCGAGCACGGCCCGGCCGATCTGGTCGTCGCCAACAACGTGTACGCGCACATTCCTGACGTGGTCGGGTTCACCCAGGGCCTGCGCGCCCTGGTCGCCGACGACGGCTGGGTCTCCATCGAGGTGCAGCACCTGCTGACCCTGATCGAGGAGAACCAGTACGACACGATCTACCACGAGCACTTCCAGTACTACACGGTCGCGTCCGCGATCCGCGCCCTCGCGAGCGGTGGACTCACGCTCGTGGACGTCGAGTTGCTGCCCACGCACGGCGGTTCCATCCGGCTGTGGGCCCGGCCCGCCGAGGTGGCCGGCGAGCCGAGCGAGCAGGTCGCCGACGTGCTCGCCAAGGAGAAGGCTGCCGGACTGCAGGAGCTGTCCGGGTACACCGAGTTCTCCGCCCGGGTGGCCAAGGTGCGCCGGGACCTCCTGAAGTTCCTCATCACCGCGGCCGAGGAAGGTGAAACGGTCGTCGGCTACGGCGCCCCGGGCAAGGGCAACACCCTGCTCAACCACTGCGGCATCCGGCCCGACCTGCTCCCGTACACGGTCGACCGCAACCCCTACAAGCACGGCAGGTACACCCCGGGCACCCGTATCCCGATCCTGTCCCCGGAGCAGATCAGCATCGACCGGCCGGACTACGTGCTGATCCTCCCCTGGAACCTGCGGACCGAGCTCGTCGAGCAGCTGTCCTTCGTGCATGCCTGGGGCGGCCGTCTGGTCTTCCCCATTCCGGAACTGAGCATTGTCGAGTCCGCGTCGCGAGAGGGCACAGCATGAAGGTCGTACTGTTCTGCGGCGGTTACGGGATGCGGATGCGCAGCGGAGCCTCCGACGATGTGCCCAAGCCGATGGCCATGGTCGGTCCGAGGCCGCTGATCTGGCATGTCATGCGCTACTACGCGCACTTCGGGCACAAGGAGTTCATCCTGTGCCTGGGCTACGGCGCCCACCACATCAAGAACTTCTTCCTCAACTACGAGGAGACGACGTCCAACGACTTCGTGCTGCGCGGCGGGCGGACCGAGCTCCTCTCCACCGACATAGCCGACTGGACGATCACGTTCGCGCAGACCGGCATCGAGTCGCCGATCGGGGAGCGGCTGCGCCGGGTGCGCCACCACCTGGACGGCGACGAGATGTTCCTCGCCAACTACGCCGACGTGCTCACCGACGCCCCGCTGGACGAGATGGTCGACCGGTTCGCCGCGCGTGACGCCGGCGCGTCGATGATGGTCGTGCCGCCGCAGTCCTCGTTCCACTGCGTGGAGCTGGGAGAGGACAGCCTGGTGGGCGGCATCACCGCGGTGAGCGACATGCCGCTGTGGGAGAACGGCGGCTACTTCGTGCTCCGCCAGGAGGTCTTCGACCACATCCCCGAGGGCGGGGACCTGGTCGCCGACGGCTGCGCCGGGCTGGCCAAGAGCGGTCGGCTGCTGGCCCATCAGCACCGCGGTTTCTGGAAGCCGACCGACACCGTCAAGGAGCGGGCCGCGCTCGACGACGCCTACACCCGGGGCGACCGCCCGTGGGCCGTGTGGGAGCGGGACGACGCCGGGGTGAGAGCGTGATCCGGCTCGGGGCCGGACCCCTGGAGAGGATCGTCGCGGTCGGCGCGCACTGCGACGACGTCGCCATCGGCGCGGGCGGCACGCTGCTGACGCTCTGTCAGGCGCATCCGGGCCTCCGCGTCGACGTGCTGGTGCTCACCGGCGGCGGCAGCGAGCGGGAGCAGGAGGAGCAGGCCGCGCTCGCCGCGTTCTGCCCGGGCGCCGATCTGCGCCTGACCGTGCTCAAGCTGGCGGACGGGCGGCTGCCCGCGCAGTGGGAGGAGGCCAAGGCCGCCGTCGAGGAGCTGCGCGAGCGGACCGAGCCCGATCTCGTCCTCGCTCCGCGCACCGACGACGCGCACCAGGACCACCGCGGCCTGGCGCAGCTGATGACGACCGCCTTCCGCGACCACCTCGTACTCGGCTACGAGATCGTCAAATGGGACGGCGATCTCGGCCGGATGGCGGCCTACCAGCCGCTGTCGCCCAAGACCGCCGAGCAGAAGGTGACGCTGCTCCAGGAGCACTACGCCTCGCAGCGCCACCGTCCCTGGTACGACCGCGAGGCCTTCCTCGGCCTCGCCCGCATCCGCGGCATCGAATGCCACGCCCGCTACGCCGAGGCGTTCGCCGTCGCCAAACTCACGCTCGATCTCGGCACTTTCGACATGGGGGAATGAACCTTGCGCGTACTGCTCACCGGGCACCAGGGCTACCTGGGCACCGTCATGGCCCCGGTACTCACAGCCGCCGGACACGAGGTCGTCGGCCTCGACGCCGGCCTGTTCGCCGACTGCGTCCTCGGCCCGCCGCCCGCGGACCCCTCGGGGCACCGGGTGGACCTGCGCGACGTCACGGCCGAACACGTGGCGGGGGTGGACGCCGTGATCCACCTGGCCGCGCTCTCCAACGACCCGCTGGGATCGCTGGCGCCCGAGCTCACCTACGACATCAACCACCACGCGTCCGTACGACTCGCCAAGCTTGCCCGAGAGGCAGGCGTGCGGCGCTTCCTGTACGCGTCGACATGCTCGGTCTACGGCGCCGCCGGCGGTGACGACCTGGTCGCCGAGGACGCCCCGCTGCGCCCCGTGACGCCGTACGCGGAGTCCAAGGTGCGCGTGGAGGACGATCTGCACGCACTGGCCGACGACGACTTCAGCCCGGTGTACATGCGCAACGCCACCGCGTTCGGCTACTCCCCCAGGCTGCGCGCCGACATCGTGCTGAACAACCTGGTGGGCCACGCGCTGCTCTCCGGCGAGGTGCTCGTGCTCTCCGACGGCACACCCTGGCGTCCGCTGGTGCACGCCGCCGACATCGCCCAGGCCTTCGCAGCCGCGCTGACCGCGCCGCGCGACGCGGTGCACGACCGGGCGTTCAACATCGGCAGCGAGTTCAACAACGTCACGGTCGCCGAGATCGCCGGGCAGGTCGCCGAGGCGGTGTCCGGCTCGAAGGTGAACATCACCGGGGAGAACGGTGCCGATCCGCGCTCCTACCGGGTGGACTTCTCCCGGTTCCGCGCCGCGATCCCCGGCTTCGACTGCGAGTGGACGGTGAAGCGGGGCGCACTCGAACTCGCCGACGCCTACCGGCAGTTCGGCCTCACGCGGGAGACCTTCGAGCGGCGCTTCACCCGCCTCGCCGTCCTGCGTTCGGCGTCCGAGGCGGGCACCGTCGACTCCACCCTGCGGTGGCGCCGGTGACCACGGTCGGCGAGGAGATGCACACTCTGGTGGAGCGGCTGTACCCGCTCTGCCGGAGCATCACGGGGGACGGGGTGCGCGCCACCCTGGACATCGTCGGCGAGCACCTTCCGCTCCAGGTGCACGAGGTGCCCACCGGGACGCAGGTGCTCGACTGGACGGTGCCGCAGGAGTGGAACATCCGGGACGCGTACGTCGCCGACAGCGCGGGCAACCGCGTCGTCGACTTCGCCGCGTCCAGCCTGCACGTGCTCGGCTACAGCGTGCCGGTGTCGGCGACCATGCCGCTGTCGGAGCTGCGCGCACACCTGCACACGCTGCCGGAGCAGCCGTCCCTGGTGCCGTACCGCACCAGTTACTACCAGCCGCAATGGGGCTTCTGCCTGGCGCAGAAGACCCTGGACGCGCTGCCGGACGGCGAGTACGAGGTGCGCATCGACTCCACTCTGGAGGACGGCCACCTCACCTACGCGGAGCATGTGGTCCCCGGGCAGGTCGCCGACGAGGTGATCGTCTCCTGCCACACCTGCCACCCGTCGCTGGCCAACGACAATCTGGCGGGTATCGCGGTGGCGACGTTCCTGGCCAAGGAGTTGGCCGAGCGGACGCCGTACTACACCTACCGGTTCATCTTCGCGCCCGGCACCATCGGCGCGATCACCTGGCTGGCCCGCAACAAGGAGCGGGTGGAGAAGGTGAAGCACGGCGTCGTGCTGGCCTGCGCCGGTGACTCGGGCCAGGTGACGTACAAGCAGAGCAGGCGGGGGGCCGCGGAGATCGACCGGGTGATGCGGCACGTGCTGGCCGCCTCCGAACGTCCGCACCGGGTAGCCGAGTTCACTCCGTACGGCTACGACGAGCGCCAGTACTGTTCACCCGGGTTCGACCTCGGCGTGGGCTCGCTCACCCGGACCCCGTACGCGGGCTATCCCGAGTACCACACCTCGGCGGACGACCTGGACTTCGTCTCCCCCGAGGCCATGGCGGACACCCTCGCGGTCTGCCGTGAGGCGTTCGCCGTGCTCGACCGCAACCGGAGCTATCTCAACCTCAGCCCCTACGGCGAACCACAGTTGGGACGGCGGGGGTTGTACGAGTCCCTCGGCGGCCGCAGCGACGCGAAGCAGGCCCAGATGGCCATGTTGTGGGTGCTGAACCTCTCCGACGGGGAGCACAGCCTCCTCGACGTCGCCGAGCGGTCCGGGCTGCCGTTCGAGACCGTCGCCGTCGCGGCCGACGCCCTGCACGGTGCCGGGCTGATCAAGGAGTGACCCGATGACCACCGAGGGGGAGAACCCGACGACCACCGCGCGGCCCGCCGGGTCCGCGCGGCGGGCCGTCGCGGGCCGGCTGTCCTGGGGCCTGGCCGACCAGGCGGCCTCCAGCATCTCCAACTTCGTGGTGGGGATCTACGTGGCCCGCTCGCTGGGTCTTGCCGCGTTCGGTGTCTTCAGCCTGGCCTGGGTGACATACGGCGTGGTGCTCAACGTCTCCCGCGGGGTGGCCACCGACCCGCTCGTGGTCCGCTTCAGCGGGGTGCCGACCGCCTCCTGGCGTGCGGCGGCGGCCCGTTCGTCGGGGACCGCGCTGTGCGTCGGGGGCGCCCTCGGCGCGGTGTCCCTGCTGCTCGGGCTCGCGGTCGGCGGCCAGGTGGGGACCGCGTTCGCCTGCCTCGGCGTCGTCCTGCCGGGCCTGCTCCTCCAGGACGCGTGGCGGTTCGTGTTCTTCGCCGCCGGGGCCGGGCGGAAGGCGTTCGTCAACGACCTCGTGTGGGGCGTCGCGCTCGTCCCGGCCATGGTGGTGGCGGCCCGTGTGGGCAGTGTGGCCGCGTTCGTGCTGGCCTGGGGCGCGTCCGCCGCGGTGGCCGCCGTGTACGGCTGCTTCCAATCCGGCATCCGGCCCCAGGTGACCGGTGCGCGCGAATGGCTGGGCACCCACCGCGACCTCGCTTACCGGTACTTGGTCGAGAACGTCACCAACAGCGGCGCGAGCCAGCTGCGGGCGTACGGGCTCGGCGCGATCGTCGGGGTCAGCGCGGTGGGCGTGGTCCGGGGCGCCGAACTCCTGCTCGGCCCGTTCATGGCCGTGCTGATGGGGCTCTCGCTGGTCACCGTCGCGGAGGCGGCGCGGGTGCTGCGGCGGGCCCCGCACCGCCTCGGCGGCTTCTGTCTCCTGCTCGGCGGTGGGCAGGCCGTGGCCGCGCTGCTCTGGGGCGGGGCGCTGCTCCTTCTCCCGGACCGAGCGGGCGAGCTCGTCCTCGGCGGCGTCTGGAGCTCCGCCTCCGAGCTCATCGTGCCGGTCACGCTCGGCGTCGCGGGCGCCGGCCTCGGCACCGGCGCGGCGGCCGGCCTGCGCGCGCTCGGCGCGGCCCCGCGCAGCCTGCGCAGCCAGCTGATCGCCTCGGTCTGCTACGTCACCGGCGGACTCGGCGGCGCGGCCGTGGCCGGCACGGTCGGCTCGGCCTGGGGCGTCGCCGCCGCGACTCTCACCGGCTCGGCCGTGTGGTGGCTGTACCTGCGGTCCGCCCTGCGCGAGCGCCACCAGAACCCCCTTTCCGAAGTGAGGACGTCATGACCGCCCATCCCCGGCTGAGCATCGGCCTGCCCGTCTACAACGGCGAGGAGTATCTCGCCGAGTCCCTCGACGCTCTGCTCGGCCAGACCTACGAGGACTTCGAGCTGGTCATCTCCGACAACGCCTCGACCGACGCGACGCAGGACATCTGCCGCAAGTACGCCGAGCAGGACGCACGCATCCGCTATCTGCGGCTGCCCCGGAACATCGGCGCCGCGCCGAACCACAACTACGTGTTCACCCAGTGCCACGGCGAACTGTTCAAGTGGGCCTCGCACGACGACCTGTACGCCCGGGACCTGCTGCGGCGCTGCGTCGAGGCGCTGGACGAACGCCCCGACGTGATCCTCGCCCACGCCGACCAGGCGGTCATCGACGGCGACGGACAGGTGAAGGTCCCCTACGAGTACACGCTGGCCACCGACTCCCCGCGCGCGCCCGAGCGTTTCCGCAGCATGCTCTTCGAGCCCGGCGGCGACGACTTCTACGGAGTGATGCGGGCCGACGTGCTGCGCCGGGTCAAGCCGCACGACAGCTACCATCACGCGGACCGCACGTTCGTCGCCGAGATCGGGTTGCACGGGCCCTTCCACCAGGTGCCGGAGCTGCTGTACTTCCGCCGCGACCACCCCACCCGCGCGGAGCGGGCGAACCCCTCCAAGCGCTCCCGGTGCGTCAATCTGGACCCGCGCCGGGCGGGCGCGCTGCACCCCACGCCCCGGCTGCTCGCCGAGTACGTCCTCGGCTTCGTCTCCGCGATCCGGCGTGCGCCGTTGTCCGCCGCCGACCGGCGTGCCTGCTACCGCCACCTGGCCGCCTGGATGACCAGCCGGGCCCGGCCCGGTACCGGCGAGCGGGTCGAGGACCGCGCCCCGGTCGACCCGGCCAGGCTCACTGTCTCCGTCGACGACCTGGTCGCCGGACGCGAGGGAAGGCAGACATGACCTCTGTGAACGAAACCCCGGTGCGCGTCGGGGTGTTCGGCCTGCTCGGCTCCGGCAACCTCGGCAACGACGGCTCGCTGGAGGCCGTGCTCGGCTACCTGCGCGCCGAGCATCCCGATGCGGTCGTGGACGCGCTGTGCGGCGGACCCGAGGCGGTGAAGGCCCGGTACGGGATTCCCGCGACGCGGCTGCACTGGTACCGCGGCGAGTACCGGACCGCGTCGCGTGCGGGCGCGGTCGCGGGCAAGGGCCTCGGCAAACTCGTCGACGCCTTCCGCACCGCCTCCTGGGTACGCCGGCACGACGTGGTGATCGTGCCGGGCATGGGCGTCCTGGAGGCCACGCTGCCGCTGCGGCCGTGGGGCTTCCCGTACGCGCTGTTCCTGCTCTGCGCGAGCGGCCGGCTGTTCGGCACCAAGGTTGCCCTGGTCAGTGTCGGCGCCGCCGCGATCGGCAACCGGTCGACCCGGGCGCTGGTCCGCCGGTCGGCGCGGCTGGCCGCCTATCGGTCGTACCGGGACACCCTGTCCCGCGACGCGATGCGGGCGATGGGTGTCGACACCGCGCGCGACGAGGTCTATCCCGACCTGGCCTTCGCCCTGCCGACGCCGCCGCCGAGCGGGCCCACGGACGCGCCGGGCCCGGTCTGTGTCGGTGTCATGGCCTTCCACGGCGGCGACGACGACCGCGCCCGTGCCGAGGAGATCCACCGGCGTTATCTCGACGGGGTGACCCGTTTCGTCCGCGCGCTGGTCGAGGACGGCAGGCCGGTGCGCCTCCTCACCGGCGACGGGGTCGACGTACCGGTGGTCACCGCGATCATCGACGCGGTGGACTCCCCTCTGGTCACCGCCGCGCAGGCTTCCTCGCTCGCCGACCTGATGCGGGAGACGGCGGCGGCCGACGCCGTGGTGGCGACCCGCTACCACAACCTGGTCTGCGCGCTGAAAGCCGGCACACCGACGCTCGCCCTCAGCTACGCGGCCAAGAGCGACGCGCTCATGGCCCGGATGGGGCTCGACGCGTACTGCCATCCGGCGCGCGAGGTCGACGCCGACCGACTGCTCGAACAGTTCCGCGCGCTGGAGAAGCGCTCGGCGGAGCTGCGGCAGACCCTCGTCGAGCGGAATCAGCTCGCCACCCACCAACTCGCGGGCCAGTTCGCCGCGTTGACCTCGGCCCTGTTCCCCGCACGCACCACCAGCCACGCCCACGATCTGCGGGAGACCCGATGAAAGCGACCGAAGTCCCGGCGATCGCCGGCGCGTACCTGTTCGAGCCGACGCCGTACGCCGACGAGCGCGGCTTCTTCTGCCGCACCTTCGACGCCGATGTGGTCCGCTCGGTGGGCCTGGACCCGGACACCTTCATCCAGGACAGCCTGTCGCGCTCGGCCCGGGGTGTGCTGCGCGGGATGCATCTGCGCTCCGGAGCCGGCGAGGCCAAGCTCGTGCGGTGCTCGTACGGGAAGGTCTTCGACGTCGTCGTGGACCTGCGCCCGGACTCGCCGACCTACCGCAACTGGGTGTCCTTCGAGTTGTCGGGCGAGACGCAGGTGACCCTGTACATCCCGGCGGGCTGCGCGCACGGCTTCCAGGCGCTGACCGAGACCGCCGACACCTCGTACCGGATCGACCGGCCGCACGATCCGGCCGAGGACGTGACGATTCGCTACGACGACCCGGAGCTCGCCATTCCGTGGCCGCTGCCGGTCACCTCGATGTCCGAGCGGGACCGGGAGGCGCCGAGCCTCGCCGAGGCACTGAAGCAGAAAGAGAGCTGACGTCATCGTGGACACCGAAGAGTTCCGCCTCCCCCGGTCGCGGCAGGCGAACGAGCGGCTGCACGCCCTGATCCCCGGCGGCGCGCACACCTACGCCAAGGGCGACGACCAGTACCCCGAGGACCTGGCCCCGGTCATCAGCCACGGCCGCGGCGCCCATGTGTGGGACGTCGACGGCAACCGCTACATCGAGTACGGCTCCGGTCTGCGCTCGGTCAGCCTCGGCCACGCCCATCCGCGCGTGCTGGAGGCGGTGCGGCGGGAGCTGGACCGCGGCAGCAACTTCGTCCGCCCGTCGATCATGGAGGTCGAGGCGGCGGAACGCTTCCTGGACACCGTGCCGACCGCGGAGATGGTGAAGTTCGCGAAGAACGGCTCGGACGTCACGACGGCTGCGGTGCGGCTGGCCCGTGCCGTCACCGGGCGCCCGCGGGTGGCCCTCTGCGGCGACCATCCGTTCTTCTCCACCGACGACTGGTTCATCGGCACCACGCCGATGTCCGCCGGCATTCCGGCGGCCACCACCGAGCTGACCGTGGCGTTCCCGTACGGGGATCTGGCCGCTACGGAGGAGCTGCTCACCCGGTACCAGGACGAGGTCGCCTGCCTGATCCTCGAACCCGCCGCCCACACCGAGCCGCCGCCCGGGTACCTCGCCGGGCTGCGCGAGCTGGCCGACCGGCACGGCTGCCTCCTGGTCTTCGACGAGATGATCACCGGTCTGCGCTGGTCCGAGGCGGGCGCGCAGGGCCTGTACGGCGTCGTCCCCGACCTCTCCACGTTCGGCAAGGCGCTGGGCAACGGGTTCGCCGTCTCCGCCCTTGCCGGGCGCCGCGAACTGATGGAGTGGGGCGGCCTCCGCCACTGCGGTGACCGCGTGTTCCTGCTCTCCACCACGCACGGCGCGGAGACGCACTCCCTGGCGGCGGCGATGGCCGTGCAGACCACGTACGTGGAGGAGGGCATCACGGCGCAACTGCACGCGCTCGGCGAGCGGTTGGCCGCCGGTGTCCGCTCTGTCGCGGCCGGCATGGATGTCGGCGAGCATCTCGTCGTCCGGGGCCGCGCCAGCAATCTGGTCTTCGCCACCCTCGACGAGAACGGGCGGCCGTCGCAGGAGTACCGCACCCTGTTCCTGCGCCAACTCCTCGCGGGCGGGGTGCTCGCCCCGTCGTTCGTCGTGAGCAGCGCGCTCGACGACGCCGACATCGACCGCACCGTCGAGGTGGTGGCCCAGGCCTGCGCGGTGTACCGGAAGGCCCTGGACGCCGCCGATCCCACCCCCTGGCTGGGCGGACGGCCGGTGAAGCCGGTGTTCCGCCGCCAGGCATGACATGACGGGACGTCAGTAGCCCGGCCGACGACCGGAGTTGTGCAGGCGATCGGCCGTCCGGTCGATCAGCCATCCGGTCGCCGGCACCAGCGCCAGCGCCGTGCACCAGCCGCCGAGGGCATCGGTCGGGTAGTGCGCGCTGAGAGCGACCTGCGCCCAGCCCATGGCCACCCCGGCGATCAGCGCCGCGGCGAGTACGAGTGAGGTACCGGCGGCCCTGCCGAAGCCGGGCCGGCCGGTCACGAGCAGCGCGACCGTGAGGGCGAACGCGGTGAGGAAGGCGGTGTGCCCGCTCGGGTAGGACAGGTTGTCGGCGCCGTGGATGGTGCGTCCCACCAGGGACTTGATCAGCGTCGCCGCCACCACGGCGGCGCCGGGCCCGGCGACGACGAACACCGCCGCGCGCGGACGTCGTAGCGACAAGCAGACCGCCACGGCGGCAACGACCAGTAATGCCGCTCCTGCGGGCTCTCCCAGGAAGTCGATGGCCAGAGCGACGTGCCGCCACGGCGGCCGCACGCTGTCCTCCGTCGGCAGGACGAACCACCTGTCCACCGTGCCGGACTCGCTGTGGCCGGCGTACATGACCCCGACCACGGCGACGACCAGCGCGGCGAGGGCCGCGATCACCGCGAGGTGCGCGCGCAGTGGCGGCGGCAGCACCGAAGGCCCCGGCCGGCCGACCCTCCGTGACTCCGGGCCCTGTTGAGGACTGACCGGCCGGCTCTCGGTGACCTTCTTGTCCGCCATGTGCCTAGTCGTTCCTGTCGTAGGTGAGGCGTTCGACCCGGCCGGGCTTGAAGTCGTTCGGGACCTCTTTGCCGTTGACGACGATCCGGTACATCAGCCCCATGGGCGTGCCGGTAGCGCGGGCGGTCGAGTCCACCCGGCTGACCGCCCCCGGGGCGGCTTTCGGCACCCCCGGATATCTGGCGCCCGAGCAGGCCCAGGGCGGCGAGGTCGACGGCGCCCGATACCCCGCGTCCATGGGTCCTTGACGCTCGATCAGTTCGGCGAGCGCGGGCCCGGGGATGTACGCCGTGGCGAGCCAGGGCGCCTCCGCGTCGGGATCGGCGTCCACGACCGGCGCCGTATGGAAGCCGCCGACCTTGCGGGCGGCCTCGACCTCCGCGCGGAACCGTGCGCGGAAGTGCGGGTCGGCCGCCGGCTCGGGCCGGGCCACCTTGAGCGCCACCGCCCGGCCACCCCGCGACCGGGCGAGGTAGACCGTCCCCATGCCGCCCGCGCCCAGCACGCGCTCGACGGTGTACCCACCTGTCCGCGGCGGCAGATCCGCACCGTTCACCATCGCCTGCACGACTCCCCCTGCGCGCGGTCCCCCGGCACACGACGCCGTCCGGTGCACCCCGGCCGATCCCCGTCCCGCCCGTCCGCTCAGCAGTGTAGACAACAGCATCCCCCGCCGGCTCCGGGAAGCCGGGCCGCCGCGGTCACCTCACGGTTCTACTGGTCGGGCACCGCACTGTCCGCGGGGGCGTCGCCGCGTCCGTAATGGTGGGTGCCGAACATGTACAGGAGTCCTACGGCGACCACGACGCCGCCGCTGAGCAGGACGATCCAGTTGTCGAACCAGGCGGCCTCCGGGGTGCGGGGCCAGGCGATGTTGACGATGGCGAAGATCCCGTAGGCCAGTGCTCCGGCGTTGACCAGCAGGCCCCAGCGGCCGAGCCGGTACTCGCCGCTCGGCTTCCAGCCCTTGAGGCGGGCCCGCAGCGCCGCCAGGACGACCATCTGGAAGGCGGCGTAGATGCCGAGGATCGCGAAGGACACGATCTTGGTCAGGGCGTCCGTCGAGATCAGCGAGCCGAAGGCGATCAGCACCGGGACGACCGCGGCGACCAGCAGCGCGTACTGGGGCACCGCCCTGGACGGCGAGAACTTCCGCAGCAGCCGGTGCCCGATGATCATTTCGTCGCGGGCGTACGAGTAGATCAGCCGGCCGGCGGCGGCCTGCAGGCTGATCGTGCAGGACAGGAAGGAGATGAGGACGACGGCCATGACGATGCGGGCGCCGGCCTCGCCCAGCGCGTCGAAGAGGATCCTGACGACCGGGTCGGGGTCCTTGCCGGAGATCACGGCCTGGTAGTCGGTGACGGCGAGGAGCAGCGTGAGGCAGGTGAAGGTGGCCGCCGCCCCGCCGACGTAGATGGTGCGGCGCATCGCTTTGGGGATGACCGTGCCGGGGTGCTTGACCTCCTCGGCGACGTCGCCGCAGGCCTCGAAGCCGTAGTACTGGTAGAAGCCGATGATGGCCGCGCCGAGGAAGACGGGCAGGTAGGAGCCGTCGCCGGAGGTGCCGAAGTCGTCGAAGAGGACACCGAGGCCGTGGTAGCGGTGCGTGACCAGCAGGATGATGCCGACGACGAGGGCGCCGATCAGTTCCGCGCCGAATCCGATCAGCGCCGCCCACGAAAGGGCCTTCGTACCGGCGTAGTTGATGAGCACGGCGATGACGATGAGCGCGATCGTGCACAGCACGGTGGTGTGCACGGTGGGGCGGAACCCGAGCAGCATGGCGATGTAGGGTCCGGCGCCGTACGCGACGCTGGTGATGGTCACGAGCAGCGCCCACATGTAGACCCAGCCGGTCATCCACGCCCAGCGTTTGCCCCACAGGCGTCGCGCCCACGGGTAGACGCCGCCGGCGACCGGGTACTGCGCGACGACCTCGCCGAAGACCAGGGCGACGAGGAACTGTCCGCAGCCCGCCATGACGAAGGCCCAGATCATCGGCGGGCCACCGTCGGCGAGCGCGGTGCCGAAGAGGGTGTAGGTGCTGACGACCGGCGAGAGGTAGGTGAAGCCGAGGGCGAAGTTGGCCCAGGGGCCCATGTCCTTGCGGAACTCGGACGTGGCTTCGCCGTCGGCGCCGTTGCCCGCGTCCGCGGTGCCGTCGGGTGTCACGGGAACGGTCATCGGCCGGACCCCGGGCTGATCAGGTCCGCGGCGCGTTCGGCGGCGAGCAGCACGGTGACCATGGGGTTGATGGTCGGCATGGTCGGGAAGACCGACGCGTCCACGATGCGCAGGCCGTCGTGTCCGCGCAGCCGCAGCTGCGGGTCGACGACCGCCATCGGGTCGTCCTCGGCGCCCATCTTGCAGGTGCCCGCCGGGTGGTAGACGGTGTGGGCGGCGCGGCGCCCGTACTCGGACAGGTCGGCGTCCGAGGTCACGTCCGGGCCGGGGGCGACCTCGCGCAGCAGCCAGTCGTTCAGCGGTGCGGTCGCCGCCACCTCGCGGGCGATGCGCAGGCCGTCGACGATCGTGCGCTCGTCGTGGCCCTCCGGGTCGGTGAAGTAGCGGAAGTCCAGGGCCGGTTTGACCGCCGGGTCCGCGCTGCGCAGCCACATGCGTCCGACGGAGCGGGCGCGCGGCACGTTCGGGGTCATGCAGACGCCGTGCTCGGGGACGGGGTAGCCGAGCCGCTCCGTATTGACCGTGAACGGCACTTGGTAGAAGTGGAACATAAGGTCCGGGCGCGGGCCGCCCGCGCTGTCGCGGCGCAGGAAGAGGCCGGCGTCGGAGTCCATCGCCGAGTTGGGCGGCAGCGGGCCGCGGGTCTCCCACACCATCACCGATTCGGGGTGGTCGAGGAGGTTCTCGCCGACGCCGGGCAGGTCCGCGCGGACCTCGATGCCCAGGTCGCGCAGGTGGCCGGCGGGTCCGATGCCGGAGAGCATGAGCAGGCGCGGCGTGTCGATCGCGCCCGCGCACAGCAGCACCTCCGCGTCGGCCTCCAGTGTCGAGTGGGAGCCGTCGGGGTTGCGGACCTGGATGCGGGTGAAGCGGCCCTCGCTGTCGGGCAACAGGCGGTGGGCCCAGGTCTCCAGACGCAGCGTCAGGTTCGGCCGGTCGAGGACGGGATGCAGATACGCGACCGAGGCGGAGGAGCGGTTGTTCGTCTCCGGGTCGTAGGCGAGGGAGAAGAAGCCGGCGCCGTCGGTGAAGGGACGGGCGTTGAAGTCCTCGACGACGGGGACGCCGAGCCGGCCGGCGGCGGCCGTGACGAAGTCCTGGGCGATGGCGTTCCGGTCGGCGGCGCCGACGGGCACGATCGTGTTCCGCAGCCGCGTCCGGTAGGGCAGGATCGTCTCCGGTCCCCAGCCGGCGCAGCCCGCCTGCACCCACTCGTCGAGGTCCTGCGGGAACGGCAGGAAGCTGATCAGCGTGTTGTGCGAGGAGCAGCCGCCGAGCACGCGGGCCCGGGAGTGCAGGATGTGCGAGTTGCCGCGCGGCTGCTCCTCGGTGGTGTAGCCGTAGTCGAACTGGGAGCCGAGCAGGTTGATCCAGTTGCGGAGCTTGAGGATGCGGTCGTCGCCGACATCGCTGGGGCCGCCCTCCACCACGCACACCCGGCAGGCCGGGTCCTCGCTCAGCCGCGCCGCCAATACGCACCCGGCCGTACCGCCGCCGATGATCACGTAGTCGTAGGTCGTCGTCTCGTCGTCCATGCCTCGCCCGTTCTCTTGCCGTGCCTGCCCGCTCGGGCCGTATCCGCTCACGACGTGTGTCAGCCCTTGAACCAGCCGGAGGGGGCCGGGTTCAGGTTCTGGTAGATGTGCTTGGCCTCCTGGTACTCGCGCAGGCCGGTGGGTCCGAGTTCGCGGCCGAAGCCGGAGCGGCCGAAACCGCCCCATTCGGCCTGGGGCACGTAGGGGTGGAAGTCGTTGATCCAGACCGTGCCGTGCCGCAGTTTGGCGGCGACGCGCTGGGCGCGGCTCGCGTCGTTCGTCCAGATGCCGCCCGCCAGTCCGTAGCGGGTGTCGTTGGCCAGCTCCACCGCCTCGTCCTCGTCGCGGAACCGCTCGACGGTGACGACCGGGCCGAACACCTCTTCCCGCACGATGCGCATGGAGCGGTCGCAGTCGGCGTAGACGGTCGGCAGCAGGAAGAAGCCGCGGGAGAGCTCGGGTGCGTCGGGCCGGGCGCCGCCGCAGACCAGGCGGGCACCCTCGTCGCGGGCGACCTCCAGGTACGCCTCGACCTTCGCCCGGTGCTCGGCCGAGCTGAGGGGGCCGCTCTCGGTCGCCGGGTCCAGGCCGTTGCCGAGCCGGATGGTCCGCGCGCGGGCGGCCAGTCTCTCCACGAAGGCGTCGTGCAGGGAGTCCTCGACGAGGAGCCGGGAGCCGGCCGAGCACACCTGCCCCGAGTGCAGGAAGGAGGCTTCGAGGGTGTGGTCGACAGCGGCGTCGAAGTCGCAGTCGGCGAAGACGACGTTGGGGTTCTTGCCGCCCAGTTCGAGCGCCAGGTTCTTCACCCCCGGGGCGCAGGCCTCCATGATCCGCCGGCCGGTGGCCAGTCCGCCGGTGAAGGAGACCAGGTCGACGTCGGGGTGCGCCGACATCGCCGCGCCGACGGTGGCGCCCGGGCCGAGCACGAGGTTCGCGACGCCGGCGGGCGCTCCCGCCTCGGCGATCAGCCGCATCATGTGGATCGTGGAGAGCGGTGTCGTCTCACTGGGCTTCAGGACGAAGGTGTTGCCCGCGGCGAGCGCCGGGGCGATCTTCCAGGAGGCCTGGAGCAGCGGGTAGTTCCAGGGGGCGATGAGCGCGCAGACGCCGACGGGGTGGTACGTGACGCGGCTCAGCACGTCGGGGCCGACGTCCACGACCCGGCCGCCGTCCTTGTCGGCGATCTCGGCGAAGTAGCGGAAGGCGTTCGAGACGTCCTCGATGTCGATGCGGGCCTCGGCGAGCGTCTTGCCGGTGTCGAGGCTCTCGACGCGGGCCATCTCCTCCTGGTCGCGCAGGAGAAGACGCGCGACCGCGTGCAGCACGTCAGCGCGTTCGCGGGTGGGCGCCCCCGACCAGCCGCCGCGGTCGAAGGCCCGGCGCGCGGCGGCCACGGCGAGGTCGACGTCGGCCGCGTCCGCGTCGTCGACCTGCTGGATGACGGAGGCGTCGAACGGGTTGACCACGTCCCGCCGCGCTCCCTGGACGGCACCGGTCCACTCCCCGTCGACGAACAGTTCCGGCATCGTGGTCTCCCTCGCTCGCGCACCAGTCCGGCGCCGAGGGTGACCCACCGGCGGCCGCACACCGGTCACCAACCCTCCTTCGGGCGGCCCGCGCCGAGCCCGCGGCGCACCGGCCGAGGGAGGGTTGGCCACAGATGTGACCTGGTTGGGCTAGGAAGTCCGCCCTGGGCTACACACCGCGCGCGGTGCGCCGCACGCACTCGGTGACCACGTCGCGCAGGCTGCCGGTGCGGGCGAGGATCTCCCGCTGGATCCGCGCGCCGTTGCCTTCGCGCAGGACCCGGGAGAGCAGGGAGCGGGCCTCGTCGTAGTCGCCGGCGTCCTCGAGGGCGGGCCGGACGTGCTCGAAGAGGGATTCCACGGCGGTGAGGGCCGGCACGGGCCGCATGAGGAGGGGACTGACCAGCTGGTCGTCGAGGCCCGAGCGGCCCGCGCGCCAGCCGGCGAGACGCAGCAGGGTGACCGGGACCGCGGCCGGGGGCTCGCCGGCCCGCCACTGCCGGGCCGCCGTCTCGACCAGGCCGCGCACCAGCATGGCGAGGAGCACCGTCATGGACGGTTCGAGGCAGACGTCGGCGACGCGTACCTCGACGGTCGGGTGGGCGGCGGAGAGCCGGGCGTCGAAGTAGATCATGCCGTCGTCCCGCAGGGCGCCCGTCGCGACCATGGCGTCGATCTGCTCGTGGTACGCGACGGGACTGCCGAAGATATCCACCGGTCCCGCGGACGGCCAGCGCCCCCAGACCCGGCTGCGGTAACTGCTGTACCCGGAATCCTTCCCTTGCCAGAACGGGGAGTTGGCGCTCAGGGCGAGCAGTACGGAGAGCCAGGGCCGGATGCGGTCGAGTACGGCCACGCCCTCGTCGTCGGACTCCACGTAGACGTGGACGTGGCAGCCGCAGGTGAGTTGTTCCTGCGTGGTCAGGCCGAACTGTTCCTCGAGCCACTGGTAGCGGTCGCCGGTGCCGACGGTGGGGCTGACCGGCAGCGGGGAGGTGGCCAGCGCGGCGATCGCGGCGCCGAGGGTCTCCGCGTGCCGGGCGGCCTGCTCGCGCCATTGGACGATCTCCGCGGCGAGCTTCTCCATGTCCTTGTGCGGGCTGGTGGCGAACTCCAGCTGCTGGCGGTGGAGTTCCGATTCGAAGGCGTCGTCCTCGCCGTTGCTGTCGCGCGCCGCCCTCGCGAGGACCGCGTGCGACAGCGCTTGTGCCTCACCGCTCTCGCTGTCGACGAGGAGCAGTTCCTCTTCCACTCCGACACTGCGCATCCGTACCGTCCCAACGAAGTAGAGGGCGCTTCTGCGGGCCCGCGTACCCAGTTCGGATCCGTTCTAGCAGGCGGGTGGCGGTGTGCCGGGTCAGGATGCGGCGGACACCGGCGAGTCGGTCCGGGCGGCCACGGAGTCCCGGGTCGCGGACTCGGGGACGGGCCGGTCGTGGCGCAGCGCGGTCCAGACCCGGTGGGAGGCCTTGTCCAGCGGCAGGACCCGTCCGGAGTCCTGGGCGTCGTAGGTGACCGGCAGGGTGACCATGTCGGTGTAGCCGGGGCTGATGCCCTTGAGGTCCTTGCCCAGGCCGAGGAGCTTGTCGGTGGAGGCCAGGCCGGAGTCCGCGCTGATCGTCTTGGTCGCGGTGTCGGCCAGGTCGTAGGCCTTGCCCGGGTGGCTGAGCGGGTCGACGGTGTCGGCACGCTGGATGAGGGCCTTGATGAAGGCCTGCTGGAGCTGGATGCGGCCCAGGTCGCTGCCGTCCGCCACGCCGTGCCGGGTGCGGACGAGCGCGAGCGCCTGCTTGCCCTTGAGCGTGTGTTCGCCGGGCTTGAGGGAGAGGCCGCTGTTGGGGTCGTCGATGGCCTTGTGGGTGGTGACGTCCACGCCGCCGAGTTCGTCGATGAGCTTCTGGAAGCCCTTGAAGTCGACCTCGAGATAGTGGTCCATGCGCAGGCCCGACATCTTCTCGACGGTCTTGACCGTGCAGGCGGGCCCGCCGACCTGGTAGGACGAGTTGAACATGGCCTCGTGCGCGGCCGGGGCCGTACCGCCGTGGCCCGTCGCGCACCGGGGCCGTTCGACCATCGTGTCGCGCGGGATGCTGACGACCGAGGCCTTCTTGTGGGTCTTGTCGACGTGCAGGACCATCGCCGTGTCGGCACGGGATCCGGCGACGCCGGTGCCGTACTGGCCGTGGGTGCCTGCCCGGGAGTCGGACCCGAGCAGGAGGATGTTCATCGAGCCGTCGTGCTGCTCGCCGGGCCGGTTGTCGCCGAGGACCGCGTCCACGTCCGTGCCCTTGATGTTGCCGTTGAGGTGCTGCCAGGCGTACGCCGTACCGCCCGCGCCCGCCAGGACCAGTCCCAGGGCACCCCAGGCGACGTAGCGCAGGGCTTTCCTTCGCGGCCTGCGCCGTGCGCGGCGTACCCGCGCGGGCCCGTAGGGGGGCACCGCCGAGCCGTCCGGCGCCTGCGCCTGCGCCTGGTGCTCGTCTCCGCTCTCGTGCGGCATGCGCTGCCCTTCGTCGTCGGCCGGGGTGCTCAGTACGCCGAGTCCACGTTGTCGATGGAGCCGTACCGGTGGGCGGCGTAGTTGGCGGCCGCGGTGATGTTGGCGACCGGGTCGGTCAGGCTGTTCACCGTGCCGGAGACGTGGAAGCGGTCGAACGTCGGCTGGATGACCTGGAGCAGGCCCTTGGAGGGGATGCCGTTGCGCGCGTTGATGTCCCAGTTGTTCTGGGCGTTCGGGTTGCCGGAGGACTCACGCATGATGTTGCGGTGCAGGCCCTCGTAGGAACCGGGGATGCCCTTGGCCTTCATGATCGCGAGGGACTCGCGGATCCAGCCGTCGAGGTTGTCCGGGTACGTCTTCGCGGCCGGTGCGGCGCTCTTCGCGGCCGGGGCGGGGGTCGTCGTCGCGGCGGCCTTGGTGGTCTTGGCGCTCGTCGCGGCCGGCGGGGCGGCCTGGGCGGTCGAGGGCACCAGCGTGAGGGCCGCGGCGACGGCGCCGACGGTGGCTATGCCGGAAAAGGAGACCTTGCGGATGCGGGCGGCGCGGTCGGCGGTCGTCT
Source organism: Streptomyces kunmingensis (assembly GCF_039533535.1). Classification (NCBI taxonomy): domain Bacteria; kingdom Bacillati; phylum Actinomycetota; class Actinomycetes; order Kitasatosporales; family Streptomycetaceae; genus Streptomyces; species Streptomyces kunmingensis. The sequence continues at coordinate 416,710 of NZ_BAAATS010000005.1, forward strand.
GCGTCAGGGCGATCGACATGCGGGGCTGCTCTCCTGTGCGGTACGTGGGGGGTTCGGCCGGAGTGGTCTCGGCGAAACCGGAACGACTGCAAGGGTTAGCGGCGCAGGGAAGGTGACGCAAGAATGTGACGTACTACCGCATTACGAAGAAAGTCCGTTTGGGGTGCACCTGGACGGCTTCAGGGCACGGGCGAAGCGGTCACGGGACTACTACCGCGCTTAGCATGTGACGTGGCTCCTATGGGTGGGCTCACTGTCGGGGGCCTTTTTCAGGACATTTTCGGGCGCCCCGGACAGGCGGAAGGCCCGGTCCGCAGACCGGGCCTTTCCAGGGTCGTTCTCGGCTTCTGTGACGGCTCAGCCGTTGAAGCTGTCCGGGTCGGGGCCGGTCCGCTCGCCGCGGTCGAGCGCGGAGATCTCACCGATGTCGCCCTCGCTGAGCTCGAAGTCGAAGAGGTCGAAGTTCTCCTCGATCCTCTTCTTGGTCGAAGACTTCGGGAAGACGATGTCCCCGCGCTGGAGGTGCCAGCGCAGCGTCACCTGCGCGGGCGACTTGCCGGCGGCCTGCGCGATGCGGTTGATGGTCGGGTCGTCGAGGACCTTGCCCTGCGCGATCGGCGACCAGGCCTCCGTGGCGATCTCGTGCTCGGCGCCGAAGGCCCTCACGTCGTCCTGGGTGAGATAGGGGTGCACCTCGATCTGGTTGACCGCGGGCACCACGTCGGTGTTCTGCAGCAGCCGGTTCAGGTGATTGGGCTGGAAGTTCGAGACGCCGATGGACCTGGCCCGGCCCTCGCGGTAGATCTCCTCCAGAGCCTTCCAGGTCTCCACGAAGTCGCCCTTGCCGGGCAGCGGCCAGTGGATGAGGAAGAGATCGAGGTACTCGAGGCCCAGCTCCTCCATGGTCGTGTCGAACGCCTTGAGGGCGTCCTCGCGCGCGTGGGCGTCGTTGTTGAGCTTGCTGGTCACGAAGATGTCGGCGCGGTCGATCCCGGAGTCGCGGACCGCTTCGCCGACCCCCTTCTCGTTGCCGTACATCTCGGCCGTGTCGATGTGCCGGTAGCCGGCCTTCAGCGCCGTCAGTGTCGTCTCCCGCGTCTCCTCCGGCGGGATCTGGAAGGTGCCGAAGCCGAGCTGCGGGATCTGGCGGCCGTTGTTGAGGGTGAGGTTGGGAACTGCGGTCACTTTGTACTCCTGATGTCGATGGGGGCGTGGGGCGCGGTCGCCGGGGAGGTGCTCCTCAGCCGGCGATCCCGCGCAGTTCGGCGTCGGGCGGCAGGACCCTGACGAGCTTGCGGTTCACGAACTCCTGCATGCCGAGCTTGGAGAGCTCCCGGCCGTAGCCCGAGCGCTTGATGCCGCCGAACGGCAGGTCGGGCTGGGTCGAGGTGGGGTGGTTCACCCACACCATGCCGGTCTCCACGCGCTCCGCGACCCGGCGGCCGCGCTCGACGTCCGCGCAGAACACGGAGCCGCCGAGGCCGTACTGGCTGTCGTTGGCCAGCGCGACGGCCTCGTCCTCGTCGGCAACGCGGTAGATCACGGCGGCCGGCCCGAAGAGCTCTTCGCTGTAGGCGCGCATGCCGGGTTTCACGCCGGTGAGGATCGTCGGTTCGACGAAGGCACCCGGCCGGTCGATGCGGTGACCGCCGGTCACCAGCTCCGCGCCCTGCTCGACCGTCTCACGGATCTGGTCGGCCAGGTCCGCGGCCGCCTTCTCCGAGGAGAGCGGACCGAGGGTGGTCGACTCGTCCGCGGGGTCGCCCGGGCTCAGCTCCTCGAACGCGCGGCGCATCCCGGCCACGAAGTCGTCGTAGACGCTGTCGAGCACGATGAAGCGCTTCGAGGCCACACAGCTCTGGCCCGTGTTCGCCATCCGGCCCGCCACCGCGGCGCTGACGGTGCGCCGGAGCCCTTCGCCGTCCAGGACGATGAAGACGTCGCTGCCGCCCAGCTCCAGCAGGCTGGGCTTCATGTTCCGCCCGGCCCGCTCGGCGACCTGGGCCCCGGCCCCCTCGCTGCCGGTCAGGGAAGCCCCGCGCACGACGGGGCTGTCGATGATGCGCTCGATCTCCTCGTGGCTGACGAACAGGTTCGTGTAGACGCCCTCGGGGGCCCCTGCGTCGCGGAACAGGGATTCCAGGGCGAGCGCGGACTGCGCGCAGATACCGGCGTGCTTGACCAGCACGGTGTTGCCCAGGACCAGGTTCGGGCCGGCGAAACGGACCACCTGGTAGAGCGGGAAGTTCCACGGCATCACGCCCAGCAGAACGCCCAGGGGCTCATTGACGAGGTAGGCCTCGCCCTCGTCCACGTCGAGGGGCTCGGCGGCCGCGAAATCCGGCCCGTGCCGCGCGTAGTACTCCAGGATCGACGCGGCCAGATCCACCTCGCCGCGCGCCTCGGAAATGAGCTTGCCCATTTCCAGGGTGATGGTCTGAGCGAGCTCCTCTTTACGTTCCTTCATTATCTCGGCCGCACGTCCGACGACGGCGGCGCGATCCGCGATCGGCCGCTCCCGCCAGGTGTCGAAGGCCCGGCCCGCGGTCTCGAGCCGGGAATCGACCTCTTCACCCTCAAGGGTCGGAAACTCGGCGAGTGTCTCCCCTGTACAGGGATTGACGGTCGCGAATGAGCTCTTCCGCTGGTCCGACATGAATTCTCCAGAACGACTGCTGAGGGCGCGGGCGGAACCTGCCGTTCCGCCCTCTTCTCGCTGTTCGGGGTACCCGGCACGTGGCGGCGGAAACAGGACATACGCCCCGAACGGCCTGGAGTTTTTCCGCCGCCGCTGCCGTTCCCCGTGTTTGCCGGGCCTTTGCGTCCCGTACGCCCCGGTGCGGACCCGGGCCTTCCGCGTAGTACTTCAGTCGGACGTCACAACCCGTACGCGGGGGGATTCGGCGCACCCCCGCCACCTCGTAATTTCGTGATCACCACCCGAAAGCGACCGAGAGGCCGGGGATCGATGTACGGGAAGGCATTCGCGCCCGAGTACCAAGGCGGGCTGAGCGCGGAACTCGGGGTGAACTCCTCGTACGAGGACGTCCTGGCGGCCGCGAGCCGCGCACTCGCGGAGGCGGCCACCGCCGTGGACGCGGCCCGCGCCGCGCTCGCCGTGGCCGAGGCCAACCGTCGGCTCGGCCGGGCCGAGGCCGCGCGGGCCGCCTGGCGGCGTAGCTACCGCAGCGCGCGCACCGCGGGGGATGAGGGAGCCATGGCCTGGGCCCTGTGGAGCGGGGGCACCCTGGCCCGGCAGTGCGGCACGCTCGCTCTGGCCCGGCGGCTGCTGACCTGGTCCGTCGCGCTCGCCGCCCGCAGCGGTGACCGGCTCGCCCACGGCTACTCCCTCGCGGGGCTGGCCGAGACGGGCCGTATCCAGGGCGACTACGCCGCCGTCGCCGAGCTGCACGAACAGCTCCTGGAGCAGGGCCGGGCGCACGGCGAGGCCCGGCACATGGTCTGGGCGATGTCGGGCATCGCCCAGATGCACCGCAACAGCGGCGCCTACGCCAAGGCCCTCGAGCTCTTCGAGGAGTCCGCCCGGATCGCCACCGAGGCGGACGACGCCCGGGGCCGCGCCTGGTCCCTGCGCGGGGTGGCCGACGTCCTGTCGCTGCGCGGCGAGGCCGACCGGGCGCTGGCGCTGCTCGCCGAGGCCGAGGTCATCTGCCGCGGCATGGATCTGGCGGGCGCTCTCGCCTACAACCACAAGATGCGCGGCAACATCTTCTACCGGGCCGGATGGTACGAGGCCGCCCGTGTCACGTACGGCGTCGCGCTCGAGGAGTTCGACGCGATGCACGAGAAGCGCGGGGCGGCGCTCGCCCGGCTCGGTCTCACCAAGGCGCGGGCGCAACTGGGCCGTTCCCGGTGGGAGACCCTTGCCGAACTCGCCGAGCTGGAGGCGGAGTTCATCCGTATCGGCCTCAAGGGGGCGCGCGAGACGGTCGTCGCCTTCCGCGCCGAACTGGACTCCGCGCAGCCGGCGCCGGGTGCGGCGGCGGCCTGAGGGCTGTCGGCGCGCATCGCCGGGGAGCCGGGCATTCAGGCCCAGTCGTCCTCGGACCAGTTCGCGGGGTCCGCGAGGATGTCGTCCGCGATCTCGGGCAGCGAGCGGTCGGTGCCGAAGGCGCGGGCGCGCATCCGGGTCAGCGCCTCCTCGGCGGTGATGTTCAGCTGGATGACGAGGACGCCGACGGCGGCATGGGTCGGGCCCCAGTAGGAGTCCAGGATGTCCTCGGGCTCCCACAGGGGCAGCTCGCCCTGTTCGACCGTCGCCTGGTAGGTGGCGAGCAGGGCCTGGCTCGCGGTACGGGCGGCTATGACGCCCCTCTGGATGATGTCCGGGTCGGGGTCGAGCGCCTTGTGGCACAGCACGTCGACGGCGCCGAGCGTGCGGCGGGCGTCGAGCCGCAGGGGGAAGGCGTAGATCGCGCCTACGTCGGGCAGCGAGTCCTGCGCGCAGGGGCCGAACACGGGCCAGCCCGTCAGGTCCTGGTGCAGGTCGTTGACGATCACCTTGTCCCCGGTCCGCGCGGCCGTGACGCACGGCCCCTCCCCCAGTCCGAACTGAAGCTTCTCCAGGCGCAGCGCCGCGTCACTGGTCGCGCACAGCAGCTGGCGGTGCGGGGTGTCGGTGAAGAGCGAGAGCGTGGCGGCGTCCATCGAGACGCTCTCGCGCACGGCCTCGCACAGACGGCGGGGCAGGCGGGCCGGGTCGCCCTCTACAGCCTCGAGCACCGAGTGCTCTACAGCGAAGCGATCCACCATGTTGTCCCACCGGCCTCTCTCATGTCGTTCTCGGAGAGTCGCCGGGTGTCCCGTCAGCGGCGGCGCAAACCGGGTCAGACACTGTGCAATCCGTGCCGGAACCGCCCCGGCCAGTGTGTTTCACCGGCCGGGGCGCCCCTCAGTTCCGGCCGAACGCGCTGCCGTCGAGCTCACGCAGCAGTTCGGCGGTGTCCGCGTAGACCTCCGCGGCGCCGGCCTTCTCCAGCTCGGCCCGGCTCACCCCGCCGCTGAGGACACCCAGGGGGACGACGCCGGCGCGCCGCGCCGCCTGCATGTCCCAGACCGAGTCGCCGACGAAGACGCTGCCCTGCGGCTGCGCTCCCACCAGCTCCAGCGCGTGCCGCACGGGCTCCGCGGAGGGTTTCCCCTCCTTCACGTCATCGGCGCTGGCGGTCTCGGTGATCGCGTCGTCGGCGTCGATGGCCGCGCGCAGCGCCGCCAGTTCGGATCCGCCGGCCGACGTGGCGAGGACCACGGGCCAGCCGTCGGCGTGGAGTCTTCTCAGCAGTTCGGCGGCGCCCTCGACGGGGGCGATGCGCTCGAACCAGGTGGCGTAGAGCGTCTTGTGCGCGGCGCTGAGGGAGGCGTCCTCGTCCCGGTCCCGGTCCTGACCGAGCAGATGCTCCAGCAGGTCGGAGGAGCCGAGGCCGATGGCGCCCAGGACCGAGACCATCGGCACTCTGTGTCCCGCCTGCCGCAGCGCCTCCCACCAGCACACGGTGTGCAGATGGTTGGTGTCGGCGAGCGTGCCGTCCACATCGAAGACGGCTGCGCGTGCACTCATGGGGCTTCTCCTATGGCGGGGGCGGGCGGCTGTCAGGCGGCGCCGAGCACCTCGCCGACGGCGCCCACGAAGTCGTCGAGGTCCTTCGGCGTGCGCGACGTGACGAGGGTGTAGCCGGCCGCGGTGCACTGCTTGACGGACTCGTCCACCCAGTCCTTGGCGCCCGCGTTGCGGATGTCGGTCTTCAGAGAGGGGTAGGACGTCAGCGTCTTGTCCCGGAGGACGTCCGCCTCCACCAGGAGCCAGGGGCCGTGGCAGATCGCGGCGATCGGGCGCCCGGAGCCGGCGAACGTCTTCGCTGCCGCGACCGCCTTCTCGTCGAGCCGGAGCGTGTCGACGTTGAGGGTGCCGCCGGGGATCAGGAGCAGTTCGTACGCGCCGGGATCCACGGCCTCGATGGTGGTGTCCGGGCGCACGGTCTCACCGGGGTCCTTGTCCCCCACCAGCGTCTGTACGGCGTCCGAGGACTGGGCCGCGACGGTGACGTCCGCGCCCTGGTCCCGCAGCTTCTTGAGCGGGACCAGCAGCTCGTCCTGCTCGACGCCGTAGTTGGTGACGAGTACCAGGACACGACGACCGGCGAGCTTGGTGTCAGCCATGATGATGCGCCTTTCTTTCGGTTGTTCTCGGTTGTTCTCGGTTGTTCTCGGTTGTTCTCGGTTGTTCTCGGTTGTTCTCGGTTGTTCTCGGTTGTGCTCGGTTGTTCTCGGTTGTGCTCGGTTCTTGCTCTTCGTCCGGCTCAGCCGGGCGGGAGGGGAAGGCGCAGCGCGCTCTTTCCCTGGTGCCACCGGGACAGCAGCCGCTGTGCGAGGCGGTCCTCCAGGAAGCCGGTGGCGGTGACGCCGAAGGCCACATCGGCGTCGAGAGCGGGTTCGGCGCTCAGGAGACCGCCGACCACGTCGCGGCGCACGATCTGCTCGTGCACGGCGTCGGCCTCGACGTGTTCGTCGTAGAACCGCTGCGCCGCCGGTCCCACGCCCAGGCGGCGCAGCGCGTCCGCGAGGCGGCGCGAGCCGGGTGAGGAGGTGACCTCGACGGCGGCGAAGTGGCCGATCAGGGCGCCGCGCAGGCTGCGGTGCAGGCCGAACAGCGACATGAGGTTGACCGTGGCGAGAGCCTGGGACGGGGCCGCGTCGAGGTAGTGGCCGTACGCCGTCTCCAGGCCGAGATCCACCATCAGCTCGGCGAACAGCCCGGCGTGGATGTCGTCCGCGCGGCCGGCGCCGAACTCGTCGTACTCGACAGCCACCATGGCCGCCTTCGCCCGGCCGTGCAGCCGGGGGATGACCCAGGCGTGCGGGTCCGCCTCCTTGAGGTGGTACAGCGAGCGCAGCGCGGCGTACTCCCGGAACTGCCACAGTTGACCGTCGCGTTGCAGATGGTGGCTGACGCCCGCGTCGTCGAATCCGGCGGGTTCCACCAGCAGGCCCGCCAGCGTCCGCTCGGCGTCGGCCTCCGGTGCCGCGTCCGCGCGCAGGGCGGTGAGGAAGCGCCGCTCCAGGGCGCGCCGCAGGGTCAGCAGGTGGGGGTCCCACTCCCACTCGCCGTCGACCCCTTGAAACCCCTGGTAGTGCAGTTCGTAGAGCACGTACAGCGCCAGCTGGAGGTCGCGGCCGTACGGGTCCGCGGCTTCGGCGCTCTCCTGTGCGGGCACCAGCGGCTCATTGCGCCGCAGGGCGCCGACGACCGCGCCGGACAGCCGGCCGCACGGTACGGGCAGGTCGGGCTGGAGCAGCCGCGACTGCGTCATCGTGCTCACGGTTCACCCCTTTCCATCGCCGCGTCACTGTTCGTCGCGGCTTCGTCGGTCGCCCGGCGGCGCTTGCGGTGGCTGGTGTCGCACCACGGGAAGGCCCGGCTGCGGCGGCAGGTGCAGATCGCGGCCTGGAACCGCCGGGACACGTGGGTCGTGCCGTCGCCGTCGGTCACTTCGACCGGCCCCTCGATCAGCAGGGGTCCCTCGCGGTCGACGGTGACGCGGCGTGGGCGTTCAGCGGAGTTCGGCACGGATGACCACCAGTTCCTCATGGGTCGCGTCGCGGTCGAGCAGTCCCTGTTCGCACAGCCAGGTGCGGCGCTCCCGCAGCACCGGTCCGAACGGAACGTGGTTCTTGTCGATCACCGTCGCGCTCATGCCGTTGGCGGTGAGCCGGCGCAGGCTCGCGGACGCGTCGCACAGTGCGGAGTGGACCATCAGCAGGGTGCCGCCCGGGCGCAGCGCACGCGGCGCGGCGTCGCAGACGCGGTCGACCACGGTGCGGCCGTCGAAGCCGCCGTCCCAGGCCCGGGCGAGGCCGCGGCGCGGCAGGGCCGCGGACGGCGCGGGCACGTACGGCGGGTTGCTGACGATCAGGTCGAAGGAGCCGGGCGTGAACGCCGTGCACAGGTCGCCGTGGCGGACCGTGACCGGCGTCCGGTTGATGCGGGCGTTCAGGCGCGCCGTCCACACGGCCCGCCAGGAAAGGTCGACCGCGGTGACGCGCGCGCCGAGCCGTGCGGCGGCGACGGCCAGCGCTCCCGTACCGGTGCCCAGGTCGAGCACATCGGTCCGCTCGCCCACCTGCTCGTCGCTCAGGGCGCGGAGCAGCAGGTCGGTGTCGTACTGCGGTGCGTACACGCCGCGCGGAGCCAGGAGGCGCGGGCCGCGCGACGGCTGCTGAGGCTGTCTGGGCCGGGCATGTGTGGTCATCGGTGCCTCACCCTGCTGTGGTTCCGGTTCTCGGACAGACGCCTGCCTCTCCACCCTCCGCCGGGCCGCCCGCGATGACCACTTGGGACGCTACTCATCGTGAGCGCCGAGGGAGGAGGGAGTGACAGGCGTTCGCTTCCGGGACGGAGTGCCCGCGCAGGCTGCTCGTACACCCGAAGGACGGTGAGCCGGGCCGGGGCCGGCTCCAGGTCACGGCTTCAGGAGTGTCTTCACCATGCCGTCCTCCTTGGCCTGGAACGTCGCGTACGCCGCCGGGCCCTCGGACAGCGGCAGGTGGTGCGTGGCGAATCCGTCGACGCCCAGGGGGTCGTCGTCGGTGAGGTGCGGAAGGATGTCCTCGACCCAGCGCCACACGTTGGCCTGGCCCATGCGCACCTGGAGCTGCTTGTCGAACATGGTGAGCAGGGGCAGCGGGCTCGCGGCGCCGCCGTAGACGCCGCTGATGGAGAGCGTGCCGCCGCGGCGTACGGCGTCGATCCCGGCGAGCAGGGCGCCGACGCGGTCGATGCCGGCCTTCTCCATCAGGGGGCGGGCGAGCTTGTCGGGGAGGAGTCCGACGGCCCACTGCGCCGCCTGCGCGGTCGGTGTGCCGTGTGCTTCCAGGCCGACCGCGTCGATCACCGCGTCGGTGCCGCGGCCCTGGGTGAGCTCGCGGACCGCGTCGCCCAGGTCCTTCTCGTGCTCGCGCAGGTCCAGGACGGTGAATCCGTTGCGCCGCGCGCGCTCCAGCCGGTAGTCGACGAGGTCGACCCCGATGACCTGTTCCGCGCCGCGCAGCCGGGCGATCCGGGCCGCCATGTCGCCGATGGGGCCGAGGCCGAGAACGGTCACGCTGCCGCCCCGGGGGATGGCGGCGTACTCGACTGCCTGCCAGGCGGTGGGCAGCACGTCGGAGAGGTAGACGAACCGGTCGTCCGACGGGCCCTCGGGCACCTTGATGGGCAGGGTGTTGCCGAAGGGGACGCGCAGGAACTCGGCCTGGCCGCCGGGCACCTGGCCGTACAGCTTGGTGTAGCCGAACAGGGCGGCGCCGCTGCCCATGGAGCGCACCTGCGTCGTCTCGCACTGGGAGTGCAGGCCCTGCTCGCACATCCAGCAGGTGTTGCAGGAGACGTTGAACGGGATGACCACGCGGTCGCCCACCGCCAGGTCGGTGACCTCGGGGCCGGTCTCCGCGACGACGCCCATCGTCTCGTGCCCGAGGATGTCGCCCGGGTCCAGGAACGGGCCGAGGACCTCGTAGAGGTGCAGGTCGGAGCCGCAGATCCCGGTCGACGTCACCTGGACGACGATGTCGTCGGGCTTCTGGATCCGGGGGTCGGGGACCTCCTCGATGCGTACGTCGCGCTTGCCTTGCCATGTCAGAGCGCGCATGCCGCGCCTCCCAGCGTGAGTTGCGTGCGGGTGTGGCCAGATGCCCTCTCCAGGGGCTCATACTGTGCGGCCCGCCGCCACGTGACGGTCGGCGGCGGGGGCCGGCCTCGCGTACCCAGAGCCGCGGCGGTTGATGCGCGCCTCTGGCCCTCACCTGGGTGCGGGGGCGGTCCGGGTGGGTCACGCTGGAGGTCTGTCGCTCGACGATCCAGGAGATACGTATGAACGCCGCTCCCACCGACCACCCGGTCACCGTGACCCTGAGCGACTGCACGGACGACGACGCCCGTCGTGTGCTGTCGTTCCTCGCCGCGGAGTTCTCCGACCGCTCCCCCACCCAGGACACGCCCGGCTCCGACAGCACGAACACCACGGTCTGGACGGCCGAGCTCGACGTGGCCGGCGGCGAGGGGTCCGCATCGTCCGCGTCCCGGGCGGACGGCATCGGCGGTTCCGTGTCCCTGACCGCTCAGGGAGCGCCGCACGACGTGGCCACGGTGCGCAAGGCGCTGGAGGCGGCGTTCGCCGTCGAGGACGCGGGGTCGGTGTCCGGGGACCAGGAGATCGAGTGCCAGTTCCGGCTCGTCCCGCGGTGACCGGGGCTCGTTTCGGTAGGACAGGCCCTCAGGCGTCGGCGGTGTCCTCCAGGACGTCGCTGGTGTGCTGGAACTCCTCCATCAGGCGGGTGGCCTCCACGACGAGGACTCCGTACGGGCGGGAGGGGTCGGCCAGGGGCAGCTTGTGCTCGGAGGCGACGTCCAGCACGTTCTGCAGCGCCTTCTGGGCCACCACGGCCTGCTCGCTCATCCGACGGGCCTGGTCCGCGAGGGTGTCGCTGTCGAGCTCCGCGATGACGTGGGCGATGTCGCGCAGCCGCAGGGCGAAGTCACCGTAGGCCTCGAAGGCGGGGGCGTAGGTGTAGGTGTTCTCCGTCTCGCGCCACTGGTCGAGGCTGCGTGTCAGTGAGCCCAGCTGATGGACCGCGCGTTCCAGGGCGGCCAGGACCTGGCGGTAGCGGGTGAAGGTCAGATGGCCGCGGTGGGCGGGCAGCAGGCGGCGCGGGTTGAACGGCAGGCTGTTCTCGGCCGTGCTCAGCCCGGCCCGGGCCTCGCTCACCGCGCCCTGCACGCGCTCGCCCGCCGAGCGCCACTGTTCGGCGCGCTCGTCAGAGATGTCGCCGCTGCGCAGCCCGTCCGCCATGTCGTCCAGCAGGGTCTCCATCTCGGCGGCAAGGGTCCGCAGGCCCTGTTCGGCGCTGCGGTAGCGCAGGGGCGGCGCGACGCACAGGTTCACGACGAGGCCGATGCCGCAGCCGATGAGGACGAGCAGGACGATCTGTCCCAGCTGGAGGGCGCGGTCGGTGTTGGTGGTGGCCGCCGAGTAGACGGAGAAGGCGAAGAAGGCGGCCGTGGCGACCTGGGGTCCCTGCTCTCCCAGCGCCCGCGCCTGACTCAGGGTCAGCGCGATGAGGGCGACCACGACGAAGGCGAACAGATCGGGTCCCGCGACGAAGCCGATCGCCGCCTGGACCGCCACGCCGACGACGACCGCGGCGACGTAGCGGAGGGTCTGCCACAGCGACCTGTGGATCGTGACGTGCATGGTCAGCACCGCGGAGAACGGCGCGAACGCCGGTGACTGGGCGTGGATGAGGTCGTGGGCGACCCACCACGCCAGCGTCGCCGCCAGCACACTCTTGCCGACCCGGAGAACCGTCTGCCGCTCATGCCCGGACGAGCGCCACGCCCGCGTCAGCCATGCCCCGCCTTTTAGCAACCGACCCACCACGTGCCCTCGCTGTCCTTTCCGTGCATCGGTCCCACGAGTCGAGGACCAGGGCAGAACACGTAACCACAACAAGTGAGTCGAAACGGAGAGGAAGCGCACACAGTGGCGGCGGGTCCGGACATGACGAAAGCGCTGCCGGGGGACCCGCGGCAGCGCCTTCGAAGGAAGCTAGTCGGTGGCCAGCAGGCCGGCGCGGAGCTTGGACACGACACGGGTGATCAGGCGCGACACGTGCATCTGCGAGCACCCGAGCTCGTCGGCGATCTGCTGCTGGGTGCGCTCCTCGACGAAGCGCAGGTGCAGGAGGGTGCGGTCCCGCTCGTCGAGGTCCGCGATCAGCGGGGCCAGGGAGTGGAAGTTCTCGACGAGTTCGAAGGACCGCTCGTCCACGCCGATGAAGTCGGCGAGCATCGTGTCGGACTCGTCGTCCTGGCCGTTGACCGCCGCGTCCAGGGACATGGCGTTGTAGCCGTTGGCCGCCATCTGCGCCTGGGCCACCTCGGACGGCTCCAGCTGCATCAGTTCCGCGAGTTCGGCCGTCGAGGGCGAACGGCCGAGGCGCGAGCGCAGCTCCTCGGTGGCCTTCGACAGTTCGAGGCGGGCTTCCTGGAGGCGGCGCGGGACGTGCACGGCCCAGGACGTGTCACGGAAGAAGCGCTTGATCTCGCCCGTGATGTACGGGACGGCGAAGGAGGTGAACTCGACCTCGCGGGTCAGCTCGAACCGGTCGATCGCCTTGATCAGGCCGATCGTGCCGACCTGGATGATGTCCTCCATCTCCTGCGGGCCGCGGTGCTTGAACCGCGACGCGGCGTACTGCACGAGGGAGAGGTTCATCTCGATCAGGCAGTTGCGCACGTACTGGTACTCGTGCGTGCCTTCCTCGAGTTGGCCGAGGCGGTCGAAGAACCGCTTGCCGACCTCCCGCGCGTCCCTGGGCGCGATGGACGACGGGTCCGTGTATGCGCGCTCGACCAGCTCCTTCTCGCCCTGGGTGGCCTGGGGCTGTTCCTGCGCCGTCACGGTGATCATTGAGTCCCGCTCCTTGTGAATCGAGCTTGGCTGTAGTTCCCCGTAGCGCCGCGATTACCCGGGAACCGACCGCGCACACCTGCTACTTCGCAAACGCGTTCGCGCTGAGCATCCGTCACGAGGCCGGGCCCTTCACGTCGGTGTCGTTCTCACCGCGCTGGTGGCCGCGGCGGGCGTCCCGGTCGAAGACGCCGAGGATCTCGCACGGACCGCCGTCGGCGCCGATGGCGTGCGGGAGCATCGTGGGGAACTCCGCCGCCTGGTTGGTCTCGATCCGCAGACGCCGGTCGCCCAGGAGCAGGACCGCGGTGCCGGACAGGACGACGAACCATTCGTGGCCCGGATGGGCGCGCATACGGGCGGAGTTGTCGGGCGGCGGCTCGGTGATGCGCTGGCGGATGACCCGCATGCCGGGCTCCGCCTTGATGGGCCAGCGCAGCTGCCCGCGGGCGGCGTCGACCGTAGGGCTGATGACGACGTCGTCCGCCGCCGCCTCGACGAGTTGGTCGAGCGAGGTGTCCAGGGCCCGTGCGAGAACGACGAGTTGGTCCAGGGCCAGGCGCCGTTGGCCGTTCTCGATCCGGGACAGCGTCGACTGGCTGACCTTCGCGCGGGAAGCCAGCTCCTCCAGGGACCAGCCCTGAGCCACGCGCAGGGCGCGGATGCGCCCGCGCACCAGACTGTCCAGTTCCCCGTCGCCTTGCGTCATGAGCAACATTCTATGCACCAGGCGCAGGCCTGCGGCGCCGCGAGCCGAGCTTCGGCGGAGCACCCCGTCCACGGCTGTGTTCGCCATATGAGACGCGTTTATGACTTCCCATACAGGTCCTTATGGTGGTTCACATGTTCGGACCCGCTCGCCGCCTGACGCTCGCCCTCTTCGCGGCCACGCCGTGGAGCGTGGACGACGCGCTCTGTCGTCGCTGACGCCCCACACCGACGCACGCCGCAGACACCGCGCGCCGTCATCGCCGGTCCGACACTCCCCCCTCCCTGTTTCGGAGTACCCCCTTGACCACCGCTCCCCCCGCAGGGGCGCCGCCCCGGGCCGCCCTGCTCTCCCCCGCTCCCACGTCCTCCCCCGCACCTCGTGCCGAACCCGCGCCGCCGGTCCGGCGGGCCCCGCTGATCGGCGCCGGCGTCATCGGTGTGGCGCTCGCCGGGTACGTCTTCGCCGAGCACGGCGCGAAGCCCGGTGTCCTGCTGCTCCTCGGCATCGGGCTCGGCTTCGCGCTGTTCCACTCGCGGTTCGGGTTCACCTCCGCCTGGCGCCAGCTCGTCTCCGTCGGCAACGGCACCGGCCTGCGGGCGCACACGCTGCTTCTCGGCGCCACCGCGACGCTCTTCGCGCTGATCATCGGCACCGGCAGCGGCCTCTTCGGCGCGGTACCCGCGCCCAGCGCGGGGCCCATCGGCGTGGGGCTCCTGGTCGGCGCCTTCCTCTTCGCCATCGGCATGCAGCTCGGCGGCGCCTGCGCCTCCGGCACCTTGTTCGCCGTCGGCTCGGGACAGAGCACGATCGTGCTCACCCTCTTCGGCTTCATCACCGGATCGACCCTCGCCGCCTGGCAGTTCGGGCTCTGGAACGATCTGCCCGCTTTCGACCCGTACCTGCTCTCCGACCACGTCGGCTGGTTCGGTTCCTGGGCGCTGACGATCGTGGCGCTGGCCGCGATCTGGTTCGTCGCACGGGCCGTGCAGGCCCGCCGCAACCCGCCGCCGGTCGGCGCACCGCCCTCCGCGCGCGGCACGCTGGCCCGTACGGTGCGCGGTTCCTGGCCGCTGGCCGTGGGCGCCGTGGTGCTCGCGCTGCTGGGCGCCGGCGTGCTGCTCGTCTCGGGCGGCCCCTGGGGCATCACGAGCGCGTTCTCGCTGTGGGGCTCGAAGATCGTGGGGGCGCTCGGCGGATCGCCAGAGGCCTGGACGTACTGGCAGCAGCCGGGCAGCGCGGCCCAGTTGTCGGGGCCGGTGCTCGCCGACAAGAACAGCCTCACCGACATCGGCATCATGGTCGGCGCGGCCGTCGCCGCCGCCGCGGGCGGTGTCTGGAAGCTGCACCGCGGCATCCCCGCCCGGACGGCGCTCGCCGCGGTCCTCGGCGGTGTCCTGATGGGAGTCGGGGCGCGCCTCGCGGGCGGCTGCAACATCGGCGCCTATCTCGCGGGCATCGCCTCGGGCTCCCTGCACGGCTGGATCTGGGGCGCCGTCGCCATCCTCGGCACCTGGGCGGGGCTGCGGCTGCGGCCACTGTTCGGCCTCGGCAACCCCAAGCCGACGGACAGCGTCTGCTGACCCACGGAACAGCGTTTGCTGATCCACGGACGCGCGGTCCGGTGATCCACGGACGCGCGGTCCGGGCGGCGCTCAGGCGCCGCCCGCGTACATCTCCATGAGGATGTCGACGACCTCGCCGACCTCCGCCCCGGCCAGGTCGTCGAACGCCCCGGAGTGCCGGGCGAGCAGCACTCCGGCGACCGCCGCGACCATCACGTCGGCCCGCAGTCCGGGCCGGTCGCGGCCCTCGCGGACGAAGCGCTCGCGGAGCGGTTCCACCAGGCGCGCCTGGAGCGCCGCGCGCGTGGCGTCCTGCGCGCCCTGCTCGCTCAGCGGCTGGACCGCGACGCGCAGCAGCGGTACGGGTCCGCGCCGCTCGGCCCGCTCGGCGACCTCGCGCAGACGGGGCTCGGTGAGCAGGTCGACCGGGGCGCTGTCGCCGTGTTCGGCCCGCAGCACCTCCACGTAGAGCAGGGCCTTGCCGCCGAAGTGACGGGCGATGAGTGCGGCGTCGACACCGGCCCGCTCGCCGATCTCGCGGATGGTGGTGCGGTCGTAGCCGCGCTCGGAGAACAGTTCCGTCGCCGCGCGCAGGAGTGCCTCGCGGCTGCGCGCGCCGCTGCGGGGCCGGTCCGTCGCGCCGCTGCGGGGCCGCTCGGACGTGGGGCCGGTCACGGGCGGCTCGGCTCGGTGCTCGCCCCGGCCGCGGCGCTCTGCCCGGCCGCGACGACCGAAGGCCGGGCCCGCACGCCGACGCGGGTCAGCACGACGGCGAGGACGCCGGTGATCAGGAACGCGGCACAGCCGACGAGGCCCGCGCTGCGGTAGCCGTCGTTGGTGGGCAGCGCGGCGCCTGGGGCGGTGTGGGCCTGGAGGACGACCGCGCTGAGGGCGCTGCCGGTCGAGTATCCGATGTACTTCACGACCTGATTGAAGCTCATCGCGCTGCCCGTCTCCGCGGCGGGCACGCCGCCCACGATCAGGCCCGGGGTGACGGCGAACGTCACGCCCACGCCGAGTCCGGCCAGGGCCATCATCACGCCGATGCCCCACAGGCTGGAGCGGGCGAGCAGGAAGCAGACGAGGCCGGCCAGCGAGAGCAGGCAGCCGAGCGGCAGCATGCGGGCGGGCGTGGCGGCGGCGCCCATGACGCGGACCAGCCGTCCGGTGAGCAGGCTGGCCGCGGAGAACGGGACGAGCAGCAGGCCGGTGACGACGATGGACGCGCCGAAGCCGTACCCGGCGGCCTCCGGGGTCTGCACGTACCGGGTGACCAGGGCGATCAGGAGGTAGGTACCGACGCCGCCGACCATCGTGGTCAGGTTGGCGACGAGCACGCCCCGGTCCTTGACGAGGCTCACACGGACCAGCGGATGGGTGGAACGCAGCGAGTGCAGCACCCAGCCGGCGAGCAGGAGGACGGCGGCGAGGGCCAGCGCCAGCAGGGACGGCGAGCTCCAGCCCCAGCGCTCCCCCTCCGCGAGGCTCAGGAGCAAGGCCGCCATGCCGCCGGCCAGCAGCAGCGCGCCGGGCACGTCCATGGGCGTGGTGGGACGGTGCGGCGGCGCGGGCACGACGATCACGGTGGCGACGAACGCGGCGACGGCTGTGGCGAGCGCGAACCAGAACCCGGCGTACATGCCGAGGTACTCCGCGAACAGTCCGGTGATGGGATAGCCGAGGCCGATGCCCGCCGCGGTGGTCAGGGAGAGGGTCGCGACGGCCGAGCGCGCCTTGTGGGGCGGCAGCGCGTCACGGGCGGTGGCGATGGCGAGCGGGACGAGGCCCATGCCGACGCCTTGCAGGGCGCGGCCGGCGAGCAGGCAGGCGAACCCGATCGGCAGGGCCGCCAGCAGGCTGCCCGCCATGACGGCGCCGAGACCGGTGAGGATGACGCGCTTGCGGTGTGGCCCGTCGCCCAGGCGCCCCATGACCGGGGTGGCGATGGCGCCGACCAGCATCGTCACGGTCAGCGCCCACTGCGCGCTGGAGAGCGCGACGTGGTTCTCAGCGGCGATCGTGGGGATCAGCGGTGCGCCGAGGCTGCTGACCACGGCGACGAGCATGCCGAGCGAGACGAGGACGGGCACGAGTGCGCCCGGGTAGCGGAGCACGACGGCTGTCGAGGCGGAAGGCGACGCGGGCGCCGGTATGGAGGGACGCAAGGTTCTCCCGTTCGTGTCATCGATAGCGATGTCAACGGTGGCGATGCCATCGGTGGCGATGTCATCGGTGGCGATGTCATCGGTGGCGATGTCATCAAGTGATGTCATCGCATGATGACAGGCGGGCGGCCCCTCCACCAAGCCCAAGAGGCGCGCACACGACACCGTGTGCGCGCCTCTCGGCCGTTCAGCTACGCGCTAGGTCAGCGGCGCCACCTCGATGTTGCGGAACCGCACCTTGTTGCCGTGGTCCTGGAGCCGGATCGCCCCGGCCGCCGGTCCTTCCGGCGCGCCCGCGCCGCCGGTCGGGCCATCGATCGTGATGTCGTCGTGGACCTTCTTGCCGTTCCACACCACGGTCGCCCGCGCGTCGGCGGTCTTGTTGCCGCTGTCGTCGAAGCGCGCCGCGCGGAACGTGATGTCGTACGTCTGCCACGTCTCGGGCGCCGTCGCGGCGTTCACGTCCGGCGCCTTCTTCTCGTAGATCGCCCCGGCCTCGTTCGTGGCGGGGGTCGTGTCGCCGTACGAGTCCAGGATCTGGAGTTCGTAGCGGTCCTGGAGGTAGATGCCGCTGTTGCCGCGGTCCTGGCCGGTGACGTCGTCCGGGAGCAGCGGGACGCGGAACTCCACGTGCAGCGTGAAGTCCTGGTAGGCGTCCTTGGTCCGGAGGTCGCCGCAGCAGACCTCCATGGACTTCTCGGCGGCGAGCGGCCACTGCGCGCTCCGCCCGTCGGGGTGCTGCCATCGGGCCTGGGAGGCGGCGGTGCCGTCGAAGAGGGCGACCGGGGCGCCGTGCGGGCGCACGGTGATCAGGTCGAGGTTGACGTGGCCCGCGTCGCCGGTGTCGAAGCGGTAGGCGACGGTGTTCTTGCCCGCGCGCAGCTTGACGCGTTCGGTCTTCGTCGACCAGCTGTCCCAGGTGCCGGTCGAGGGGAGCGAACTCTGGCGCAGCTTCTGCCCGTTGGCGTACAGGGAGAGGGACTTGGTGCCCTGGTAGGGGTTGGGGCCGTTGGAGTAGCGCAGGTTCACGTCGTACTCGCCGGCCTTGGGAACCGTCACGTCGAAGGTCGTGGCGGCCTTGCCCTCGGTGTTGTAGCGGTCGACGAAGCCGCTGCCCGAGTAGCCGGTGTGGTCGGTGTGGACCCCGGCCGTGCCGGTCAGGCGCGCCTCCTCCGCCTCGTACAGGGTGGCGGCCGGAGGCTGCTTGCCCGGCATCTCGTTCAGGGTGTACCAGGCCTCCGTGCTCCACAGCGTCTCACCGGAGGCGGACGCGAAGGGGCGCGGCGAGCGGACGTGCACGACGCGGTCCGGCTTGAGGCCGTCGAGCCGCAGCTTCACCGTGCGGCCCTTGTCGGCTAGCGTCGCCGAGCGGACGGCGAGCTGCTCCTCGGCGATCTTCGGGCCGCCGTAGTCGCTGGTCGGGGTGTAGCGCCACTGCTCTGCGGTGTAGCGCTCGGCCAGTTTGTCGGCGGTCTCCTGCGACACCGGCTGCGTGTACTCCAGGTCGAAGCCGCCGGGGACGGCGCGCATCTCCTTGATGTCGAAGGTGTTGCCGCCGTTCGGGGTCAGCTTCTGCAGGCCGAAGCGGAGCTTGCCCTCCTGGCCC
This sequence comes from Streptomyces kunmingensis, assembly GCF_039533535.1. Taxonomy (NCBI): domain Bacteria; kingdom Bacillati; phylum Actinomycetota; class Actinomycetes; order Kitasatosporales; family Streptomycetaceae; genus Streptomyces; species Streptomyces kunmingensis. Next base: position 435,237 of record NZ_BAAATS010000005.1, read on the forward strand.
CAGTTGCCGTCGGCGCCGAGGCCGCCCGCGTAGATCGCGCCGTCGGGGCCCATGGTGATCCGGTTGACGCCGGCCTCGAGCCCCTGGGTGTAGCGGAAGACGGCGCCCTGGTACTGGCCCTTCACCTTCTCCAGGTAGCCGCGCTGGAGTCCGCCGTAGGTGACGTCACCGAAGAGCATCTGGCCCGCGAACCGCCCCTTGGTCAAGTACAGCGGTGTACTGGGCGAGTTGGCTATCTCGTTCTGCGGCAGCCAGAGCACCGGCTGGGTGACGGGCTTGGAGTCGAAGAGGCCCGACGGCTCGGTGTAGTGGTTGAAGAAGCGGTCCTGCTTGATCTGGACGAGCTTGGAGGCGGGCAGCCAGCCGCCCTGGTTGTCGGCGGTGAAGATGGAGCCCTCGGGGCCCCAGCCGATCCCGTTCGGGGTGCGCAGACCGCCCGCGATCGCGTGGAGCTTCCCCGTCTTCTTGCTGATCTTGTACGTGGTGCCGCGGCCCGGTGCGGGCTGCGGAGTGGTGGTCGCGCCGCCGTAGTTGATGGCGACGGAGAGGTTCACGTAGAAGTAGCCGTCGCGGTAGAGGAGCCCGAAGGCGAACTCGTGGAAGTTCTTCCCGTACGGGAAGGCCGCGACCGTGCGGTACTCGTCGGTGACCCAGTCCTTGTCCGTGTCGACGAGTCGCGTCAGCTCGTGCTTCTGCGAGACGTACAGGGAACCGTCGACGTACTTGATCCCCATCGGCTCACGCAGCCCGCTGGCGATCTTCGTGACGCCCACCTTGGTGCGGTCGGTGTCACCGGTGACGTGGTCGAGGAGGTACACCTCGCCGGCCACGTTCTCGGAGCCGCCCCACGTGCTGAGCGCGAGGCGTCCGTCGGGCAGCCAGTCCATTCCGGTGACCTGCGGCTCGAAGCCGTCGGGGCGCAGATCGGTGAGGTCGAGGTCGGGGCGGACGTCGGTCAGCGGCAGTCCGTCGCCGGGGCTGTCCGTACCGGCCTCGCACTCCTTGCGGCCCGGCGCGGTGACCCGGACGACCCCGGCGTCGGTGCTCAGCGCCTCGGTCGGCACGACGCCGAAGTCGCTCGCGCCCGGCGGCTTCCACGCCAGGGTGAGCTGCTGTCCGCCGCCCGCCTCGAAGTAGTCGACGCGGAACGGGTGGAAGCCGGCGGTGAGTTGGACGGCTCCGTCCTTCGGTTCGGCGCCGTGCAGCCCGTCGTGGTCGATGACCTCGCGGTCGTCGATGGTGAGCCGGGAGCCGTCGTCGCTGGTGAGACGGAAGGAGTACGTACCGTCGCTCGGGATCACCAGGTAACCGCTCGCCTGGGCCGAGAAGTTGTCGGCGAAGCCGCCGAAGTCGTCGGTCGTGGACCAGTCCACGGTCTTCATCAGCTTGTCGTGGTTGGGGGTCTGGCCGGGTTTGAGCGTGCAGAGCTTGCTGAGCGGTACCTGGGTGTCGAAGACGCGCAGGGTGACACCGGGTTCCTGGGGCGGTATGTCGTCGGCGGCGGCGACGGACGGGGGCGAGACCCAGACGCCTCCGGCGAGGAAACCTCCGACGAGCAGCGTGGTGAGGCGTCTTCGGGCATGGCGGAACAGCCGTGGATGCATCGGTCCTCCAGGACGGGACCGGAGGCCGCCGGATCGCACTCCGGTCGAGCTATACGGATCCGCGGGTGCGCGGAAGGCAGGGCTCCTACGGTTGCGCCGCTACCGTAGGGGACTTCTGCTCAGCACGTCCATACTTTGTCATCAGTGAGTTCAAAGTCCCGCCGTGCGTCACTTCTCGCTCTCCGCGAACACTCCCTCCTCCCACCGCTCTGTTCCGCACGTCACCGCATGTAGCGGGCGAGCGGGGGAAGTTGTCGTCCCTGCGGCGGACCACGGGGGCGCCGACAGCACGAGGAGGGCATGTGAAAGCGATCAAGGGCAGGGCCAAGGCCCGTCAGGCAGCGAACAGTTCTGTCGTCGACACCGGCGCGCGCTGGGGCCTGGCCGCGCGCGGAGTGCTCTACCTGCTGATCGGGCTGCTCGCCCTGCGCGTCGCGTTCGGCGGCGAGAACCAGGAGGCGGACAGCAGCGGGGCGATCCGCGAACTGGCCCAGCAGCCGTTCGGCAAGGTCCTGGTGTGGGCCGTCGGCATCGGCCTGGTCGGCATGGCGCTGTGGCGGCTCAGCGAGGCGCTGTTCGGTTCGGCGGGCCCCGACGGCGACAAGCCGGGCAAGCGCGTGCTGTCGGCCGGGCGGTGTGTCTTCTACGGGTTCATGGCGTACTCCGTGCTGTCGTTCGCGGCCTCCGCCCGCAAGAACAAGGGCAGCGACGCGAAGTCGCAGGACTTCACGGCCCGGGCGCTCGACCTCCCGGCGGGGCGCTGGCTGGTCGGGATCGCCGGTCTGGTCGTCATAGGCATCGGCATCGGTGTCGGGGTGCGGGCCGCGCTGCGCAAGTACCACAAGCACCTCAAGAAGGCACAGATGTCGCGGCACGTACGCCGTGCGATCGACGTGCTGGGCGTCAGCGGCGGTGTGGCGCGCGGGCTGATCTACGCGGGCGCGGGTGTCTTCGTACTGCTCGCCGCCGCGCAGTACGACCCGGACGAGGCCAAGGGGGTGGACGGCACCCTGCGCGCCTTCGCCGGCACTCCGGCCGGGCCGTGGCTGCTGGCCCTGATCGCGTTCGGCCTGCTGCTGTTCGGCCTGTTCTCGTTCGCGCTCGCCCGCTATCGCCGGGTCTGAACAGCGGGGCGGGCGGCGCGGTCGGGCTGCCGCGCCGGGCGACACGACAGGTCGGCAGTCTGAACAGCGGGGCGGGCGGCGCGGTCGGGCTGCCGCGCCGGGCGGCACGACAGGTCGGCGCGGCAGGGCAGCCTCGACACCCTACTTACCAGTAAGTAAGATCGCGCGGCAGCTGTTCTCGTACCGCCCTTCGGGAGGCCCCCTTGCGCCGCGTCCGTTCGCCCCACGTCCTCGCCGGACTGCTGGCCGGTGCCGGGGTCACTCATTTCCTGGCGCCGAAGCCGTTCGACGCGATGGTGCCGCGGACGCTGCCGGGCTCACCGCGCGCCTGGACGTACGCGAGTGGCGCGGTGGAGCTGGCACTGGCGGCCGGAGTCGCCCTGCCCCGCACACGGGAGCGGGCGGCGACGGCCGCCGCCGCGTTCTTCGTCGCCGTCGCCCCGGCCAACGTGAAGATGGCGCTGGACTGGCGCGACCACCCGGCTCCGCTGCGGCGCGCCGCGCTGGCCCGGGTGCCGCTCCAGGTGCCGCTGGTGCTGTGGGCACGGAAGGTCGCGCGCGACGCGGGGTGAGCGGCGTTCGGGCCCGGTCGCGCGGTGTGTGACGCGCGGGCCCGGTTCAGCCCGGCGGCGGCACGAACTCCCGCAGCAGGTCGGTCAGCGCGCGGGCCGCGGCACTCTTCGTACGGTCGGCCACAGCCGCCAGGGAGAGCGGCCAGTGCAGGTCGGCGCCGGTCACCGGGATCACCGCGAGGCCGTGCGTGGTGTCGGCTAGGAAGCGCGGCAGCAGCGCGATGCCGAGCCCCGCGCGCACATAGTCGGCGCTGGTGGCGATGTCGGTGATCTCGATGGTGACGTGGCGCGGCACCCCGGCTGCCGCGAAGGCCCGGTCGGCGACCGCCCGGTTGCCGTAGCCGACCGGGCAGTCGATGAAGCGCAGCCCGGACAGCTCTCCGATCCCCACATCCGAACGCCCGGCGAACGGGTGAGCGGGCGGCACGACCAGATACAGCGTCGAGCCGGTCAGCGGCAGCAGCTCGATCCCCGGCGGGCGCGGCCCCGGATGGGAGACGAAGGCCAGGTCGAGGCGGCGTTCGGTGAGCGCCTCCAAGTGCCCTTGCGAACCGGTGGGCGAGACGCTGATCTGCAACTGCACCTCGGGGTGGCGGCGGTGGAACTCCCCGAGCAGGGCGGGCAGGTCGATCAGCCGGATCGAGGTCAGCGTGCCCAGGCGCAGGGTGCCGCGCAGCCCGCCGCGCACCTCGGCGACGGCGTCCGCCGCGTCCCGGGCCGCGTCCAGCGCGATGCGGGCCCTGGGCAGCAGGGCTCGGCCCGCGTCGGTGAGCAGCACCCGCTTGGAGTTGCGGTCGAGGAGCCGGGCGTCGAGCTCGCGCTCCAGAGCCTTCACCGCGGCGGAGACCGCGGACTGGACGATGTGCAGCCGGGCCGCGGCGCGCGTGAAGTTCTGCTCCTCGGCCACGGCCACGAAGTACTCGAGATGTCGGAGCTCCACGCCTTGACTATCGCACAGACAGATCGTTGCCAGCTGGAAGATTCGTTGGACGCGATCGCCGAGGAAGCGCACATTGGGATCTGTCCGGCAGACCCGTCCAGTTGATCTGTCCGGCAGACGGATCCCTTTCGATCGGAGCAGTGCCATGACCACGTCGACCATCCCGCGCACCCGGTTCTCACCGGCGCCCACCGGTTCCGCGCGCCACGGCGTCGGATTCTGGGCGGTCGCCATGGCGTTCCTGGTCGCCATGGCGTTCTCGACCGTGCCCACCCCGCTGTATCCGCTGTACGAGGTCCGGGACGGGTTCTCCACGTTCATGGTCACGGTGGTCTTCGCCGTCTACTCGGTGGGCGTCATGGTCAGTCTCGTACTGGCCGGGCACGTCTCGGACTGGGTGGGCCGCCGCAGGATCCTGGTGGCCGCGCTCGCCCTGGAACTCGTCGCTGCCGTGCTCTTCCTGTCGACCGCTGCCCTGCCCATGCTGCTCGTGGCCCGCTTCGTCACCGGTCTCGGCGTCGGCATGCTGACCGCCACGGCCACGGCGCATCTGCACGAACTGCACGCCGCGCACCGGCCCGGTGCCTCCGCGCAGCGGTTCGAGATGGTCTCCACGGCGGCCAACATCGGCGGTCTGGGCCTCGGCCCGCTCGTCGCCGGCTTCCTCGCCCAGTACGTGGGGGCGCCGCTGCGGGTGCCCTACGCCGTCTTCGTGGTGCTGCTCGTGCTCGTCATGGCTGCCCTCGCACTCGCTCCCGAGACGGTCACGGAGCCGGCGGACCGGCCGCGCTACCGGCCGCAGCGGGTGAGCGCCGACCACGGGGACCGCGCCGGGTACATCGCCGCCGCCGCGGCCGCCTTCGCCTCCTTCTCGGTGTTCGGTTTGTTCACGTCCATCGCCGCCGGTTTCGTCGGGCACACGCTCGGCCACCCGTCGCGGGCCCTGGCCGGCGGCATCGTCTTCGCGGTGTTCGGCGGCGCGGCGCTCGCCCAGACGCTGACCCACCGGCTCACGCCCCGCGCGAAGATGACCGCGGGTCTGCTCGCCGAGGGCGCCGGATTCCTGACGCTCGTCGTCGGCATGCACACCGTGAACCTCGCCGCGTTCCTGACCGGCGGCGTCGTCGCGGGCGTCGGGGCGGGCCTGCTCTTCAAGGCCGCGGTGGGCCGGGTCGTCGCGATGGCCGCGCCCGCGCGCCGCAGCGAGGCCCTCGCCAGCCTGTTCCTCATCGCCTACGTGGGCCTGAGCGTCCCGGCGGTCGCCATCGGGGTGGCCACCCTGTCGCTCACCGCCACCGCCGCGATGACCTGGTTCGCCGGGCTGCTCCTGGTGCTGCTCTCCCTCGTGGCGCTCCTCGACCGCCGCTCCCCCGGCGGCCGTTGAGCCGGCCGCGTCCTCACGTGGACGCGCGGACCACCAGCTCGGGCTCGAAGATCAGCGACGTCGGTTCCGTGCGCTCGCCCTCGATGTGCTCCTGGAGGATGCGGGCCATGGCCCTGGCCATCTCCTCGACCGGCTGCCGGACCGTCGTCAGCGGCGGGGTGCAGGTGATCGCGACGCTGGAGTCGTCGAAGCCGACCACCGCGACGTCCTGCGGAACGCGCCGGCCCCGCTCCCGCAGCACCTGGCAGACGCCCTGCGCCATCGGGTCGTTGGCGGCGAACACGCCGTCCAGGTGGGGGTGGTCCTCCAGCAGCCTGACCATCGCGGCGGCGCCGCTGTCGAGCGTGAACCCGCCTTCCGCGATGGGGACATACGGCATTCCGGCTCGCTCCAGCGCGTCCCGGAACCCGGCGAGCCGCTGCTGTCCGGCCGGCAGGTCCAGGGGCCCGGTCACCGTCGCCAGGCGGCGCCGGCCGCGGTCCAGCAGATGCTGCGCGGCCATCCTGCCGCCCTCGCCGTGCGCCAGGTCCACGTAACTGACGGGGGCGGGCAGCGCGGGCCGCGCGAAGCACACGGCGGGCACCTGTTCCCGGGCGAGCAGCGGTGGCAGCGGGTCCTCGGCGTGGGTGGAGACGACGAGCGCGCCGTCGGCCCTGCCCTCGCGCAGATACGCCAGCACGTCGTCCCGGGCGGGCCCGGACTCGGCGAACATCAGGACCGGGTGCATGGAGCGAGTCCGCAGGAAGGCGACGACGCCGCTGACGATGCGGCCGAAGAAGGGGTCGGCGAACACCCGCGCCGCGAAGGCGTTCTGGGCGCTCTCGTCCTCCTCGCCCGCACCGGACACCACGAGGGCGATGGTCTCCGCACGCCGGGTGACCAGGGAACGGGCCGCCCTGTTGGGGGTGTAGCCGGTGCGCCTGATCGCCGCGCGCACCGTCTCGCGGATGGCGGGGTCCACGCTGGGGACCTCGTTGATCACCCGGGACACGGTCGCGCGTGAGACCCCCGCCTCACGCGCGACATCCTCCAGCGTCAGGGACTGTCGTTGCATGCGCGCAGCTTAATCGTGCCGGGTCACCGCGCATAGAGCGCTCTCTTGACCATGGCCGCCGCTCCTGCCGGCTTCGCGCACCTGTACCTCCACGGGTGCGGTGAGCGGGAGATCCCCGGCCGAGCGCCCCACGTGCACGGTGAACCGGCCTGGCTCAGCAGCCCAGTTGCCCTCCTCGACGCTCCAGTGCCGCAGCGAGCGGCCGTCCACCGTCACATCGGCGACTACTGTCTCGCCAGGTACCGCGCGTACGGCCGCGTAGCCGGCGAGCCAGCGCACCGGCCGTTCCACCTCCGAGTCCGGCCGGGACAGATACACCTGGACGATCTCGCGCCCGGCCCTCTCCCCCGTGTTGCGCATCCGCACCGTGACGGTGAACTCCCGTGCCGTGGAGACGATTTCGGGAACGTCGACACTCTCGTAGCGCCATGTCGTGTAGCCGAGGCCGTGGCCGAACCAGTAGGCGGGGGTGCGTCCGGCGCGCAGCCAGGCCCGGTGTCCGACGTGCAACCCTTCGTCGTACGCGAGCACGCCGTCGACGGGCCGGGTGGCGGTCACGGGGGCGTCGTCGAGGCGCCCGGCCCAGGTCGTCGGGAGCCTGCCGCCGGGTTCGACGAAGCCGAACAGGATGTCGGCGAGGGCCCCGCCCGCTTCCTGGCCCGGCAGCCAGGTGAGCAGGACCGCGCCGACCGAGGAGCGCCACGGCAGCTCGACCGGCCCCCCGGAGTTCACGACCACGACGGTACGGGGAGCGGCCGCGGCGACGGCCCGCACGAGGTCGTCCTGGTGCCCGGGCAGGGCGAGGGAGGTGCGGTCGTGGCCCTCCGCCTCGCTCCCGTCGGTGGTGCCCACGACGACGATCGCCACGTCGGCGGAGCGGGCCGCCGCGACGGCCTCGGCGAGTGCCGTGTCGACGGGCGGGGCGGGCGGGGCCGCTGTCAGGACGGTGGCGCGGCCGGTGTCGGGCGCGAGTTCGCGCCGCGCCACGACGAGTACGGGGGTCCCTGCGGTGAGGGTGTGGTGTGCCGTGGGGCCGGGCGGCTGTACGTGGACCACGGCCGGGTCGTCGGTGGCGCGGGGGAACGTGCCGTCGATCAGCCGGTGGCCGTCCACGAACAGGGACATCCGGCCGAACCCGCCGAGGCCGAACGACCATCGGCCACCGGTATCCGGCGTCAGCAGGGCACTGATCTCCACGGTGTGGGCGCCGTCGCGCAGCGCCGGTTCGAGCAGGCGGCCCGAGCGCCGGTGCTCGCCGTAGAGCTCGTCGCCGTCGGCGTCCAGCAGCCGCAGCAGGACGCCTGGCTCACCGGATCGCGGGTCCGTGCAGTTGCGGGGGTCCAGCGGGACGGGCGGGGCTCCGAGATCCGGGCCCGCGGCATGGACGACGCGGGCCCGGCCGCGCAGCCACTCCCGGATCCCGTCCAGCGGGGAGACGACGCGCTCGGGGAAGACCCCCGCGCTGCCGCCGCCCTGGACACGCGGCGCCACGGCGTGCGCGCCGATGACCGCGACCGTGCTCAACTCGGCGGCGCGCAAGGGGAGTACGCCGTCATTGTCCAGCAGCACCGTGCCGGCCGCGGCGGCGCGACGCAGCAACCGCCGGCCGAGCGAGGGGTCAGGGGCCGTACGCCGCAGCGAAGCGGGGCCCCCGTCCAGGGCGCCGACCCGCTGGGCCAGGAGCAGCAGTCGGCGTACCTTGTCGTCGATCGCGGCCTGTGGCACCTGCCCGGCGGCCAGCGCCTCGGCGAGCGCCTCGTCCCAGGGGCCGCCCGGTCCCGGCATCGCGAGGTCGAGGGCGGCGTTGGCCGTGTCCACCGCGGTGCGCAGGGCGCCCCAGTCGGAGAGGACGACGCCGTCGAAGCCCCACTCCTCCTTCAGGGGGCGGGCGAGCAGCGGGCTGGCGGTCAGGGTGGTGCCGTTGACGCGGTTGTACCCGGCCATCACCGCCCAGACGCCGGCGTCGACGGCCGCCTCGAAGGGGGCCAGGCAGACCTCGCGCAGGGTCCGCTCGTCGACCCGTACGTCCATGGTCAGCCGGCCCGTCTCCGAGTCGTTGGCCACGAAGTGTTTGGCGGTCGCCGCGACGCCCTGGCTCTGGAGGCCGCGGACGAGCGCGGCGCCGACGCGGCCCACGAGCCAGGGGTCCTCGGAGAAACACTCGAAGTGCCGCCCGGCGAGCGGCGAGCGGTGCAGGTTGAGGTTGGGGGCGAGGACGACCTGCACCCCTTTGCGGCGCGCTTCCTGGGCAAGCAACTCACCTACTTCTGCGACGAGTTGTTCGTCCCAGGACGCGGCGAGGGCCGAGGCGGACGGCAGCAGGACCGAGGTGATCCGCTCGTCCCAGGCCTCTCCCCGTACCCCCGCGGGCCCGTCCGAGGTCACCACCTCGGTCAGGCCCACGGCGGGTTCGGCGCGGGTGCGCCAGGTGGTCCCGCCCGTGAGCAGCCGTACCTTCTGCCGCGGACTCAGCTTCTCGGTCAGCCGGTCCGGCTCCTCGTCGGCCATGGCCCCCACCCTTTCCGTCCCCGCCCCAGAGCGCCGTAGAGCGCTCTCTCACAGTGTCGTTCTATCGGATACCGGTCAGTTGTAGATGCCGAACTCGTAGAGGGAGTAGCCGTATCCGGTTCCTCGGGCGGTGCCGTTGACGCGGACGTAACGGCCGGTGCCGTTCACGTCGAAGTCGTCGACGCCGCCGTTGCCGTCGGTGACCTGGCGGACGGTCGTCCAGTTCTGTCCGTCGTCCGAGGTCTGGATCGTGTACGCCTTCGCGTACGAGGTCTCCCAGTTGAGCTGGACGTGGTTGAACGAGCGGCGGGAGCCGAGGTCGACCTGGACCCACTGCGGGTCGCTCCAGTCACTGGCCCAGCGGGTGTCGTTCTTGCCGTCGACGGCCAGCGGCGCGGTGCACGGGCAGTCGCCGTAGTCGGTGGTCTGCTGCGAGGAGGCGGTGGCGGGCCTGTTCAGCGCGATGTTCGTCCCGGTGACGGGCGGCGGCACGACGCGCACCGAGCGGGTCTCGACGCCGACGTTGCCGTGGCCGTCGGTGGCCTTGACGTAGATCTTCCAGACACCGGGCTTGTCCGGCGCGGTCACCTTCAGGCGGCCCGAGCCCAGGTCGGTGGCCTGCATGGGGACGAGTTGCTTGCTCTGGTCGATGTAGTTGCTGTTGCTCAGGACCTGGTAGGAGAGCTGGTCACCGTTGGGGTCGGTGGCCTTGGTGGAGAGGATGAGGTCGCGTCCGGCGGGCACGTTCGTGGCGCCGCCCTCGATGTCCAGCTGCGAGATGACCGGCGGGGTGTTGTCCCGCGAGGTGTCGGCCCCGTAGGCCTTCTTCACGGCATAGTACGACAGCCGCTTCTCGCCGGCGGGCAGCAGGTTGAACCAGATGCCGCCGAAGTCGTACTCGGTGCCGTAGTGGAACATGGTGGCGCCCAGGGCGACTCCCTGATGCCCGGTGATGCAGTTCCACGCCTTGCCGTAGCCCTCGGCCTTGGCCTGGTCGGTGGGCTCCTGCGGTACGCCGTTCGCGTCGTCCGGCACCTCCCACTCCCCCGCGGGACCGGTCTCGGTGACGATGTACGGCTTGGTGTAACCACCCTGCTGCCAGGCGGACTTGATGTCGCAGACCGCGTTGTAGGAGTTGACGGCGTACAGGTCGAGGTCGGGCGCGTTCTTCTTGTAGTAGGGCCAGGCGCCGACCCACGCGTCGGTCGAGGTGACCGGGTGGTTCGGGTCGACGGCGTGGATCTTCTTGGTGATGTCGTTGACGAAGGTCGTGTAGGCGTTGCGCTGCTTCTCCAACTCGTCGCCGCTGTAGCAGTTCTGCAGCCCGAGAACGGATTCGTTGCCGACGTTCCACATCAGGACGCCCGGGTTGTCCTTGTACGTCTGCGCCCACTTGGGGAACTCGGCGAGCATCTGGTTCTTGTACGTGGTGTCCGTCAGGTAGTTCACACAGCCACCGCTGCCGGGGCCGCCGCCGGGCTGGAGCCAGAAGCCCGCGATGACCTTGATGCCGTGTGCGGCGGCCGAGTCGAGGAGGGGCTTGCTGCTCGCGTCGGTGCCCCAGGTGCGGATGGTGTTGACGCCCATGGACTTCAGATCGGGCAGGTACCGGTCGGCGTCGGCGACGGAGGGCCCCCAGGTCAGGCCCTTGACCTGATACGGCGCACCGTTGACCTGCAACTGCCAGTTGCCCTGCGAACCGGTCACCTTGACCACGTCGGCCGCGGCATGCGCGGCTTGGCCGGGCAGAGCGAGGAAACCGGCCGCCAGCACACCCGCGGTGAGGGGCGTGGCCAGTCGGTGCGTTCTCCGGTTGATGGTGCGGGTCCTGCGCATGGGGGTGCCTCCGGCGGGGGTCGGTGGGAGAAGCGGGGGGAGGGAAAGGAACGGTGGGGCCGAGGGAAGGGGCGACGGCCGGTCAGGGCGGCCGCCGCCCCGGGTGCCTGCCCGGTGGGTCAGGGCAGTTCGTAGCGGTCGTTGAGGACCGCGCCCTTCTCGGGGTGGTTCTGGTCGTAGCCGCGCGGGTCGCACTGGAGACCGCCGACGACGCAGTGGTCCACCATCGCCTTCAGCGTCCGGTCGTCCCAGGCGTTGAAGAAGTCGTAGTGGAAGGAGTAACTCGGGCCGCTGGACAGCCGCAGTTTCGACAGATCGCCGTTGACGGGGAACGCCATCTTGAACTCGATCATCGGCAGCGCGACGGGGTGGTCGGCCGGGCAGATGTTGTCGTTCGTGCCGTTCTTCACCACGGGATAGGCCATGTGGCCCTTGTGGTCAGGGGTGTCCAGATACTTCCCGTCCCAGCAACTCGGCGCCTGGAAGCGGATATTGACCTGGGTGGACGGGGTGGTGGGGCAGTCCTTGGGGAAGTCGACGTTGAAGAAGCTGTCGCCGCACTCCCAGCCCTCCACGAAGCCGGGGTGGTTGCGGAACTCCTGCGCGCTCTGCATCGGGCTGCCGACGACGAACCGCAGCCCCTTGGGGAAGGGACGCACGCTGGTGTAGTCGGTGACTCCGGCCTTGTAGTAGATGGTCTGCTCGCCGACGGGCAGCACCGGCTTGTCGCCGTTGAGCATCGTCGGCATCCAGTAGCCGGACCTGTCACCGGGGGCGAGGCACTTGGTGGAGCCCCGGTCGAGCGACTCGGTGGTGCTGTTCGCGTCGGTCGTGGTGTTGCCCATGAACGTGTGGTCGTGGGACTTGCCGGCCTGGCCCGGGTAGACGATGGGGTCGTCGGGCTTGGTGTGGGTGACGTAACAGTGCGCCTGGAACTCGTGGAAGTAGGCCTGCGGCGGCTGCTTCGTGGACGGTTCGACGCCCGTGACCGGCGGGTTCGCGGGAATGTAGCCGTCCGCGTCCGCGTCCTCCGCGGCGGGCACGGTGGACGCGGCCATCGTGTGGCCCTGGTGCGTGGAGGCGGCTGCGGACGACTGCTGAGGAGTCGACTGCTGTACGGGTGCCTCGGCGGCGCCTGCGGTGAGGGCCGCCCCGCCCACACCCAGCGTGGTCAGCACGAGTGCGCCGGATATCAGCAGCCCTGAGACGAGTTTCGATCTCCCTGCATGGAGACCTCCTGCCATGTCGGTACGACGTGTGGTGGGGGGTGGGCGGCGGCACAAGAGGGGCCGCCGCCCGTGGGACAGGTCGTGCGCGGTACCTGAGAGAGCGCTCTCTCGCCGGGGAGTGTTCTCGCTCTGACGGGACAGTGTCAAGAGAAAGTGAACGGCCTGTTTCACCAGGATTCACTGGGAGAGGGCGGACGCGGGCGCTTCAGGGGCGTCTTCCGGGTCGGTCAAGTGCCGTTACTGATAGAAGAGTTGACTGGTGAGAGAGCGCTCCCGCCCATCTCCGCGCCCGAACGGCGGCGCCTCGCGCACACGCCGAGGAGCCCGATCGCTAATCTCGGTTCTCATGAACCAGACCAGCCGCGTCCTCCTCGTGACGCCCGCCCTGAGCGTGGCGCAGCGCCGGGCCGCTTTCGACGACGGCAGCCCGCTCGGCCCCGTGGGCGTCTCGCAGGCCCGCGCGGCAGCCGGGTCGCTGCCCGCGGATGTCCGGGCGATGGTTTCGCCCAGCGTGCGGTGCGCGGAGACCGCCGGGGAGCTGGGACTCAAGGACGCCGGAACCCGCGCCGAACTGGCGGGGCTTGACGCGGGGAATTGGCGCGGCAGGACGCTTGAGGAGGTGGGCAAGGCGGAACCCGAGGCGCTGAGGCGTTGGCTCACCGAACCGGAGGCGGAAGCGCCCGGCGGGGAGTCGGTGGCGCAGGTGTGCGCGCGGGTCGCGCGGTGGCTGGAGGACCTGGAGCCCGGCGCGGGACGCCTCATCGCCGTGGTGGAACCGGACGTGGTGCGGGCCGCGGTCGTGCATGCGGTGGGGGCGCCGCCGGCCGCGTTCTGGCGGCTGGACGTGGCGCCGCTGACGGTCACGGAACTCAGCGGGCGCCTCGGCCGGTGGAACGCCGGGATCGGCCGTCCGCTGAGCGCGTCCTGAGTCCCACTTCTACGCCCTAACTCAGTTGCGCACAGCGCCAGTTGTGTCCTCGTAGGCGCGAGGGTCCGGCGTCGCCGACCGCACTCCCGCTGCGGTCGGCGACGCGTCCAGTGGCGTCCCGGCGGCGGCCGAACCGGGTCGACGCCCGGCCGCGTACCCCGCCTCGCCCGCGCCCGGAGCACGCCGCCCCGCCCGTGCTCCAACGACGCGAGAGGACCCTCGGACGGTTCCGCGGGCCCTCTCGTGCGACGGGTCGGTCACTGCCCGGCCGGTACCGCCCGACCGGATGCCACGACGGTCCGCGGTCGCAGCACCCGCTCGGCCAACTCGCCGAAGATCAGGCCGAATCCGCCCCACATGACGATCTGCATGGCGAGGGCGGAGAGCCTGAAGCGCCACAGCAGAGCGGCCGGGAAATGCTCCGGCACATCGTTGATCACCGGCAGGAACGCGAACGCGAGTCCGGTCGCGACGGCGAAGGCGAGCACCGCCACGACCGTGGCGTACCAGGTGCCGAGTCCGGGGGCGAGACGCTTGCCGAGGATCGTCGCGCCGACGGCGAGGAGCACGCTCAGCACCATCATCAGGAAGTACAGGATCGTCCGCTTGCCGATGGTGTCGGGGTTGCCGACGGCGGGCGGGTTGGCCGGATACTTCAGGAACGGGACGACGTACACGGCGAGCAGCGCGCAGACCGACAGCAGCAGCGCCGTGGCGCGCGGGCCGAAGCGGCCCACCCGGCCCAGGGCGAAGCAGTAGGCGAGTGCGGCGATGCCGCCGAAGGCGACCCCGTAGACGAGGACGCCGGTGGCGAGCCCGGCCGTGGACTGCAGGCTCCGCGTGACGAGTTCGACCTCCTCCCCGTCGCCGTGCGAGTGGCCGGCGTGGGCCGACTCCTCGAGACCGATCGCCTTGTCCACGTTCGGCTCACCGAGCCAGTAGGCGATGACCAGGGCAAGCACACCGGCGGCCAGACCGGCGAGCATGCCCCGGACGAGCAATCTACGTACAGTTGTTGAGTTCATGAGCTGTGCGGCGTCCCTCACGTCAGTGGCAGGGGAAGCCGAGCAGGTGGCGGGCGTCGTGCACCCACTCATGGACTCCCGCGCCGCTGAACACGGACGTGGCGCCCTGTTCCGCGCCGACGAAGTACAACAGGACCAGCATCAGGACGCCGAAGAAGGCCGCCCAGGGGGCGATCGCCTTCAACGGCAGAGTGGCGGGTACGGCAGGGGTCGTGGCTGACGGCTGGGCGACATGCTGCGCCATGGCAGGGCCTCCTCGGGAGTTCGCGTCCCATCTCGGTGGTGCACAGGACGACAGCCACGGGTCTGACTCACGAGCGGTCCTGGGACCGCCCGCACACAGTGGCGCGACCGTGCCGGATTTCCACCGGCTTCCGTCGTGCCGTCGTCGATACGCACTGAAGGTACCGCGTGTCGCGTGCATGGCCAAGGCAGTCGCGGGCGCGGTGACCTCGCACACGCCGCACGCGCGCTCACAACACGCTGGTGCCGAGCCCCAGTTCACGCTCCCCCAGCGATGCGAAGTGCCGCTCCACCTCGGCGTCGGTGACCTCGGCGAGGGTCCGCGGCGACCAGCGGGGCCTGCGGTCCTTGTCGATGACCTGGGCGCGCACCCCTTCGACGAAGTCCGGATTGTGCATCGCCGCGCAGGAGACGCGGTACTCCTGGTCGAGGACGCTCTCCAGGGAACCGAGTGCGCGGGCCCGGCGCACCGCGGCCAAGGTGACCTTCACGGCGGTGGGTGACTTGCCGAGCAGCGTCTCGGCCGTTTCCTTGGCCGCCGGGTCCCCGTGGTCGAAGAGCCGGCCGACGATCTCCTCGACCGTGTCGGCCGCGAAGCACGTGTCGGTCCAGGGGCGCTGGGCCGCCAGCTCTCCTTGTGGTGCGGGGTGCGCGTGGCGCGCGAGGGCGTCCTGGGCCGGCTCGGCCGCCAGGTCGGCGAGGAGGGCGGGCAGCGCCGCCGACGGTACGTAGTGGTCGGCGAGCCCGCACAGCAGCGCGTCACCGGCCCCGATGTGCTCGCCCGTGAGCGCGAGCCGGGTCCCGAGTTCGCCGGGGGCGCGCGCGAGCAGGAGGGTGCCGCCGACGTCGGGCACGAAGCCGATGCCGGTCTCCGGCATGGCGACCCGCGAACGTTCGGTGACGACGCGGACGCTGCCGTGCGCGGAGACGCCCACGCCGCCGCCCATCACGATGCCGTCCATCACGGCGACGTAGGGCTTGGGGTAGCGGGCGATACGGGCGTTGAGGTGGTACTCGGCGCGCCAGAAGTCGGCGGAGGCGGCGCCGTCGCCGTCCCGCGCGTCGTCGTGGACGGCGCGGATGTCGCCGCCCGCGCACAGGCCGCGCTCCCCCGCCCCGCTGAGGACGACGGTCCGCACGGTGTCGTCGTGCTCCCACTCGGTCAGCGCCCGGTCGATGCGGCGCACCATGTCGTGGTTGAGGGCGTTGAGTGCGCGCGGCCGGTTGAGGACGAGGTGGGCGGCCCGCCCTTCCCTGCGGACGAGGACGGGGGGTTCGGCGCCGGTCATCCGGGGGCCTCCGTCGGGGCAGGGGTCGCGAGGACGCGCATGATCTCGTCGTTTCCTTCCGGGCGAGGGCCCGCGGGGCCCGGACGATCTTCTCGGGATCATCCTCTCCGATCGCCCCGCGGGTCATGCGGCGGCCTGCCGGAGCCGGTGTCAGGCGGTGACGAGGGACACCTGGGTCGACTTCATGAGAGCGACGACGGAGGACCCCGCGCCCAGACCGAGGTCGGTGACCGCGTCCTTGGTGACGGCGGCGGTCAGTTCGCCGCCGTCGACGGCGATCCTGACGGTGGCCATGGCGCCGCCCGCGGTCACGTCGGTGACGGTGCCGGGCAGTTGGTTACGGATGGACAGGCCCTCCACCGGGGCGGTGGCCAGCGCCACCCCGGTGGACTTGACCAGGGCGCGGACCAGGGAGCCGTCGGCGAGGCCGAGGTCCTTGACGGACTCCCGGGTGACGGCGGCCGTGAGGTGCCGGCCGCTGTCGAGACGGACCTGGACCGTTGCCATCACCTCGCCGGACGTGATGGCGGTGACGGTTCCGGGCAGCTGGTTGCGGATGCTCAGGGTCATGACGGCGCACCCATCGAACAGAGTGTTTTGCCCGTTACGGGCCTGTTGCGGCTCACCGTAGCGCGAAGGGGGCGGCCTGCGGATCCGGTTCAGGCCGGGTAGGCGTGGGTCTGGGCCGCTTTGACGGTCGCCCATACCGTGGCGCCGGGGTGCAGGTCGAGTTCGGCCGCGGCGACCGTGGTGAGGTCGGCGGCGAGCGGGAGTTCGCCGGTGAGGGCGGCGCGGATCTGGTCGCCGTGGGTTTCCATGCCGCTCACTTCGCAGCGCCACAGGTTGCGGGCGCTGGAACCGGTGGGGCGTTCGCCGTGCAGGGTCACCGCTCCCGGCGGGAAGGCGACGAAGACGGGGCCCGTGAGGTCCTCGGTGGTGGTGATCGCGGGGCCCTGGTCGTCGAGGTGGACGGTGTGGCCGTCGGCGCGTCCCCGGTAGAGGTTGAGGCCGACGAGCTGGGCGATGTAGTCGGTACGGGGGCGCCGGGCGATGTCGGCGGGGGCGCCCTGCTGGACGACGTACCCGTTCTCCACGACGACCAGCCGGTCGGCAAGGACCATGGCGTCCAGCGGGTCGTGCGTGACCAGGACGGCAACGGCCTCGAACTCGGCCAGGTGGCGGCGGAGTTGGGCCCGGACGTCGAGACGGGTGCGGGCGTCCAGGGCGGCCAGGGGTTCGTCGAGGAGGAGCAGGCGGGGGCGTGTGGCCAGGGCGCGGGCGAGAGCGACGCGCTGGGCCTGGCCGCCGGACAGACGGCGCGGCTTGGCTCCGGCGTGGGCGGCCAGGCCCATGCGGTCGAGCCAGACGGCCGCCTCGGCGCGGGCCTCCGCCTTGGTCCTGCCCTGGCAGCGCGGGCCGAAGGCGACGTTGTCCAGGGCGCTCAGGTGCGGGAAGAGCAGATAGTCCTGGAAGACGACGCCGACGGGGCGGGATTCGGGCGGGGTGCCGTCCAGTTCGGCGCCGTCGAGCCGCAGATGCCCGTCGTCGAGCGGGGCGAGGCCGGCGAGGGCGCGCAGGGCGGTGGTCTTGCCCGCGCCGTTCGGGCCGAGCAGGGCGACGACGTCGCCGGGGGCCGCGGTCAGGGCCACGTCGAGACGGAAGGTGCCGCGGTCGACGACGAGGCGTGCGTCGAGGCCCGCCCCGTCCGTGCCGGAGCCGCTCGGGGTCGACGTCGAGGCCGGGGTCGGAGTCATGAGGCGGTCATCCAGCGGTCACGCAGGCCCGCGAGGACCGTGATGGACACGGCGAGCAGGACCAGGCTGAGGGCGATGGCCGCGGCCGGGTCGCTCTGCAGGGCGAGGTAGACGGCGAGCGGCATGGTCTGGGTGCGGCCGGGGAAGTTGCCGGCGAAGGTGATGGTCGCGCCGAACTCGCCGAGCGCGCGTGCCCAGGCGAGGACCGAGCCGGCGGCGACGCCGGGCGCGATCAGCGGCAGCGTCACCCGGCGGAACGCGGTGAAGCGGGAGGCGCCGAGGGTCATGGCGGCCTCCTCGTAGCGCGGGTCGGCGGCGCGCAGGGTGCCTTCGACGCTGATGACGAGGAACGGCATGGCGACGAACGCCTCCGCGATGACGACGCCGGTCGTGGTGAACGGCAGCGTGAGGCCGAACCACTGGTCCAGGTACTGGCCGACGATGCCGTTGCGGCCGAGCGCCGTCAGCAGCGCCACACCGCCGACCACCGGCGGCAGGACGAGCGGCAGCGTGACCAGGGCGCGTACGAGACCGCGGCCGCGGAACTCGGTGCGGGCCAGCAGCCAGGCCAGCGGCACGCCGAGCACCAGGCTGACCAGCGTCGCCAAGGTGGCGCACACGAGGGACAGTTGCAGCGCCTGCCACACCTCGGTGCTGGTGAGCTGGGACGGCAGGTCCCGCCACGGGGCGCGGACGAGCAGGGCGAGCAGCGGCACCACGAGGAACGCCAGGCCCACGAGGGCGGGCAGCAGCAGGGGCAGGGGCGCGGCGCGGCGGCGGGTGCGACGGCGCCGCGGACCGCCCCGGAGGGCGTCGGCCGCGGCGTCGCGCTTGTCGAGCTGGGTCACGGCTTGAGGAATCCGGCCCCGGTCAGGACCTTCTGGCCGTTGGCGGATTGCACGAGCGCGATGAACGCCTTGGCCGCGGCGGTGTTGGGGGCGTCCTTGAGCAGGGCGATCGGGTAGTCGTTGACGGCGTCGGCCGATTCGGGGAAGTCCACGCCCTCCACCTTGTCACCTGCCGCCTTCACATCGGTCTTGTAGACGACGGCGGCGTCGGCCTCCTTCAGCTCGACCTTGGTCAGGGCGCTCTTGACGTCCTGCTCGTAACTGACCGGGGTGAGCTTCAACTGGCTGGCGTCCAGCGCCTTCTGGGCGGCGGCGCCGCACGGCACCGTCTTGTCGCACAGCACGACCTTCAGGTCGGACTTGGTGAGGTCCCCCAGCGAGGCCACCTTGTCGGGGTTGCCCGGCAGGGTGGCGATCTCCAGCTGGTTGCGGACGAAGGTGCTCGGGTCACCGGCCGCGGTGCCCTTGTCCGTGACGGTCTTCATCGTCTTGGGGCTCGCGGCGGCGAACACGTCGGCCGGGGCGCCGCCCGTGATGCCGGCCGCGAGGCTGTCGCTGCCGCCGAAGTTGAAGGTGACCTTGGTGCCGGGGTGCGCCTTCTCGAACTGCTCGCCCAGCGTCGTGAAGCTCTCCTTGAGCGAGGCGGCGGCGAACACGGTCACCGTGCCGGACAGCTTCTTGTCCGCCGAGGCGCCGGAGGACGAGCCGGAGTCGGAACCGGAGTCCGAGTCGGACGAGCCGCAGGCGCTCAGGGTCAGCAGCGCGGCGGTGCCGAGACCGGCCACGGACATCATCCGGCGGGTCCGGCGCACGGAACGGGTCATCACGGGGTCCACTCCCTTAAATCCTGAGCTTGCGGTTCCAGGGCCTGCGGTTCAGGAGCAGCATGCGATTTCGGGGCATGCGGTTCCGGAGCGTTCGACCGGTGCGGCAGCCGACGGGTTACGTTGATCATACTGCCGCATCTGCGAGGCGTAAGTCTCCCGTCACATCGCATGAGCTGGTGCCTTGCGCCTTGGAGGTACGCATGTGCGTCCACTCCCGGCGGCCGGACCCGGGTTCGGCCTGACGCGGGGCACGCCACAGCACCCGGATCGGCGCGATCCGGGTGGACGGGACGGTGGCTGCCGGCCGCGGTCAGACGCGGTCGATGTGGACGTTGGTGGACTTGACGCGGGCGGTGGCCTCCATGCCGACCTCGAGGCCCAGCTCCTCCACGGCCTCCCGGGTCAGCAGGGAGACCAGCCGGTGGGGTCCGGCCTGGATCTCCACCTGCGCGGCCACGTCACCGAGTTTGACGGCGGTGACGATCCCGGGGAACGCGTTGCGGACGGAGGTGTACGAGACGTCGTCCTCGCCGCCCGTGCCCTTGGCCAGTTCCACGGAGAACGCGGCGAGGTCCTTGCCGTCGATGAGCCGGCGCCCGCCCTCGTCCCGGAGCGTGACGATGCGGCCCGCGTCGGCCCAGCGCCGCGCGGTGTCCGGGCTCACTCCGAGCAGCCGTGCCGCCTGGCCGATTGTGTAGGACTGCATGGATCACAAGATAGCGACCTGGTCAGAGCCCTGGTCAGGCGGCACCCGTCCGGGACCGTCAGTACCGCTGCGCCTTGACGATCTTGGCGGTCAGGTGCGGCTGCGGCGGCTTCGAGCTGATGGCCAGCGGCTGGGCGCGGTCGCCCGCCTTCAGGTCCTTCGCACCGACGACCTTGGTCTCGACGACCTTGCCCTCGGACGTGCTGAAGTCGACCTGGACCGCGAAGGAGGCCGTCTTGTCGGTCTTGTTGGTGATGGTGACGACGAGGGCGCGCACGTTGTTCGTCTCGGAGAGGGGTTTCCCTGTCATCGAGACGTCCTTCATGGCGTTGCCCTGACCGTCGACGGCGGCCAGCTGCTTCGTGAACTCCTGCCGGTTGCGCTCCACGTCGGCGGCGACCGACGCCTCGAAGTCGTGCGCCCGCTCCGACGCCGACTCGGCCGCCGCGGAGGCCGACCGCTTGGCCTCCGCCTTCTTCGACGCGGCGTCGGAGGCCATCGAGGACGGCGGCTCGCCGGAGAAGTTCGACGACTTCGGGGCCGTGGGCCGCGGGCTGGCACTGGCGCCGCTGTCGTTGCCGCTGTCACTGCTGCACGCCGTGAGCGCAAGGGCCCCGGTGACCGCGCACGCGGCGAGGAGGGAAGCTGCACGCATGTGAGAGTTCCTTTCCTACGGCTTATAAGGCCTCTACGACTCGTACGGCTTGGACGACTTGCACGGCTTGCACAACTTCAAAAGCGCAGTACGGCTGCGACGTGCCCGGCGTCCGCCAGCGTCTCGTCGGGGACGAAGACGACCTGCGCACCGGTCTCCAGAGCGGACTCGACGATCTCGTCCACGATGTCGTGGACCGCGTCCAGGTCGTCGTCCGCCGCCGGTTCGAGGTGCCCCTCGCCGGCCCGTACGGTGATGCGGTAGTTCTCCTCGACGACGAGCCGGTGGATACGGCCGTCCGAGGCCTTCTGCCAGACCTCGTCCACCCCGGCGGCATAGGTGTTGCCGCCGCGCGCCCGGTCGAGCTCGGCGAGCGCCTCGGCGACCACCCGTTCGGCGCCCTCCGCGCGGGCCGGGGCCACGGCTCGGGCGACGGCTTCCGGGGCGGCCTGGGCGAGTCCGCCGAACGGGATCTGGGTCGCACCGTGCGCGGCGCTCCCGGCCTCGGTGAACAGGGCCAGCGCGGCCGGGTCCCCGGTGACGTAGAGCGATCGGGGTTCGCTGCCGAGGACGTCGGCCAGCGCGAGGTCGGCGTCGCGGAAGAACTGCCGGGTCTCCTCGCTGTGGAAGGTGCTGGGCAGATCCCCGACCCGCTCCTTCCGCTCGGAGTCCGGGCGTTCCAGGCTGCGACTGTGCGGGAACCCGTGGGCGGTGTCCTGCGTGACGCGCTCGCCCCTGCCGTTCCAGAGGGTGATCCGGTCGGCGGCCACGGCCAGGACCCAGTACGGGCGCCGCGCGGCGTCGGCGGCGACGAGGTTGCGGGTGAGGAAGGTGTCCGCGAGCACGACACGCTCGGGCACGGGCCGGTCGACGACCCAGGCCTGATGCTCCCCGGGCGCGGCGAAGACGATGAGGCCGTCCCTGGCGTGGGCGAGGTCGAGGTCCGCCACCGCCGCCTTGAGCTGCGCGACCACGTCCTCGCGGCGCTCCTTGGTCACGGCCGGGTCCGCCTCGAGCTGGCGAACGGCCTCGTGGACGAGGTTGTTGAGGCGGACGGGGTCCTGCGCGTTGTCCGGCTGCCGTCGGTGGGTCGGCATCGCCAGGGACACGGCGGGATAGGGCCGCGGTGTGCGGAGGTGTCGCAGGATCTCCGGGTTCAACGAGGAGTGCATGCCTGAGCGCCCTTCTGTCGCAACCCTTTTGTCGCAACTCCTCCATGCTGTGCACAAGTGGGCATATCCGGCCAATTGAACATAAGTAAAAGGTGCGATACCTGAGCAGACAGGACAAGACTGTTCCTCCGGCATCAACAAAGAGGGGGAGGACGTGGAGCAGACCGTCGTCGAGAAGAGCGCGCCCGCCGCCAAACTGTCGCTGTTCACCCTGACCACGATGGTCATCGGCTCCATGGTCGGCGCCGGCGTGTTCTCGCTCCCCCGCCGCTTCGCCGAGCAGACCGGGGTGGCGGGCGCGCTCATCGCCTGGGCGATCGCCGGCACCGGCATGCTGATGCTCGCCTTCGTCTTCCAGTCGCTTGCCGTGCGCCGCCCGGACCTGGACGCGGGGGTGTACGCGTACGCCAAGGCCGGGTTCGGCGAGTACCTGGGCTTCTTCTCGGCGTTCGGCTACTGGGCCAGCGCCTGCGTCGGCAATGTGACGTACTGGGTTCTGATCATGTCCACCGTGGGCGCGATCTGGCCGGCGCTCGGTGAGGGTGACACGGCGATCGCGGTGGTGCTCTCGTCGGCCGGTCTGTGGGCGTTCTTCCTGATGATCAGGCGCGGTGTGAAGGAGGCCGCGGCGATCAACAGGATCGTGACCGTGGCGAAGATCGTGCCGATCCTGGTCTTCGTCGTCCTGGCCCTGGTGTTCTTCAAGCCGTCGGTGTTCGCGGAGAACTGGGGCGGCGCGGACTACGCCGGGTCCCTGTTCGGCCAGGTCCGCGGCACGATGCTGGCCACCGTCTTCGTCTTCCTCGGCGTCGAGGGCGCGAGCGTCTACTCGCGGCACGCCAAGAAGCGCTCCGACGTCGGCCGGGCCACGATCCTCGGCTTCCTCAGCGTCTTCGCCGTCTTCGCCTCCGTCGTCATCGTGTCGTACGGGATCCTGCCGATGGGCGAGATCGCCGAGCTGCGCCAGCCGTCCATGGCGGGCGTGCTCGAGGACGCCGTCGGCACCTGGGGCAAGGTGTTCATCAGCGTCGGCCTGATCGTCTCCGTCCTCGGCGCCTATCTGGCGTGGACGCTGATGGCCGCCGAAGTGCTGTTCGTGGCGGCCAAGGACGACGACATGCCGCGGTTCCTGCGGCGCGCCACCGCCGCGGACGTCCCCGTGCCCGCGCTGCTCATGACGACCGTGCTCACGCAGGTGGTGCTGGTCGTCACCGCGTTCTCGGACGACGCCTTCAACTTCGCGCTCGACCTCACCAGCTCGCTCTCCCTGATCCCGTACCTGCTGGCCGCCGCCTTCGCCGTGAAGCTCGGGACGCGCACCGACCGCCGTACGGAGGGCGGGCGCACCACGTCGCGCGAGCTGACGATCGCGGCGATCGCCACGCTCTACACGGCGTTCATGCTGTACGCCGCCGGGCTGAAGTTCGTCCTGGTCTCGTTCGTCTTCTACGCGCCGGCCACGATCCTGTTCGTCATGGCCCGCAGGGAGCAGGGCAGACGCCTGTTCTCCCCGCGCGAGCTGGCCATCCTGGCCGTGTCCGTCGTGGGCGCCGTGCTCGGCGTCGTCGCGCTGGCCGCCGGCTGGATCAGCCTGTGAGTCCCGTCCGCCCCTCAAGCCCCGGAGGCACACCGTGACCGACCACGACACCCCCGCTTCGGCCGCGTACGGCGTCCACTCCGAGGTGGGCCGGCTGCGCAAGGTGCTCGTCTGCTCGCCGGGGCTCGCCCACCGCCGGCTGACCCCGACCAACGCCGACGATCTTCTCTTCGACGACGTCATGTGGGTGGAGAACGCCCAGCGGGACCACGCCGACTTCGTGAACAAGCTGCGGCAGCGCGGTATCGAGGTGGTCGAGCTGCACGAGCTGCTCGCGCAGACCATGGCGCTGCCCCGAGCGCGGTCCTGGCTTCTGGACCGCAAGATCATCGCCAATCAGGTGGGTACGGGGCTGATCGACGACACCCGCGCCTTCCTGGAGACACTGGAGCCGCGACAGCTCGCCGAGTTCCTCATCGGCGGTCTCGCCACCACCGACCTGCCGGACGAGTACCGCTCCGCGTACGTGTCGATGGCCCGGGAATCGACCGGTGTACGCGAGTACCTGATGCCGCCGCTGCCCAACACGCTCTACACCCGCGACACCACCTGCTGGCTGTACGGCGGCCTCACCCTCAACCCGCTGTACTGGCCCGCGCGGCACGACGAGACCCTGCTGATGAAGGCGATCTACTGCTTCCACCCGGACTTCGTCGACTCGACCGTGTGGTGGGGCGACCCCGAACTCGCCTGGGGGCAGGCCACGTTCGAGGGCGGCGACATCATGCCCGTCGGCAACGGCGTGGTCCTGATGGGCATGAGCGAGCGCACCTCGCGGCAGGCCATCACGCAGGTCGCCGCCGCCCTGTTCAAGAGCGGCGCGGCCGAGCACGTCATCGTCGCCGGGATGCCGAAGCTGCGCTCGGCGATGCATCTGGACACCGTCTTCACGTTCGCCGACCGGGACATCGTGACGCTCTACCCGCGGATCATGGACTCGGTGCACACGTTCTCGCTGCGGCCCAGCGACCGGGCGCCGGGGCTCTCCATCGTCGACGAGGGCTCCGCGTCCTTCGTCGACGTCGTCGCCAAGGGGCTCGGACTGCCGGACCTGCGGGTGATCGAGACCGGCGGCGACGTCTACGCGTCCGAGCGCCAGCAGTGGGACAGCGGCAACAACGCGGTCGCCCTCGAACCCGGCGTCGTCGTCACCTACGACCGCAACACCCAGACCAACACACTGCTGCGCAAGGCCGGCGTCGAGGTCATCACCATCGTCGGCGCCGAACTCGGCCGCGGCCGCGGCGGCGGCCACTGCATGACGTGCCCCATCATCCGCGAGCCCGTGACCTTCTGACCGCGCTCGCCCGCCACGGTGCCGGTGACGAAGACGTCGCCGGGGTACAGGAACGGCCGATCCTGACCCGGGTAGTGAGGCTGCGCACGAGCGGCGAACGATTTCCGGGAGCTGGTCAGGCGCGTGATACGTTCCGGAGGCCAGTCGTACCTTTGTGCGTTCTCGAACGCGTACGGGTCAGGGAATCCGGTGGAAATCCGGAGCTGACGCGCAGCGGTGAGGGTGACGGGCGGAGCCACAGCCACTGAGCCGATCGCCGGTTCGGGAAGGCGCCCCGTCCGGACGATCCCAAGTCCGAAGACCTGCTGGCACCCTCCGGAGCCGAACTGCGGCCGGGGGTGAACCGTAGGCCGGCTCCGCGCATGAGCCCTGGACGCAGAGGAACTCCCGTGCTGTTCGCACGTCACATCCGCCGTAGCGCACCGCTGTTGGCGGGCGCCCTTCTCCTCACGGCGTGCGGCGGCTCGGGCTCCGCCGGCACCGCGGACCGCGCGGGCGCTTCGGACTCCGCCGTCACCCTGGACAACTGCGGCAAGAAGGTCCGCGTCGCGCACGCCCCGCGCCGTGCCGTCGCCCTCGACCAGGGATCCGCGGAGATCATGCTCTCGCTCGGTCTCGCGGACCGGATGGTGGGGACCGCGACGTGGACCGATCCCGTCCTGAAGGGGCTGGAGAAGGCGAACGCGAAGGTGCCGCGGCTCGCCGACCGCTACCCGTCCTTCGAGAAGGTCCTGGACACCGAACCGGACTTCGTCTCCGCGTCGCTCACGAACACCATCGGCAAGGGCGGGGTGGCGCCGCGTGAGCAGTTCGACAAGCTCGGCGTGCCCACCTACCTCTCCCCCACCGACTGCGCCGGCAAGGACAACAGCGGGGACGGCGACGGCGAGCGCACCAGCGCGCTGGCCCTCGACACCGTCTACGGCGAGATACGTGACCTGGCACGGATCTTCGACGTGAAGGAGCGCGGCGACAAACTCGTCGCGCGGCTCCAGTCCCGCGTCGCCAAAGCGACTTCGGGCGTGGACGCCGAGGGTGTGAGCGTCCTGTACTGGTTCGCGAACTCCGACTCGCCGTACATGGCGGGCTGTTGCGGCGCGCCCGGCATCGTCACCAAGGAACTCGGGATGCGCAACGTCTTCGACGACACGCACGAGGAGTGGCCGCAGATCAACTGGGAGACCGTCGCGGACCGCGATCCGGACGTCCTCGTCATCGGCGATCTGACCCGCCGCTCGCAGTCCGCGGAGTCCGCCGCACAGAAGATCAAGTTCCTGGAGAGCGACCCGGTCACCAAGAACATGACCGCGGTCCGCGAGAAGCGCTACGTCCTGCTCAGCGGGCAGGCACTGAACCCGACGATCCGCACCGTCGACGGGGTGGAGAAGGTGGCCGCCGCGCTGCGCGACTTCGGCCTGGACAAGTGAGCGCCCTCCGGCCCGCCCTGTACTGGGCCGCGGCCCTCGCGGCACTCTGCGCCTCGGTCGCCGTGGCCATCACCATCGGCCCGGCGCACATCAGCGTCGCCGATGTGTGGTCGGCGGTCGGCGCCCGGCTCGGCTGGGGCGGTTCGGACCTCTCCCCGATCCGCGACGGCATCGTCTGGAACCTCCGGCTGCCGCGCACCCTGCTCGCCGCGGTCTGCGGGGCCGGGCTCGCGGTGTGCGGCACGGTGCTGCAAGCACTGCTGCGCAACCCCCTCGCCGACCCGTTCGTGCTCGGCGTCTCCTCGGGCGCGTCGACCGGCGCCGTCCTCGTCGTGGTGCTCGGCCTCGGCGGCGGCGCCCTCTCCGTGTCCGGCGGGGCGTTCATCGGCGCGCTCTGCTCGTTCGCCCTCGTCCTGGTCCTCAGCCATGTGCTGGGCGGCACGACGGACCGGGTGGTGCTGTGCGGGGTCGCGGCGATGCAGCTGTTCTCCTCACTGACCTCGTTCGTGGTCCTGACCGCGGCCGATGCCGAGACGACCCGCGGCGTCCTGTTCTGGCTGCTCGGCTCGCTCGGCGGAGTCGGCTGGACCGAGGTGTGGCTGTGTCTCGCGGTGCTCGTGGTGACGCTGACGGTCTGCCTCGGGTACGGCCGGACTCTGGACGCCTTCTCCTTCGGGCCGGAGGCGGCGGCCGCGCTCGGCGTGCACGTGGCGCGCACCCGGCTCGTCCTGCTGTGCGTGACGGCGCTGCTGACGGCGGCGCTGGTGAGCGCGGCCGGGGCGATCGGTTTCGTCGGACTCGTCCTGCCGCACGCGGCGCGCGCCCTGGTCGGCCCCGGGCACACCCGGCTGCTGCCGGTCACGGCGGTGGCCGGCGCGGTGTTCCTGGTGTGGGTCGACACGCTGGCCCGTACGGTCCTCGAACCCCAGGAGGTTCCGGTGGGAGTGGTGACGTCGCTGATCGGCGTGCCCGCGTTCGTGCTCGTCCTGTTCCGCGGCCGGAGCGCCCGGTGAGCGCGGGCCTGGCCGCGGACCGGGTCGCCTGGTCGGCCGGGGGCGCCCTCGTCCTCGACGGAGTGAGCCTGACGCCCCTGGCCGGCACCGTCACCGGAGTGCTCGGCCCGAACGGCTCGGGCAAGTCGACACTGCTGCGCCTGCTGGCCGGAGTGCTCGCCCCGGCATCCGGCGTCGTCACGCTGGACGGCGACCCGCTCGCCGCCGTTCCTCGCAGGACGGCCGCCCGGCGCATCGCGCTGGTCCACCAACAGGCCGACACACAGGCCGAGTTGACGGTCGCCGATGTCGTACGTCTGGGCCGGATCCCGCACCGCAGGGCCTGGACACCCGCCTCTGCCGCGGACGAGGCGGCGGTCCGAGACGCCCTGGAACGCAGCGGCCTCACGAGCCGGGCGCACCGCCTGTGGCACACCCTGTCCGGCGGCGAGCGCCAGCGGGCGCAGATCGCCCGCGCCCTGGCGCAGGAGCCGCGCGAGCTGCTGCTCGACGAGCCCACGAACCATCTGGACATCCAGCACCAGCTGGAACTCCTCGACCTGATCTCGGGTCTGGAGCTGACCAGCGTCGTCGCCCTGCACGATCTGAACCTGGCCGCCACCTACTGCGACCAGGTGCTCGTCCTGCGCCAGGGCCGGGTCGTGGCGGCTGGCGAGCCGGGCGCCGTCCTCACCGAGGAGCTCATCGCCGATGTCTACGGCGTCCGTGCCCACATCACCCGGCCGGGACCGGGCGAGCGCCCGCACATCCGCTTCCTGGGCACCCTCACCGGCAGCGCCTGACCGTCACTCGAAGCGGTCGGGGTCCCCCGCGCCGCGTCGCACGATCGTGGCCTCGCCTTCGGAGAAGTCGATGACGGTGGTGGGCTCGGTGCCGCAGTCGCCGGAGTCGAGCACGGCGTCCACCACGTGGTCGAGCCGCTCCTTGATCTCCCAGCCCTGGGTGAGCGGCTCGTCCTCGCCGGGCAGCAGCAGCGTGCTGGAGAGCAGCGGCTCACCCAGTTCGGCGAGGAGCGCCTGGGTGACGACGTGGTCCGGGATGCGGACACCGACCGTCTTCTTCTTCGGGTGCTGCAACTGGCGCGGCACCTCACGGGTCGCGGGCAGGATGAACGTATAACTGCCGGGCGTGGCCGCCTTGATCGCGCGGAACACGTCGTTGTCGATGTGCACGAACCTGCCGAGCTGGGAGAAGTCCTGGCACACCAGCGTGAAGTGATGTTTGTCGTCGAGGTGGCGGATCGTCCGGATCCGCTCGACGCCCTCGCGGTTGCCGAGGCGGCAGCCCAGCGCGTAGCAGGAGTCCGTGGGGTAGGCGATCAGCGCGCTGTCGCGGATGGAGTCGGCGACCGCGCCGATGGTGCGCGTCTGCGGGTTCTCGGGATGCACGTCGAAGTACCTGGCCATCCGCCGAGCCTACGGGATCAGTGGGCCGGGTCACGGCGTTGCGGGTCCCGGGTCACCGGGGATCCGCGCGACAATCCCGACACCCGCCCACCCTGCCCTCTTCCACCGGGCGAATCACGGCCCATACTGGTCGTGCCCCGACCACTCACAGAAGACTCCATGGCCAAGAACAGCACCTCTTCGATCACCGTCCCCGACACCGCCTGGCTGGGGCGCGGGAGCCACCTCGGCCCCGAGCCCGAGCAGGACGTCCGGCGCAACCTGATCGCCCTCAAGGCGGCCGGGGTGCTCGACGACTTCCTGGATCTCGACCCCGCCGAAGCGGCCCGCTCCAGCGTCCTGCACCCGCGGGACGAGTCCGCCGACCCCGGCCTCTCGGCCCGGCGCCTGTTCGAGGCGCGCTGGCGCGTGGCCGACGACGTCACGGTGCGTGCGCAGCTGACGACGTACGACCCCGAGGGGCGCCGCAAGGACGGCGACGGAGTCTCCTGGGTCCTCGCCGCGGAGGCGGAGCGGGTCTGGGACCCGCACTGGCCGTCTCCCGCGACGATGTTCTGGCCGGACAGCGACCGGGTCCCCTGGGACCACGACACGGTGTCGGGCGTGCGGCTGCGGGCGGCGAACCATCTGCCCAAGGACGACGACGAACTGCGCCACCGGCTGCGGGACTGGACCCGGGAGAGCTGGTACGTCCATGTGGTGGTGCACGAGGCGATGACGCCGGACGCGCGCGGGCAGGAACCGGTCACGTCGTTCCTGCCGCCGAGTCTGCGGCACCGGGTGATCGAGCACCGGGGTACGCCGGAGCAGGCGCAGATCGTGGACTTCGCGATGAAGCGGGAGCTGAAGCTGCGGATGCCGCGGGGCGGCGCCGTCATCCTGCCGACCGCCCCGCAGGACCCGGGGTACGACGCGGACCGCTTCACCGTCCGCAGCGTGTTCCTGGACGGCTCCGAGCCGGTGGAGCTCCTCGACCGGGTGAAGGAGTTCATGGCGCTGCCGCGGCCGCTGACCGCGGACGCCGAGCGGGCCCTGACGCGGCTGCGTCAGGGCTGGCACCTGCTGACCCCGGACGAGGAGCTGGAGCACGCCCGGTCGATGGTCGGCAGGTACGCCGAGGCGCTCGAGGCCATGACGACCTCGCGTGATCTGTACCGGGAGGCGGCCGAGGCGGCGCAGGCCGCGCTGGCGGAGAGCGGCACCGGTGACCTCGTGTCCCGGCTGCCCCTGCCCGGCCTGGCCAAGCCGGACGGATCGCCGCTGACCGCCCTCACGAAGGCGTTCGGCCGCTTCCGGGACCCGAACAAATAGGGCCGACGACGGGGCGCGCCCGCGTCACTCCTCCTCCGCCTCCAGGCCGCCGGGGTCGGACATCCGCAGCGCGATCTCGCGCAGCAGTTCGGTGGAGTTGACGTCGGTGCGGCCCTCGTCGTGCACCTTCGCGAGCTGTGTGAAGAGAAACGCGAACGCCTCGACGAGCGACACACTGGCCGGCATGAGCGCGGCGATGGCCAGTTCGGCGGCCTCCTCGGGATCGGACCCGGCCGGGATCTCGATGGTCGGGAACACCTCCGAGACGAGCCGCCCCAGCTGCGTCAGGTCGTTGTCGAGTTCGTCCCCGTCGTTGAGTCTGCGCACCATCTCCTGCGTCTCGGTCAGCACACCGATGGCCCGCAGAACGATCTCCCTCTGTTCCATGTGCGGAGCCTATGCGGGCGAGCCCCCGCGCGTGCAACGTGGTCGCAACCTCGTACCGCCTTCACTGTTCTGTCATGAGCGATACACCCCGCGTGGAGCTGACCCCCGCGGCCGCCGAACTGGTGCGGCGGCTGCGCGAGATCCACGGTCCGCTGATGTTCCACCAGTCCGGCGGCTGCTGCGACGGCAGCGCGCCGATGTGCTATCTGGCGGGCGAGTTCCGTACCGGGGCCGCGGACGTGCTCCTGGAGGAGCTGGTCGTGGCCGGGGTGGCGGAGCCGGTGTCGTTCTGGATGTCCAGGAGCCAGTACGAGGTGTGGAGTCATACGCGGCTCATCGTCGACGTCGTCGAGGGGCGCGGCAGCGGGTTCTCGCTGGAGGCGCCCGAAGGAGTACGTTTCCTGATCCGTTCCCGGCTGGTCGACGCGTAGCCATCGACGGGGCCGGTGTCCTCTGCTGAACTCGCTTGATGCAGATGAGAGTTGGCAAGAGACGCAGAAGAGTCCTGGCGGCCGTGGCGGTCGTGTGCGCACTGGCCGGCACCGGTCTGACGGGGGCGGCCCCGGCCGTCGCCGTCCCGGCGGCGGGCCGGGTGGCGCCCGGGGTTTCGTACTCCGAGTTCGATCTGCCCGCCGCCAAGGGCACCGCCCATGCCCATGTCCTCAGCGTCGATCTGCGCGATCCGCGCGTGCGGGTCGATCTGCTGCACCCGGGCGCCGTCGGAGCCCGGGCCACCGTCTCCTCGATGGCCGACGCGACGGGCGCCGTCGGCGGTGTGAACGGGGACTTCTTCAACATCACCGAGACCCAGCATCCCGGGGTCGAGGCGACCGGGGCCGCGGTCGGCCCGGCCGTGGCGAGCGGCCGCACGCTCAAGGCGGCGGTCCCGGACGGACAGCGCTTCGGTCCGGCCCTGCCGGCGGGCACCTCCACCCGCGACGTGCTCGGGGTGGGGCTCGACCGGCGGGCCCGGCTCGACAGCATGGCCCTGGACGGTTCGGTGCGTACGCGCGCGGACCGGGTGGCGCTCGGCGGGCTCAACCAGTACGCGCTGCCGGTCGGTTCGGTCGGCGCGTTCACACCGGAGTGGGGCAGCGTCTCCCGGGTCCGTGCCACGTGCGGGACGGACACCCAGCGGGCGGCGCCGTGCAGCACGGACACGTACGAGGTGACGGTGGAGCGCGGCCACGTCGTGGCGACGGCGGACACACCCGGCGCCGGTCCGATCGCGGACGGCAGCACGGTCCTTGTGGGCCGGGAGGCCGGCGCGCAGTGGCTGCGGAAGCTGTCCGCGGGCGATCCGGTCCAGGTACGGCACCGGCTGGTCGCCGCGCACTCACGCGTGCCGTACCGGTTCGCGGTCGGCGGCTACCCGGTGCTGCGCGACGGCGCTCCGCTGCCCGGTCTCGACGCGAAGACGTCCGCGGTCCGCACGGCCGCCGGCATCGCCGACCGTGGGCGCACCCTGCTCCTGCTGGCCCTGGACGGCGCGCCCGCGTACCGGACGGGCCTGTCCATCGCCGAAGTGGCCGACACCATGCGGTCGTTGGGGGCAACTGACGCGTTCAGCCTGGACGGCGGCGGTTCGTCGACGCTCGTGGCCCGGGAGCCGGGTGCCTCCTCGGTGACGCTGCGCAACCACCCCACGGACGCCCCCGAGCGGGCGGTCGCGAACGGGATCGGGGTCTACTCGCGCCGCTAGGGCCTGTCTTCACATTCCCTTCGTCCGCCCGAAGGGCGGGCCTCGCGGGGTCTGGTGCGTGCAGCTGCAAGGCGGAGGAGGGCGTCGACGCGATGGGGGCACCCCCTGCTCGAGCGGAGCCGAGAGCTCGGGGGAGTCGGCAACCGACGACAACGCCGCAGATGTGCGTGCCAGACCCCGCGAGGCAGAAGGGAATGTGAAGACAGGCCCCTAGGCCGTGTCACGGTTGGAGGCTGCTCACCAGCCCCGCGGTGGCGTTGATGCCGTCGTGGATGGTCGGGGCCACCGTGGTGCCCGCGAGCAGGAATCCGAGCAGGACGCACACGAGGGCGTGCGAGAGTTTCATGGCTCCGTTGCGCAGGAAGATCACCGCGACGACCAGGAGCAGCAGCACGATGGAAATGGACAGAGACACCGTCGAACCTCCTCCGCCACGTCGGCACCGTGGCTTTCGGCCGCAAGTGTGACGTAGTGGAGGGCGTCCGACGGTGTCTGACCTGTCCCCCGAACGGGTGCTAAAAGTCGATCACCCGTTATGGGCGTCGAGGAAGGCCTCCAGACCGGCGAGGTCGTCGGTGTTGAGGTGGTCGACGCCGGCGGCGAGCAGTTCGGCCCAGACGGCGTCCCGTTCGGGTCCCGCCACGTCGGGTGTGGCCCAGAAGCGCACCCGCTGCCCGCGCTCGTGCGCGGCCGAGACGATGCCGCGCAGCTTGGCGCGTTCGGCCGCGGGGATCGGTCCTGTGCCCTGCCAGGTGAAGTTCGCGGACCAGTTGTCGCTGATGAGGGGGGTGAAGGAGGCCGGGGCGGCGGTGCCCAGGTCGCTGAGGCGTCCGTCGTAGAAGGCGCTGCGGGTGCGCTGTGCCTCCATCGGGGCGCGGGCGGCGCGGTCCCCGGAGACGACGGCGGTGACGGGTCCGGTGCGCACGCGTCCGTGGGCGTAGGTGGTGAACAGGCCGTGGTGGCGGCGGAGTTGACGGTCGAGTTCGAGGTAGGTCGCCGCGCCCTCGGTCTTGATGTCGATGAGCAGCTGGAGCGGGGTGTGCCAACCGCGGTACACCGAGCCGTGCTGGGCGCGTACGCGGGCGGCCAGTGGGGCGAGGTAGAGGGACTCGAGGGTGCGGTTGGGGTCGAGGTCGACGGGGTCGTGGGCGACGAGCAGATCGCCGTCGACGAGGTAGATGTCGGCCTCGACGCTGTTGAACCGGTGGTCGAGGGCGTCGAAGAGGGGCCGCGGGTGGTCGTAGTCGTTGTGGGCGTGGGCCCGCAGGAGCGGGCGGGGGCCGCGCTTGCCGCCGCCGGCGTGGGCGAGTTGCGGGGTGGCGACGCCTACGGCGAGTGCGGCGGCAAGGGTGCCGAGGGCTCTGCGGCGGGTGGTCGGGGCCATGTGTGCCTCCCGTGAGGGCGGGTCGGGGACATGGCGAGTATGCGGGGCGACCGACGCCACGGGGCAGTGCCGGAGCGGGAGTTGGCCGGACTGCCGCCCCCGGTTCACCGACGGGACACGCGTGCGGGGCGTCAGCCGGAGCACTCGGCACACGCGTGCGGGGCGTCAGCCGGCGCGCTCGGCGGCGCTGCGCTCGACGCAGAACTCGTTGCCCTCCGGGTCGAGGAGGGTGGCCCAGCCCTGCCCGTCCGGGCGCCGGTGGTCCTCGTGGAGCGTGGCGCCGAGGGCGAGCAGGCGCTCGACCTCCTCGTCCCGGGTGACGTCCTGGGGCTGGAGGTCCACGTGCACCCGGTTCTTGACCGTCCTGGGGTCGTCGACACGGATGAAGAGCAGGTGGGCGGCCGGGCTGTGCACCTGCGCCTCCGGGTCGCCGGGGTGGTCGTCCTCCGCGAGGGTGCCGCCGAGCACCGAAGCCCAGAACTCGGCGAGGGTGTAAGGGTCGGTGCAGTCGATGGTCATATGTCTGATCAGGGACGTCATGTGGATCAATGGAGCACGGGAGAGGGCCCGTTGTCCAGGGCGTGAGCGGGACGGGCCGCGGTCGGTGCCGGAGCGCCGACCGCGGCCTCTGCGGGTGCCGGGGTGCCGGCTCACGGCGCCCGGAGGTCGACCAGTTCGGCCAGCTCCTCCCGGTGGCGGCCCGCGGTGCCGAGGGCGATCGAGTCGGCCTTGGCGCGCTTGAGGTAGAGGTGGATCGGATGTTCCCAGGTCATGCCGATGCCGCCGTGCAGCTGGAGCGCCTCCTCGGCGGCCCGTACGGCGACGGGCGCGGCGAACGCCTGCGCGACGGCCACGGCCACGTCGGTGTCGTCGCTGCCGGTGGCGAGCGCGTCGGCCGCGTTCCGTGCGACGGCCCGGGTGTTGACCACGTCCAGCCACAGCCGGGCGAGCCGGTGCTTGAGCGCCTGGAAGGACCCGACGGGCCGGTTGAACTGGTTGCGCTCGCGCGTGTAGCGCACGGTCTCCGTCAACAGCCAGTCGGCGAGGCCCAGTTGCTCGGACACCAGCAGGCCCGCTCCGGCGCGTACGGCCCGGCGCACGGCGGTCGCGGCGTCGTCGGTGAGCAGGCGTCCGGCGGCGTCGCCGAAGGTCACCGTGGCGAGCGGGCGCGTACGGTCGAAGGAGATCTGCGCTTCGACGGTGACGCCGTTCGCCGTGGCGTCCACGGCGAACAGGCCGCTCTGCGTGGGCACGAGGAACACGTCGGCGGCTGCCGCGTCGGCGACCGCGGTGACGCGTCCGGTCAGCGTCCCGTCCGCCGCTTCTACGCCCTCGGGGTCCTGTCCGGGGCCGGCCGACAGCGGCACCGCGAGCGCGCCGACGGTGCGTCCCGAGGCCAGGGCCGCGAGCAGCGTCCGCGCCTCGTCGCCGGAGCAGGCGAGCAGCGCCTCCGTCGCGATGACGGCGCTGGTCAGGTACGGGACCGGGGCGACGGCCCGGCCCAGCTCCTCCAGGACGACGGCGGCCTCGCGGTGCGAGGCGCCCTGGCCGCCGTGCTCCTCGGGGATCAGGAGCCCGGCGAGGCCCATGGACTCGGCGAGGTTCTTCCACAGAGCGCGGTCGTGCGGCTCGTCGGTCTCGGCGCGGGCGAGCACGGCGGCGGCGTCGCAGTGGTCGGCGAGCAGGGCGCGGACCGCCGAACGCAGCGCCTCCTCTTCCCCGGAGTACAGGAGATCGGGCTGTGTGCTCATCGGGAGAGGTCCTTCCAGGCGACGTCCTTGTCGGTGCGCGGCTCGGGCGGCAGGCCGAGGACCCGCTCGGCGACGATGTTCAGCAGGACCTCGCTCGTCCCGCCCTCGATGCTGTTGCCCTTGGCCCGCAGATAGCGGTAGCCGGCCTCGCGGCCCGCGAAGTCGACGAGTTCGGGGCGGCGCAGCGTCCAGTCGTCGTACAACAGGCCCTCCTCGCCGAGGAGTTCGACCTCCAGGCCGCTGATCTCCTGGTTGAGGCGGGCGAAGCCGAGCTTCATGCCGGCGCCCTCGGGCCCGGGGTGACCGGCGACGAGCTGCTGGCGGAGGCGTTCGCCGGTGAGGCGGGCTACCTCGGCGTCGACCCAGAGCTTGACGAGGCGCTGGTGGAGGTCGGGGGTGCGCAGCTCGGGGCGTTCGCGCCAGGTCTTGGCGACGATGCCGATGAGGCCGCCCTCGCGCGGGATGCGCATGCCGCCGATGGCGACGCGCTCGTTGTTGAGGGTGGTCTGGGCGACCTTCCAGCCGTTGCCGACCGCGCCGAGGCGGTGGGTGTCGGGGATCCGGACGTCGGTGAGGAACACCTCGTTGAACTCGGCCTCGCCGGTGATCTGGCGCAGCGGCCGTACGTCGACGCCCGGGTCGCTCATGTCGCAGACGAAGTACGTGATGCCGCGGTGCTTGGGCACGTCGGGGTCGGTGCGGGCGATGAGGATGGCGAACCGGGAGTTGTGCGCGCCGGACGTCCACACCTTCTGCCCGTTGACGATCCAGTCGTCGCCGTCGCGGACGGCGCGGGTGCCGAGCGCGGCGAGGTCGGAGCCGGCGCCGGGCTCGCTGAACAGCTGGCACCAGATCTCCTCGCCCACCCAGAGCGGCTTGAGGAAGCGCTGCTTCTGCTCCTCGGTGCCGTGGTGGAGGATGGTCGGGGCGGCCATGCCGAGGCCGATGCCGTTGCGCCGGGGCGCGTTGTCCGGGGCACCCGCCGCTTCCAGTTCGGCGTCCACGACGGCCTGGAGGGAGCGCGGCACGTCGAGGCCGCCGAGCCCCTTCGGGTAGTGCACCCAGGCGAGGCCGGCGTCGAAGCGGGCGCTGAGGAAGTCGGCGCGCGGCGTGGTGGCCGGCGGGTGCGCGGCCAGGAACTCCTGGGTGAGGGTGCGCAGTTGCGCGGCGTCGACGCTCATGCGGCGGCTCCTTCCGTACGCGCGTGCAGGCCCGGGACGACGACGACGCGGCCCGTGGTGACGCCGTCGGCGACGCGCTGCACGGCGGCCGCGGCCTCGGTCAGGTCGACACGCTCGCTGACCAGGGGCTTGATGGCGCCACGCGTGGCGAGCTCGGTGAGCTCCTGGTGGCAGTGCGGGATCAGCGCGGGGTTCTTGGTGGCGTACAGGCCCCAGTGCAGGCCCATGATCGAGTAGTTCTTGACCAGGGCGTGGTTGAGCGCGGGGCTCGGAATGGTGCCGCTGGCGAAGCCGACCACGATGATCCGGCCCTCGAAGGCGACCGTCTTGGCGGACTGCGTGTACGCGTCGCCGCCCACGGGGTCGTAGATCACGTCGGCGCCGCGGCCGCCGGTGGCTTCCTTCACGGCGGCGATGACGTCCTCGCTCCGCCGGTCCACGACCACGTCACAGCCGAGCTCGCGGGCGACCTTGGCCTTGTCCGGGCCGCCGACGACGCCGATGACCCGGGCGCCCGCGGCCTTGCCCAGCTGGACGGCGGCGCTGCCGACACCGCCCGCCGCGGCGTGCACGAGGAGCGTCTCGCCCGCCTGGAGGCGGGCGCGCTGGTGCAGGCCGAACCAGCCGGTCTGGTAGCCGATGTGCAGCGCGGCGCTTTCGGCGTCGTCCAGGGCGTCCGGCGCGGGCAGCAGGGCCCGCGCGTCGGCGACGACGTACTCGGCGAGGCCGCCGTGCGGCAGCGCGGGGGTGGCGATGACCCGGCGCCCGTCCTCGGTCTCGCCGCAGATCTCCACGCCGGGCGTGAACGGAAGCGGCGGCCTGACCTGGTACTGGCCCTTGCAGAGCAGCGCGTCGGGGAAGTTGATGTCGGCGGCACGCACCTTGAGCAGCACCTGCCCCTCGCCGGGCACGGGGCGCTCGACCTCTTCGAGGCGCATCACCTCGCTCGGCTCGCCGTTCTCGTGCACTTGCCATGCCTGCATGCGGGGCCTCCACGGACTGGCTACCAGGTTCACGTTCTGCCGCATACTAAGCGGTCGCTTGTCATCTGTGAATGCCCCGGCCCCGGTCGGTCGGCCAGGTCACTCGGCGCCCCGCGTGGGCCGCGCCCGGACGTGCATGCGCTCGCCCTGCGGCCCGAAGAGGCTGAGGAACTCGGCGGGCCCCTCCCCCGTCGACCCGAACCAGTGCGGCACACGCGTGTCGAACTCGGCCGCCTCGCCGGGACCGAGGACCACATCGTGATCGCCGAGGACCAGCCGCAGCTTGCCGGAGAGCATGTACAGCCACTCGTAGCCCTCGTGCGTCCTCGGATCCGGCTCGATCTTCCGCTCCGGCTCGATCACCTTGTACGCCTGGAGCCCGCCGGGCTGGCGGGTGAGCGGGATCATCGTCCGGCCGAAGTGCCGGATCGGCTTCAGGCGCACGCGCGGGTCACCGACCGGCGGGGCGCCGACCAGCTCGTCCAGCGGCACCTGGTGGGCGCGGGCGATCGGCAGGAGCAGCTCCAGGCTGGGCTTGCGCAGGCCCGACTCCAGGCGGGAGAGCGTGCTGACGGAGATGCCGGTGGTCTCGGAGAGGCCGGAGAGCGTGGCGCCGCGCTCCTTGCGCAGGGCGCGCAGGCGCGGCCCGACACCGCCGAGCACGGCGTCCATGCTCGCCTCGGACTCCCCGTCTTCTCGGTCATGGGTGTGCTGTTTCATCTTTCCATTGCAGTTTCGGCAAGTCTGTTTGTCAATACCGCAGAGCCGGGTGCATGTTCGGGAGCAAGGGAGCCGCAGCGCTCACCGTACGAACGAGGTGGTCACCATGCGCACGCAGCAGCACAGCAAGGACTCGTACGACGTCGTGGTCGTCGGCGGCGGGGCGGCCGGCCTGTCGGCGGCACTGATCCTGGGCCGCTCACGCCGCTCGGTGCTCGTCGTCGACGCGGGCGAGCCGCGCAACGCTCCGGCCGCGCACATGCACGGCTACCCGTCGCGGGACGGCATGGCACCCGGCGCGTTCCTGGCCGAGGTGCGGCGCGAGATCGCCGCCTACGGCGTGGAGCTGGTCCGGGGCCGGGTGACGGCGGCCGAGCCGGACGGGGCCGACGCGTTCGACGTCACGCTGGCGGACGGCGGCCTGGTGCACGCGCGCCGGCTCGTCGTCGCCACCGGCCTGGTGGACGAGCTGCCCGACCTCCCCGGCGTCGCCGAGCGCTGGGGCAACGACGTGATCCACTGCCCGTACTGCCACGGCTGGGAGGTGCGGGACCAGGCGATCGGCGTCCTGTACTCGCAGGCGTCCGGCAGCCACCAGGCCCTTCTGTTCAGCCAGCTGTCGCACGACGTGACCCTGTTCCTGGACGGCGCCGACGAGGACGACCTCCCGGACGCCGACTGGCAGTTGCTGGCGGCGGCAGGGGTGAGCGTGGTGAGCGGCAAGCTCGACGGGCTGGTCGTGACCGACGACGCGCTGAGCGGGGTGCGGCTCGCCGACGGACGGGAGTTCGCACGCTCCGTGTTCGTGGTGCCGCCGCGGATGACGCCGCGCGACTCGCTGCTCACCGCGCTCGGCGCCCGCACCAAGGACACCCCGGCCGGCCCGTTCACCGACGTGGACCCGACGGGGCTGACCAGCGTGCCGGGCGTCTGGGCGGTGGGCAACGCGACGGGCCCCGCGGAGCAGGTGGTGAACGCGGCGAGCGCCGGCTACCGGGCCGGGGCGACCCTCAACGCCGAGCTGCTCCACGCCGATCTGGCGCGGGCGGCCGAGCGGCGCAAGGAAGGGGTGTTCTCGCCGGAGGGCGAGCGCGCCGTGGCCCGCGCCCGCACGGC
Source organism: Streptomyces kunmingensis (assembly GCF_039533535.1). NCBI lineage: Bacteria > Bacillati > Actinomycetota > Actinomycetes > Kitasatosporales > Streptomycetaceae > Streptomyces > Streptomyces kunmingensis. The sequence goes on from NZ_BAAATS010000005.1 coordinate 474,210, forward strand.
ACGGGCCGGGTCGGTCGGTGCATGACGTGCCGCGCTCGCCATCGGCCGGAAGGTGAAGCGCCGCGCTCGCGGCCGGCCGGATCGTGAAGTGCCGCGCGAGCATGGAGGGTTGAGGGCCTACGCGGTATGCATGCCCGCATGACTCGCATGCCGTCCTCCGGCGCACCGCAGGGGCTGCCCGCCCCTCCCCCGCTCGGCGCCGCCGCACTGCCCCCGGGCACCTACGACGGCCGGCTCGTCCTGGTGACCGGCGGCGGCACCGGGCTCGGCCGGGCCATCGCAGCGGAGTTCGCGCGACTCGGCGCCGCCGTGCTGATCGTCGGCCGCCGGAAGGAGCATCTGGCCTCTGCCCGCGAGGAGTTGGCGGCCGTCGAGGGTGCGGGGCCGGTCACGGCGGCGACCTGTGACATCCGGGATCCGGAGCGTATCGCCGAGGTCTTCGACGCGGCCGGGGCGGCGCACGGCGGGCTCCCGGACGTGCTGGTGAACAACGCGGCCGCCAACTTTCCGTCACCGGCCGAGGAGTTGACGCCGAACGGCTGGCGCGCCGTCGTCGACATCACGCTCAACGGTACGTTCTTCATGACCCGCGAGTTCGGCCGCCGGCACCTGGCCGCCGGCACCCCGGGTTCGGTGCTCGCCGTCGACGCGTCGTACGCGTGGACGGGCGGCCCGGGTTTCGCGCACAGCGCGGCGGCGAAGGCGGGCGTGCGGAACCTGGTGGAGACGCTGGCCGTGGAGTGGGGCCCGTACGGCATCCAGGTCAACGGGCTGGTGCCGGGCCTCATGCCGCACGACGACATGACGCCCGACATCCGCTCCCAGCTGGACCGCGCCGAGGATCCCGGTGCGCGCCAGCCCGCCCTGCGGGTGGGCGCGCCACGGGAGCTGGGCTGGGCCGCGACCTTCCTCGCCTCGCCCTACGCGCGGTTCGTCAGCGGGCACACGCTGGTGGTGGACGGCGCGAACTGGCAGCGACGCGACCTGGTGAACGCCCCCGTGGCGACGGTGCGGGAGCAGCTGGGGCGCGGGCCGTTCGAGGCCGGGTGACCTTGACGGCCGGGTGACTTTCGAGCCCGGGTGGCCTTCAAGGCCGGGTCACCTTGGAGCCCGGGTGGCCGGGGTCAGCCGATGCGCTCCCCGTACACGTGAGCCACGCTCATGGCCATCAGCACCCGGCGGTCGGACACCATGACCGACCGGTACTCGTCCCAGTCCGGGTGCTCGCCCGATGCCTCGCGGTAGTACGCGACCAGCGCCTCGACTTCAGGGCCGTGCGGGTCGGTGCCGGGGCCCGTGAGTTTCACGACGCCCTCGGCGGTGGCCCAGGAGCGGCCGTCGGCGCTGGTCACCTCCAGCGCGGCGCGCGGGTCGCGGCGCAGGTTCGCCGTCTTGGCGCGGCCCTCGGTCATCGACACGTACAGGGTCTCGCTCGACCGGTCGTAGAAGGGCATGACGGGTGACAGTTGGGGGCGGCCGTCGGACTTGAGCGTGGCGAGGACGCCGAGGCGGCTGTCCGCGAGCAGGGAGCGCGGGTCGAAGGGCGCGGTGGTCATGGTGACCTCTCCGTCGGGCGGGGCGCCGGGCCCCGCGGGAAGCGTCCGGTCATCGTGACGCATCCGGCGCGCCCGCGGCAGTCCGCCACGGGCGGGCCGCGGGCGGTCCCGGCCGGGGAGGGATCAGGCCGGGGACGGGATCATGCGCCGCGGAACTCCGGGGGTCTGCGGGTCGCTTTCGCCGTGAAGCCTTCCATCGCGTCGTCGGAGGTGAGGGTGAGGGCCGCACTCATGGCCACCCGGTCCAGAGCCGCGCCGAGCCCGTGGTCGGCGTAGGCGTCGATGTCGCGTTTGACGGACTGCACGGCGAGGGGTGCGTTCGCGGCGATCTCGGCGGTCAGGTCATGAGCGGACCGTGCCAACTCCGCGCCGGGGACGACCTGTTGGACCAGGTGGAGCCGGTGCGCGGTGTCCGCGTCGATGCGGCGTCCGGTGAGTGCCAGGAACTTCGCCCAGCCCGCGCCCGCCTCCCGCGCGATCCGCAGGTCGCCGCCCGCGTCGACGGCGACGCCCAACTGCGCCTCGGGCAGGGCGAACACGGCGTCGTCGGCCGCGACGCGCAGGTCCGCCATCAGCGCGAGCTCGAACCCGAAGCCGAGGCAGTACCCCCGCACGGCCGCGACCACGGGCTGCGGCAGCCGGGCGAACGCGGCGAACCGCTCGTGCGCCCAGCGGATGCCCTCGTAGTAGGCGCGGCTGCGCGCGGAGCCGCTCTCCCCCTCGATACCGCCGCCGGGGGCGCCGACGTCGATGCCCGCGCAGAAGGCCCGCCCTTCGGCCCGCAGCAGGACGACGCGGATGCGGTCGTCGAAGCGGATCCGGTCGGCCATGACACCGAGCTGCCGGGTCGACTCCCAGCTCCAGGCGTTCAGTGCGGCCGGGCGGCAGAGCGTGAGGACGCCGATCCCGTCCTTCTCCACGTCCAGGCGCAGCCGCCGCGCCTCGCCGTCGGGGATGCGGGTGTCGGTCGTATCGATCATGCGGCCCCCTGCCGGTCGTGAACGGTCACGCCGGTCGCGAACGGTGCGGCGGCGCCGGCGGCGCGCAGCGTAGCGGTGTTGCCCTGCACCTAGAAGGGACGGGTAGCCGCACGAAGGGAGTAGACACCGTCTACTCCTCTCCGGTAGACAGTGTCTATGCAGACGGACAGTTCTGGCGGCGGCCTGCGGGACCGCCTCATCGACACCGGCGTCGCACTGGTCGACGCCCGGGGCGCGGCGGCGCTGACCTTGCGGGAGATCGCCCGTTCGGCGGGCGTCTCGCACGGCGCGCCCCGCCGCTACTTCCCTACGCACCTGGAGCTGCTGTCGGCGATCGCACGGCGTGGTTTCACGGACCTGGGCGCACGCGCGGCGCAGGCGGTGCAGAGCGGCGGGGCGGGCGCGGACGACCCCCGCGCGCAACTCGCCGTACTGGCCCGGGTCTACCTCGACTTCGCGGCACGCCATCGCGGCATGTACGAGCTGATGTTCCGTCACGACGTGTTGGAGAGCGGTACGTTGGGCCTGCGTGAGACGAGCCTTCCGCTCTTCGGGATGCTGACGGAGCTGGTCGCCTCCGTCCGGCCGAAATCCGAACCGGCGGTGGTGGCAGGTGCCTTGTGGGCGAACCTGCACGGAGTCGCCCAACTGTGGGGCTGGGGCAGCCTTCAGCTCGCTGTCGGCGGCGACGACGTCGAGCCACTGATCACCGCGGTGCTCGACGCCCATCTGGGGCAGGTGTCGCGATGAGCGTGCTGTCGTACCGCCGCGTCACGCTCGCCGGCAGCGTCGTCGGGGCCGTCCTCGTCGCTCTCGACGGCACGGTCCTGACCGTCGCCCGGCCCGCGCTCCAGCACGACCTGGACGCCTCGCTGGCCCAGGCGCAGTGGACCAGTACCGGCTACTTGATCGCCGTGGCGAGCCTGCTGGTGTTCGCGGGGAGGCTCGGCGACCGGTACGGGCACCGGCGGCTCTTCGCTCTCGGCATGCTCGGCTTCGCCGCCACGTCGGCGGGGATCGGATGCGCGCCGGACATCGGCTGGGTGATCGCGCTGCGCGTCGTGCAGGGCGTCAGCGGCGCGCTGCTGCAACCCGCGACGCTCGGCATGCTGCGGGCGGCGTACCCGCCGGACCGGCTGGGCATGCCGATCGCGCTGCGCACGAGCGCGATCGGCGTCTCGGCGGCCGCCGGGCCCCTGATCGGCGGCGTCCTGACCGCGCACTTCGGCTGGCGTTCCGTGTTCTTCCTCGGGGTACTGCCCGCGGTGGTGATCGCCCTGCTGGTCCTGCGCGCACGGGAGCCGGAGCCGTCGGCGGCGCCGGGAGCGGCGGTGGGCCTGGACCCGGGCGGTGTGCTGCTGCTCGGTACCTCGCTGGCCTGCCTGGTCACGGCGCTCGTCACGCTGCCCGACGCGGGCTGGTCGGCGGGCACGGTCCTCGCGCTGGGCGGTGCGATCGTGGCGGGCGCGGCGCTGGTCCGCCACGAACGCCGCACGCCGAGTCCGCTGCTGCCGCCGCCCGTCGTGGCCTCGCCGGTGGTCGTGGCGGCGCTCGGCATCCTGCTGGCCGCCTCGGCCGCCCTGTTCGGCACGCTGTTCGTGGCGTCGTACTTCCTTCAGGACGTGCTCGGGCTCGACGCTCTCGACACGGCGTTGTGCATGCTGCCCGCCGCGCTGTGCATGGTCCTCGCCGCGCCGCTGAGCGCCGTGCTGCTGCGGCGCCTGGGGGCGCGGACGACGACCGGGGCGGGCATGGTCCTCATGGCGCTCGGCGCCTTCGCCTTCGGCCGCCTCGACGCCGCGGCCACGGTCCTGGCCGTCGGGGCCTGCGCGTTCGCCATGGGCACGGGCTTCGGGACCGTCATGGTCACCGCTACGGAGGTGCTCGTCCGCCGGGCCGCGGCGGCCGACGCCGGGGTGACGGGCGGGCTCCAGCAGACGGCGATGAACGTGGGACCGGCGCTCGGCGTGGCTCTCTCCACGACACTGCTCGCGTCGGACCGGGATTTCACCGGCGCCTTGGGGCCGACGCTGACCGTCCTGGCGCTGGTGGCCTGCGCCGGTGCCGTGGCGGCACGCGGGCTTCCCCGTGCGCCGCGGAAGACTGTCGGCCACCCGCCGCTGGAACGCGCGGAGCGATGAGCTTGACGGTCGCGGTCCCGGGTCCGGGTCCGGGTCCGGGTCCGGGTCCGGGTCCGGGTCCGGCTGTCAATGGCGCTCAGTGCGGGCGCTCAGTGCGCGATGCCGTCGATCAGCTCCCGTGCCCCCTGCCGCAGCAGCGCCACCGCCACGGACATGCCCAGCGTCGCGGGGTCCAGCGGTCCGGCCCACTCCTGCGCGTTCAGCACGCGCTTCCCGTCGGGCGTGAACACACAGGCCCGCAGCGACAGATCACCGCTGCGCTCGGCCCGTGCGTAGCCGGCGACCGGCGAGTTGCAGTGTCCCTGCAGCACATGCAGGAACATGCGCTCGGCGGTCGCCTCCCGCCAGGTGTCCCGGTGCCCGAGCCCCCGCACCGTGTCGAGGGTCGCCTCGTCGTCGGCACGGCACTGCAGGGCCAGGATGCCGGCCCCGATCGGCGGGCACATCAGCTCCGGCGGCAGCACGTCCGTCATGAGGTCGGGGCGCCCGATCCGCTCGAGCCCCGACACGGCGAGGAGCAGCGCGTCCGCGTCGCCCGCCGCGAGCTTCTCCAGGCGGCGGTTGGCGTTGCCCCGCATCGGTACGCACGCCAAGTGCGGGTGCGTGGCTGCCAGTTGAGCCACCCGGCGCACGGACGACGTCCCGATGCGGGTGCCCTCGGGCAGCTCGTCCAGGGTCCGTCCCTGCGGATCGATCAGCGCGTCGCGGACGTCGTCACGCTTCAGGTAGGCGCCGAACGTGCACCCTTCGGGCAGCGGCCGGTCGGCCGGGATGTCCTTGAGGCAGTGCACGGCGAGATCGGCGCGCCCGTCGAGCAGCGCCTGGTCGACCTCCTTGGTGAAGGCCCCCTTGCCGCCGAGCTTCGAGAGATCGCCCATCCACCTGTCGCCGCTGGTGGTGACGGGGACGACCTCGGTGCGGATCCCCGGATGGAGTGCGGCGAGTTCGGCGCGGACGCGCTCCACCTGGGCCAGCGCCATCGGGGAGGAACGGGAGACGATACGGATCAGCTCGGCAACCATCAGGCCACGATAGTGCTCCGCGCGCCCACCCGTTGACCGGGCGGAGCGAAATGGCCTCGCGTACGGGTGACGCCTCCTGGCACGCTCGCCCCATGGATGACGACGCGGAAGTACTCCTCATCGGCGGCCGGGCCGGTGTCGGCAAAACGACGGTGGCCTGGGAGGTCTCGGTGTTCCTGCGCGCCGCGGCGGTCCCGCACGCGGTCATCGAGGGCGACTTCATGGGCCAGATACATCCGGCCCCCGAGGGCGATCCGCACCGGTCGGACATCACCGAGCGGAACTTGACGGCGGTCTGGGCCAACTTCGCCGGGACCGGCTGCCGCCGCCTGATCTACACGAACACGGCGAGCGTGCTCCCCGAGACGACCGGCATGTTCGAGCGCGCCATGGGCCCGAAGGTACGGATCACCAGAGTGCTGCTCACCGCCACCGACGCCACCGCCCGCGAGCGCCTTACGGGCCGCGAACTCGGCTCCGAACTGGAGCACGAACTGGCGGGCAGCGCACGCAAGGCGCGGCTCCTGGATCAGCGGTGCCCTCCGGAGACGGCGCGAGTGGTGACGGACGGGCGGAGCGTCGTCGACATCGCGCGCGAGGTGACGTCGGCGACCGGCTGGACGGACCGGGACTGACCGCCGCGGCGACCGCCCGTCGCGACTGAGCGACTGAGCGGCTACGCGGAGCCCAGCGGGCAGGACCGGGAGTGGTACCAGTACCGGCGGGTCTGCTCGCTGTCCTCGTCGCCGCCCTCGGGGGCACCGCAGGTGCACTGGCCCGCTCGGGGGTCGATGAGGCCCGCGGCGTCGCGCTGACCGACTTCCCTCAGCTCTACGGCGAGTTGATGGGCGTAGTCCTCGACGAGGAGCGCGGCCGACGCCGCGGTGTGGCCGCCGCGGCGCAGCTCCTGGATCAGCTTGGAGCGTGCCATCATCGGCGCGGTCCTTCGGGGGCTTCGGGTGCGCCCTTCAGGAGGCGGCGCAGGTACTCGCGGCTCCAGCCGGTGATCCGGGCCACCTCCGCCTGTTCGCCCCGCTGTACGTCGTCCTGGCCGAGGATCGCGATGGCTTCGGCCTGGAGGTCGAGGCGGGCGCCTTCGAGAGCCTCTTCGGCGTCCCGGTAGCGCTGGGCGGCGAGTTCGAGCTTGGCTGTGTCCACGCCTCCGAGTCTCCCACAATCTTGGCCAACCGAGTTGGCCGAAACCCGGCGCGCCCCTCCGCTGACCGGCGCGTTCCTCCACGGACGCCTACCGGCCGGACACCTACCGGCCGAACACCTCGAAGGCCACCGCGGGCTTCCCGCCGAACCGGTCGGCCGCCGCCTGCGCGTTCTGCGTCAGGAACGTACGGCAGTACGTCTCCGGGTCCTCGTCCGTCAACGCCTCGATGTACGTGCGGTGGGCGAGCAGGGAGCGGACCGAGCGCTCCAGTCCTGCGGTGGCGTCGACGGCGTGCGTGGGCTGTGCGGAACCGGCGACTGCCACCCACCGCACGCCGTCCCACGGCTCCAGGCCCCGCTCGGTCAGCTCGGGGAAGATCCAGCGGTTGCCCGCGTCGCCCGCGGCGTCGAGCGTGGCCCGGCCGACCGCGACGTGGTCGGGGGTGTTCCAGGCGACGCCGCCCCAGGTGTCGCGGTGGTTGAGGGTGATGACGAGTTCCGGGCGGTGGCGGCGGATCGCGGCGGCGATGTCGCGGCGCAGCGCCGTGCCGTACTCGACGACCCCGTCCTTGTGGTCGAGGAACTCGACGGTGTCGACGCCCACGACCGCGGCACCGGCCCGCTGCTCCCGCTCGCGCAGCGGGCCGCACGTGTCCGGTGCGAGGGTGTCGATGCCGGCCTCACCGCGGGTCGCGAGGACGTACGTGACCTCCCGCCCGGCGTCGGTCCACGCGGCGATCGCCGCCGCGCAGCCGTATTCCAGGTCGTCGGGGTGGGCCACCACGGCGAGGGCGCGCGTCCAGTCGTCGGGCATGGGCTCCAGCGGGGTCTGCGCGGGCTTCGGCGCGTGCGGGCTCATGCCCCGCAGCGTAGGCGCTCCGCTCGGGGTGCGGGTCGTTTCCGGCTGCCGTTCGGCGGGGTGTGCTCGTCGGCCGACCGCCGCGCCGTCGTGGCTCAGCGCGCAGTTCCCCGCGCCCCTGGAGCATGCGGCTTCGCCGCAGCCCCATGCCCCGGAGATGGCGCACGCAGTGCGCATCTCAGGGGCGCGGGGAACTGCGCGGGAAGCCCCACCGGGCCGCAGCCGGGCACGCCGACCGAACCCCCGCGGCGTCACACCTCCCCGCGCACCATCCCGAGCAGCCGATCCAGGACACGGGGCCCACCCGCTCGTACGCCGTCGTGCTCGAACTCGTTCGTGACCCAGGGGCGCAGGCCGCGGATGGTGGCGGCCGTCCGCAGGGAGTGGCCGGTGTCGACGTACATGTCGTCGTGGTACACGGCGGCCGCCACCGGCACCTCGTTGGCCGCGAGCCGGGTCGCGTCGTACAGCGGCGCCCAGTCCGTACGCGTGGCCAGGTCCTGCGCGACGTCGCGCAGGGGCCGCAGCGCCGGGTCGCAGTCGAACTGCCAGGGGTGGATCGACTCCCCGGTGAACATCAGGGCCGCGCCGGACGCGAGCGCCTTCTCGCCGTCGAACTGCGGGAACTCCCCGCGCACGCGCTCCGCCGCCCAGTTCGTGGCGCGGCCTCCCTGCGCGTAGATCACCTCGTGCAGCAGCGCGTAGATCGGGTGGCCCGCGAACGAGAGGGCCGACGCCACCTGCTCCTGGAACGCGTCCGAGAGCGCGCGCCCGTCCGGGGTGCGTACGAACGCGTCCTCCAGCAGGTAGTGCAGCCGGTCGCTGCCGTCGCCGCCGCCGAGCCAGATGCCGAGGGACTGGAACGCTTCCAACGTGAGGCGGTAGCCGTTCGGGAGGACCGGCTCGTGCTCCAGGACGTACGCGGCGATCTCCCGCGCGCGCTCGACGTCCATCGGGTAGCGGGCGTAGTGCGCCCGGACCTTGCGCTCGATGCGCGGGTACGCGGCCCTGTACACGTCGTCGGCGTCGCCGTCCAGGGTCGGCAGGCCGCCCGTGATGAGCGCTGCCGTGAGGCCCTCGGGCGCGGTCGACAGATAGTGGGTGGCGCAGAAGCCGCCGAAGCTCTGGCCGAGGATCGTCCAGGGCGCGCCGCCCGTGACCTCGCGGCGGATCAGTTCGCTGTCGCGGACGATCGCGTCGGCGCGGAAGTGGGCGAGGTAGTCGGCCTGGGCGGCGGCGTCGCCGCGCAGCGGGAGCGTCTGCCGGTTGACGGGCGTGGAGGCGCCGGTGCCGCGCTGGTCGAGGAGGAGGACGCGGTGATCCTGGAGGGCGCGGCCGAGCCATGCCTGCTTGCCGGAGAACCGGTTGGCGCCGAAACCGGGGCCGCCCTGGAGGTAGAGCAGCCAGGGCAGTTCCTCGCCCTCGCGGCCCGCGGCGACGGCCTCGCGCGCGTAGACCTCGATGTGTTCGCCGTCCGGGACAGCGTGGTCCAGGGGGACGGAGAAACGGCGGTCGGTGAGGACGACCCCGGGCTGGCGGTAGCTGACGGCGCTCAAAGCGGCTCCTGTGCGGGAGTTCTGCATACGGTGCGGGCTGCCCGGATTCCGGACGTCCGGGTCCGCGCCCAGTTCAGCACACGACCGTCGCAGGTGTCAGCGCGGGCCCAGACTGGAGCCGCGGACGACGAGTTCGGGCTGGAGCACGACACGGCGGTGCTCATGCGCGGTGCCCGGGTGGTCGGCGGCGGCGATCTCCTCCAGAAGGAGGCCGGCGGCGAGCGCGCCCATGGTGACGGCGGGCTGGCGCACGGAGGTCAGCGGGACGGCAGCGGCGGCGGCGAACTCGATGTCGTCGTAGCCGACGATCGCCACGTCCTCGGGGACCCGCACGCCGGCCGCGTACATGGACTGCAGGACGCCGAGGGCGAGCAGGTCGTTGGCGCAGAAGACGGCGGTGGGGCGGTCGGCGAGGCCGAGGAGACGGGCGCCCGCGTCGCGCCCGGCGGCGACGTCGAGCCGCTCGGTGGGCAGTTCGTGCAGGGCGGAGCCGGGCAGCCCGGCCTCCGCGAGTGCGCGCAGGGCGCCCTGGCGGCGGTCCTTGACCTGGTTGAGCGCGGGCGGGCCGCTGACGTAGGCGATGCGGCGGTGTCCCGCGTCGACGAGGTGGCGCACGGCGAGCGCGCCCCCGTTCACGTCGTCGACGGAGACCGAGCATTCGGTGGCGCCCTCGGCGACGCGGTCGACGAGGACGAAGGGGATGTCGTGGCGCCGGAACCCCTCGACGGTGCGGCCGGTCGCCTCGGCGGGGGTGAGCAGCACGCCGCGCACCCGCTGTTCGGCGAAGAGGGAGAGGTACTCGGCCTCCTCCGACGGGCTCTGCGCGCTGTTGCACACCATGACGCCGAGCCCGGCGTCGCGCGCGGCACGCTCGGCGCCGCGCGCGACGTCCACGAAGAACGGGTTGCCCATGTCCAGGACGAGCAGGCCCATGATGCGGCTGCGGCCCGCCCGCAGCTGGCGGGCTGACTCGCTGCGGACGTAGCCGAGGCGGTCGATGGCCGCGAGGACGCGGGCCCGGGTCTCCTCGGCGACGGTCGCGGGCCGGTTGATGACGTTCGAGACCGTGCCCACGGACACCCCGGCGACACGGGCGACGTCCTTGATCCCCACGGACTGTGCCATCGGGCGTGGACCTCCAGGTGAGCGGGTGCGGCAGGGGGAGTCTACGGGGGACGACCCGTTCGGCGTTCGGTCAGTCGGACAGTGCGGGGCCCTCCTCCGGGACCGGCGTGTACGCCGACCGGAACGTCCAGGTCCCCGAGCCGACCTCGTACGTGGCCACGCCGTCCGCCCGGCCGACGAGCCGCGCGCCCTCGGGCGCCGTGACGCGGCCGGTGGAGACGGGCATCTCGACGCGGGCCGTGCTGCCCGCGGGCACGCGCGCGGTCAGGGTCAGCCGGTCGCCGTCGCGGCGCCACTGGGTCGCGGCCTCGCCGTAGGGGGTGGTGTACGTGGCCCGCGCCGACGTCAGGTCGCCGACGACGGCCGGGGCGATGCGCAGCTTCCGGTAGCCGATCGAGTCCGGTGTCTGGTCGAGTCCGGCGAGGCCGCGGGTGAACCAGGCGTCGATCGCGCCGAGCATGAAGTGGTTCTGCGACTGGCCCGATCCGCCGTCCCAGCTCTCGCCGAGCGTGGTGTTGCCGGCGAGGACCTGGTAGCCGTAGCTGGGTGAGGTGGTCTGAGTGGCAACCTTGTAGACGACGTCGTCGCGGCCTTCCTGCGACAGCACCCGGAACGCGGCGGGCAGGGAGATCTCGCCGAGCAGCAGGTGGTGCCGTGCGGCCTCGATCGAGTCCACCAAGTGGGCGAGCAGGCGCGGGCGTTCGCCGTCGGGGTAGGCGCCCATGTCGAGCGCGAGCGCCTCGGCGCCCTGCCCGCCGCCGCCGAACGTACCGGTCTCCTCGTCGAAGTATTTGTCGGAGAGCGCCTTCGCGCTCGCGTCCGCCTTCGCCCGGTAGGCCGCCGCCTCCTCGTCCTGGCCGAGGACGCCCGCGATGTCACTGAGCGCGTCGAGGATGCGCCAGTAGCCGTATGTGCCGGAGACGGTTTTGGGGAAGGTCTTGTCCGGGGTGAACCAGTCGCCGAGCGAGTAGTCGAGGAGGCCGCCGGAGACCTTCTGCTCCAGGAAGGTCACGTACTTCTTCATCTGCGGGTAGTAGGCGCGCAGTGTGTCCTGGTCGCCGTACGTCGTGTAGAGCTGCCAGGGGACGAGGACGAACGCGCCGCCCCAGTTGGCGTCGTTGCGGTAGGTGCCGGCGAGTTCGACGTAGTCGGGGACGGTGGAGGGGATCAGTCCTTCGGTGGTCTGCGCGTCGGACATGTCGCGGACGATCTTGCGGAGGTAGGACCGCATGTCGTAGTTGGCGGCGAGGGTCGGGAAGACGAGCTGGTCCTGTTCGAGCCAGCCGAGCTTCTCGCGGCTGGGGCAGTCGGTGAGGACGCTCATCATGTTGCCCTCGACGGCCCGGCGGGTGATCGAGTGGATGCCGTTGATGAGGTCGTCGGAGCTGGTGAAGGAGCCCGCCGAGTTGTTGTCGGCGCGCAGGACCTTGCCGCGCACCGACACGGTCGCGCCCTTCGGCAGGCCGCGGATCTCCACGTAACGGAAGCCGTGGTAGCTGAACTTGGGGTGCCAGGTCTCGCGCCGGGAGCTGCCGGTGGTGTAGCTGTCCCACAGGGGCGCGCCGACGTTGCTGATGGACTGGTTGGCGTGGCCGTCCTTGAGCCCCTCTGCGGGGTAGGCGCGGATCGTGGTGCCCTTGGGGGCGGTGACGGTCAGCTCGGGCCAGCCCGCGATGTTGCGGCCGAGGTCGAAGACGCGGCTGCCGTCGGCCGCGCCGGACACCTCGGTGCCCTTGAGGGTTTCGACGACGCGGACGGGTTCGGTCTCGCGGGCGCTGAGAGTGGCGGGCGTGTCGGCGGCGTCGACCTGCCGCGCGGCGGCCCAGGACGTAGGGGTGCGGCGGGCGTCGTAGTCCTCGCCGCCGTACCAGTTCGAGGACGTGGTCGCGCCGAGCGCCGTGCGCCAGTCGGTGCCGGAGGCGATCCGGCGTACCGTGCCGTCGGCGAGGGTGACCTCCAGCTGGGCGATGAGCTTGGGGTCGGCCTTGTTGCCGTACAGCTTGCGGTAGCGGTCGGCGGTGGAGAGCTGGTTGGAGATGCCGTTGCCGAGTTCGATGCTCAACGCGTTGGCGCCGCGCTTCAGTTGGCCGGTCACGTCGTACGTGGCGTACTGGACGCGGTCGGCGAAGTCGGTGTTGGCGGGTTCGAGGACGGCGTCGCCGACGGGTTCCCCGTTGACGTTCGCGTCGTACACGCCGAGCCCGGCCATGTAGAGGCGGGCCTTGCGCACGCCCTTGGGGAGGGTGAAGTCCTTGGCGAACACCGGGAGTCCGGACGGAAGATAGGGCTCCGGCGGCTGCTGCCCGGTGACCTGGGCGACTGTCGTGTACGGACCATCGGCCGCGTCCGCCGCCGCGAGACTGTAGTCGACGGGGAAGTTCGGGACGCGACCGTCGGCGGTGAGGACGTCCGCGCGCGGATAGAGGACGACCTGGTCGAAGGTCCTGGCTTCTTTCAGGTCGAGGGTGAGGGTGACGGGCGCGTCGGGACTGTCGCTGTCATGGGTTCGGCTCTGGTAGCCAGCCCCCTGATTCCAGGCGCTGTTGGGCAGCCCGTCGGTCGCCAGCTTCGGTTCCCACACCTTGCGCTCGGTGTCGGTCTCGGAGGCGGTGACGGTGGCGCCGAGGGCCGCGTTCGTCCCGGGGGCCGTCGAGTCCTTCACCTCGATCTCGGCGAGCTGAAGACGATGGGCGAGGGCCGGGAAGTCGTCGGCGTACGGCAGGCCGAGCCTGGTGACATCGAGGCGTACGTAGCGTGCGGTGGTGCGGGGCAGGGCGACGGTGACCGGCTGGACGGTGCGCTTGCTCAGCTGCCAGTCCTTGTTGGTGATCCAGTCGGCGGACCAGTCCTTCGCGGTGGTCAGGCCGGTCTCGAACACGGACGGCGCGCTCCAGGCGGCGGCCCGTCCCGTGCCCGGCGACCACAGTTGGACGCGCCAGTACACACGGGCGCGGGAGCCGAGGCCGCGCCCCGCGTAGGTGGCCTGCGGCACCTTGGAGGTGACCCTGCCGGAGTCCCACAGGTCCGGGCGGCCCGTGGTGAGTGCGGCGCGGCTGGTGGCGGCCTGGATCCGGTAGGCGCTCTGGGCGGCGCCGCGCAGCTGCCAGGTCAGTTCGGGGGTGGTGTCGTCGATGCCGAGGGCGCTGTCGAGGGCCTGGGTGCGCAGTGCGGTGGCCGTGCTGCTCGCGCCGGGCGTGGCCACGGCGGACGGGGCCACGGTGACGAGGGCGGTGAGCGCGGTCGCGAGCAGCAGGGAGTGTCTGCGTCGGGTCATGGCGGAGGTCTCCGGGTTCGGGATCGGGCGCTCAGGCGCGGGTCGGCGCGAGGTCGACGGTGAGGGGTCGGCGGGGGTGGAGGACGACGGGGCCGAGGAGGCCGGACGGCAGGGGTTTGTTGCGTTCGTTGGAGAGGGTGTTGGAGACGCGCACCGAGATCCGGTTGACGCCCGCCTTGAGTCCGTCCGTCACGTCCACGATGTACGGGGACCAGAGCGCGGGCGCGAACTCCCGCCCGTTCACCGTCACTTGGGCGACTTCGCGGACCGTGCCGAGGTCGAGCAGGAGGCGGCGTCCGCGGAGCGCGGAGGCGGTCAGGGTGACGTCCTTGGTGTAGGTGCCGCTGCCGGAGTGGAGCGGGGCGATGTCGCTCCAGGAGCCGAGCGGGCGGGTGACCGGCTCCACGCCGTCCTCGTCGACCGTGAGCGTCCAGTCGCCGTCGACGGGGATCGGGGTGAGCGGGTCGGTGATCTTCGCGGTGCCCGTGTACGTGCGGTCGCCGTCGCGGCCGGTGAGGCGGTGGGTGCCGGGTGCGTCGGCGAGGGCGGTCACCCGCAGGGTCTTCCTGTGTCGGGTCACCGCGCTCACGGAGAGCCCGTCGGTGTGGGTGAGGTACGGAGTCGCCGTGCCCCGGCGCCGGACGACGACGGCGAGGGTCTCGTACGGGTCGAGGACCAGCGGGAGGCGGACCCCGTGCCGGGTGGGCAGGCCGCGTACAGGCGCGGGCCGGGCCGTGCCGGTGGCCGGGTCCCACAGCTCGGGTTCGCCCTGTGCGGGCAGCAGGGCCGTGGTGGTCACCCGGACGCCGCTCTCGTTGTTGAACAGGAACGCGGTGTCGGCGCCGCGCGTGGTGCGCAGGACACGGACGGCGTCGGCGGCCGGTTCGAGGACGGCGGCCCGGACGCCGGCCTCGTGCGCCACGGCGGCGAGACCGTCCACGTCGCCGACGCGCGTGGCGCGCTCGCCGCGGAACAGCCTGCCCAGTTCGCCCATGAGTGCCGCGTCGTCGCCGTCGGCCGCGAGTGCGGGCGGCTCACCGACCGCGACGACCGTGCCTCCGGAGCGTACGAAAGCGGTCAGCGACCGGGCGGTCGCCGTGTCCAGTACGGGAGTTGCGGGCAGGACGACGAGTTCGTACGCGGCCTTGCCGACCCGGAGCAGCCCCTTGTCGGTCTCCGCGTGGGCGAGCAGCGCCTTGTCGCCGCTCAGCGCGCCCTCGTGGACGAGGTCGAAGTCGACCTGGGCCCGCTCCAGGGCGTAGGCGGCCTCCGCGAAGGCGTCGTCGACCTCGCCTTGCCGTGGGGTGCCGGTGAACTGCTCGGCGGCGCGCTGGGGCTGGAGCAGCGCGGTGCGGGCGCCGGAGGTGCCGCGGGCCAGTTCCATGACGCGGCCGATCCATGCGGAGACCGGCGGCATCGCCCACCACCACGGGTTGCGGGGGCCGAACGGCGGCGCGAAGAACACATGGGTCTCGTCGGTCCACAGGGCGTGCAGGACGGCGAGGTTGACGCCGCGGGTGGCGTACGCGCCGACGAGGGCCCGCATGAAGTCGGGGGCGATCTGCCAGCCCATGTTGCCGAACATCTCCATGAGGACGCGCGGCCGGCCGGTCTGGTGGGCGACGGAGGCCGGGTTGCGCGGGTCCGTCGTCGGGGTGTCCAGCTCGTACTCGGCGGTGATGCAGTCGCCGCCCGGCACCTGCGCCCACTGGTTGATCTTGTGGAGGTCGCCGGTGGAGGCGATCCGCTTGGAGGGCGCCGTCTCGTCGTACAGCGGGTTGGTGATGAGGCGCACCCCGCGCTCGGCGTACCACTCGGACTGCTTCTCGAAGTAGCGCGAGAACCGGTCGGAGACGGCCTGCCAGTAGCGTCCGCGCAGTACGCGGCCCTGCTCGCCGAGGTCGTCGAAGGCGCTCGCGTACGCGCGTCCCGGCTCGGCGCCGATCCCGTCGAGGGCGGCGGCGAGCGTGGGCGACCAGGGGCGGCGCTTGAAGGAGTGCGGCTGGGCGGAGGCGATGAACGGTTCGTCGTCCCAGAAGCCCTTGACGACGGTGCCGAAGTAGCGGCGGAAGCGGCGGTGGTACTCGCCGGGCACGATGGAGAGGAACAGCTCGACCGGTTCGTCGTCGAGGAGGTCGAGGTAGCCGCGGGCGTACCCGGTCGAGTCGTCGACGAGGTCGAGGCCGCCGAACAGGTCGATCTGCCACTCCCCCGCCGGTACGCGCCAACTCCCCTTCTTTATCTGGCCGGTGAGTTCCACGAGGTCGGCGGCGTCGGTCGAGCCGGCCGGTCGGGCGGTCGCCGCGGCGGGCACGGGGACGCCCTTCGGCGCGGTCCTGGCGGCGAAGTCCCCTGCGGCCGACGAGGCGTCGAAGGTCTGCGTGTAGAGGGCGGCGCCGTCGGCGCCGGTCACCTTCAGCTCCTCCCACAGGGATCGCTGCCCGTCACGGGCGTGCACGCCCACGCTGTGGTGGGTCAGCGTGGCGTCGGTGACGGTGCCCTTGTCCTTGCCGTCCAATGTGACGGCGACACCGGCCCCGCTCACGGTGACGGCGAGGGTGTGGAACTTCGTCTTGTTGAAGCCGTCGGTACGCGTGGACTTCGCGACCTGGGTCACCGTGCCGTCGGCGACCCGCGACAGGGTCACGACACCCGTCTGGTCGAACTCGACGAGGAGCCCGTCGCGGCCGTCGGCCGAGGCGCGGACCAGCAGCCCGGCGGCCAGGACGTCCGGCTTGGCGCTCGCGGTGACGGTGCAGTCTCCCCAGCCGGCGCCGGCCCGCAGCACGGCGGGACCGGCGAGGACGGCGGCGTCGGCGATCAGCTGCCCGGTGTCGACCCCGACGCCCGTCGTCTCGGACAGGCTGACGGTGCGCGGCCCCTGGACGACGACGGTGGACCGCCACAGACCTTTGAGCCGCAGGTCGGGGCGCGGCTCGTAGGTGCGCGAGCCGACCGTGCCGCCCTTGGTGACGAAGTATCCGGCGCGGCCGCTCGGGAAGTGGTTGTCGTTGAACAGCCACACCTTCATGCCGGTCTTCTCGGCGGTCTCCAGGACGTGCCCGACGATGTCGAACCACTCCTCGGTGAAGAAGGCCGGCTGCATCTCCGCGTTGTCGTACGGGAAGACGACGACCTCGTACAGCCCCTTGGACCGCAGGTCGGCCATCTGAGTGGAGACGAGTTCGCGGGTGACCGGCCCGTTCCAGTACCAGTACACGGCGGGCCGGCTGTCGCGGCGCGGGTCGGCGAATCCGTCCGCGTCGTAGGTGACGGCGCCGCGGTCGGCGAAGGCGAGGCCGGGCAGGCCACCGGTGACGGCGGCGGCCGTGAGCGCGGAGACGGCGACGAAGCCGCGTCTGGACAGGGCGGGCAACGGCTGGGCGGACAGCGGCAGATCGGTGTGCTGTTCCGGGTGCTGTTCGGGCATGGCGAGGCTTTCTGCTCAGGTCAGGCGTACGGGCGGGGCGGGTCAGACCCGGAGCGGGACAGACGCAGGACGGGTCAGACGCAGGACGGGTCAGACGCAGGACGGGTCAGACGCAGGACGGGTCACGCCCAGAACGGGTCACGCCCAAGACGGGTCACGCGCGGGCGAGCGCCGCGATGTCGGCGGCGGGCAGGGCCCGGTTGTGGATGCGGAATCCGGCGACGGCGCCGTGCAGATACGGGTGGGTGGAGTTCTGCGAGCGGCCCAGGTAGTTGCGGGAGGTCGCGCCCAGCAGCAGCGGCGAGGAGACGAAGGCGTCGTTGCGGCCGGCTTCGGCTCCGTCGACGTAGAGGACTCCCGAGGCGTCGCCCACGGTGAGTGCCACATGGGTCCACGTACCGGTCGGCAACGGCGCGTCCGCGTCGACGAAGTCCTCGCCCTCCATCCCGGCGATCTTCAGTGCGGCGCGCGGGCGCCCGGTGCCGGTGCGGGCGGCGAGGAAGAGATAGGTCGACTTGTGGTAGCCGAGGTCGAAGATCCGGGCCGAGTTGACCTGGGTGTCGACGCGGACCCAGGCGCTGACGGTCAGCTCGGCCAGGCCGGTGATGAGGCCCGGGGGCAGCGCGACATGGCCGTTGATCCCGTCCAGGGCGACCGCCGCGGTGTGCCCGTCGCGGCCGGTGGTCCAGGCGGCGCCACCCGTGAGCCGGCCGGCGGGGTGGCTGCCGGTGGCGTCGGCGACCGCGTCGCCCGATCCTTCGGTGAGGAGGTAGCGGGCGCTCTCGCGGGGGCGGCCGGGGCGCGGCACCGTCGCGAAGTAGACGTTGTAGTGCTCGTGGTGGATCTGGTGGAAGGGCCGCAGGGAGATGACCTTGCCGCCCACCTCGGTGGCCGTGAACTCGGTTCCGCCCGGCCTGACTTGGCGCACGGAGGCCCGGTCGAGTGACGGGATCGTGGGCGAGGCGGCGGTGCCGTACGCCCCGGCGAGGACCAGCGGCCCGTACGAGAGGGCCCCTACGTGCGGGTTGCCGGGGGCGGGGCGCCAGGTGAGAGCGCGGGGGAAGGTCAGCTCGACCGTGTCGCCCGTCTTCCAGTGCCGGTCGATGGTCAGGTACGAGCCGGGTGCGGCGGAGGACGTGTCGACGGCGCGTCCGTTGACGGTGGCGCGGGCGGTGAGGCGCCGGTCCGCGTCGGCGAGCCAGCCGGGGATGCGGACCTTGAGCCGGAAGCGGGCCGCGCCACGGGTGACCGCGATCCGCACCGGCCCACGGCCGTCCGGGCCACCGCCTGTCTGACGTAGCGTCACCCCTTGTGCACGCCAGCGGACTTCGGACGGGATGTACAGGTTCACGTACAAGGCGGCCCGCCCCGCCCCCCGCGTCCTGAAGTAGATGGTGTCCGCGAACTTGGTGTGGGCCTCCAGGCCGGTCCCGTGGTCGCAGGAGAAGTTGTCGTAGTCGCCGCTGTAACTGCCGGGCGCCGAGCCGAGGCCGCCCTTGGGCTGCCGCTGCGAACCGGCCCACAGACCGGTGTAGTACGTGACGAAGCCGTGCGCGGAGTCCGGGTCCTGCTCGCCGAGCAGCTGGTTGTTCAGCGCCCACTCGTGGTGGTCCATGTAGGCGGCGTTGCCGGGGTCGTGGAGGAAGAGGCGGCGGCCCAGCTTGAGCATGTTGTAGGTGTTGCAGTTCTCGCAGGTGTCCTCGGAGAGGCGGCTGACGATCTCGCCGGGCGGTCCGAAAAGCTCCTGGTTGGAGTTGCCGCCGATGACGTACGAATGGTCGTTGACAACGATGTCCCAGAAGTGGGCCGCGATCGCCCGGTAGCGCTCCTCGCCCGTGGCGTCGTAGAGCCGTGCCGCGCCCACGATCTTGGCGATCTCGGTGTTGGCGTGGTGTCCGTCGAGTTCGTCGCGCCCGGCGGCCAGCGGCGCGAACAGGTCCTCCTGGTCGAAGCGGCGTGCGGTGCGCAGCGCGGCCGCGTCACCGGTGGCCAGATGGAGGGCGGCGAGGACCTCGTTCATCCCGCCCCATTCGACGCGCAGGACATTGCGCACCTGGGTGTCGTCCAGCGGAGCCATGCGCCTCTCGACCCAGCCGGCCATCGCCCTCACGACGTCCAGGGCCTGCCGGTTGCCGGAGAGCCGGTACTGGTCGAGGAGCCCGGCCATGATCTTGTGGATCGTGTAGTACGGCGCCCAGGGCTTGCCGCCAGCCTCCAGGTCGGCGAAAACCTGCTCGGGGAAGGCCGAGAGATAACCCTCGGTGAACCCGGCCGCGGGCGCGGCCCGTTGGCACTCGGCGAGCGCGTTCACGAGGTGGCGGGCCTTGTCGGCGTACTCCTCGTCGCCCGTGTTGGCGTGGGCGAAGGCGAGGCCCGACAGGAGGTGCCCGGTGGTGTGGCCGCGCAGCTGGACGTCGGGGGCCTCCCAGCCGCCGCAGGGCTCGGCGTCCGAGGGCAGGCCGGCGTTCGTGCGGAAGGTGTGCAGCAGCCGGTCGGGGTCGACCGCCTTCAGGTAGGCGCAGGTGCGGCGCATGTTGGCCCGGAAGGGGCTGTCGAGCAGCGTCACGTCGGAGAGCGGGAGTTCGGCGAGCGGGGCAGCGGACGACCCGTGCTCCCGGCCGGTCGTGGGGGCGCCGGCCGCCGCCCGCGCGGTGCCGGACCCCACGCTCAGCACGGCGGCCCCCGCCGCCACACCTGATCCTGCGACGAAGTGGCGTCTCGTCAGCTGTGGTCCGGGCATGCGGCGGCTCCTTTGCGCGTCTGTTTCGACGTCCGGGCGAGGGGAGAGTGCGGTGCGACGGGCGCGCCACCGGGGCGGCGGTCAGGGCGACTTGAATCGTTTCGCCTTACACCGTCGGCAACTCTGCGCGAGGCGGCATCGCCTGTCAATCCGCTTGCACAGGTGCGTTTCCTGCACGCCTCTTGCCACGCGTCACGGCTGCACGTAGGTTCCTCCACCCCACATTGAATCGTTTGAAACTGTTCAACGGGGCTGTTCAACGAGTCTGTTCAACGAGGAGAACCATGAGCCTGCGCCGCCGGACCCTGCTGAGAATGGGCGCCCTGGCCGGGGCCGCGACGGCGCTGCCGTCAGCCGGTGTGCCGGAAGCGTTCGCGCAGGGTTCCACGGCGCGGCTGCCGGGGGCGGACCTGCGTGATCCGGCGGCGGCCGTGCGTCCCAAGTTCCGCTGGTGGTGGCCGGACGCGCTGGTCGACACCGGTGAGATCGCCCGGGAGATCCGGGAGATCGCGGCGGCCGGGTTCGGTGGGGTGGAGATCGCCGCGGTCACGCACAGCATGGACGAGCAGCTGGACACGGTGCGCCACGGCTGGGGCACCGTGGCCTGGCGGGCGGCGATCGAGGCGGCGCTGCGCGAGGCGAAGAAGCGCGACGTCGTGGTGGACCTGACGATCGGCCCGGCGTGGCCCGCCGCGGTGCCGTCGATCACGCCGGACAGCAGGGCCGCCGCCCACGAACTGGCGCACGGGATCGCCGTGGTCGCACCGGGTACGGCCTACGAGGGCCCGGTCCCCGCCGCCGTGAGCGAGGCCGAGGAAGGCGTCACCGACCAGCGGCTGCTGCTCGTACAGGCGGTGCGGGTGACGGCGGGCAGTTCACCGACGGCCGTACCCGTCCGCCTCGACCGGGACACGGTCACCGACGTCACCGCGCAGGTCAGCGGCGATCGCGTCTTCTGGACCGCGCCCGACGACGGTGCCACCTGGCTGCTGGTCGCCTACTGGGAGCGCGGCTCGGGCCAGCGCCCGGAGGGCCGCGACCACACCACGCCGCTCGCCTACGTCGTCGACCATTTCAGCGACGCGGGCACGCGCGCGGTCACCGACTTCTGGGAGGAGCACATCCTCACCCCCTCGATCCGGGGGCTGCTCAGGTCCACGGGCGGCACCCTCTTCGAGGACTCCATCGAGATCGAGACCGACGCGACCCTGTGGACGCCCGCACTGCCCGCCGAGTTCGAGCGGCGCATGGGTTATTCGCTCCTCCCCCACCTCGCGACGTTCGTCGAGAAGAAGGAGAAGTACGTCTTCAGCTTCGAGTCCTCGCTCGACAAGGCGGTCCGGCGCGACGTGATGGAGGTCGTCACCGAGCTGTACGTGGAGCACCACCTGCTGCCGCTGCAGAAGTGGGCGCACTCGCTGGGCATGAAGCTGCGTATCCAGCCGTACGGTCTGGAGACCGACGCGATCTACAAGTCGGCGCTCCTGGACGTCACCGAGGGCGAGTCGCTCGGCTTCAAGAACCTCGACGACTTCCGCTGCCTGGCCGGCGGCCGGGACATGGGCGGCAAGCCGCTCGTGTCGAACGAGGCGGGCGGCACCGCCGGCGGCGCCTACTCCACCACCTGGTCCGACACGCTGAAGAAGCTGGTCACGCAGTACGCGGCCGGAGTCAACCAGGCCGTCTTCCACGGCTTCGCGTACGCGGACGCGCCGGGCGCCCAGTGGCCCGGGTTCGCCGCGTTCTCGCCGTACAAGGGAGCCGCCGGATACGGCGAGGCGTGGGGCCCGCGCCAGCCGCTGTGGCGGCACACCCCGCAGGTCGCGGACTTCCTGGCCCGCGTCCAGAGCGTTCTGCAGACCGGCGTGAACAAGGTCGACATCGGGGTGCTCCGGCAGAAGGGCTACGCGGGTTCGGGGCTCGGCGCGCCCTGGTTCACCAGTGACGGCGTACCGGTCGGCTGGACGCACACGTTCCTCAGCCCGCGCCTGCTCGACCTGAAGTCGGCGGTGGTCCGGGGCGGCCGGTTCGCGCCGGACGGGCCCGCGCCCAAGGCGCTCCTCGTCGACGGCGACATCATGATCAACCGGGAGCACACGCTCCAGCTCGACGTAGCCGAGAAGCTCCTCGGCTACGCCCGCGCGGGGCTGCCCATCATCCTCATCGGCGACTGGGCCGACGCCCACGTCCCGGGCCTCGCCCGCCCCGGCGAGAACGAGCGGCTGCGCCAACTCCTGACCACACTGCAGCAGTTGAAGACAGTTCACACCGTCGCGGACCGGCCCGACGTGCCGGAGGCCATCGCCGCGCTCGGCCTGACCCGCGACGTCGAGTACGCCGAAGCGTCGATGCTGGTGCACGCGCACCGCGCCGACAAGAACGCCGACTACTTCTTCTTCGCCAACGACGCGGTCAGCAAGAAGGGGTCGACCGGCACCCGCATCACGCACGACGTCACCCTGACCTCGCACGTGAAGGGCGCGATCCCCCACCTCCTCGACCCGTGGACGGGCACGCTCACCCCGGTCGCCCTGTACACGCGCACCGACGACGGCCGGGTCCGCCTCACCGTCGACCTCCAGCCGGGCGCCGTCACCGTCCTCGTCCTGGCCCGCCCGTCCGGCGCCGCGCCGAAGCGGCACGCCACGGCGACGCAGGCCGACGACATCCGCGTACGAGAAGGCGGCCGGCTCGAGCTGCGGGCGTCGGCCGCGGGCACGTACACGACCACGCTCGACAACGGGCGCACCGTCACCACGAAGGTCGGCACGGTCCCGCCCCCCACCGTCCTCACCTCCTGGAAGCTGACGGTCGACGACTGGCGGCCGGGCGCGAGCGCGACCGAAACCGCCCATGAGCGCCATGAGTTGACGCTGGAAGCGCTCGCGCCCTGGTCGCGGCTGCCGGGCCTTGAGGACGTGTCCGGCATCGGCACCTACCGCACCACCGTGCGTCTGGGCCGGGAGTGGACCGCGGCGCACGGCGCGCTGCTCGAACTCGGCGGCGTCTTCGACACGTTCACCGTCCGCGTCAACGGACACGCTCTGCCGCCCGTCGACCAGCTCACCCGCGTCGCCGACCTCGGCACACGGCTGCGGCCCGGCGCCAACACGATCGAGATCGAGGTGGCGACGACCCTGCTGAACCGGCTCCGCGTGTCCCGCCCCGCCGTGTTCGGCGGAAACAAGCGGCAGGACTACGGCCTCACCGGCCCCGTCCGCCTCGTCCCGTACGCCCGCGCGGCCGTACGCACCTGACCTCCACCCGCACACGTACACACGCACACGCACACGCACACCGCAGCACCCCCCACCATCACAGAGCACCTTCACCGTCGAAGGGAAACCTGACAGATGAGCAGCGACATCCGCCGCAGGACCGTGCTGGCCGCGACCGCGGGCGCCGTGCCCGTCGTGGCCGCAGCCGGTACGTTCGCGAGCGCCGCACCCGCCAGGGCCGCCACCCCCACCGCGCCGGCCGACGGCGGCGGAGGCGCCGTCACCGGACTGACCGTCGAGCACCGCGTGCGGCCGCTCGGGACGGACGCCGCCGAGCCGCGCTTCGGCTGGCGCCTGAACTCGCAGCGGCGCGGGCTGACGCAGGGCGCGTACCGGATCCGGGTCGCGTCCTCGCCCGCCCGGCTCGCCGCCTCGCGCGCCGACGTGTGGGACAGCGGCCGGGTGACCTCGTCCGACTCCGTCGCCGTCCGGTACGACGGTCCGCGACTGAAGCCGTCCAGCCCGTACTTCTGGACGGTGACGGCGTGGGACGCGAAGGGCCGGCCGCTCGGCACCTCCTCCCCCTCGTCGTTCGAGACGGGCCTGCTCGGCTCCGACGGAGTGAGCGGCTGGGACGGCGCGCAGTGGATCGGCATGAAGGGCAAGGCGGCGAACTCGGCGGGCGCGCCACTGCTCCGCTGCGAGACGCCGCTGCGCAAGGGCAGAGTCAGCGAGGCCCGCCTGTACGTGACCGCGCTCGGCGTCTACGAGGCGTACGTGAACGGTGAGCGCGTCACCGTCCCGCAGGACGGGGGCCGGACCGTCGAGCTGCTGGCCCCGGGCTGGACCAACTACGACATGACCGTGAACTACCTGACGTACGACGTCACGGACAGCGTCACGGGCGGGCGGCCGGTGACGCTCGCCGCGGTCCTCGGCAACGGCTGGTACAACTCCCGTGTCTCCGAGGGCAGTACGTACTACTCCAAGGACGGCAACCCCCTCGCGTTCAAGGCCAAACTGCTGATCCGCTACGCCGACGGCAGCACGCAGAGCGTCGTCACGAAGCCGGGCGGCGGCTGGAAGGCCACCGACACCGGGCCCTACCGCGCCGACGACATCTACGACGGCCAGACGTACGACGCCCGCAAGGAACTCGACGGGTGGACGGCGAACGGCTTCGACACCGAGGACTGGGCCGACGTCGAACAGGTCGGCTACGCGGCGAAGTTCCCCGACGTGAAGCTGACCGCGTACCCGGGCGAGTCGGCCCGCCTGATGGACGCGTGGGACCGGCGTCCGCAGTCCGTCACGGTCTACAGCGAGGTCACGGGCGCCTCGTCGAGCGCCAACGGCAAGGGCCGCGTCGTGCCGGACCCGGCCCGCTCGACCGACAAGGAGCCGGGCCCGGTCGCACTGCGCCCCGGCGACACCGCCGTCTTCGACCTCGCCCAGAACATGGTCGGAGTCCCCCGCTACACCCTGCGCGGTCCCGCGGGCGCCGAAGTCGTCGTGAGGTTCGCCGAGATGCTCAACGACGACAGTGCGGGCGCGGACGGCCCGGTGGGTTCGCTGTACCGGGCCAATCTCCGCAGCGCCAAGGCCACGAGCACGTACATCCTCAGGGGCGCGAAGGACGGCGAGACCCATCAGGACTCGCTCACCTTCTACGGCTTCCGCTATGTGTCGGTGGAGGTGACGACGCCCGGCGCCGAGGTCACCGTCACCGGTCTCACCGGCAAGGTCGGCACATCGGCGATCCGTGACATCGGCAGCCTCACCACGGACGACGAAGCCATCAACCAGCTGATCAGCAACGTGCGTTGGGGCCAGCGCGGCAACTACCTGTGGGTGCCCACCGACTGCCCGCAGCGCGACGAGCGCCTCGGCTGGACCGGTGACACCCAGGTCTTCTCGAACACGGGCCTCTACAACACGGACTCCGTCGCGTTCCTCAGCCAGTTCGAGTCCATCCTCATCGAGTCGCAGAAGATCTACGGTGTGGACGGCGCCCAGTTCACGGCGGTGGCGCCCGGCAACCGGTACAACGCGGCGGCGCCGTGCAGCGGCTGGGCCGACTGCGGGGTGATCGTGCCGTGGACGGTGTGGCAGATGAGCGGCGACCGCACGATCGTCGACCGCAGCTGGGACGCGATGGTCCGCTACATCGACTGGATCCGGCAGAAGGGCGGGGACACGTACGCGGGGCAGGGCGCGATCTTCGCCGACTGGCTCGCGTTCCAGAACACCGGCACCCAGCTGATGAGCGACGTGTACTACGCCTACAGCGTCCAGCTGATGGCGCAGATGGCGCGGGCCACCGGACGCGCCGCCGAGGCCAAGACGTACGACGGCCTCTTCGGCAACATCCGGCGCGCGTTCCTGGCCAAGTACGTAGCGGTCGACGGCGACACGATCACGGTGAAGTCCAGCCTCGGCGGGAAGCCGCAGATGGGCGGCGATCCGGAGGACAACAGCCAGTCCGCGCTGCTGTGGGTCCTCAAGCTCGGCTTCTACGACACGCAGGCCCAACGCCGGTCACTGGTGGGCCTGTTGGCGGACAACATCGGCAACGACGCCGCGTACAAGGCGGCCCATCCGGACAGCGCCCGTGTGCAGTACGCGGAGAACACCCTGTCCGTCGGCTTCCTCGGCGTGAACGTCCTCGCGCCCGTCCTGACCGACGAAGGCCGCCCCGACCTCGCGTACAAGCTGCTCCACCAGAACGCCATGCCGTCCTGGCTGTACTCCGTGGAGAACGGTGCGACGACGGTGTGGGAGCGCTGGAACTCGTACTCGAAGGAGGACGGTTTCGGTCCCGTCGAGATGAACTCCTTCAACCACTACTCCTACGGCGCGATCGCCGAGTGGATGTACGCGTACATGGCGGGCATCGCCCGCGACCCGGAGCACCCCGGCTTCCGGCGGTTCCGCCTCCGGCCGCACCTGGACCCGACCGGCGCCATCACGCGGGTGACGGGCCGTCACCTCTCGCCGTACGGCGAGATCACGAGCGCGTGGTCGCTGGCCAAGGACGGGAAGCTGACGTACGAGGCGGTCGTCCCGGCGAACAGCGAGGCGACCCTGAGCCTGCCGGCGGTGTCGGCGTCCGCGGTGCGTGAGGGGCGGACGCCGCTGACCGCGGTGGACGGGGTGCGGTTCGTCGGCTTCGAGGACGGAACGGCCACGTATCGCCTGCCGGCCGGGCGGTATGAGGTGACCAGCACGGTGCGCTGACCCGCACACATGAGGGGCCGGACGGTTCCGTCCGGCCCCTTCTGCACGCTCCCGAACCACGAGGCGAACCCGCTCGATCCGTCGGTCCTCGTGGCCCTCCCGGGCCGTGCCTGAGGTGATCCGCGAGGCGGGCGGCGAGCACTCAGCTCAGCCCCCTGCTCGACCCTCGCACCACCAACTCCGGTCGCAGCACGACGTGTTGATGCCGGTGGTCGCCGGCCCGCTCGCCCGTCTCCTGGAGCAGCAGCTGCGCCGCGATGGTACCCAGGGTGAGGGCGGGCTGGCGTACCGAGGTGAGCGGGACCGTGGCGGCCGCCGCGAACTCGATGTCGTCGTAGCCGACGATGGACATGTCGTCGGGGACCTTGACCCCGGCCGCGTACAGGGCTTGCAGGACGCCGAGGGCGAGCAGGTCGTTGGCGCAGAAGACCGCGGTGGGGCGCTGCGCCAGGCCGAGGAGACGGGCGCCGGCGTCGCGTCCCGCGGCCACGTCGAGGCGCTCCGTGGGCAGTTCGCGCAGGAGTTCCTCGGACAGGCCCGCCTCGGCGAGTGCCTTGAGGGCGCCCTCCCGGCGGTCCTGCACCTGTTTGAGGTGGGCCGGGCCGCTGACGAAGGCGAGGGAGCGGTGTCCCCCGGCGACGAGGTGGCGGATGGCGAGCGCGCCGCCCGACACGTCGTCGACGGAGACCGAGCACCCCTCCTCGTCACCGGCGACCCGGTCCACCACCACGTACGGGATGCCGTGGCGGCGGAAGTCGCGCAGGGTCGCGCCGCTCGGGTCGGCCGGGGTGATCAGCGCGCCGCGTACCCGCTGTTCGGCGAAGAGGGAGAGATACTCGGCCTCCTCGGCGGCGCTCTGCGCGCTGTTGCACACCATGACGCCGAGCCCGGCGTCGCGGGCGGCCCGCTCGGCGCCGCGCGCGACGTCCACGAAGAACGGGTTGCCCATGTCCAGGACGAGCAGCGCCATGATGCGGCTGTGCCCGGCCCGCAGCTGGCGGGCGTACTCGCTGCGGACGTAGCCGAGGCGGGCGATGACCTGCTGGACGTGGCGCCGGGTCGGTTCGGAGACCCGGTGGGGCTGGTTGAGGACGTTGGAGACGGTGCCCACGGAGACTCCCGCTTCGTGGGCCACGTCCTTGATGCCGACCGATCCGCGCTCAGGCAAGGTGGAAGACCTCGGTGAGCGGCCGCATCGCGGCGTCCGGGGCCTGTCCGTCCAACTCCTCGAAGAACTGGCCCATTTCGGCCTGCCAGCGGGCGTTCACGTCGGTGGCGTCCATGGCGGCGCGGGCCGCGTCGAAGTCCGCCGTCTCCAGGTAGCCGACGAGCAGTCCGTCGTCCCGCAGGAAGAGGGAGTAGTTGTGCCACCCGGTGGCGGTCAGGGCCTCCCGCATCTCCTGCCACACGTCCTCGTGGCGGGCGCGGTACTCGTCGGTCCGGTCGGCCTTGACCTTGAGCAGAAAGCAGACGCGCTGCATCGACACTCCTCAGAACTCGATCAGGAAGTGATCAGAACTTGAACTGGTCGATGTTCTTCTTGTCGAAGACCGTCGGCTTGCCGAGGGAGACGACACCGTCCTTGCCGATGGTGAACTCGCCCAGGTCGCCGGCCTTGTAGGTCTCGCCCTCCTTGCCGGTGATCTGGCCGGACTCCAGAGCGACGGCGGTGTGCGCGGCGAGCGCGCCCAGCTTGGCCGGGTCCCACAGCTCGAACGCGTCGACGGTGCCGTTCTTGACGTAGGCGCGCATGTCGTTCGGGGTGCCGAGGCCGGTCAGCTTGACCTTGCCCTTGTACTTCGATCCGGACAGGTACTGGGCGGCGGCCTTGATGCCGACGGTGGTCGGGGAGATGATCCCCTTCAGCTTCGGGTGCTCCTGGAGGAGGCCCTGTGTCTGCTGGAACGACTTCTGGGCGTCGTCGTCACCGTAGGCGGTCGTGACGAGCTTGATGTCCTTGTACTCGGGCTTCTTCAGCTCGTCCTTCATGTAGTCGATCCACGTGTTCTGGTTGGTGGCCGTCTGGGCCGCCGAGAGGATCGCGATCTCGCCCTTGTTGCCGATCTGCTTCGCCATCTGCTGCACCTGCGTGCGGCCGAGGTCCTCGGCGCTGGCCTGCGAGACGAACACGTTGCGGCAGTCGACCTTGGTGTCGGAGTCGTACGTGACGACGCTGACGCCGTTCTTCATGGCCTGCTTGAGTGCGGTGCACAGGGCGCCCGGGTCCTGCGCGGACACGGCGATGGCGTCGGCCTGCTGCTGGGTGAGGGTGTTGACGTAGGAGACCTGCCCGGAGGTGTCGGTGCCGCTGCTGGTGCCGACCTCCTTGTATGTCGAACCCAGCTCCTCGACCGCCTTCTTGCCGCCGTTGTCGGAGGTGGTGAAGTACGGGTTGTTGACCTGCTTGGGCAGGAAGGCGACCGTGAGGCCCTTCTTGGTGGCGGCGTTCGGGTCGGCCTTGCCGGCCGCGTTGGACTTCGCCGCCTCCTTATTGGCGTCGTCCTTGGTGGTGCCGCCACAGGCGGTGGCGCCGAGGACGAGCGCGGTGGTGACGGCGAGGGCCGCGGTGAGCCGACGGGTTCTGGCGGTGACGGTCCGGGACATGGCGGTTCCTTACGAGTGGTGGGCGGTACGGGGATGAGGGGCGGGCGCGTCTTACGAGGGGGCCGGCACCGGAGGTGGCGGGGCGGCGTCGGCGGTCTTGCGGCGGGCCCTGGCCTGGGCGATCTGGCGGCCGACGCGTGGGGCGAGTACGGAGATCACCAGGAGGACGCCGGTGACGACGATCTGGGACTGCGCGGAGACGTTCAGCAGGCTCATCACGTTCTGCAGCGAGCCGAGCAGGAAGACGCCCGCGATGGCCCCGCCGAGGGTGCCCTTGCCGCCGTCGAAGTCGATGCCGCCGAGCAGGACGGCCGCGATGACGGAGAGTTCGAGCCCGGTGGCGTTGTCGTAGCGGGCGCTGGCGTAGTGCAGGGCCCAGAAGACGCCGGTGAGCGCGGAGAGCACGCCCGTCGTCACGAACATGGACAGCTTGAGGCGCTTGACGCGGACGCCGGAGAAGCGGGCCGCTTCCTCGCTGGCGCCGATCGCGAAGAGCGAGCGTCCGACGCGGGTGGCGTGCAGGACGACTACGGCGATGGCGAGGAGGACGACGAACGGCAGAGCGGCGTACGGCAGGAAGGTGTCGCCGAAGCGGCCCGCGCCGAAGTCCAGGTACTGCGTCGGGAAGTCGGTGACCGAGTCGGAGCCGAGGACGATCTGGGCGATGCCGCGGTAGGCGGCCATGGTGCCGATGGTGACGGCGAGCGAGGGCAGGCCGAGTCGGGTCACGAGCAGGCCGTTGATCAGTCCGCAGACGACGCCGAGGAGCAGGCAGAGCGGGATGATCGTCTCGATGGCCATGCCCTGGTTCCACAGGGCGCCCATGACGGCCCCGGAGAGTCCGGCCGTCGAACCGACCGACAGGTCGACCTCGCCGGAGATGACCAGCATCGTCATCGGCAGCGCGATCAGGGCGATCGGCAGCGTGTTGCCGATCAGGAACGAGATGTTGAGCGCGTTGCCGAAGTTGTCGACGAACGAGAACGAGCAGAGCAGCAGCACGATCAGCAGGGCGCCGACCGCGGTGTCCCAGCGCACGGCGTTCTTGAGGCGGTCGGGCATGGCCTTCTGGAGGGTCTCAGGCATGGCGGGCGCTCCTCATCTGTGCGGCCTGCTTGCGCAGCACTGCGGCGACCCGCAGGGCCAGGATCCGGTCGACGGCGATGGCGAGCAGCAGCAGGATGCCGTTGATGGCGGTGACCCAGACGGAGCTGACACCGATGGCGGGCAGGACGCTGTTGATGGAGGTCAGCAGGAGTGCGCCGAGGGCCGCGCCGTAGACGGTGCCGGAGCCGCCGGTGAAGGCGACGCCGCCGACCACGACGGCGCTGACGACGGTGAGTTCGTAGCCGTTGCCGGTGGCGGAGTCGACGTTGCCGAAGCGCGCCAGGTAGAGGGCTCCGGCGAGTCCGGCGAGGGCGCCGCACAGCACGTAGGCCGTCATGATGCGCTTGCGGACGGGGACGCCGGCGAGGGTGGCGGCCTCGGGGCTGGAGCCGAGGGCGTACATGTCGCGGCCGCTGCGGTAGCTGCGCAGGTAGTAGCCGACGCAGAGCAGGACGGCGACGGCGAGGAGGGCCAGGTAGGGCACGATCCACAGGCCGTCGTGGCCGAAGTCGACGAAGGAGTCGGGCAGGTCGGCGGCGACGATCTGCTGCGAGCCGACCCAGATGGAGTCGATGCCGCGCACCACGTACAGGGTGCCGAGGGTGACGACGAGGGCGGGGACCTTGCCGAGGCTGACGAGGGCACCGTTCAGCACGCCGAAGAGAGCACCGATGGCGACCGCGTAGACGACGGCGATCAGTGAGCTGCCGCCGCCCTGGAGGTAATCGCCGGCGGTGAAGGCGGAGATGCCGAGGACGGAGCCGACGGACAGGTCGACGTTGCGGGTGATGACGACGACGGCCTGGCCGGTGGCGACGAGGACGAGGATGGTGGCGTTGAGGAGAAGGTCCTTGACGCCCTGCTCGGACAGGAACTCGCTGTTGGAGACCTGGGTGGCGAGCAGCATCAGGACGAGGACGCCGGCCACGGCGAGTTCGCGGGCCTTGAAGACCTTGTCGATGAGACGGCGCCCGGCGGTGGGTTCCGGTGCGGTGTCCTCCCGCACGGGTGGGGCGGTAACAGTCATGATGCAGCCACCAATACGTCCCTCAGGGGCGCGGGGAACGGCGCGAGCAACCACGAAGCACGCGCACCCGCACACGAACGATCAACAACCAACGGCGCATGGGCGGACATCAGGCAGCCCTCCCCGTAGCCGCGGCCATCACGGTCTCCTCATTCGCAGCGGAGCGACTCAGCTCAGCTGTGAGGCGTCCCTCGTGCATGACGAGCACCCGGTCGGCCATGCCGAGGATCTCCGGCAGGTCGGAGGAGATCATCAGGACGGCGACGCCCTCCGCGGCGAGCGAGGAGAGCAGCCGGTGCACCTCGGCCTTGGTGCCGACGTCGATGCCGCGGGTCGGCTCGTCGACGATGAGGACCTGCGGCCCGGTGGCGAGCCACTTGGCGAGGACGACCTTCTGCTGGTTGCCGCCGGACAGGGTGCCGACGACGTCGGCGAGGCGCGCGTACTTGACCTGGAGCTTGACGGACCAGTCGAGGGAGCGGCTGCGCTCGGCCCTGCGGTTCATGAGTCCGGCGCGGCTGGTGTCGGCGAAGCCGGTGAGGCCGATGTTTCGCTCGATGGACATGTCCATCACCAGGCCCTGGGCGCGGCGGTCCTCGGGGACGAGGGCGAGGCCCGCGTGCATCGCGAGGCTCGGGGCGCCGGGCTTGAGTTTCTGGCCGAGCACCTCGACGTCGCCGCCGTCGAACCGGTCGACGCCGAACACGGCGCGGGCCACCTCGCTGCGGCCGGCCCCGACGAGGCCCGCGAGGCCGACGATCTCGCCGCGCCGCACCTCGAAGGAGACGTCGGTGAAGACACCCTCGCGGGTCAGCCGGCGCACGCTGAGCGCCACCTCGCCGATCTCGGTGTCCTGCTTGGGGTAGAGCTCGTCGAGGTCGCGGCCGACCATGCGGCGTACGAGGTCGTCCTCGGTCAGTCCGTCGAGGGGCTCGCTGGCCACGAAGCCGCCGTCGCGCAGTGTCGTGACGCGCTGGCAGAGGCCGAAGATCTCCTCGAGGCGGTGCGAGATGAACAGCACGGCGGCGCCCTGCTCGCGCAGGGTCCGTACGACACCGAAGAGGCGGGCGACCTCGCTGCCGGTGAGCGCGGCGGTCGGCTCGTCCATGATCAGGACGCGGGCGTCGAAGGAGAGGGCCTTGGCGATCTCGACGAGCTGCTGGTCGGCGATGGACAGGCCGCGCGCGGGCTGGTCCGGGTCGAGCGCTACACCGAGCCGCTTGAACAGGCCGGCCGTGGCTTCCTTGACCGCGCGGTGGTCGACGCGGCCGAGCGAGCGGCGCGGCTGGCGGCCCATGAAGATGTTCTCGGCGATCGACAGGTCGGGGAAGAGCGTGGGCTCCTGGTAGATGACGGCGACGCCGGCGTCCCGGGCGTCGGCGGGGCCGTGGAACTCCACCGGCGCGCCGTCGAGCAGGACCGTGCCGCTGTCGGGCCGGTGCACCCCGGCGAGGGCCTTGATCAGGGTCGACTTGCCTGCGCCGTTCTCGCCGGCGAGGGCGTGCGCCTCTCCGGCGTACAGGCGCAGGCTGACGCCGCGCAGGGCGCGCACGGCGCCGAAGGACTTGCTCACCCCCTCCAGCGCGAGCACCGGAGTGGTCTCCGGTTCAGGATGCGTCATTGCATGTCTCCGTGAGTGTGCATGGGTGGGCCGTGCCGAGCGCACGAGAGTGGCTGAGGGCGCCGGGTGGATCACCGGCGGTGAAATGTTTCAGTGAAGTTGCCCGGAAGCTAGCTCCGTCGCTCCGGGGAGGTCAAGAGGCCGGAGTGGAACCCGATCCACCGAGCTGCGGCGAATTGCCCTCTTCGCCTCCCTCTCTCCCCCGTGAACTGCAAGGAAAAAGCAGGGAGGACCAGGGACGGGCCCGCAACAGCACGATTGCGTAACGCACTTGGCCTCGTGCCGGACCCCTTGACGCCCCGTTCCCCCGCGGTTAACTTCGCCAGCGAAGTGAATCGATTCACGCACCGCACCGCACCACACCCAGAGGTACACATCAGAGGTGGACATGCCTGACATCGCTGCCGTCAAGGCCGCACTCGCCAGCCAGCGGATCGAGACGCCGTCCTGGGGCTATGGCAACTCCGGCACCCGGTTCAAGGTGTTCGCCCAGGCCGGCGTGCCGCGTACCGCGCAGGAGAAGCTCGACGACGCGGCGAAGGTGCACGAGTTCACCGGTATCGCGCCCAAGGTGGCGCTGCACATCCCGTGGGACACCGTCGACGACTACGCGGCGCTCGCCGCCTACGCGAAGGAGCGCGGCGTCGAACTCGGCACCGTCAACTCCAACACCTTCCAGGACGACGACTACAAGTTCGGCAGCGTCTGTCACCCGGACCCGAAGGTGCGCCGGAAGGCTGTCGGCCATCTGCTGGACTGCGTCGACATCATGGACGCCACCGGGTCCAGGGACCTGAAGCTGTGGCTCGCCGACGGCACCAACTACCCCGGCCAGGACGACATCGTGGCCCGCCAGGACCGCCTCGCGGAGTCCCTTGCGGCCGTCTACGAGCGGCTCGGCGACGACCAGCGCCTGCTCCTGGAGTACAAGCTGTTCGAGCCCGCCTTCTACACGACGGACGTGCCCGACTGGGGCACCTCCTACATGCAGTGCATGAAGCTGGGTGAGCGCGCCCAGGTCGTCGTGGACACCGGGCACCACGCGCCGGGCACCAACATCGAGTTCATCGTGGCGCTGCTGCTGCGCGAGGGGAAGCTCGGCGGTTTCGACTTCAACTCCCGCTTCTACGCGGACGACGACCTGATGGTGGGCTCCGCCGACCCCTTCCAGCTCTTCCGCATCCTGCACGAGGTCGCGGGGAACGGCGGCTTCGACGCGGAGACGAACGTGGCGTTCATGCTCGACCAGTGCCACAACATCGAGGCGAAGATCCCCGCGGTCATCCGCTCCGTGATGAACGTGCAGGAGGCCACCGCCAAGGCGCTCCTCGTCGACCGCGACGCCCTGGCCGCGGCCCAGCGCGAGGGTGATGTCCTCACGGCCAACGCGGTCCTGATGGACGCGTACAACACCGACGTGCGCCCGCTGCTGCGCGAACTGCGCGAGGAGCAGGGCCTGAACCCGGACCCCGTCGCCGCGTACCACGCCAGTGGCTGGCAGGAGCGGATCGTGGCCGAGCGCGTGGGGGGCGAGCAGGCGGGGTGGGGGGCCTGACCCAAGCGTCTGCCGGGTGCTGACGGCGGACGGCCGCGCGTCGTCCGTGGTTGCCCGCGCAGTTCTCCCGCGTGTTGCCCGCGCGGTTCCCCCGCCTGTTGCCCGCGCAGTTCCCCCGTGCCCCTTCCGGGGTGCCCTCGCACCGCCCGACTCACATCGCAAGGGACAGATCACCGCATGCCTACGCACTCCGAAGTCAGCGCGCTTCTCGCGCGTTCGAACCGGCTCGGCGCCGACCCCCGCAACACCAACTACGCCGGCGGCAACACCTCCGCCAAGGGCACCGCCACCGACCCGGTGACCGGCACCGACGTCGAGCTGATGTGGGTCAAGGGCTCCGGCGGCGACCTGGGCACCCTCACCGAGGCCGGGCTCGCCGCGCTGCGCCTGGACCGTCTGCGGGCGCTCACCGAGGTGTACCCGGGGGTGGAGCGCGAGGACGAGATGGTCGCCGCGTTCGACTACTGCCTGCACGGCAAGGGCGGCGCCGCGCCGTCCATCGACACGGCCATGCACGGCCTGGTGGACGCCGTCCACGTCGACCACCTGCACCCCGACTCCGGGATCGCCCTCGCCTGCGCCGCCGACGGCGAGAAGCTGACCGCCGAGTGCTTCGGCGAGAAGGTGGCGTGGGTGCCGTGGCGGCGCCCCGGCTTCCAGCTCGGCCTGGACATCGCCGCCCTGAAGGCCGCCCACCCCGAGGCGATCGGCTGCGTCCTCGGCGGGCACGGCATCACCGCGTGGGGCGACACCGCCGAGGAGTGCGAGGCGAACTCGCTGTACATCATCCGCACCGCGGAGACGTTCCTCGCCGAGCGCGGCAAGGACGAGCCGTTCGGTCCCGTCATCGAGGGCTACGCGGCCCTCGGCGCGGCCGAGCGTCGCGCGCGGGCCGCCGAACTCGGTCCGTACGTACGCGGGTTGGCGTCTTACGACCGCCCCCAGGTCGGGCACTTCGACGACTCGGAGACCGTCCTGGACTTCCTGGCGAGCGCCGAGCACCCGCGCCTCGCCGCCCTCGGCACGTCCTGCCCGGACCACTTCCTTCGGACGAAGGTGCGCCCGCTCGTCCTGGACCTGCCGCCGACCGCTTCGCTGGACGAGGCGGTCGCGCGACTGAAAGAGCTGCACACCGAGTACCGCGAGGAGTACGCCGCCTACTACGCCCGGCACGCGGTCGAGGGCTCCCCCGCGATGCGCGGCGCGGACCCGGCGATCGTGCTCGTCCCCGGTGTCGGCATGTTCAGCTTCGGCAAGGACAAGCAGACGGCGCGGGTCGCGGGCGAGTTCTATCTCAACGCGATCAACGTGATGCGGGGCGCCGAGGCGGTCTCCACGTACGCGCCCATCGAGGAGTCCGAGAAGTTCCGGATCGAGTACTGGTCCCTGGAGGAGGCCAAGCTCCAGCGGATGCCGAAGCCGAAGGCGCTCGCCACGCGCGTGGCCCTGGTGACGGGCGCGGGCAGCGGTATCGGCAAGGCCATCGCGCACCGCCTGTCCGCCGAGGGCGCGTGTGTCGTCGTCGCGGACCTCAACGCCGAGGGCGCTGCCGCGGTCGCGGAGGAGCTGGGCGGCCCGGACAAGGCCGTCGCGGTCACCGTGGACGTGACGTCGGAGGAGCAGATCGCCGACGCGTTCCGCGCCGCGGCCCTCGCCTTCGGCGGCGTCGACCTGGTCGTCAACAACGCCGGCATCTCCATCTCCAAGCCGCTTCTGGAGACGACGGCCAAGGACTGGGACCTCCAGCACGCCATCATGGCCCGCGGCTCCTTCCTCGTCTCCCGCGAGGCGGCCCGCATCATGCGGCAGCAGGGCATGGGCGGCGACATCGTCTACATCGCCTCCAAGAACGCGGTGTTCGCCGGCCCGAACAACGTCGCCTACTCGGCCACCAAGGCCGACCAGGCCCACCAAGTACGCCTACTCGCAGCCGAGTTGGGCGGCGACGGCATCCGCGTCAACGGCGTCAATCCGGACGGGGTCGTGCGCGGCTCCGGCATCTTCGCGGGCGGCTGGGGCGCGCAGCGCGCGGCGACGTACGGCATCGAGGAGGAGAAGCTCGGCGAGTTCTACGCCCAGCGCACGCTCCTGAAGCGCGAGGTGCTCCCCGAACACGTGGCGAACGCGGTGTTCGCCCTGACGGGCGGCGACCTGACCCACACGACGGGCCTGCACGTCCCGGTGGACGCGGGGGTTGCGGCGGCGTTCCTGCGGTGAGAGGGGCCGGGGCGGAGCAGTGCAAACACGCGGCTCCGCCCCGCCAGAGGCGCGGGGAACTGCGCGAGCAACCACGACGCACCCCACTCCGCCAAGGGGCGCGGGGAACTGCGCGAACAGCCACAACGCACCCGCACCCGACCACCACACACCCCAACCCCGCCAAGGGGCGCGGGGAACTGCGCGCCCAGCCACGACACACCCCGCACCCATCGCCACGCACCCCACCCCCCTCAGGGGCGCGGGGAACTGCGCGACCAGCCGTCCACGACGCGCACACGACCGACTCACCGCACGGAGCCCTGATGTCCACCACCCCCTACGCCGCGATAGACCTGGGCGCATCGAGCGGCCGAGTCATCACGGCCCGGGTCACCGGAACAACCCTGAATCTCAGCGAAGCGCACCGCTTCCCGAACCGACCGGCCCGCACGGGCCCCGCCCTCCACTGGGACATCCTCAACCTCTACGCGGGCATCCTGGACGGGCTGCGCAAAGCGGGCCAGGTCCGTTCTCTCGGCATAGACAGCTGGGCCGTCGACTACGGCCTGCTCGACGCGGACGGTGCCCTCCTGGGCAACCCGTTCCACTACCGGGACACCCGCACGGAACACATCGCGGAGAAGGTCTGGGCAACCGTCCCCCCGGCCGAGCTGTACGCCGCGACCGGCCTCCAGTACGCCCCGTTCAACACCCTGTACCAACTCACGGCGGCCCGCGAAACAGCCCAACTCCGCGCAGCACAAAGCGCTTTGCTCATCCCGGACCTCCTCACCTACTGGCTCACGGGACAACAGGGCACCGAGCTGACGAACGCCTCCACCACCCAGCTCATCGACCCCCGCACGGGCGACTGGGCACACGACATCGCGGCCCGCACCGGCATCGACCTGGCCCTCTTCCCGCCGCTGCGCCGCCCGGGCGACCACGCCGGCGAGCTGCTCCCCCACGTCCTCGACGAGACCGGCCTCACCGGCCCCGTCCCGGTGACGACGGTGGCCTCGCACGACACCGCGTCGGCCGTCGCCGCCGTCCCCGCCACCGACGGCGAGAACTTCGCGTACATCTGCACCGGCACCTGGTCCCTCGCCGGCCTCGAACTCGACGCGCCCGTCCTGACCGAGGAGAGCCGCGCCGCGAACTTCACGAACGAGCTCGGCGTCGACGGCACGGTCCGCTACCTCCGCAACATCATGGGCCTATGGCTGCTCCAGGAGTGCCAACGAGCCTGGGGAGAACCGGACTTGACGGAACTCCTCCATGCGGCGGGGCAGGCGACGGGACTGCGCTCGGTCATCGACGCGGGCGACGCCGCGTTCCTCGCCCCCGGCGGTATGCCGGAGCGGATCGCCGCCGCCTGCCGCGCGAGCGGCCAGCCCGAACCCCGCACCCGCGCGGAGACGACCCGCTGCATCCTCGACTCGCTGGCGCTGGCCCACCGCAAGGCCGTCACGGAGGCGGCGCGGCTCGCCGACCGGCCGGTCGACGTCGTGCACATCGTCGGCGGCGGCGCCCGCAACGCCCTGCTGTGCCAGCTGACCGCCGACGCCTGCGGGCTGCCCGTGGTGGCGGGCCCCGCCGAGGCCGCCGCGCTCGGCAACGTCCTCGTCCAGGCGCGCGCCGACGGCGTCCTCGGTGACCGGGCGGCGGCCCGCCGGCTCGTCGCCGGCACCCAGGAGCTGACGCGGTACACGCCGCGCGCCGGCAGCGCCGAGTGGGTGGCGGCCGGGGCCCGTGTCGCCACCCCGTGACCCGGCCCCGCCGACGACGTACCCTGCACCCGTCCGATGTCCGACCCGAACCTCCTGACCGAAGGGGCCACGATGCGTGTCGCGCTCTTCCTCACCTGTGTCAACGACACGCTCTACCCGGACACCGGCAGGGCCGTGGTGAAACTCCTGACCAGACTGGGCGTGGAGGTGGACTTCCCGGCCGCCCAGACCTGCTGCGGGCAGGCCCACTACAACACCGGCTACCGGCACGAGGCCGAGCCGCTGGCCCGCCATTTCTCCGATGTCTTCGGGCCGGGTATCGGCTCCGGCGAGTACGACGCGATCATCACGCCGTCCGGTTCGTGCGCGGCGATGGTGCGGGAGCTGTATCCGCGGATGGGTGAGCGGGCCCGCGCGGAGGGCCGCGGCGACGGACTGGCGACCACGCTCGCGCCGGTGGTCCCGAAGACGTACGAGCTGACCGAGTTCCTCGTCGACGTGCTGAAGGTGACCGACGTCGGCGCGTACTAC
The DNA here is from genome assembly GCF_039533535.1 of Streptomyces kunmingensis. NCBI lineage: Bacteria > Bacillati > Actinomycetota > Actinomycetes > Kitasatosporales > Streptomycetaceae > Streptomyces > Streptomyces kunmingensis. Next base: position 512,880 of record NZ_BAAATS010000005.1, read on the forward strand.
CCGCACAAGGTGACCTACCACCCCACCTGCCACGGCCTGCGTTCCCTCGGCCTCGGCGACCGCCCTACCCGACTCCTGCGGACGGTCAAGGGACTTGAGCTGGTGGAACTGCCGGGAGCACAGGAGTGCTGCGGCTTCGGCGGCACGTTCGCCGTGAAGAACTCCGACGTCTCGGCGGCGATGGGCGCCGACAAGGTCCGCAACGCCGAGTCGACGGGCGCGGACGTGCTGTGCGCCGCCGACAACTCGTGCCTCATGCACATCGGCGGCACGATGAGCCGGCTGCACACCGCACTGCGGCCGGTCCACATCGCGGAGATCCTGGCGAGCACCGAAGAGGAGCCCCTGGCATGAGCGGCACGTTCGTAGGTATGCCCGCCTTCCCGAAGGCCGCGCACGACGCCGTACGGAACACCACCCTGCGCGCCAACCTCAAGCACGCCACCCACACCATCCGCGACAAGCGCGCCCGCGCCGTCGCCGAGCTCGACGACTGGGCAGACCTGCGCGAGGCCGGCAAGCAGATCAAGGACCACACGCTCCGCCACCTCGAGCACTACTTGGTCCAGTTGGAGGAGTCGGTGACGGCCGCGGGCGGCACCGTCCACTGGGCCGCCGACGCCGACGAGGCCAACCGCATCGTGACCGGGCTCGTGCGGGAGACGGGCGAGTCGGAGGTCGTCAAGGTCAAGTCGATGGCCACGCAGGAGATCGGCCTCAACGAAGCGCTCGAAGAGGCCGGGATCGCCGCGTACGAGACCGACCTCGCCGAACTCATCGTGCAGCTCGGCAGGGACCGCCCCTCACACATCCTCGTCCCGGCGATCCACCGCAACCGCGGCGAGATCCGCGCCATCTTCGAGAAGGAGATGGGCAGTTGGGGCCGCCCGGCGCCCGAAGGGCTCACCGACACGCCCGCCGAACTGGCGGAGGCCGCCCGACTCCACCTGCGCGAGAAGTTCCTGCGCGCCAAGGTCGGCATCTCGGGCGCGAACTTCATGGTCGCCGAGAGCGGCACCCTCGTCGTCGTCGAGTCCGAGGGCAACGGCCGCATGTGCCTGACCCTGCCCGAGACCCTGATCTCGGTCGTCGGCATCGAGAAGATCGTGCCGACCTGGCGCGACCTGGAGGTCTTCCTCCAGACGCTGCCGCGCTCCTCGACGGCGGAGCGCATGAACCCGTACACGTCGACCTGGACCGGCACGACCGACTCCGACGGCCCCCAGAACTTCCACCTGGTCCTGATCGACAACGGCCGCACCGACACCCTCGCCGACGAGGTCGGCCGCCAGGCGCTGCGCTGCATCCGCTGCTCGGCGTGCCTGAACGTCTGCCCGGTGTACGAGCGGGCGGGCGGCCACGCCTACGGTTCGGTCTATCCCGGCCCGATCGGCGCCATCCTCAGCCCTCAACTCCGCGGCACGGCAAGCGAGATCGACGCCTCCCTCCCGTACGCGTCCTCGCTCTGCGGCGCCTGTTACGAGGTGTGTCCCGTCGCCATCGACATCCCCGAGGTGCTCGTACACCTGCGGGAGCGCGTCGTCCAGGGCGGCGAGGCGGTCCGCGGCGGCGCCAAGGTGACGCTGAAGCCGGCGAAGGGCCACGCGGCGGAGCGGGCGGCGATGCGCGCGGCCCGCTGGGCGTTCACCCGCCCGGGCGTGCTCGGCACCGGCCAGCGCCTTGCCTCGCGCACCCGCCGCTTCCATCCGCGGACGGTGCCCGGCCCCGGCCGCGCGTGGTCGGCGACCCGGGATCTGCCGAAGGTACCGGCGGAACCGTTCCGCGACTGGTGGCAGCGGACGAACGGCGGAAAGAACGGAAAGGACGGCAGCAAGTGAGCAGCAGGGATGTGATCCTGGGCCGCGTGCGCCGGGCGCTCGACGGACAGGGCGGGGCCCCGACGACGTACGCCACGGACATCGACCGGAGCTATCTGCGCGAGCACGGCGACCGGACCGTCGAAGAGACGGTCGAGCTGCTCGCCGAGAACCTGGCCGACTACCGGGCGCTCGTGCACCGCACCACGCACCCGGAACTGGGCCGGACGATCGCGCGTCTGCTGGCCGAGCGCGGCTCGCGGACGGTGGTCGTGCCACCGGGGCTGCCGCCGGAGTGGCTGGCCGAGGCGGACGCGACGCCCCTCCATGACCGGGCCGCGAACACGCCCGCCGAACTCGACGGAGTGGACAGCGTCGTCACCGCCTGCGCCGTCGCGGTCGCCGAGACCGGCACGATCGTCCTCGACGGCTCGCCCGACCAGGGCCGCCGCCGCATCACCCTCGTCCCCGACCACCACATCTGCGTGGTCCGCGTCCCGGAGCAGGTCGTCTCCGCCGTCCCCCAGGCCCTCGAACGGCTCGATCCGGCCCGGCCGCTCACCTGGATCTCGGGCCCGTCCGCGACCAGCGACATCGAGCTCGACCGGGTCGAGGGGGTGCACGGTCCGCGCACCCTGGAGGTGATCCTGGTGAGCGGGGAGTGACGGCCGCGGTTAGCGTGAGCCCATGATCCGGTTCGATCAGGTCACCAAGCGGTACGCGGACGGCACGACGGCGGTGGACGGCCTCTCCTTCGAGGTCGCCGAGGGCGAACTGGTCACGCTCGTCGGCCCGTCCGGCTGCGGCAAGACCACGACGATAATGATGGTCAACCGGCTCATCGAGCCGACGTCGGGCCGGATCTACGTCGACGGCGAGGACATCGCCACGCTCGACCCGGTCAGGCTGCGCCGCCGTATCGGCTACGTCATCCAGCAGGTCGGCCTCTTCCCGCACCGCACGATCCTCGACAACACGGCGACCGTGCCCGCCCTGATCGGCTGGAAGAAGGCGAAGGCACGGGCCCGCGCCGCCGAGCTCCTCGATCTGGTCGGCCTGGACCCCAAGACGTTCGGCAGCCGCTATCCGGAGCAGCTCTCGGGCGGTCAGCGCCAGCGCGTGGGCGTGGCGCGGGCGCTGGCCGCGGACCCGCCCGTGCTCCTGATGGACGAGCCGTTCGGCGCCGTCGACCCGGTGGTGCGCGAGCAGTTGCAGGACGAGTTCCTGCGGATGCAGGCGGCGGTGCGCAAGACGGTCCTGCTGGTCACGCACGACATCGAGGAGGCGGTCCGGCTGGGCGACCGGATCGCGGTGTACGGACAGGGCCGCATCGAGCAGTACGACACACCGGGCGCCGTCCTCGGTACGCCCGCGACGCCGTACGTCGCCGAGTTCGTCGGCGCGGACCGCGGCCTCAAGCGCCTGTCGGTCACCGAGATCGAGCCGGACGACCTGGAGCAGCCGTCGGTGGCCCGCCTCGACGAGTCCGCCGCGCAGGCCGCGGCCCGGATGCGGGACGAGGGCGCGCGGTGGGCCGTGGTCCTGGACGGCAGCGGTGATCTGCACGGCTGGATCGGCGTCCACGAGGCCACCCTGGCCGGCCCCGAAGGGCGGGTCGGCGACCTCGCGCACCGGATGAACGCGTGGGTCCCGGTCGGCGCCCCGCTCAAGCAGGCGTTCGGCGTGATGCTCCAGCACGACGCGGGCTGGGTGGCGGTCCTCGACGGCTCACGCTTCCTCGGCGTCCTCACCCCCGCCAAGCTCCACGAGGCGCTGCGCCGCTCGGTCGACGCGGACGCGCAGGGGGTCGCGCGCGACGAGGTGGAGTTCGACTCGGTCGCCGACGCCTGACCCGGCTCTCCTCGCCGCAGGGCGCTCGCACCGGCCTTCCTCGCTACGGGGCGGTCTCACCCTGAGGTTCACGTCGAGGTTGCGGTCTCCGGCGGTTCATCGCGCGCAGATTCTCGTCCTGTACGTCGCCGGGGACGGCCCGGTCCGGACGGTACGGGGCGAGTTCCGCGGCGGACCGTCCGGTGGTGAGTTCGCGTGCGGCGAGCCGGCCGAGGACCGGGGCCAGGGTGACCGCGCTGTGCGAGACGAGATGGTAGAGGCCGGGCGCCCCGGGCACCTCGCCGACCAGCGGCAGCCCGTCGGACGGTATGGGCCGGACGCCGATCCGGGCGTCCTCGATCCGGGCCCGCGCCAGGCCCGGCAGGACGGCTCCGGCACGCCGGTGCAGTTCCTGCGGGAGCCCGTCGACGCGCGGCCCGTCGGCGCCGTCGAGCCGCGCGTCGACGTCCCAGGACAGGGCCAGCACCCCGCCGCCGGGCGTGGGCCGCAGGTCGATGTCCGGGGCGGCGAGGATCGCGGTGAGGGGGCCGCCCGGCAGCGGATCGCTCTCGGTGACGAGCCCCGGTACCTGCCGCAGGGGCAGCCGTACCCCGGCGAAGGCGGCCACCCGGGCCGCTCCGGGACCCGCGCAGTTCACGACGGCATCGGCGCTCCGTGTACGGTCGCCCGCCTGCACGCCGACGATCCGGCCGTTCTTCCGCGTCAGGCCGGTGACGGCGACCCCGTAGTGCGTCTCGGCACCGTGCCGCACGGCCGCGGCCAGCAGGGTGTGGACAAAGCGCGGCGCGTCGAACCAGGACGTGCTCTCGTGCACCACGACCTCGTCCGCGCCGCAGGCCGCGGGGTCCACGGCGGGCGCCAGTTCGCGCAGTACGGACGGTGGGGCGAGGCGGCAGTCGTGGCCCCAGCCCTTGGCTCGCAGGGCCCGCTCGCGCAGCGCCTGGTGCGCCGCGTCGCCGTCGGCCCACTGAAGGAGCGGCGCGGGATGCCGCCAGGCCGGCCCGTCGAGCGCCTCGGACAGCTGCCGGTGCTCCTCGGAGCCCTGCCGGTTCAGGCGGTAGTACGCGTACGGGGTCTTCAGGTGGGTCACGTCGGCGGAGAACGTGGCGCCGGAGGTGCCGGCCGCGGGCCGCGCCTCTTCCACGACGACGACCCGGACCCCTTGTCGGGCGAGGTGGTAGCTGACGCAGGCGCCGAGCACGCCCGCGCCGACGACGACGGCTGAGCCGACGGCTGAGTCCATGGGCGATCCTCTTCGGCGGGTCCACCTGGGGGCCGGGCCCGGAGGCCGGGGCGTTCCAGGTTCCCGTGTTCCGGTCCCCGTACACCCTCCTGTACCGGCCTACTTCAGGAGCCCCTTGTCCTCCAGATAGTCCCGTGCGACGTCCTCGGGCAGCCGCCGCCAGCTGTCGACCCGCTGGTTCATGGCGGCCAGGTCCTCGGTCGTGAGGACGGAGTTGAGGGCGCCGAGCGCCTCGGCTACCTGATCGCTGCCGGCCCGCGACCGGTTCACGACGGGCACGATGTAGTCGGCGTTCTGGAGCTTCTTGTCGTCGGTGAGCAGGACGAGTCCGAAGTCGGAGAGCGTGGCGTCGGTGCTCGTGGTCAGCACCATCTGGTCCTGCCCGTTCTGCACGGCCTTCTTGGACTGGGTGGTGCCGACGCCCTTCGGGTCGACGCCGGTGATGTCGATCCCGTAGACCTTCTTCAGTCCTGGTTCGCAGTACGGACGCTGCACGCACTCGTCGCCCGCGGCGAGCCGTACCTTCAGTCCGGCGGCGCCGAGATCGCTGAGGGTCTTCAGCCGGTGTGCGGTGGCATAGGACCGGGCGACGGCGAAGGCGTTCTGGTCGACGGCCCTGCCGGGGTCGAAGACCACGAGGCCGCGCGGCCGGGCGAGTGAGCGCAGTGCCTTCATCGTGGCGTCGAGGTCGGGCGAGCCGACGGGGGCGGCGTCGGCCCCGTTCGTCTTGGCGTTGAGCCAGTCGGCGAAGGTGGCCGCGTACTCCGGGACGACGTCGATCTGGCCGGATTCCATGGCGGGTTCGTACAGTTCGCGGTTGGCGACGGAGAGGATCTCGGTCTCGTAGCCGGCGTTCTTCAGGAGCAGCGCGTACATGGTGGCGAGCAGGTCGCTCTCGGTGAATCCGGCGGAGCCGATGACGAGGTGCTGGCTGTCGCCGGGCGGCGCGGTCACCTCGCCCCGGGTTTCGAGCGAGGGCCCGGTGGTGCACCCGGCGACGAGCAGGACGAGGCCCAGCAGCGGCACGCGTCGGCGTGTCATCGCGCTCATCCCGCCCTCCCCCGCGCCCAGGACGGCGCGAGCCGCTCGGCGATCTCGAAGAGCCCCTCGACGAGGAGCGCGAACACGGCGACGAGTACGGCGCCCGCGACGACCTGGGGCGTGCTGGCGAGGTTGAATCCGGCGGTGATGATGCGCCCCAGCCCGCCGCCGCCCGCGAGTGCGGCGATCGTGGCGGTGGCGACGAGTTGCACGGCGGCGATCCGCACCCCGTTGAAGATCAGCGGCAGCGCGAGCGGAGCCTCCACCCGCAGCAGCATCTGCCGTCCGGTCATGCCCATCCCGCGCGCGGCCCGGACGATCTCCCGGTCGACGCCGCGCATGCCCACGTACGCGTTGGTGAGCAGCGGCGGCACGGCGAACAGGACGAGGGCGACGATCGTGGGCCCCTCGCCGTACTGCCCGAGCGGGGTGAGGAGCAGCAGCACGAGGACCGCGAAGGTGGGCACGGCGCGGCCCACGTTGGAGATGTTGACGGCGAGCGCCCCGCCCTTGCCGAGGTGTCCGAGGACGAGGGCGATGGGCAGGGCGATCAGGCAGCTGATGACGAGACAGACGAGCGTGAGCACCAGGTGCTGGGTGAGGCGGTGCCAGATGCCGTCGTCGCCGGACCAGTGCGTGGAGTCGGCGAGCCAGTTCCAGGCGTCGGTGAGGGTCTTCACGCGTGGCTCGCTCTCGTCCAGGGGGTGAGGAGCCGGCCCACGCCGAGCAGCACCAGATCGGCGGCGATGGCGATGACGACGCAGAGCACGGAGGCGGTCAGTACCTGCGCCTTGAAGTACGTGTTCATGCCCGCGTAGATCAGGTTCCCGAGTCCGCCGTGGCCGACGATGGCACCGACCGTCACCAGGGACACGGCGGACACGGTCGCGATGCGCAGTCCGGCCAGGGCGGCGGGCAGGGCGAGGGGCAGTTCGACGGTGAGGAGCAGCCGGATCGGCCCGTAGCCCATGCCGCGGGCGGCCTGCCGGGTCTCCTCGGGCACGGCGCGCAGCCCGGCGAGGATGTTCCGTACGAGCAGGGTCAGCGAGTACAGGACGAGACCTGCGACGACGAGCGTGGCGGAGAGCCCGTAGGCGGGCAGCAGCAGCGAGAACATGGCCAGGGACGGGATCGTGTACAGCACGGTGGTCAGGGCGAGCACCGGACCGGCTGCCCACCCCCACCGGCGGGCGACGACGGCCAGCGGTACGGCGATGACGAGGGCGATCGCCACGGCGATGAGCGTGATCTGCAGATGCTGCACGACGGCGTCGAGCAGGATGTGGCGGCGCGTGCTCAGATACGCGCCGCAGATCCAGTCGTTGCGGGCGAGGCAGTCGTCCGGTGGCGAGATGTCGGGCACCGCGGTCACGAGGGGCACGCGTCCATTCCAGTGGCCCGGGTGGCGCCCGGCGCGCTGGGTGACCCGTACGGGCGGCGGACGCGCGGACCCACACGCCGTCCGACGGAGCTACTTCCCCGCGCGGGCCTGACGGGCCGCCGTGGCAGGGCTAGTTTGTCCGGCATGAGCAATCTTGACCGCGAGCCGGTCCCCTCCGTGTGCGGCGGCCGTGGCTTCGTCGTCGGTGAACCGGTCCGCGAACTCCTGAGCCCCCGCCATGTCCGCCTCGGCGCGTCCACGCAGGTGCGCCGCCTGCTGCCGAACCTGGGCCGGCGCATGGTCGGGGCCTGGGCGTTCGTCGACCACTACGGCCCCGACGACATCGCGGACGAGCCGGGTATGCAGGTCCCGCCGCATCCGCACATGGGCCTGCAGACGGTGAGCTGGCTGCACGAGGGCGAGGTCCTGCACCGGGACTCGACGGGCAGCCTGCAGACGATCCGCCCCCGCGAGCTGGGCCTGATGACGTCGGGCCGCGCGATCTCCCACTCCGAGGAGAGCCCCAGGTCCCACGCCCGCTTCCTGCACGGCGCCCAGCTCTGGGTCGCCCTCCCCGACACCCACCGCCACACGGACCCGCACTTCGAGCACCATGGCGCGCTGCCCCAGGTGACGGCCCCCGGTCTGACCGCCACGGTCGTCCTGGGCACGCTCGACGGGGCGACGTCCCCCGGCACCACGTACACCCCGATCGTCGGCGCGGACCTGACCCTGACGCACGGCGCCGACGTCCGCGTCCCCCTGGACCCCGACTTCGAGTACGCGGTCCTGTCGATGTCGGGCGAGTCCCACGTCGACGACGTACCGGTGCTCCCCGGCTCGATGCTCTACCTCGGCTGCGGCCGCACCGAACTCCCGGTCCGCGCGGAGTCGGACGCGACCCTGATGCTGCTGGGCGGCGAGCCGTTCGAGGAGGAGCTGGTGATGTGGTGGAACTTCATCGGCCGCAACCAGGACGAGATCACGCAGGCGCGCGAGGACTGGGTGAGCGGGGGACGATTCGGGGACGTGAAGGGGTACGACGGGGGTCGGCTGGATGCGCCCGAGCTGCCGCCTGTGCCGCTCAAACCCCGGGGGCGCGTACGTTGATCCTGCCGCCGCACGACCCGGAGGCGGGCAGGAGCGAGGGGGGTGGAAGTCGGAGCGGAGGCTGAGTGACGAGTCGAAAGTGACGAGTCGAAAAGGCACGGCCGGCTGAAGCGGATCGACTCTCAAGGCGCTTCCATGAGCTCCCGAGCTCCGCGCACGAACGTCTCGTGCAGTTCGCCGGCCGCCTGCGACACGGACTCCGCCCGTCGGCGTTGCAGCATGAGCAGGACCCGGGCGGAGTCGTCGGTCAAGGGGCGGCACACGATCTGGCCACTGCGTTCGAGTGGGTCGCCGAGCACGCTGAAGTCGGGCAGCACCGTCACCCCGAGCCCTTCCGCGACCATCAGCTTGCCCATCTCCGCACCGTCCGTCGAGTACGAGAACGCCGGAGTACGGCCCGCCAAGAGGCGATGCACGTAGCGGTGCATCACATAGCCGGTGCGCATCGCGATCAGCGGTTCGGTGAGGAGGTCGTCCACGGAGACCTCGCGGCGAGCCGCCAGCGGACTGTCCGGCCGTACGCACACCACCGGCCGCCCGCGCAGGAGTTCGGTGGCCTGGAAGCCGGCGGGCAGGTCGTCGCCGTCGAGATGATTGACCAGGCCCAGATCGAAACCGCCCTCGGCGAGGCCGCGTTGGATCTCCGTCTGCCGGGCCCCGACCACTTCGACCTGAGTGAGCGGGTGCGTGGCCCGGAACTCCCGCAGCACAGGGATGAGCAGCGGGACCGTCGCGGCGTTCACCGTGCCGACGCGCACCATCCGGCTCAGGCGGTGCTGCTCCCCTGCCGCCACTCGCAACCGGTCCACGGCCTCGAGCACGCTGACGATGTGCGGCATCAGCTCCTGCCCCACCGTGCTCATCGTCGCCCCGGTGCGCTTGCGCTCCAGCAGATCGACGCCCAGTTCCCGCTCCAGGTTCCGCACCGTCTCGCTCAGCCCGGGTTGCGACAGGCGTAGTTCGTCGGCCGCCCGGCGCAGCGAGCCGAGCCGGGTGACGGCTGTGATGTATTCCAGCTGTTCGGTTCGCATCCCGGAAGAATGCGTGGGGATTCGAGGGGTGTTCAAGGTTTTCCCTGTCACACCTTCGTGAAATTCAATGGTCCGCGATACGAGAACGGTCGGGTTTTCCTTGACGGTGCTCGACGGCTGCTGCAACCATCAACGGCATGAAGAAGCGACTGGACCTCACGCGGCGACGCCATGTCGACCTCGCACGTGTCTCCAGCGCCTCCTGTTGCGCCGCGGCCTGACCACTCCGCCGCAGATCACGCCCTTCACCGCCTGAACCCGGCTTGCCCGCTCGTCCCTTGCGGCGCGGCCGCGCCCGTTCATGGCTCATTCGTTTTCAGGTGCACGACCGTCGATTTCGGTGTGCCCGAAAACAATTCCGTACCAGGAGTTCCGCGATGTCCGCAGCGCCCGTGAAATTCGCCTACTGGGTCCCCAACGTCAGTGGTGGACTCGTCACCAGCACGATCGAACAACGCACCGACTGGGGGTACGAATACAACCGCGAGCTCGCCGTCCTCGCCGAGAACAACGGCTTCGAATACGCGCTCAGCCAGGTCCGCTACATGGCCAGTTACGGCGCCGAGTTCCAGCACGAGTCGACCAGTTTCAGCCTCGCTCTGCTGCTCGCCACCCAGCGTCTCAAGGTCATCGCCGCCGTCCACCCCGGCCTGTGGCACCCCGGGGTCCTCGCCAAGCTCGGTGCCACCGCCGACCACCTGTCGAACGGCCGCTTCGCCGTGAACGTGGTCTCCGGCTGGTTCAAGGGCGAGTTCACCGCGCTCGGCGAACCCTGGCTGGAGCACGACGAACGCTACCGCCGCTCCGAGGAGTTCATCCGCGCCCTGCGTCAGATCTGGACCGAGGACCACACCGAACTCGCCGGTGACTTCTACCGGTTGCGGGACTTCTCCCTCAAGCCCAAGCCGCTCAACAGCCCCGAGCGCCCGCACCCGGAGATCTTCCAGGGCGGCAACTCCACGGCTGCCCGCGCCATGGCCGGCCGGGTCTCCGACTGGTACTTCTCCAACGGCAAGGACTACGACGGGGTGATCGAGCAGATCAACGACGTCCGCGGGTCCGCCATCGAGATCGGCCGTACGCCACCGAAGTTCGGACTGAACGGCTTCCTCATCGCCCGCGACACCGAGGCCGAGGCCCGCGACACCCTCCGCGAGATCGTCGCCAAGGCCGACACGGCGGCCGTCGAGGGCTTCGGCGCCGCCGTGAAACAGGCCGGCCGGTCCACCTCCGACGGCAAGGGGATGTGGCAGGACTCCAGCTTCGAGGATCTCGTGCAGTACAACGACGGCTTCCGCACCGGGCTGATCGGCACCCCCGAGCAGATCGCGGAACGCATCGTCGCCTACAAGCAACTCGGCGTCGACCTCCTCCTGCTCGGGTTCCTGCACTACCACGAAGAGGTCGAGTACTTCGGCAAGCGTGTACTCCCCCTCGTGCGAGAGCTGGAAGCCCAACTCCCCCAGCAGCGAGCCGAGTCCGCCCTCGCCTGACGCACCGCACCGCACCGCACCGCACCGCACCGCACCGCACCGCACCGCACCGCGAAAGAGGTAACCCAATGAGCACCGCCACACCCACCGACTGGCACACCCGGCCCGCCCCCGCGACCGCCGAGGAGTGGATCGCCCGCGCCGCCGAGGTCTCCGCCGTCCTCGCCACCGACGCCGCCGCCCGCGACCGGGCCGGCGTCACTCCCCACGCGGAGATCCAGCTCCTCAAGGACTCCGGCCTGGTCACCCTGCTCGGACCCGTCGAGCACGGCGGCGCCGGACAGGACTGGACCACCGCCTACCGGGTGGTGCGCGAGGTCGCCAAGGCCGACGGCTCCATCGGCCAGCTCCTCGGCTACCACTACCTGTGGAACTGGGCCGCCCGTCTCGTCGGCACCCGTGAGCAGTGGGAACACGTCGAGGCCGAGGCCGCCCGCAACCAGTGGTTCTTCGGCGGCGCCGTCAACCCGCGCGACCAGGACGTGGTCGTCACCGAGGACGGCGACGACCTGGTATTCACCGGCCGAAAGACGTTCTCCACCGGTAGCAAGGTCTCCGACGTCACCGTCCTCGAAGGCGTCTTCGAGGGCACCGACCAGCACGTCTTCGCGATCGTCCCGTCCGACAGCGCCGGCCTGACCTTCCACGACGACTGGGACAACATCGGCCAGCGGCTCACCGAGAGCGGCGGCGTCACCCTCGACGGCGTCCGCACCCCCTGGTCCTCGGCGGCCGGATTCGTCGACAAGACATTCCAGCCGCGCGTCTACAACACCCTCAACGTTCCCACCATCCAGCTCGTGTTCGTGAACTTCTACCTCGGTGTCGCGGCCGGCGCCCTGGAGACCGCCGCCACCTACACGCGCACCAAGTCCCGCTCCTGGCTGCACGGCGGGTACGACCGCGCGACCGACGAGCCGTACGTCATCGACATCTACGGCGACCTCACCGCCAAGCTCTGGGCGGCACAGGCCCTCGCGGACGCGGTCGCCGCCGAAGGACAGCGGCTGCACGACGACCCGGACGCCGTCACCCCCGAGGCCCGCGGCGCCTTCGAGGTCCGGGTCGCCGCGGTCAAGGCCCGCGCCACCGACGTCGCCCTGGAGATCGGCAACAAGATCTTCGAGGTCACCGGCGCCCGTGCCACCGCCACCGCTGAGGGCCTGGACCGCTTCTGGCGCAACGTGCGCACCCACACCCTGCACGATCCCGTCGCCTACAAGCGCCGCGAGGTCGGTCGCTGGGTCCTGGACGGCGAGCTGCCCGAACCCACCTGGTACTCCTGACCCTTCCCCGCCGGGCGCCCGTCCCGCACGGGCGCCCGGGCTCCCAGAAAGAGGCAGCCTCATGGCCACCGTCCTTTCCGTCTCCGGCAGCCCCTCCGCCACCTCCCGCACCGGCCGCCTCCTGCGCCATCTGGACCGGCAGCTGACCGCCCAGGGGCACGAGGTCATCCCCCTCGATGTCCGCACCGTCCCCGCCGAGGCACTGCTGGGCGCGGACCCGCGCCACCCCGCGATCGTCGAGGCCGCCGAACTGTTCGCCCGCGCCGACGGCCTCGTCGTCGCCACCCCGGTCTACAAGGCCTCGTACTCCGGTGTCCTCAAGGCGCTGCTCGACCTGCTCCCGCAGTACGCGCTCGTCGGCAAGACCGTCCTGCCGCTGGCCACCGGCGGTTCCGTCGCCCATGTTCTCGCCATCGACTACGCGCTCCGCCCGGTCCTGTCCTCCATGGGCGCCGCCCACATCGTGCAGGGCTGGTTCACCCTCGACAAGGACATCTCGGTGCGCGAGGACGGCACGCTCGTCCTCGCACCGGCCGTCGCCGAGGCCCTGCATCCGATCGTCGACCAGTTCTCGGCCGCGCTCGGACACCGGCCCGTCCTGGCCGCGGCGGGCTGACACCGATGAGCGCCCACGTCATCGCCGACGACGCCGAAGCCCTCGCCCTTGCCACATCCCTCGCCGACGAGTTCCGTGCCGGGGCCGCCGAACGCGACAAGGAGCGCAGGCTCCCGACCCGCGAGCTGGACCGGCTGTCGGCATCCGGTCTGCTCGGCGTGACCGTGCCCGCGCGACACGGCGGCGCCGACGTCAGTTCGCTGACGCTCGCCGAGATCTTCCGGCTGCTCGGTTCGGCCGACAGCAGCCTCGCGCAGATCCCGCAGAGCCACTTCGTGTACGCCAACGTCATCCGCCGACAGGGCGATGAGGAGCAGCAGAAGTTCTTCTTCGCCGAGCTGCTCGCCGGGCGCCGCTTCGGCAACGCCCAGTCCGAGGCGGGCACCCGGCACGTACAGGACATCCGCACCCGCCTCACGCCCCGGCCCGACGGCTCGTATCTGCTCAACGGTGTCAAGCAGTACTCCACCGGCGCACTGTTCGCCCACTGGATCCCCGTCCTCGCCCTGGCCGAGGACGACCGCCCGCATGTCGCCTACGTCCCCCGGGACGCCGCCGGTCTCACGGTGATCGACGACTGGGACGGCATGGGCCAGCGGACGACCGCGAGCGGCACCGTGCGCCTGGACGGCGTTGTCGTGCCGGCCGACCGGGTCCTGCCTCACCACCTGACGTTCCAAGGGCCCCAACTGCACGGCGCCCTGGCACAGTTGCTGCACGCGGCCATCGACGTGGGCCTCGCCCAGGGGGCACTGGCCGAGGCGGCGGAGTTCGTGCGGACCAAGAGCCGGCCCTGGTTCGAGAGCGGATTCGACACCGCCGCCGAGGACCCGCTGCTGATCCAGCGATTCGGTGAACTCGCCCTCCAGGAAAGGTCGGCGCAGGCACTCTTGCGCGAAGCGGCCCGCGCGGTCGACGCGGCCCGCGCCGACCTCTCGGACGAGTCGGCCGCCGAGGCGTCCATCGCGGTGGCCGCGGCGAAGGTGCGGGCGGCCGAGGCCGCCGTGTCCGTCGCGGGCGCACTGTTCGAGGTCTCCGGCACACGGTCAGCGCTCAAATCCCTGAACCTGCACCGGCATTGGCGGGACGCCCGCACCCACACCCTGCACGATCCGTCCCGCTGGAAGATCCAGCACATCGGCCGGTACGTGCTGGGCGGCACCCTGCCGCCCCGCCACGGCCTGCTCTGACGGCCCTCGCGATCGGAGAACCCCTGTGTCCCTCACCTTCCACTGGTTTCTGCCCACCAACGGCGACAGCCGCCATGTCGTCGGCGGCGGCCACGGCACCCCGGCGACGGCCCTGGGCCGGGACCGGCCGCCCACGGTCGCCTACCTGAGCCAGATCGCCAGGGCGGCCGAGGACCTCGGTTTCGTGGGGGCGCTCACCCCCACCGGCGCCTGGTGCGAGGACGCCTGGCTGACGACCGCGATGGTCAGCCAGAACACCGAGCGGCTGAAGTTCCTGGTGGCGTTCAGGCCCGGCTTCGTCTCGCCCACGCTCGCCGCGCAGATGGCGTCCACGTTCCAGCGGCAGAGCGGCGGACGGCTGCTGCTCAACGTGGTGACGGGTGGCGAGAGCCATGAGCAGCGCGCCTACGGAGACTTCCTCGACAAGGACGCCCGCTACCGCCGCACCGGTGAGTTCCTGGAGATCGTACGGGCGTTGTGGGAAGGGAAGAGCGTCGATCTCCGGGGGGAGCACCTTCAGGTCGAGGCCGCCAAGCTGGCCCGGGTGCCGGATCCCGTTCCCGAGGTGTACTTCGGTGGCTCCTCGCCGATCGCCGGGGAGGTCGCGGCCCAGCACGTCGACGTCTATCTCACCTGGGGTGAACCGCCGGCCCAGGTCGCGGAGAAGATCGCGTGGATCAGGGGTCTGGCGGCCGAGTCCGGGCGGAAGCTGCGCTTCGGGATCCGGCTGCACGTCATCACCCGGGACACCTCCGAGGAAGCGTGGGCCGAGGCTCGGCGGCTTCTCGCCGGGTTCGATCCGCAGACGGTCAAGGCCGTCCAGGAGGGGCTTGCCCGCAGCGAGTCCGAGGGACAGCGGCGCATGCTGGCACTGCACGCGGGCCAACGGGACGCACTGGAGATCCACCCCAACCTGTGGGCGGGGATCGGGCTCGTCCGTGGCGGCGCGGGCACGGCCCTGGTCGGCTCCCACGAAGAGGTCGCCGAGCGGATCAAGGAGTACGCGGCCCTGGGGATCGAGGAGTTCGTCCTGTCCGGCTACCCGCATCTGGAGGAGGCGTACTGGTTCGGAGAGGGGGTGTTGCCACGGCTCGCCGAGGACGGACTGTGGCGGCACCCGGCCGGGGCGGCGACTGCCCCGGAGGGCCTGGTGCCGTTCGCGTCGTAGACACGGGACCTACCGCCGGAGCGCCGTAGCAACCCCGGTGCGGGGACGACTTCGCCGCGTTGGCCGGCTGCCTGAGCGGACAGGGACGCGCCGTCAGCCGGAGGAGTCCGAGCCGCCTCCGCCGCCGACGGCTCCGCCGAGGGCCCGTCTCAGCGCCCGTGCCTCGTCGGCGAGGCGCCGGGCGACGGGCTCGTCGCCCAGCCCGAGATCGTTCAGCCGGACGTGGGAGAGGATCAGCCGCTCGGTGACCTCGCCGATCAGGTCCTCCACCATGCCGGAGGTCAGACCGGAGCCCGGAAGGGGCAGGACGGCGATCTGCTCGTTCAGGAGATCGATGTCTTCCTGTACTTCACTGCGGGGCGCGGCGGGCAGGCCCGACCGTACGAGCTGGCGCTGGAGGCGTGACAGGGAGGACGCGGTCTCCTCCAGCAGCCGCACATGACGGTCCGCCCGGAACCCGGCGTCGGTCGGGGAGACTTTCCGCAGGAACGCGGCGTGATCGTGCGCCCCTACCGCCGCCCCCACCACCGGCTCCGGGTACCCGCGACCCGCCTGTACCGCGCCGTCGCCGGCCATGGTCGGGGCCCGGCAGCCGAGGGCCGGCCGGAAGCAGGGGTGGATGCGCAGGTCGTCCTCGTACGGCTGGACAGGCCACTGCGAGTCGCCCGCGTACACGATGCCCCCGCCACGGCGCACGCCCAGGAAGCCGATGCCGTAGAGGGCGTCGACGACGGACGCGGCCGTCAACTGCTCGGTGTACGCGGGGTACCTCTCGTGGAGGGCGTCGCGGATCGCGTCGAACCGGGCGGTGAAGTCGCCTCGGTCCACGGCGTACCCGGCGTTCTCGAACTGGGCGAACACCGGCCGCAGGAACGGGAATCCGACGTTGTACTCCTTGGCGAGATCGTCGAGCTTCCACCGGGAGAACTGCTCGGTGGCCTCCACGACGTCGTCCTCGTGGATCGTCGGGTGCCCCGAGCGGTCGGCCGCGTCCCGGCACAGCGTGAGGAACTGGATGATGTCGCGAGGCCGGGCGAGGGACCGCCGCACAAGGTATTTCGGCGTCCACTCGCCGGACACCCTGCGCGGGAAGACGCCGTCCCACAACTCGTCGTCCGAGATCGGCCGTTCGAGGGACAGGCCGGCCCGGGCGCGGGCCAGCGCCCGCAGGGCGTCCGGGCTCCAGGTGATCCGGACCTCGTCACTGCGGAACTTGTCCCCGTCGGCGAAGTTCAGCGCGTCGTAGATGTCGGCCCGGACGAAGAGCACGCAGCGCACGGCGTGCCCGTAGGCAGCGACCACATGCTTGGCGCCCAGCAGGAGGCCGGTGACCAGCGCATGGCTGTCCGAGTCGCCCTGCCACACCTGCTCCAACTGGTCGACGAGGATCAGGAACGGCTTCTCCCGCGCCGCGACACAGCCGAGATCCTCGAAAGCGGCCCGGACACCCGCCTCGAGCGCGTCGAGCTGCCGCGTGGCCCGCGCGCCCTCGGAGCCGCCGCCGGCGCCGGGTTCGCCCCCGCCGCTGACAATCGCCTCGAAGCCGAACATCTTGACCGACAGCGTCGCCGACTGGAGCAGGCGCGAGCCGCGCCGCAGCCGGTCGGTGAGCCGCCCGTCGTCGCTCTCGTCGTTGGCCTGGAGGAAGTCCTTCAGAGCGCGTACGGACGCGGGGGCGCGCCACTTCTTGTGGGTGTCGACGTGCTGCATGACGTACTGGGCGGCGTGCACCGCGAAGACGTAGCGCCAGATCATGGATTTGGCGGTGTCGGCGGTCAGCCCTTGCAGTTCGAAGCGCCGGATCTCGTCACCGGCCGCGTCGTCCGGCGTGATCAGGACAGTGCGCCCCGGGTACCCGCCGCCCGCGAGATGGGCGCAGATGGCGCTCTTGCCGGACCCCTTGCGCCCGACGACCAGCGATTTACGCCCGGTGAGTACGGCCTCCGAGGCGTACGTGGACTGGAAGCCGTCGCGCAGCAGGCCGTCGGCGAAATCCGACTCCGCGTCGTCCCGCCCGAAGAAGAGCTTCCTCACCGGCTGGTACGGCTGCTCCACGGCTCCCCCTGCGCGGTTGCGGCTGACCGCTCAGATTAGCGGTTCGGGAGCCGCGGGGCGCCTCCTCTCGCCAACCGGCCGTGACGCGCATCACATGACGCGTCGGGAACGCGACCCCGTCCGTGTCCGACTACTCGCTTACCCCGTGCGCCTCCGAGGTGCGACGTGGCGGGGTGGACGCGGTGCGCCAGTACGACCGGGAGACGCAGTGAGCAGTAGTGAAGTGGGCCGGCAGTACGCGGGAGCGCGCTCCGGGCGCGCGATGTCCCGGTGGCTTCCGCCTCCCGCTCTCCTCGGGTTCGTGCTCCTGCTCGTGGTGATGTTCGGGCTCTCCTACGCGGTGGGCCGGGCGGTCGGCCCCGTCGCTCCTGCGATGCACGGCACGGGGGCCGGTAGCGGGTCCGGCGGTGGGGACGGCGGAGGCATGGGCGGCATGGACATGGATCACGGGAGCGGTGGCTGATGACGGGCGGGTCCGCGCCGTCCTTGACGGTCACCGACATCACGGTCGGCGGGATGACCTGCGCCGCCTGTGTGCGTCGGGTCGAGAAGAAGCTCTCCGGGCTCGAAGGAGTCGCGGCGAGCGTGAACCTCGCGACGGGTGTCGCGCGTGTCAGCCATCCCACGGACGTCGGCCCGCAGGAACTCGTCACCGCGGTCGAACAGGCGGGATATAAGGCCCGGTTGCCGGATCCCGCGCAGGCGGACGAAGATCAGGAGGATGACGAGGAGGCGGCGGCCGATCGGGCCGAGCGCTCGCGGCTGTTCGTCGTCGCGCTGCTGTCGGTACCGGTGATCGTCTTGTCGATGGTTCCCGCGCTGCAGTTCCGCAACTGGCAATGGCTGTGCTTCATGCTGGCCGCGCCGGTCGCGGCGTGGGGAGCGTGGCCGTTCCACGAGCGGGCGGCACGCGGGATGCGGCACGCGGCGGCGACGATGGACTCGCTGGTCTCGCTCGGCGTGGTGGCGTCGTTCGCCTGGTCCGTCTACGCGCTGTTCTTCGGCGGTGCGGGTCGGGCGGGGATGCGGATGCCGTTCACGCTGGTACCCTCCGGGGTCGACGGGGTCGACGGGGTCGCGCACTTGTATCTGGAAGCGGCTGTCGGTGTGCCGCTGTTCGTCCTCGCCGGCCGGTTCCTGGAGACGCGGGCGCGGCGGGGTACGGGAGCGGCGCTGCGGTCGCTGGCCCGGCTGAGCGTCAAGGATGTCGCGGTGCGCGACGGCCGTGTCGAACGGCTTGTGCCCATCGGGCAGTTGGCGGTCGGCGACACCTTTCTCGTCCGGCCGGGAGAGCGCGTCGCGACCGATGGCGTCGTGGTGGAGGGCAGCTCGGCCGTCGACCAGGCGCTGGTGACGGGTGAGAGCGAACCCGTCGAGGCGGGCCCCGGGGACGCGGTGGTCGGTGGCGCGGTGAACGCGGGCGGGCTGCTGACCGTACGGGTCACGGCGGTCGGCGCGGACACGCAACTGGCGCGTATCACAAGAATGGTGACGGATGCTCAGGCGGGCAAGGCGCGTGTGCAGCGTCTCGCGGACTCGGTGGCCGGGGTGTTCGTCCCGGTGGTCCTGGCGCTGTCGGTGACGACGCTGGGCTTCTGGCTGGGCGCGGGTGCGCAGACCCAGGCGGCGGTCACCGCGTGTGTGGCGGTCCTGGTCGTGGCCTGTCCGTGCGCCCTGGGTCTTGCCACGCCGACGGCGCTGATGGCGGCGACCGGCCGGGGCGCCCAGCTCGGCGTACTGGTGACGGGGCCGCAGGCGTTGGAGGGGCTGCGGCACCTCGACACCGTCGTCCTGGACAAGACCGGCACGCTGACCTCGGGGCACATGAGCGTCGCCCGTGTCACCACCGTCCCGGACGGCCCGGACGAACGGGAAGTGCTGCGCCTTGCCGCCGCCGTGGAGGACGCGTCCGAGCATCCCCTCGGCCGGGCGATCACCGCTCACGCCCGCCGCACCGCGGACGGGGCCGAACCGCTGCCTGTCGTCGAGGAGTTCGGGGCGACGCCCGGCAGGGGTGTGCGGGGTCGGGTCGAAGGGCGCGTCGTAGAGGTGACCGCCGTGGCGGAGGAGCTGCCCGACCCGCTCGCCGACGCACTGCGGTCCGCCGAGGACGCCGCACAGACCGCCGTGCAGGTACGAGTCGACGGGGCCGTGGTGGCGGTGATCGCCGTCGGCGATGTCGTGCGCCCCGGCAGTTATCGCGCCGTGGACCGGCTGCGACGGCTCGGCGTACGCCCGGTGCTCGCCACCGGTGACCGGGAGGCCCCGGCCCGGGCGGTCGCCGCGCAGCTCGGCATCGACACGGTCCACGCCTGCTGTTCGCCCGAGGAGAAGACGGCCCTGGTCACCGCGCTCCAGGCCGAGGGGCGCCGGGTCGCGGTCGTCGGTGACGGCGTGAACGACGCGGCGGCCCTGGCCACCGCCGATCTCGGCATCGCCATGGGTGCCGGAACGGACGTGGCCATCGGCGCCGCCGACGTGACGCTCGTACGCGGTGGGATCGAGGCGCTGGCGGACGCGGTACGCCTCTCCCGCACCACGCTGGCCACCATCCGCGCCAACCTGGTGTGGGCCTTCGGCTACAACGTCGTCACCGTGCCGCTGGCCATGGTCGGTCTGCTCTATCCGATGCTCGCCGCCGCGGCGATGTCGGTCAGCTCGGTCCTGGTCGTCGTCAACAGTCTGCGCCTGCGGACCTGGCAGCCTGCCCCCGGCCGTACGCACACGCCGCGGCAGAGGGCGAGGGCCGGCCTGTGACGACGACTCGCGATCCGGACACAGGCCGCATGAGGCTCAAGCAGGCGGCCTTGACGGCAGCGGCCCCCATATCCGCATGTCTGCTGGGGCTCGGCGGGCTGACCGTCTGGGCGTCGCTGGGCCACGCCGGGACGCCGCCCGACCTCACGGTGACCCGGGCGCGGGTGTTCCTGCCGACCGGCGGTACGCCCGACACCGCGGCGTTCTTCCGCGTCACCAACAAGGGTGGTGCTGCCGACGAGTTGACCGAGGTCACTTCCCCCTCCGTCGTGCCCGGCGGCATCGCCCTGAGCCGCCACCGCATGACGCCGGACGGTGCGGCCTACCGCGATGTGGCCGACCGGCTGGAGGTGCCGGCCCGCGGCACGTTGGAGATGACGCCGATGTCGAGCGATGTGACCGTGCCCGTGCCCGCAGGCGGCGACTGGCGGGTGGGTGACCGGATCTGGTTCGACCTGCATTTCGAGTACAGCGACACGGTCCGTGTCCGTGCGGAGATCGTCCGCCCCGAAAGCCACTGATGCTGTATCGATCTCACGTCTCAAGGAGCATTCATGCCCGTCACCAAACCGATGGTCGCCGTCGTGGCCACCCTCGCCCTCGGCCTCGGCGCCACCGCGTGCGCGGGCCCCGCGGACGACGAAGGACCCGGTGGCAGCACGGCTGCCGCCGCACGCTCCGGCTACCCCGTGAAGATCGAGAACTGTGGCACCAGCCAGGTCTTCGAGAAGGCGCCGAGCCGTGTCGTCGTCATGAACGGCGCCTCCGTCGCCGAGGTCTCGACCCTGCTCGCGCTGGGCCTCGGCGACAGAATCGTCGCGAACCAGCAGTCGTACGGCATGTCCGAGGTCCCGGGCCGCGCGGAAGCCATCAAGAAGCTACCGACCGGCGGGGTCGAGCAGAACGACGCGTTCGACATCCCCCGGGAGTCGATGATCGGGCTCCGCCCTGACCTCGTCCTGTCGACGACGTCGTACGGATTCGACGCCAAGAACGGTTTCGCCACCCGCGACGAGTTGAAGAACGCCGGCGCACGCACCTACATATCGCCGCAGGGCTGTCATGACGAGAACTCGAAACTCACCATCGAGGACAGCTACCGCCTTCTCCGCGATATGGGCCGCATCTTCCGTGTCTCCGACCGCGCGGAGAAAATCGTCGCCGCGTCGCGCAAGCACATCGCCGGTATCGCCTCGAAGGTGTCCGACAGGAAGAAGCCCAAGGTCATGATGCTGTTCACGAACATGTCGATGGGCAGCAACGACTTCAGTTCCGTGGTGGCCAAGGGAATCTACAACGACATTCTCGGCAAGGCCGGTGCCGCCAACGTGTTCGCCTCGGCGTCGAAGACGTCCTTCGCCGATCTGAGCAAGGAGAAAGTGGCGGCCACGGACGTCGACGCGCTCGTCGTCATCGCCTACAACGACCCGGATCCCGCGGCCTACGCCGAGAAACTGCTCAAGGAGTTCCCCCAGTGGCCGGCCGCGAAGAACCACACGTACGTGACGCTGTCGGACTCGATCTACCTGAGCCCCGACAACGACCTGGCCGTGGAGCGGATCGCGAGGAAGCTGCACCCGGAAGCGTTCTGACCCCGCCGGGCCGTCGCCGAGCCGCCCTCGCGCTCGGGATTCTGCCGTTCGTGCTCGTCGCCGTCATGCTCGTGGCCGTCAGCATCGGTGCGGTCAACGTGCCGTTGGGAGACGTGTGGCGGATCGTCCTGCACCACGTCACGGGCCTGGGCCAGAAACCCGACGACTTCGCGCTCGACCAGATCGTGTGGCAGTTCCGCACGCCGCGCGTCGTGCTCGCCGCTCTCGCCGGCGCGGGCCTCGCCCTGTCCGGTGCGGTGCTGCAGACCGTCGTCGCCAACCCGCTGGCCGACCCCGTCGTACTCGGCTTCTCCTACGGCGCCACGCTCGGCGCGGTCCTCGTCATCACCCTGGGCGGCGGCACGGCCCTGCTCGGCCTGGGCGTCTCGGCCGCAGCGTTCGCGGGCTCGGTGGTCGCGGGCGCGCTCGTGTTCTGGCTCGGCCGACGGCGGGGCCGGATGGCGCCCACGCGGCTCATCCTGGCCGGAGTGGCGGTCGGCTATGTGTTCCTGTCGGCCACCAGTTACGTACAACTGCAGGCCAGCCCCACCCAACTGCGCACCGTCATGTTCTGGATGCTCGGCAGCGTGGCCGGCGCGCAGTGGCATCAACTGCCTGCCGCCGCCTTGGTCGTCGTCGGCTGCACGGCGCTGCTCACCCTGTTCGGCCGCAAGCTGAACGTACTGCTCGCCGGGGACGAGACCGCCACCTCCCTCGGCACCGACGTCAACCGGCTGCGGACCGTCCTGCTGCTGCTCAGCGCCCTGCTGACCGGTGCGGTGATCGCGGTCGCGGGCAGCATCGGGTTCGTCGGCCTGATGGTCCCGCACCTGGTACGGCTCACCGTCGGCGCCGACCACCGCAGGCTGCTGCCGCTGTCGGCCCTGCTCGGGGCGGTCTACCTCGTCCTGGTCGATCTGCTGTCGCGGACGCTGAGCCGCCCCAACGAACTCCCGCTGGGCATCCTGACCGCCCTGCTGGGCGCCCCCTTCTTCCTCTGGCTGCTGCGCCGCAACAAGGGTCTGGACTGAACACGATGCGACTCTCCGTCGACCGGCTCCACATCACGCTGGACCGCCACCCTGTCCTCGACGGCGTGGACATCGAGGCCCGCCCCGGTGACCTCGTGGGTCTGGTGGGGCCGAACGGCAGCGGCAAGTCGACCTTGCTGCGTGCCGTGTACCGCTCGATCCGGCCCGCCGACGGTGGTGTCACCGTGGGCGGGGACGACATCTGGGAGCTGAGTGCCCGCGCCGCCGCGCGCCGGACCGCCGCGGTCCTCCAGGACGGGAACGACACCTCCGGAAGCCTGACCGTCACGGAGACCGTCGCTCTGGGGCGCGCGCCGCACCACGGGCTGCTCGGCCGTGACGGCGCGCGGGACGAGCGTGCGGTCAGGGACGCCGTCGACCTGTGCGGCGTACGGCACCTGGCGCACCGCGACTACGCCTCGCTGTCCGGAGGCGAACGCCAACGTGTGCTGCTCGCACGGGCGTTGGCGCAGGAGGCCCGCCTCCTCGTCCTGGACGAGCTGACCAACCACCTCGACATACGCGCCCGGTTCGAGCTGCTGCGCCTGATCCGCGCCACCGGCACCACGACGCTCGCGGTCCTGCACGACCTCGATCTCGCCGCCCGGTTCTGCGATCACCTCGTCGTGCTCGACCACGGGACCGTCGTGGCCGGCGGCCCCGTGCTCGACGTCCTCACCCCGGCCCTCCTGGCCGAGGTCTTCGGGGTGGCCGCGTCGGCGCGGCGGCACGCCGACGGCGTGGTCCGTCTCACCTACGCGGCCGACCCGTTGACGGCCGGCCCGCGGGCGATGCACTGAGCGTGGGAACGTACCGCTCAGCGGCGCAGCACCGAGAGCAGCTCCTCGCACGCCTCGGCCGCCCGGCCCGCCGTCTCGGAGCAGATACGGCAGTGCTCGCGGTGCGCGGCGTGCCGTCCGCACTGTTCGCGGGCGTCGCGGCAGGCGATGAGGCAGGCCTCGGTCTGCGCCGCGAGCAGCGGACGCTGGGCGTCGTCACCGCGCAGCAGCAGCCTCGACGTCGTACTCGAGACGTCCGCGCAGTCGAGGTTCTGCACGATGGCATCACGCAGGGAGTCGGCGTCCTTGTCGGCGAGCATGCCCGCCGCGCAGGCCGCGCTG
Organism: Streptomyces kunmingensis; assembly: GCF_039533535.1. Classification (NCBI taxonomy): domain Bacteria; kingdom Bacillati; phylum Actinomycetota; class Actinomycetes; order Kitasatosporales; family Streptomycetaceae; genus Streptomyces; species Streptomyces kunmingensis. The sequence goes on from NZ_BAAATS010000005.1 coordinate 536,663, forward strand.
GACTGCTCGCACGCGGACACCGCGGTCACGGCACGGGCGAGGATGGCGCTGTCGACGGAGAGGCGGCTACCGACGCTCTCGATGAGTTCTCGTATCTGCGGCATTTGCTCCCCCAACTCAAGGGAAGGGCACGTCCTGTCGACCCTGAGCGTACGCACGGGCGTGTGCCGCGTCACGGCGGTCACCGGTCCGAATGCGACGTTCCCGCGGGACGGATGTCCGCCGCCCCGGTGCCGTGTCGCCCAGGTCGGCGGTGCCAAGATGTGGCGGTGTCTGTCAGCCGGGTGTCACGTGCCGCGATGTTCGCGGCCGTGTGTGTCGTGCTCGCGGCTCTCGGCCACGTTCTGATGTCCGGGACGCCGCTGTCCTGGCCGATGCTGGCACTGGCGACCGCCGTTACGGGGCTGACCGGTTGGGCGTTCGCCGCCCGGGAACGCGGCCGTCGCGTCGTGATCGCCCTGACGCTGGCCGTGCAGGTGTGCCTGCACGTGGGCTTCACCCTGTCGCAGTCGCTCGCGCGGCCCTCGCCGATGTCCGGGATGCCCGCGGCGAGTCCGCGGCAGTGGGCCCGCGTCCTGCTGTGCGGCGACCCGTCGCCCGAAGCTGCGGCGCGCGCCTACGACGTGGCCGTGGACTCCGGCCTGATCCACCACCTGCACATGCCGTCCGCCCAGAGCGGTGCGGCCATGTCGCACGACATGGCCGGCATGTCAGGCATGACTGGGACGGCCGGGACGGCTGGGATGCATCACCTGGGCGGGATGTCGGGCACCGCCTCGTGGGGCATGCTGGCCGCGCACCTGCTGGCCGCGCTGCTGTGCGGCATCTGGCTGGCGCAGGGCGAGCGCGCCGCGTTCCGTGTGCTGCGGGCGGTCGCCGACCGGGCCTTCGTGCCGCTCCGTCTGATCCTGGCCGTCCTGCCGGTCACCGGCGGCCCCTCGCCGCTCCCCCGCGCCCTCGCCACCGTACGGCGCATGCGGTCGCGGCTGCTCGTGCGTGCCCTGAGCACCCGAGGTCCCCCTGGAGCGCTCGCTGTCGTATGACAGCCGGCGCCACACGTCCCGCGGCCGACCCCGCCGGGCGTGCTCCCCGTGCACGCGCCTTCGCGTGCACGGCTTTCCCCGTTTTCCCGTACCCGCTCTCCCGCGGTCCGCGTCGTGACGTCTGCCGACGGTCTGTCAGGGCGAGTGCGTGCGGGATCCGAGAGAGGACCTCGGGCAATGACTCCTGCCCTGCCCCAGGTGACCGACGAGACGGTCACCACCATCGCCCTCGCCGCCGCGCGAGGCGACAGTGAAGCGGTCGAACGGTTCGTGCGCGCGCTTCAGCTCGACGTACGCCGGTTCGTGACGTACCTGGCCAAGGACGCGCAGGCGGCCGACGACCTGACGCAGGACACCTTCCTGCGTGCCTTGTCGAGCCTGCACCGGTTCGAGGGCCGTTCGTCGGCCAGGACCTGGCTGCTCTCCATCGCCCGCCGGGTGGTGGCCGACAGCCTGCGGCACGCCGCGGTGCGGCCTCGCGCCGCCGACCTCACCGACTGGCAGCGGGCCGCCGAACACGGCCAGCCGAAGGGGCTGCCCGGCTTCGACGAAGGAGTCGCGCTCATGGAACTGATCGACGCACTGCCCCAGGACCGCCGCGAGGCCTTCGTTCTCACCCAGGTCCTCGGCCTGCCCTATGCGGAAGCGGCGGCGCTGAGCGGATGCCCGGTCGGCACGGTGCGTTCGCGCGTGGCGCGGGCCCGCCGCGCCCTGACGCAGGACTTGAGGGACGCGTCGACCGTGCCGGACCAGGACGGCGAGCCGCTCGCGGCCTGACCGCTCACCCGGTCCCCGTCGCCTTGCGCGCTCCTTGTGGCGTACGAGCCGACGGGGACCGGGACCCGGCCCGGGTTCGTGCGCAATGCGCTCACCGCATAGATCCCTCGAAACCGCCCGGTTCACCGCCCGGTGACGACCTGGGCGCAGGAGCCGTCAGGCGGCCCGCGCCGCAGGGGCAGTTGTCGGTGTCAGCGCGGCGTACTCGAGGGGAGCCGACGGGTCGATCGAGACGTTCAGCGGGGCGGGCCCGGCGCCGGAGCGTACGAGCAGGTCGCCCACCGCGGCGATCATCGCGCCGTTGTCGGTGCACAGGGTCATGGGTGGTACGCGCAGTTCGATACCGGCGGCCCCGCAGCGCTGCTCGGCCAGGGCGCGCACACGGGAGTTGGCGGCCACTCCCCCGACCACGATCAGCGTCCTCACATCATGATCGCGGCAGGCCCGCAGCGCCTTGCGGGTGAGGACGTCGGCGACCGCCTCCTGGAGCGCGGCGGCGCCGTCGGCGACCGGGAGCTCCGCGCCGCGCAGGCGGTGCTGCTCCGCCCAGCGGGCGGCGGCCGTCTTGAGCCCGGAGAAGGAGAACGCGTACGGGTCGTCGCCGGCCTTGGTCAGCGGGCGCGGGAACGCGACCGCGTCCGGGTCCCCGGCCTTCGCCGCCCGGTCGATCGCGGGGCCGCCCGGGTAGGGCAGGCCCAGAATGCGGGCGACCTTGTCGAAGCACTCGCCCGCCGCGTCGTCCAGGGTGTCGCCCAGATGCAGGATCGGCTCGCGCACCAGATCCCGGACGAGGAGCAGGGACGTATGGCCGCCGGAGACGATCAGGACGACGCACGGCTCGGGCAGCGGGCCGTGCTCCAGGGTGTCGGCGGCGACGTGTCCGGCCAGGTGATGCACCCCGTACAGCGGGACGCCCGTCGCGTAGGCGAGGGTCTTCGCTCCGGCCAGGCCGACCTGAAGGGCACCGGACAGGCCGGGGCCGGTGGTGACGGCGACGGCGTCGAGCTGGCCGAGGCGCAGCCCGGCCTCGGCCAGCGCCTGTCGTACGACCGGTGTGAACGCCTGGAGGTGGGCGCGCGAGGCGATCTCGGGGACGACGCCGCCGAAGCGCGCGTGCTCGTCCATGCTCGACGCCACCACGTGGGCCAGCAGCTTGCCGTCGCGCACGATGCCCGCGCCGGTCTCGTCGCACGACGACTCGATCCCCAGCACCACCGGTCCGCTCACCGGAACCCCTCCTTCTGCACAACATCAGCAGTTGCAATATATGTGCAATAGGAGACAGGCCGAGCCCCCTGCCCGGTGTGACGCACATCGCGTACCCCGGCCTGTCACGGATCGGAGGCCCGCCCGGTCAGTTGTTCATCACTGCACCCAGGCACTGATCCCAGGCACTGATCCCATGCACTGATCTCAGGCACTGATCCCATGCACTGCCCGACCAAAGGAACGTCATGACCAGCTCTGTACGACAGCACTACAAGGACCGCGTCGCCATCGTGACCGGCGCGGGATCGGGCATCGGCCGGGCCACGGCCGTCGCCCTCGCGGAGGCGGGAGCGCACGTTCTCGGCGTCGGACGGCGGGCCTCGGCCCTGGAGGCCACGGCCCGCGCGCACGGCAACATCGCCGTTCTGTCGGCCGACGTGTGCGAGGACGGCGCCGCCGACCGCATCGTGTCCACCGCCGTCGACCACTGGGGCGGGCTCGACCTGCTGGTGAACAACGCCGGTGCGGCCTCGCTGATGTCCCTGGCCGAGACGGACCGCGCGGCGATCACCGCCCTGTTCGACGTCAATGTGACGGCACCGAGCCTGCTCGCCCACGCGGCCCTGCCCCACCTGCGTAAATCCTCCGGCTCCATCATCAACGTCTCCAGCACCTACGGGCACCGCCCGCTGGCCGGGGGTGCGCACTACGCGGCCTCCAAGAGCGCCCTGGAACAGCTCACGCGCAGCTGGGCGCTGGAACTCGCCCCCGAGAGCGTGCGGGTGAACGCCATCGCGCCCGGCCCCACCGAGACCGAGGTGCTGGCCGCCGCCGGCCTCCCCGACGACGCGGTCGGCCGGATCCGGGCCGGGGAGCGCGAGCGCATCCCCACCGGCCGGATCGGTGACCCCGAGGACATCGCCGACTGGATCCTGCGCATCGCCGACCCGCAGGGGACGTACGTCACCGGCCAGATCCTCACCATCGACGGCGGCCTCGAACTCTCCTGATCCATCGGGCGGTCAACCGGCTCCCCGACCCGACGGTGTCACACCATTGGCCTCTCTTCTGTCGTGAAGGGTGTGAGCGGCCGAGGCCGCCGTCACTCACGACGCAGCGGGGTCACCCGCCCCTCGATGAGAAGAGGCCGGCATGAGAGTCGTCGTCGTGGGAGCCACCGGCCGCATCGGTTCCAGGACCGTCGCCCGGCTCCGGGACCACGGGGTGGAGGTCGTGCCCGCCTCGCGCGGCGAGGGGAGGAGCGGGCCCGGCGCTCGCCGATCCCGCACTCCCTCGTGCACGCCACGCCGTTCTACCAGTCCGTGGACGCCCTGGCCCGCTCTACGGCACGGACGGACAGCGACGGCGTACACGTCCCACCCGTGCGGACGCGTCCGGTGTCGCTCGACGACGTCGCGGCCCAACTCGCCCATGCAGCCGTGGGGTTGCCACTGTTCGGTGTGCTGGAGATCGCCGGCCCCGACGAGTACCGCCTCGACGGTCTGGTGGCGAAGGTGCAGGCCGCGCGCGCTGACATCCCGATCCGCCGCACACCCCCAGTCCTGCCCGACGGGTCGGGCAGGACTGCTCGTCGCTGGGGACCGACGGGTTCGGCCGCTCGGACACCCGGGACGTGGTGCGCCGCTACGTCCACGTCGACGCCGGGGCCATCGTCGCCGCCCCGGACCGGCCGGCCCTGGCCGGTGCGATCGACGCGGACGTGGTCACGAAGGCCCGTGACCGCTACGGCTGGGAAGGCTGGCCACGGGCACACACACTGTTGCCGCCCTCCTGGGCGCGCGTCCCTCGTCCGCCGGTTTGTAGCATGAGGCGATCAGGACGACGAAAGGGGCCCGATGGACGCCGGGGACGAAAGCAGCGCTCTCGACCGGGCGGCCGAGGACTTCCAGGCGGTGCGCCCGCAGTTGTTCGGCATCGTGTACCGCATGCTCGGCAGCGCGGTGGACGCCGAGGACATCGTCCAGGACGCGTGGCTGCGCTGGCAGGAGACCGACCGTGAGCGCGTCCTCGAACCGTCGGCGTTCCTGACGACGATCACCACCCGGCTCGCGATCAACTTCGCGCAGTCCGCCCGGGTGCGCCGCGAGTCGTACGTCGGCCCGTGGCTGCCCGAGCCCCTCAACACCACCGTGGATCCGCAGGTGGGCGCGGAGCGGGCCGAGGCCGTGGAGCTGGCGGTCCTCATGCTCCTGGAGCGGCTGAACCCGGTGGAACGGGCCGCGTACGTGCTGCGGGAGGCGTTCGAGTACCCGTACCGGCGGATCGCGCAGGTGCTGGGGACCTCGGAGGCCAACACCCGGCAGTTGGTGACCCGCGCCCGCAGGCATCTGGCCGCCGAGCGCCGGGAGCGGGTCAGCTCCACCGAACACCGCCGCCTGCTCGGGGTGTTCCTGGATGCGGCACGGACCGGGAACCTGGCGGTGCTGGAGGAGGTCCTCGCGGCGGACGTCGTCAGCTACTCGGACGGTGGCGGCGTGCGCGGCGCGTCGAGGATCCCGGTCGTGGGACGCGACCATGTGGCCCGTTACCTGGTGGCGTTCGCGCCGCGGTTCTGGCCGGCGGCGCAGGTGCGGTGGACGGAGGCCAACGGGCGGCCGGCGGTGCTCGTCACCGCCGCGGACCAGCCCGTCGCGCTGCTGTCCGTGGACGTCTCCGCGGAGGGCATCGACCGCATCATGTGGGTCATGAACCCGGCCAAACTGTCGCCCTACGTCGCGTCGTTGGAGGGATGAGCAGGACGCTGAGCAGGGCACACGTCGCCGTCGGCGGGCGGCGCGGTCGCCCGGGTGTCACACAACCCGGGGGTCCTCGGTCAATGAGACGTCCGGAATCCGGATTCCCACTGACCGAAGGACAGAGCACCGTGACGAACGCCGCAAGGCCGGGCAGGTACGACGCCGCCGCGGGGGTCCTCCTGTGACCGACCCGATCCGGCCGCCCGGGCTGTCCACGCAGAAGGATTTCGCGGGTCCGTCCTTCTCCCCCATCTACACGACCACGGTGAGCGTCAGCGGCGGCAGCGCCGCGCACGGGCGGGCGTCCGGCCGGGCACGCTCCTCCGACGGCGTGCTCGACCTCGATCTGCGGATGCCCGCCGAACTGGGCGGGGACGGGCGGGCGACCAACCCCGAGCAGTTGTTCGCCGCCGGTTTCGCGGCGTGCTTCCACGGGGCGCTGAGCCTGGTGGCACGGCAGGAGGAGCTCGACCCCGCCACGATATCCGTCGACGCGACCGTCGCCTTCGGACGGGATCCGGACGACGGCGGCTATCTGCTCCGCGTCGACCTGGTGGTGAAGTGGCCGGGCGTGGACCGGGAGATCGCGGCCGAGCTGATCGAACAGGCCGACTCGCTGTGCCCGTACTCCCGCATGGCATGGCGGGGCACCCCGACCACGATCACGCTGGCCCCCTAGGACCGGGTCAGGACCAGGTCAGGGCGGGAACCAGCGATCGGCGTCGGCCGCCTCCTCCTTGCGGATCTCGAAGATCCGCGAGGCAGGCCCGGTCCCCTTGACGTCGACGCAGGGCTGGGCGACGACGTAGGTCGTCTTCGGTCTCCTTCGCCGTCCGTGCGGACGTTCGTGTGCGCCGGGCCGGACAGTGCGGTTCGACCGGTCGGCTGTATGACCGTGTGACAGGTGCGCGTGTGACACCTGTGGGCTGCCGTGTCACACATTGCCGCCTGTCCCGGTCAGACCGGATGACTCACCCAACGATCGGAGCAATCGTGGTCGCCACCGAAAAACGTCTGTCCACCACGGTGCTGGTCATCGGCACCGGCGGATCCGGCCTGCGGGCGGCGATCGAGCTGGCCGAGGCCGGCGTCGACGTCCTCGCCGTCGGCAAGCGCCCCAAGGAGGACACCCACACCTCCCTCGCGGCCGGCGGCATCAACGCCGCCCTCGCGACGATGGACCCCGAGGACAGCTGGCAGCAGCACGCCGCCGACACCCTCAAGGAGAGCTACCTGCTGGGGGATCCCCGCACGGCCGAGATCGTCACCCAGGGCGCCGCCCGCGGCATCGACGACCTGGAGCGCTTCGGCATGGCCTTCGCCCGTGAGGAGGACGGCCGCATCTCCCAGCGCTTCTTCGGCGCGCACAAGTTCCGGCGCACCGCCTTCGCGGGTGACTACACCGGCCTGGAGATCCAGCGCACCCTCATCCGGCGCGCGAACCAGCTGGCCATCCCGGTCCTCGACAGCGTGTACATCACACGGCTGCTGACCCATGAGGGCGCGGTCTTCGGGGCCTACGGCTTCGACCCGGCGACCGGGACCCGGCACCTGATCCACGCCGACGCGGTGATCCTCGCCGCGGGCGGCCACACCCGTATCTGGCGGCGCACCTCCTCGCGGCGCGACGAGAACACCGGCGACTCCTTCCGCCTCGCCGTGGACGCGGGGGCGCGGCTGCGCGACCCGGAACTGGTCCAGTTCCACCCCTCGGGCATCATCGAGCCGGAGAACGCGGCCGGCACGCTGGTCAGCGAGGCCGCGCGCGGCGAGGGCGGCATCCTGCGCAACGCCCTGGGCGAGCGGTACATGACCCGCTACGACCCGCGGCGCATGGAGCTGTCCACCCGCGACCGCGTGGCTCTCGCCTCCTACACGGAGATCAAGGAGGGCCGCGGCACGCCCCACGGCGGCGTCTGGCTCGACGTCTCCCACCTCCCCCGCCAGACGATCATGAACCGGCTGCCGCGGGTCTACCAGACCCTGCTCGACCTCCAGATGCTGGACATCACCCGCGAGCCGATCGAGGTGGCGCCCACCGCCCACTACTCGATGGGCGGGGTCTGGGTCCGCCCCGAGGACCACAGCACCGACGTACGCGGCCTCTACGCGATCGGCGAGGCGGCCAGCGGCCTGCACGGCGCCAACCGGCTCGGCGGCAACAGCCTGATCGAGCTCCTCGTCTACGGCCGGCTCACCGGGCGGGCGGCGGCGGCCTATTCGGAGTCGCTGACCGCGCAGCCGCGCTCGGCGTACGCGGTGGCCGAGGCCCGCGCCGAGATCGACGACCTCCTCGCCGCGGACGGTCCGGAGAACGTCCGCGCGCTGCAACGCGCCGTCCGCGACACGATGACCGAGCACGCCGGTGTCGTCCGCGACGAGGCCGGGCTGCGAACCGGTCTGGCGGAGCTGGAGGAGATCGAGAAGCGGATGGAGAACGTCGGGGTCCACCCCGACATCGCCGGATTCCAGGACCTCGCGCACGCCTTCGACCTCAAGTCGGCGGCTCTGGCGGCCCGCGCCACTCTGGAGGCGGCCCTCGAACGCCGCGAGACCCGCGGCTGCCACAACCGCAGCGACTACCCGGATCTCGACCCCGGGCTGCGCGTCAACCTCGTCTGGTCGCCCTCGACCGGCATCACCCATGAGCCCGTCGCGCCGGTCCCGGACGAGATCTCCTCGCTCATGCAGGACGTGTCCACGGTCGGCAAGCTCGTCGAATAGCCGCTCCCGCACGTCGCGCGGGGTGTCACAGACCGCACCACCATCCGGTCTTTACCTGATGAAAACCAGAACAAGTCTTCCGAGAGGGCTGAACCCATGAAGGTCGTAGTCATCGGCGGTACCGGGCTCATCGGCTCGAAGCTGGTCGCCAAGCTCAACGAGCACGGTCACGAGGCCGTACCCGCCGCCCCCAACACCGGCGTCGACACCCTGACCGGTGAGGGCCTCGCCGAGGTCCTCGAAGGCGCCCGGGTCGTCGTCGACGTGTCCAACTCCCCCTCCTTCGCGGACGACGACGTGATGGACTTCTTCCGCACCTCGACGACCAACCTCCTCAAGGCCGAGGCCGACGCCGGTGTCACCCACCACGTCGCCCTGTCGGTTGTCGGCACCGAGCGCCTCCAGGGGAGCGGCTACTTCCGTGCCAAGCAGGCACAGGAGGAGCTCATCAAGGCGTCCGGCATCCCGTACTCCATCGTCCACGCCACGCAGTTCTTCGAGTTCATGAAGGGCATCGCCGCCGAGGCCACCGACGGCGACACCGTGCGTCTGGCCCCGGTCAGGATCCGGCCCATCTACTCCGACGACGTCGCTGCCGCCGTCGGCCGCACCGCGGTCGGCATTCCGGTCAAGGGCGTGGTGGAGGTGGCCGGTCCCGACACGTTCCAGCTGGACGAGCTGATCCGCAGGGGCCTCGCCGCGAAGAACGACCCGCGCACCGTGGTCGGTGATCCGCACGCCACGTACTTCGGCACCGAACTGCAGGAGACCACCCTGCTGCCCGGCCCCGACGCACACATCGCCGAGACCCGTTTCACCGACTGGCTCGCCCAGCAGGCATGAGCGTCCCCGGGGTGGCCCTGCCGCACAGAGCCACCCCGACCGCCTTCCCGGGCTCCCGCCCTCCAGGTCTGCGCGGACGACGTACGACGCGTTGACGTTCCTCACCGCTACGCCGACACAGGACGCGTGATGATCACTACCTCGGAACCCACCCCGCTCGCCGTCACGGCCGCCGCCCGGTCCCTGGCCGCGGAGGCCGTCTCCCTGCAGGCCCGTATCACCGAACTGCGCCGCAGCCTGGCCCTGCTCGACGAGCAGATCGGCACCAAGGCCGACACGCTGCGACGGCTCAGGTCCGTCGAGCGCGGCGAGGTGCCGCCGGCTGTCCTCCCGCGGCCCTGAGCGGGCTCCGTCCCCCGGCCGCACGGGATGTCACAGGATGCGCGCCTGTCCGGTCTGGTCTTTCGAGCGGACGGACACAGACCACACGTCGTGCGCAGGGACTTCGATGCCGCCTGCCGCGCCGCGCGAGGAGGTTTCGGGATGGACTACGCCGACGGGGCGGTGCCGATCGGGGAGCTGCTGGACGAGCGGCGGCATCTGATCGATGTCGCGTTCTGGATGCTGGGCAGCGGCGCCGAGGCCGACGGCGTGGTCGACGAGACCTACCGGCGCTGGTACGCGCTGCCTGAGCAGGAGCGGGCGGCGATAACCGCACCGCGGGCCTGGCTGTCCCGGGTCGCCGGCGGGATCTGTCTGGAACGGCTCGCGCGGCCCGGACGCCGGCATCCGCGCCGCTCCCCGGAAGACTCCGCGGACGAGCCGGCCGGCGAGCACCGGCGGATGCTGGAACGGGAAGTCAGCTCGGTGCTGCTGCGAGCCCTCGACTCCCTGTCCCCCGCCGAGCGGGCCGCGTTCGTGCTCAACGACGTCCTCGGGATGGCGCCGGGCGCGGTCGCCGCCATCGTGGGGCGGTCCGAGCCGGAGTGCGACGAGCTGGCGGACCGGGCGCGGCACAGCCTGCGGGCCCGGCGTGGGCAGCCCGCCACAGCGGCGCAGCAGGACGCGACGGTCCGTGCGGTGGGAGAGTCGTGCGCGGCGCAGGACACCGGCCGGCTCATGGCGCTCCTCGCACCGGACGCGACGGCGTTCTTCGACGGGGGCGGCAAGGTGCGGGCGCAGGTACGGCCCGTGCACGGCCGGGATCCGGTGGCCCGGAGTCTGCTGACGCTGCTGGCTCCGCGTGGTCGTACCGCGGTGGACACGCACTCCGTCAACGGCAGAGCCGGGCTGGTCGTGCGCTACGACCGGCGGGTCGCGGCCGTCGTCAGCCTCGATGTCGCGGCGGCGCGTCACTGCGTCCAGGTCATCCAGGTCTGGGTCGTCGTCAACCCGGACAAGCTGCGCCTGTGGAACCAGGCAGCCGCCGTGCGGCCCGGCCCGCGCTAGCCGCTCTGCCGAGGTGGGCCGGAAACACACCGTGGGAAATCGGTGCGCCGAAGGTGTCACAGAACACGGACGTACGCGGTCAGTAAGGGCAGAAGCGATCGGATCAGCCCCCGGGGTTGTTCCGTCCTGCCCGAACACCGCCCACTGCGGGGGCGTTCCCGGTCGGCCGGCGGATCGCGCCGCCCGACAGCGCAGGAAACCGGAGGATCGGAGACAGAACGATCATGTATCCCGAAACGCCCCCTGTTGACTCCCTGGACGAGGCCGTTTCTGTCTTCGTCGGTCTCCGGCCGCGCCTTTTCGGCATCGCCTACCGCGTACTGGGCAGCGCGGTCGAGGCCGAGGACGTGGTGCAGGAGGTCTGGCTGCGCTGGCAGAAGACGGACCGGTCGGTGGTCCTGAGCCCGCCGGCCTTCCTGTCGAGCACCACCACTCGGCTCGCGATCAACGTGGCCCGGTCCGCCCGGGTCCGGCGCGAGACCTACATCGGCCCCTGGCTGCCCGAGCCCGTCGACACGAGCAGCGATCCCGAGGTGGGGGCCGAGCGGGCCGAGGCACTGGAGTTCGCGCTGCTGCTCGTGCTGGAGAAGCTGACGCCGACGGAGCGGGCCGCGTACGTGCTGCGGGAGGCGTTCGACTACGCCTACGCCGAGATCGCGGAGATGCTGCACCTCACCGTCGTCAACGTCCGCAAGATTGTCAGCCGGGCCCGCAAACACCTCGCCACGGAGCGGCGTGACAACGTCGACGCGGACGAGCACCGGCGGCTGCTCGACGCGTTCGTGGCGGCGGCGCAGCGCGGTGACATCGCCTCGCTGGAAGCGATGCTCGCCCCGGGCGCGGTGAGCCTGTCCGACGGCAACGGGATGCGCGGCGCCGCGCGCAAGCCGGTACGGGGCCGGTCCCGGGTGGCGAACCTGTCGACCGCGTTCCCCCGGTTCTGGGGCGAGGTCGAGGTCCGGCCGGTGCACGCCAACGGGCGCGGCGGTGTGCTGCTCTACCGGGACGGCAGCCCCTCGACGTTCATGACCGTCGCGGCCACTCCCGGGGGCATCCACCGGGTCATGTGGGTGTTCAGTCCGGCCAAGATCGCCGCGTTCCTCGGCTCGCGTTCCCGGTACGCGGTCGTGCCCGTCGTGTGATGTGTTCGTGCCGGTCGTGTGATGCCGTCACGGCTTCGTGTGACGCCGATCCGAGCCTCCGAGGCCCCACCGACGGCCCGACCTGGGGCCCGCCCATCGGCCCGCCCCCAGGTGGAGAGTGTTTCTGCCTATGATGTCCAGTGGTATTGGTATCGAGCCGGACAACATGTCGTGGCACAGGACCCGGGTGCCGATCCGGGAACGGGTCCTTGTGCGGCTCCGGAATTGGCCACCACGGTTGGGCGAGAGGAACACACGGTGTCTGTAACCCACGCTGACCAGATCGAGGTCACCGCCGAGAGTCTCCAGGAGGACCTGGCCCGGCTCGAGGTGCAGAAGCAGTCCCTGGAGCGGGAGTTGGCCGCGGTCTCGGCGCATCTCGACTCCGTCCAGCGGGCGCTCGGCGCGCTCCAGTCGCTCCTGCCCTCCGGGAGAGCGGTGCCCTCGGCGGCGGCGCGCAAGAGCGGGGACGCGCCGCGGACAGAACCGTCCGCGCCCGCGCCGACCGCCGACCCCGCGCCCTCGACCCCCGCCGCCCGCGCGGCTTCCACGGCCTCCGGCTCCGCGGTCTCCGACGAGGCCGGCGGGCAGAAGTACGGCAGGCTGACCGAGCAGATCCTCGGCTACTTCGAGGAAGTCGGCACCGCCGACGTCCGGGCGCGCGATGTCGCGGAGGCGCTCGGACGTGCCACCGACAGCGGCAGCATCAACGCGGTCCGCAGCACCCTCGACCGCTTGGTGGGCACGGGCAGGATCCGCCGCGCCGGCCGGGGCCTGTACCGCACCCTGTAGGCCGCGCCGCTAGGGGCGTCGGGCACACCTCAGGAGGCCGCGCAACCGATCCGGCCCGCGACGCACATCACACCGTTGTTAATATGCATCTCATACTCCAATTCAATACCATGGTGTGGTGCGTAAGAGGTACGCATGTCGCATTGAGCGATAGGGGTCATCGTGCTCTCCACCCAGTCGGCACCGGTCGTCCGCGCCACGCTACCGGCGGTCGGCGCCTCTCTCGGCGCCATCACCGAGCTTTTCTACCGCCGGATGTTCGAGGAACGCCCCGAACTGCTGCGGAACCTGTTCAACCGGGCGAACCAGGCCAACGGCTCCCAGCGTGAGGCCCTCGCCGGGGCCGTGGCGGCCTTCGCCACCGCGCTCCTGGAGCGTCCCGACGAGCGGCCGGACGCCCTCCTGGGCCGCATCGCCAACAAGCACGCCTCGTTGGGGATCACCTCCGACCAGTACACCCTCGTGGGCCGTCATCTGCTGGGCGCCGTCCGGGAGGTGCTCGGCGAGGCCGTCACCCCGGCCGTGGCCGCCGCGTGGGACGAGGTGTACTGGCTGATGGCCAACGCCCTCATCGCGATGGAGGCCCGGCTGTACGCCGGAGCCGGGGTCGAGAACGGCATCGTGTGGCACGACATGGAGATCGCCGAACGCACCGAGGAGGCCCCCGACACCGCGTCCTTCGTCCTGCGGCGCGCGGACGGCCTGCCCGCCGAGTCGTTCCGGCCCGGCCAGTACATCAGCGTCCGGGTCGAACTGCCGGACGGGGCACGGCAGATACGCCAGTACAGTCTCTCCTCCGCTCCCGGCCACAAGACCTGGCGCATCACGGTGAAGCGGGAGCGCTCGACCGACGGCAGCGTCCCCGAGGGCGAGGTGTCCTCCTGGCTGCACGCGCACGCGCGCCCCGGTCAACTCCTCAAGGTCTCCCTCCCCTTCGGCGACCTGGTGCTCCCCGAGGGTGACGGCCCTCTGCTGCTCGCCTCCGCCGGCATCGGCATCACACCCATGCTGTCCATGCTCGACCACCTGCGCGACACCGCCCCCGAGCGGCCGGTCGTCGTCGTCCACGCCGACCGTTCCCCCGCCCTGCACGCGCACCGCACGGAGCTGGCGGAGCTCGTGGGCCGGCTCCCCCACGCCTCGCTGCACCTCTGGTACGAGAACGGCGCCGGAGAGTGGTACGAGACAGTGGCGGGCGAGCCGGACGCCCCCGAGGCACACGTGGCACACGTCCGCGAAGGATGGGCGGACCTCACCGGCCTGACGGTGCCGCGGGACACCACCGCCTTCCTGTGCGGTCCGCTGCCGTTCATGCGGGCGGTCCGCGGCGACCTGCTCGCCCACGGGCTCAGCCCGGCGGCGGTCCACTACGAGGTGTTCGGCCCCGACCTCTGGCGCAGCGCGTAGCGGAACACCGGACGGGGATTCCCGTCGGACGGCCCGGACTCCCGGGGGCACCGCCGCGGTGGCGGCGCCCCCTGCCCGCTACTCCACCGCCGTCGGCCGCCGCGCCGCCTCCGGTGCCTGGTCCACGTCCGTGATCAGCCGCAGCCGGTAGGTGTACGCGTAGTCCCGGTCGGCGAGCAGTTTGTACGCGTCATGCGTGTGGGCGCCCCAGCTGTTGTCGCCGCCGACGCCCATCTGCCGGTGGTTGACGCGCAGGACCACCTCGTCGCCTGGGGTGAGCTGGTAGTCGTGGCGGGCGCCGACGGAGAGGTCCTCCGGGGTGAAGTGCGAGGCGTTGACCTCCAGCAGCCCGTCACCCCACACGAGCAGGCCGCGCCCGCGCCGGTCGGTGAGCGCCGCCCAGCGCACATCGGTCTTGTTGCCGTTCTCCTGCGGCCGCAGGTACGGGGTCCACTGCTCGCGCACGGTGGAGGACCAACGGCCCACGTCCGTACCGTCGTTGCGGTCCCAGTGGTTCTCCTCGGGGCCGCGGCCGTAGTAGTGCAGCTGCTCGAAGGCGGCGGGCAGGCGCAGGATCGTGCCGACCTCGGGCAGATAGGGGAGGTTCGAGGCGCCCGGGTGCAGGGTGTTGTCGACCTTGATCTCGCCGTTGCCGAAGACGGTGTACGTCGTGCTGTACGTGGAGGGGGTGGTCGTCGGCAGGGTGCCCTCGACCGTGATCTCGACCGCGCGGCCGTCGAGTGCGCGCACGCTCACGCCGGTGACCTCGCGCCGCGCGCCCGCGTCCCGCCAGGTCTCGTTGCGGGTGTGCTGGCCGTTGCCGTGGTCGTTGTCGGTCGGCGCGCGCCAGAAGTTGGGGACCGCTCCGGAGTCGAGGAGTTTCGTGCCGCCCGCCTCGAACTTGGTGAGAAGCCCGGTCGACTTGTCGACGACGACCTCCAGGCCCTTGCGGCCGGTCACGGTGACGGCCGCGTCCCCGTCCTCGTACGACAGCGTCGGTACGTCCGCGAGCGGTACGGGGACGATCTTCGGGCTGCCCGCGTCGAGGGGCAGCTGCACGCGGGCCACCTCGAACCCGGTGTCGGCCCAGGGGGTGCGCTCCTTGGTGGTGAAGGAGAGCTGGAGGAAGTACTCGGCGCCGGGCGCCGGATCCTTCGGCAGCCGTACAGGGACCATGATGTCCTTGCTGCTCAGCGGTGCCACGTCGAGCTGGGCGCGGCTGAGTCTGCCGCGCCGCACCACGCGCCCGTCGAGGGCCAGCTCCCAGCTTCCGTCCCAGGCGCGGAGGTTGGTGAAGAGGTTGTCGTTGGTGAGGGTGATCTCGCCCGGGGCGCCGCCGTCCTTCGGGACCGCGACGATCGACTGGTAGATCCGTTTGACCTCGGCCGCCTTCCCGGTGTGGCCGCGGTCGGGCAGGACGATGCCGTCGCCGCTGAAGGCGCCGTCGTTGGGGTTGTCGCCCCAGTCGCCGCCGTACGCCTCGAAGGTCTTGGACCGGGACTTCTTCGCTTCGTGTGCGGCCGTGCGTGCGTCGAACCAGAAACGCACCCCGTCGTCGTCCGGGCCCCGCCCGTCGTCGGCGAGTTCACCGGCGCTCAGTGCGCGGGCGTGGACGCGGGCCCGGCGGATCGTGCCGCTGAACTCCCGTGTCGGGTTGTCGACCTCACCGCCGATCGACAGGGGCGCGGTATTGCCGGACGGCTTGCGGGTGGTGGACTTGGTCGCCTTCACCGCGCCGTCCACGTACAGGGTCAGGGTGCCCTTGTCCGCGTCGAAGACGCCCGCCACGTGGTGCTCGGCTCCCGTCCAGCCGTCGTCCGGGGTGGCCCAGGACGCCGTGATCCACTGTCCGTCCGAGTGGATGAAGAACTCCAGCGTCTTCCCGGACTGTTTCAGTGCGTACTGGGTGTCGCCCTTCGCCAGGATCGGCTGGTCGTAGCCGCGCACGTACGGCGTCACCCATGCCTCCAGGGTCAGCGAGCCGCGCAGATCGAGGCGGTCGTCGCGCGCGAAGACGGTCGCGCCGCTGACGCCCTTGTCGCGGCTGAACGAGCCCGAGGGGTTGATCACTTCGCCCTTCAGCTTCACCGGCCCCGTGTCGGTGAGCAGCGTCCGCGCGGGGACCGGCCAGTTGAGCGCCTGGTCGACGAAGTCCCAGATCCAGCCGCCCTGGAGGACGTCGTAGCGGCGGACGACGTCCCAGTACTCCTTGAAGTTGCCGGTCGAGTTCCCCATCGAGTGGGCGTACTCGACCATCACGTACGGGCGTTTGTCGGCGGTGTCCTTCGCACGGGCCTCCACCCTGCTCGGCGACTCGTACATCTTGGAGCGGATGTCGCTGATGCCCGGTCGGTCGTCGCCCTCGTAGTGGATGACGCGGGTCGGGTCGTTGGCGTGGATCCAGTCGTACATGGCGTTGAAGGCGGAGCCGCCGCCCGCCTCGTTGCCGAGCGACCAGATGACGACACTGGCGTGGTTCTTGTCGCGGTGGACCATGTTGCGCGCGCGCTCCACGCACGCCGTCGTCCAGTCGGCGCGGCTGCCGGGGTAGGAGCTGTTGATGCCGTGGGTCTCCAGGTTGGTCTCGTCGACGAGGTAGAGGCCGTACTCGTCGGCGAGCTCGAGCCAGAGCGGGTTGTTGGGGTAGTGCGAGGTGCGGACGGAGTTGATGTTCAGCCGCTTGATGATCCGGATGTCCTCGGTCATGTCGGCGCGGGTGAGGGCCGAGCCGCGCTCCGGGTGCATCTCGTGCCGGTTGGTGCCGCGCAGGGAGACGGGCTGCCCGTTGATCCGCATCAGCCCGTCCCGGATCGCGAACTCGCGCAGGCCGACACGGTGTGACAGTGTCTCGACGACCTTGCCGGAGGGGTCGCGCAGCCGCAGGACGGCGGTGTAGAGGTAGGGGTCCTCGGCCGACCAGAGACGCGGTGAGGGAACGGACTTGGCGCCCTCGACACCGACCTCGGGCTCGGTTGCGCCGAGGGTGGCGGGGCGTGTCAGCGGGCGGGTCCAGACGGCGTGTCCGCCGGCGTCGTAGAGCTGCGTCTCGACCGTGTACGTCTTCCCTCCGGCGTCCCCCGCGTAGTCCCGCACGCTCGCCGTGACCGACAGTTGCGCCGACGTGTGGCCGTCACCGAGCGGCGTGTCGATCTTGAAGTCCCGCAGATGGACGGTGGGCGTCGAGAACAGGTACACCGACCGGAAGATGCCGCTCAGCCGGATCATGTCCTGGTCCTGGAGCCAGTCGCCGTCCGAGTAGCGGTAGACCTCGACCGCGACCTGGTTGGTGCCGTCCTTGAGATACGGGGTGATGTCGTACTCGGCGGGGGTGTAGGAGTCCTCGTGATAACCGGCCAACTGCCCGTTGACCCACACGTAATGGGCGGCCTTGACGCCCTCGAAGTGAAGGAAGGTCCGCCGGCCCGCCCAGCCCTTCGGCACGGTGAACGTCCGCCGGTACTGGCCGACAGGGTTGTACCGGGTGGGCGCGGCGGGCGGCTGGGCGTCCTCGCCGTGGCCGTTCGGCCCCCACCACGGGTAGTTGATGTTGACGTAGATCGGGACGTCGTGACCGTGCAGCTGCCATGCCGACGGCACCGGGGTCGTCTCCCAGCCGGAGTCGTCGAGATCGGTGCGGTAGAAGTCGTCGAGCTTGTCGGCGGGCCGCTCCACATACGCGAACTTCCAGTTCCCGTCGAGACTCTGCCGGTACGGGGAGCGGGTGCGGTCGGCGGCGAGGGCCTGTTTGACACTGTCGTACGGCATGAGGGTGGTGTGCGCGGGCTCGGTGCCGAGCCGGAAGAGGTCGATGTGCCCGTTCCACTCGTCACCGCCGGCCGTGACGTTGCTCGCTGCGCCGAACGCCTGGGCGGCGGGCAGCACGCCGGGGACGGCGAGCGCGCCGATTACGGCTGCGCCGGCTTCCAGGAGGCGACGACGGCTTACGTACACGCGGTGCGGGTGCGGCATGGCTGTGCCCTTCGTCAAGTGCGGGGAGTGCAACTGGTGTGACCAGGAACGCCTCTTGAGCCGCGCCCACCCTAGAAAGAGAACACAACCGAGACAATATCGACGTCAGTTTCTGTTGCTTCCTGAGTGCCTTCTCGGCTGCCCTCCGATCGGCCCGGGAACGGACCGACTACAGTGCGCGCAGCGGCAGCCCGCTCATGCGAAGGAGGAGAAGCGTGACCGACACCAGCGAAGCCCGGCCCGCCGACGGTGCGGCGCACGCGACTCGGCAGAGCCCGCTGCGCCGCCTGATGCGCTACATCCCGTTGATCGCCCCATTTCTGCTGTGGGCCGTGCCCTGCTGGGTGCTGCTGCACGCCGGCCAGCACTGGCCGCTCCCCGTCGCGTGGGGCGGCACCGCCCTGTTCGCCCTCGGCCTGGTCGGCATGCCGCTCGCGATGATGCGCGGCCACGGCCGGCGCCAGCAGGACCGGGCGGCGATCGTCGGGGACACCCTGCTGGGCACCGTCTGGGTGCTGTTCACCTGGTCCGTGCTGCTCGGTGCCCTGCTGCGCCTCGCCCTCGTCGCGGCCGGCGTCGGCGACGGCCAGGAGCGGGCCCGCATCGTCACGTGGGCGGTCCTCGGCGTCTCCGCCGCGCTGCTCGCCTGGGGGTACACCGAGGCCCGCCGAGTGCCCCGGGTCCGCCGCCTGGACGTCCAACTCCCGCGCCCGGGCGCCGGATTGGACGGCACCCGCGTCGTCCTCATCACCGACACGCACTACGGCCCGCTCGACCGCGCGGGCTGGTCGGCGCGGGTCTGCGAGACGGTGAACACCCTGGAGGCCGATCTGGTCTGCCACACCGGCGACATCGCGGACGGCACGGCCGACCGCCGCCGCGCCCAGGCCGCACCGCTCGGCACCGTGCGGGCCACGCGGGCCCGGGTCTACGTCACCGGCAACCACGAGTACTACAGCGAGGCCCAGGGCTGGGTCGACCTGATGGACGAACTGGGCTGGGAGCCGCTGCGCAACCGCCATCTGCTGCTCGAACGCGGCGGCGACACCCTCGTGGTGGCCGGCGTGGACGATGTCACCGCCGAGTCCTCCGGCCTGGCCGGCCACCGCGCCCACCTCGCCGGAGCCCTGCACGGCGCCGACCCCGATCTGCCCGTCCTGCTCCTGGCCCATCAGCCCAAGTTCGTCGACCGGGCGGCAGCCGACGGCGTCGACCTCCAGCTCTCCGGCCACACCCACGGCGGCCAGATCTGGCCCTTCCACCACCTGGTCCGCATCGATCAGCCCGCCCTCGCCGGCCTCAGCCGCCACGGCGCCCGCACCCTGCTCTACACCAGCCGCGGCACCGGCTTCTGGGGTCCGCCCTTCCGCGTCTTCGCCCCCAGCGAGATCACCCTTCTCGTACTGCGCTCCCCGCAGCGGGCGGCCGCGGCGTAGCACCGGGCACACCCCAGGCCTGCCCCTGTACGACCTCGTACGGCGAGTGTCCGGCCCGCGCCGCGGCGACCGCCTCCTCCACCGGATCCCGTACGTCGTCCCAGTCGCTCGCCGACCTCTCGTCCCCCGTGGCGACGATCTCCCGGCCGCGCCCGGCATCGATGTGCACGAACGTGCCGGTGACCACCGCGAGTACGAGGTCGTCGACCGCCTCGATCAGCTGCTCCGAGCCGTCGTCGCACGCGTCGCAGCCGCAGTCCGGCAGCGCCCCCAGCGTCTTGGCGGGCTCCCCCGCCCCGATCACGAGAACCGTCCGGGGCACTCCGTCTACGGCGGCGAACCCGAAGATGAGCGGCGCGGCGCCGGCGCGTACCGGACGCAGCCGGACGGCGCCGCCGAGCGCCCGGTCGCCCGCCCGCCGCCACAGCGCCGCGGGAGCCGCGGCCGGCTCCGCCTCGGCCAGTCCCGGTCCGCACAACGCGCGCGTCCACGCCTGTGCGCGCGCCGCGAGGATGCGGTACTTCTCCGGCTTCGTGCACCGCGTGTACTCCTCGTCGCGCACCTCGCCGTCAGGATGCGGGTCGGGCCAGGGCGGCGTGTCCGCCCCGGTGACGGCGAACGCCTCGTCGACTGCCCCGCGCAGCACGCTGTGATCCATACCGGGGACTTTACGCACCTCACAGGGGTTCGCCCCGGGGGTCATCGCCCGCCGGTCCCGGCGTACTCTCGACCGCAGTGAGTCGGTGCCGCCCGGGGCGGCGTGCGGGGGGATACGCGATGACGGACGCGGCACAGCCGTGGGAATCGAAGCTCACGTCGGTGACGGTGTACGCGCGGGGCGCGGTGTGCCGGCGCCTCGCCCGGGGCGTCGTGGCCGCCGACGGCCGGGTACGGGTGAGCGGCCTGCCGCGCGCGCTGGACCCCGAGTCGCTGCGCGCCACCGTCGTGGACGCGCAGGGCGTACGGGTCACCGAGGCCCGGATCGCCGTCGAGGCCGAACCGCACGCGCCCGACGCACCCCGGGAACTGCTCCGCGAGGCGCAGCGGCTGAGCGACGCGCAGCAGGCCGCCGAAGCGCGCCGGGACCGGCAGGCGCGGCGGATCGAGGAGATCGCGGCGCTGCGCCCGGTGCCGCCGGCCCGCCGGCGCGAGGACCCGCACCGCCGCACGCCCGTCGAGGCGTGGCTCGGACTCGCGGAGTTCGTCGACGAGCGGTCGGCGGCCCTGCAGGCCGGACTCGCCGGGCTGGACGAGGAGGTCCGGCGGCTCACCCACGAGCTCGACCTCGCCACCGACCGGCTCGAACGTGCCTCCACGGACGCTCCGTCGTCTCCTGTACGGACCTCGGTCTCGGCCGTCCTCACTCTGGAGGGAGCCGGTTCGGAGGGGGCCGGTTCGGAGGGGGCCGGTTCGGAGGGGGCCGGTTCGGAGGGGGCCGGTTCGGAGGGATCCGAGCCGGAGGGGGCCGGTGCCGCTGCGGTCGAGATCGAAGTCGAGGTCGAGTACCGCGTGCCGGGCGCCGTCTGGGCCCCTTCCTACCGGCTGACCCGCCGTCAGGGCGAGGACGGCGGGCGGCTGGTGCTGCGTGCCTCGGTCGCGCAGCGCACCGGCGAGGACTGGCGCGGGGTGCGCATCAGCCTGTCCACGGCCGACCTGAGCCGCCCCACCGGGGTACCGGCCCTGCGCTCGGTGCGGATCGGACGCCGCCAGCCCCCTCCCGCGCCGTCCGGCTGGCGCGAGCCGCCGCCCGGGCTCGCCGCCCTGTTCGCGGGGTACGACACGGCGGAGCCACCACCGTTCACGCCGCGTCACGGGGCCCCGACAGCGTCCGGCGGCTTCGCGGAGGAGTGGTCCGGGTCCATCGGGTCGGCATCCGTCGTGGCGGCGCCCTCTCCCCCGCGCGCGGCCCGCTCCCGCGCGGGCGGCATGCCGAAGGAGGCGCCGGCCGCACTTCCCTTCGCCGGGGCTCCGGCGGCGCCCGCGCCTCCCGGCGGCCCGGCCGCCGCACCGCCGCCGTCCGGGTACGCCGCCGCACCACCTCCACCCCCGCCCGGACCGCCCCGCCCCGGCGCCGACGAACTCGACTACGCCGGCCTCGTCCTGTCCGGCCCCGACGCGCCCGCAGGACAGCGCGGCCTTCTGGTCCCCGGGACGCCCGGCGACCCGGTGGCCGCCGAGTACCGGCGCCGCGCCGAGTCGGTGGGCTCACTGCCGCTGCCCGGGCACGCGGTGCGCCCCCGCGACTCGGCCGGCTCCTTCGACCACCGGTACGACGCGCAGGGCCTCGCCGACATCCCTTCCGACGGCACCTGGCACACCGTCACCGTCACGGAGCTCGCGGTCGGTCTGCGCACCGAGTACCTCTGCGTCCCGTCGGTCGAGGAGACCGTGTACGCGACCCTGGTGCTCACCAACGCCACCGACCAGGCACTCCTCGCCGGGCCCGTGGACATCACGGCCGACGGCGAACACCTGCCGACCACGGCGCTGCCCACCCTCGCCCCCGGCGGCACCGGACGCGTGGCGCTCGGCCCCGCCGAGGCGATCCGGGCCAGCCGCCGCACCGAGCTGCGCGAATCCACCTCGGGGCTGCGCGGTACGACGACCGTGCTCGACCACCGGATTCTCGTGGAGCTGGCCAGCCGTCTCTCCCGCCCGGCCACCGTCGAGGTCCGCGAGCGCGTGCCCGTCACGTCCGAGAGCGACATCCGCATCGACGAACGGGGCGGCTGGACCACGCCGCGGGACGGCGGCGACGGACCCGAGCGGTTCGTGCCCGGCACACGCCTGTGGCGGGTGGACGTCCCCGCGGGCGGCACCGCCTCGCTCGACGGCGGATACGAGATCCGCATCCCGGCCGCCAAGGCCCTCACCGGCGGCAACCGGAGGAGCTGACACCCGCCATGTCCACATCCCCAGCCGCGAAGCCGGCCCTCCGTCCGATCCCCCTGCCCGTCACCGCGGTGACCTGCCTGGAGGACCGCGCCCACATCGAGCGAACGACCACCCTTCATCTGGCGGCCGGTGTCCAGCGGCTGCTCCTCGGCCCGGTCAGCGCGCTCGCCGTCGACCGCAGCCTGCACGCCGAACTGACCGGCGGCCGGAACGGTGACAGAGACGGTGACGGTGACGGTGACGGTGACGGTGCGAGTGTCCTGGACGTACATCTGGTGCGGGCCTGGACACCGCGCGGGCCCCAGCCGCCCGGCGACGAGGACTCCCCGCTGCGCCGGCACACGTACGCCCTCGAAGAGGAGGAGCGGGCGCTGGCGCAGCGCCGCGACCGGCTGCGGACCCGCCTGGACCTCCTCGGCAAGCTCACCGCCGATCTGCTGCGGGAGATCGGCGAGGGGGCCGGGTTCGGGGAGGCCGAACCGCAGCGCTGGGAAACCGAGTTGGACCGCGTCGACGCCGAGCGCGGCACGTACGAGCGCGAACTCTTCGACTTAGACGCGCGATTGCGTGCGGTGGCTGCCGAACTGGCTGATGTGCGGCGGGCGTTGACCGAGGCCGAGGAGGAACCGCCCGAGCTGACCGCGCATGTCGAGCTGACGGTACGGGCACCGGCCGCGGGCCCCGCGGAGCTGCGCCTGAGCCACCTCACCCCGTGCGCGCTGTGGCGCCCCGCCTACCGCGCCACGCTCGACGGTGACCGGCTGACCCTGCAGACGGACGCGATGGTGTGGCAGCGCACCGGCGAGGACTGGTCCGGTGTACGCCTGACGCTCTCGACGGCCCGGTCGAGTCTGGCCACCGCGCCGCCCCGGCTCGTCGAGGACCGGCTCACCCTGCGGGACCGCTCCGCCACCGAACGCCGGTCCGTGGACATCGAGTTGCGCGAGGAGGCGATCAGCGGCCTGGGTCCGAGCACGGTCACCGGGGTGCCGAGTGTGGACGACGGCGGCGAGGTCCGGGTTCTGCACGCCCCCGCACCGGCCTCGGTACCGGGCGACGGACGCGCCCACCGTGTGCCGCTCACCACCGGCACGGGCGCGGCGCACAGCGAGTACGTCTGTGCGCCCGAACTGTCCCCGCTCGTCACGCAGGTGGTGCGGTTCACCAACCCGAGCGGGCACGCCCTGCTCGCCGGGCCGGTGGAGCTGGTCCGCGGCAGTGGCTTCGCCGGCCGCGGCACGCTGGACTTCACCGCGCCCGGCGCCTCCGCCGAGCTGGCGTTCGGCAGCTCGGACAGCCACCGCGTGCTCCGGGAGACCGACGAGTCCCGTGCCACCGCGGGGCTCACCCAGCGGACGGTGATCACCCGCACGGTCCGGCTGCACCTGTCCCGGTTCTCCGGCCCCGGCGAGAGCGACGACCGCGTGCTGACGCTGCGCGAACGGATTCCGGTCTCCGAGGTGGCGGACGTCGAGGTCCGCCTGCGCAAGGAGGCGTGTTCGCCCGCCCCTGACACGCTCGACGCGGAGGGCGTCGCCCGCTGGGACGTCGCCCTCCCGCCGGGCGGCCGCCGCACGGTGACGCTGGTCTACGAGCTGTCGGCGAGCGGCAAGGTCAGGGGTCTGTAGCCGGACGCATCGAGCCTTCGGGCTCAGGCGTACGAGTTCTGGCCGTACGGGCGCTCTGGCCGTACGGGCGTTCCGCCCCTGTCCGGGACACGCCGAACCTGTCCCGGACAGCCTTGATCCCTTGCCGGACACGCCGCCACCTGCCAACTTGTTGCCAGGTGGCGGCTGCGAGGGGACTTTCGGGGGGACCCTCGCAGCCGCACCTCGTTCGCACCGCTCCCACCGCCGGCCGGAGGTTCCGTGGCGACTACGACCCGAGTGGCCGCGGCGCCCCGGCCTCACTTGGCCGTCGCGGTGTCCTCTTGCGCGGCGGAACTCCGGATCACGAAGCGCTGTCCCGCGGAACCGTCACAGGGCCGGACCACGGCCTCCGTCCCGACGACAGGAACCTCGCCCTTGGCCCCCGCTGCCACGCACCGCTCCTCACTGACCTTGAGTACGTAGGTGGCGGCCGTGTCCGTCACGCGCTCCACCCGCAGCGGGCTCCCTTTTGCGCAGTCGTCGAACGGTTCGAGGAAGCCTTTCGGCGCGCCGTCCTCACGGGCGTTGAGGCAGCCCGGACCGTGTTCGGGGTGGTACCAGCGGACGCGGTAGCGGCCGTCGCCGGTCGAGCGCAGTTCGGTCACGGGCGGGGTCGCCTTCGCGCAGGGGCGGAACACCGCGATCAGGCTGTCGTACCGTCCCGCCCGGTCCTTGCCATCGGTCAGACAGAGGTCGGGCCCCTCCAGCGGGCGGACGCTCACCTCGCCGGCCGGGACGGCGTCCGCGCTCCCGTCGCCGTCCCCGCCGCTCTTCAGGGCGACCGCGACGATCAACGCGACGACGGCGACCGTGCCCGCGACGAGCAGGTAGGCACGGCGGCGCGAGCGCGCGGAGCGTGGGGGCCGCGGCGAGGTCGTCCGTCCATCGGCGCTCCCCTGATCCGGCGTCCCCGGCTCACCCACCTCGGTACCGTCGGCGTCGGATTCTGCACGGGCGCCGGAGCCTGCATCCGGGTCGGCGTCGAACAGCGGGGCCCCGGCGGAGAGTTCCTCCCGCACCGCGAGCCACTGCGCCACCTCCTCGTCGCTCACGCCGCACGCCCGGACGAACGCCGTGAGCAGGTCCGCCTTCGGCAACGCCTCGCGCGAGAGCGCCCCGGCGAGCGTGCTCCGGGCCAGGACGTCACCGTTCTTCGCCGCCCGGAGTTCCAGCTCCCGGTACGTGAACCCCGAGGTTTCCTTGCACCGCCGCATCAACGCGACGAACGCGGACACATCCTGTACGTCACTCAGCCCGGGCACCACATGTGTTCTGCCACCACTCGTCAGGTCGTCCACCGCCGTGCGTCTCCCCACATACCCGGATGTTTCCTGAGGTCAACGCCCCGCACACCCCGGCGGTCGACCCGTACTTCGATCCGGAACAAGTGTCACCAGCGCCCGCACACGCCACAAGAGCCGATCACGTCAGTTGCGCACCACTGTTTTCGCGCTCAACCTGTCAGGCGCCCGTGCCCGTGATCCGGGAGACGAGGTCGGTCCAGCCCGCTTCCAGCCGCTCCAGCGGCATCTCGCACCGCTTCGTCAGGTAGTGGATCAGGGCCGGGTCGAGGTAGCCCATCAGCGCCTGGGCCTGGAGCACGCAGTCGGCCCCCGGCAGGAGTTCCCGCAGCAGGATCGTGACGTGGGTGGCGAGCACCCGGCGCGAGGGGTGCTCGATCCGGCGCTCCGGTTCCGGCTGCGCGGCCAGTTGCAGCTCCAGCTGCTCGGCCGAGCGGCGCAGGACCTCGACGCCGAACGCGCGCAGCCGCTCATCGGCGGGCGCGCCGGGGCCGAGCGGCGGCGGCCCGCTCATCAGATCGGCCTGCAACTGCTTCGCGGTGTGGTCGAGCAGGGCGGTCAGCAGCCCGTTGCGATCGCCGAAGCGGCGGAAGACGGTGCCCTTGCCGACGCAGGCCGCGGCGGCGACGGCTTCCATCGTGACACCCGCAGGACCGTGCTCGGCGACCAGCTTCCCGGCGGCCTCCATGAGCCGGGCGCGGTTGCGTGCGGCGTCGGCCCGCAGGCCGGGACCGCTGCAACCGCCGTCCGCGGCGAAACCGATCTCGAGCAGCTCGGGCTCGCCCGAGGGGCCGTGCGAGGCCGGGAGGTGGGGCGGGCTGCTGGACATGAATACAGCGTAAAGCATTCCGGGCATAACTGGACCGCGGTCCGCTTAGAGTGGTAGAACTTGAAAACGGACCCCGGTCCGGATCGCGGAAGTCCCGTGAAGATCACCCTTGGAGCCCCCATGTCTGTCCGTATCCTTGCGCTCGTCGGCAGCCTGCGCGCCGGTTCGCACAACCGCCAGCTCGCCGAGGCGGCCGTCAAGCTGGCCCCCGAGGGCGCCGAGGTCGAGCTGTTCGAGGGGCTCGTCGACATCCCCTTCTACAACGAGGACATCGACGTCGAGGGCAGCGTGCCCGCCGCCGCGGCCAAGCTCCGTGCCGCCGCGCAGAGCGCCGACGCGTTCCTGCTCTTCACCCCCGAGTACAACGGCACCATCCCGGCCGTCCTGAAGAACGCCATCGACTGGCTGTCCCGCCCGTACGGCGCCGGCGCCTTCGGCGGCAAGCCCGTCGTCGTGGGCGGCACGGCCTTCGGCCAGTACGGCGGCGTGTGGGCGCAGGACGAGGTCCGCAAGTCGGTGGGCATCGCCGGCGGCAAGGTGATCGAGGACGTCAAGATCTCCATCCCGGCCTCCCTGACCCGCTTCGCCGAGACGCACCCCGTCGACGACGCGGAGGTCGCCGCGCAGCTCAGTGAGATCATCTCCCGGCTGCACGGCCACGCGGGCGAGACCGTCGCCGCCTGATCCCCGCACCACACCCG
>NZ_BAAATS010000005.1:563541-664696 GCF_039533535.1 Streptomyces kunmingensis
CACTGCGGAGCCCCTCAAAACGCCCGCAGCCTGGGCAGGAGCCGGTCGCCGACGCGGGCGGTCTCCTCCCGGTACGGGGTGTCGGACAGCACGAAGTGCGTGACGCCGAGCTTGCGGTAGTTCGCCAGGGCCGTGGCCACGTCGTCGGGTGAGCCGACGAGCCAGGTCGTCGCCGCTCCCCCGCCGCCGAACCGGCCCGGAGTGGTGTAGAGGCAGGTGTCGAGCACCTCGCCGCGCTCGACGAGGTCGAGGAGCCGTCGCTGGCCGACCGCCGCCCTCTGGCTCTTCGCCCACGTCGGTTCCCGGTCAGCCTCCGCCATCCTGGCGACCTTCTCCTCCGCCGCCCGCCACGCCTCCTCGGTCGTGTCGCGCACCACCGTGGTGATCCGCAGCCCGAACTCGAGCGGCTGGTGAGGACGGTCCACCGCGGCGCTCAACTCCCGCAGCCGGTCGATGCGTTCGGCGATCCCGTCGAGCGGCTCGCCCCAGAAGAGCTGTACGTCGGCCTCGGCCGCCGCCACGCGTTCGGCGGCCGGGGACGCACCGCCGAAGTAGAGCGTCGGGTGGGTCCTCCCCTCGGTGGCGAAGGGCCGCGGCGCCACCGTCGAGTCGGTGACCCGGAAGTGCTCACCGTGGAACGTGACCCGCTCCTGCGTCCACAGCCGCCGCACCAGGTGCAGGAACTCCTGGGTGCGGCCGTAGCGTTGGGCGGGGTCGACATTGGTGTCGCCGTACGCGCCCGGGTTGTCGAGGCCGCTGACGATGTTGACCAGGACCCGGCCCCGGCTGAGCTGGTCGAGGGTGGCGGCGGCGCCGGCGAAGTGCGCGGGCTGCCAGTACCCGGGGCGGATCGCGACCAGCGGCTTGAACGTCGTGGTCCGCGCGGCCAGTGCCGTGGCGAGGGTGAAGGTGTCCGGGCGGCCCCATCCGGTGCCGAGCAGGGCGCCGCCCCAGCCGTGTGCCTCCGCGGCGAGGGCGAGTTCGGTCGAGTGCTCGATCGATCCCCAGCCGGCCGTGGTGTCGTCGCCGCGGTGCCCCGGCTCGACGGTGTTGGGGATGTACCAGAGGTGTTCCGGGCTCATCGGAGGTCCTCCTGGGTGAGTTCCACACCGAGGCGCGCGAGCAGGCGGTCGCGCAGCTCCGCGTACGCCGGACTGTCGTGGCGGCGCGGGGCGGGCAGCTCGACGGGGATGTCGACCGCGATCCGGCCCTCTTCGAGTACGGCCACCCTGTCGGCCAGGGCGATGGCCTCGTCGACGTCGTGGGTGACGAGCAGGACGGCGGGCCGGTGCCGCTCGCACAGCTTCCGCAGCAGGGTGTGCATGCGGATCCGGGTGAGGGCGTCGAGCGCGCCGAACGGCTCGTCGGCGAGAAGCAGTCGGGGTTCGCGCACGAGGGAGCGGGCGAGCGAGACGCGCTGCTGCTCACCGCCGGACAGCTCGACGGGCCAGGCCCGCTCGCGGCCTTCGAGGCCGACCTCGGCGAGCGCGGTGCGGCCGCGCTCCACGGCGTCCGGACCGCTCAGGCCGAGGACGACATTGTCCAGAAGCCGCTTCCACGGCAGCAGCCGCGCGTCCTGGAAGACCACCGACACGTCGTCGGGGGCGGCCAGTTCACCGCTGCCCGCCACGTCGTGGTCCAGGCGGGCGAGCGCCCGCAGCAGGGTGCTCTTGCCGGAGCCGCTGCGTCCGAGGAGCGCCACGAACTCGCCCGGGGCTATGGACAGTTCGAGACCGTCGAGGATGTTGCGGTCGCCGAGAGTGCGGACAAGGTGCTCGATGCGGACGGTGTTGTCCGTGGGTGCCTCGGGTGTCTTCAGCCCGCCAGGGTGCGTCGCCATGACAGGGTCCTCCTCTCGACGAGTCGTACCAGGGCGTCGGAGATCAGCCCGAGGAGTCCGTACACGACGAGCCCGACGATGATGACGTCGGTCTGTCCGTAGGTGCGCGCGAGCTCCATCATGTAGCCGATGCCGCTGGTGGCGTTGACCTGCTCGACGACGACGAGCGCCAGCCAGGCGGCGGTCACGCCGAAGCGCAGCCCCAGCAGGAATCCGGGGAGCGCCCCCGGCAGGACGACATGGCGGACGAACTGGACCCTGCTCAGCCGTACCGTCTCGGCGAGTTCGGCGTAGCGGTTGTCGATGGTGCGCAGTCCGTTGTGGGTGTGGATGTAGATCGGGACGAAGACGCCGAGCGCGATCGTGATGACCTTCATCGTCTCGCCGATGCCGAACCACAGGACGAGGAGGGGGATCAGGGCGAGCGAGGGGATCGCCCGCTTGATCTGCACCGGTCCGTCGACGAGCCCCTCACCGAGGCGGCTCAGACCGGCGACGAGGGCGAGCAGCAGTCCCGCGGCGGTGCCGAACACCAGGCCAAGGAGGGCGCGTTGGGCCGAGGTCGCGAAGTTGGACTGCAGGCGGCCGTCGGCGATGAGGTCGCCCGCCGTGCCGGCGATGGTCCAGGGCGCGGGCAGACTGCGGGCGTCGATGAGTCCGGCGCCCGAGCCGGCCGCCCACACCGCGAGCAGCAGCAGCGGACCGAGGGCCCAGCCGTACGGGATGGGACGGCCCGGCCCCAGTTTCCTGCGTGTGCGTGCGCGGGGGCGGGAGCGGGCGGTTTCGCCCGGTGGCGCCGCGGCCGCCGCCCGCTGTTCGAAGGCCGTCGTGCTCATGGCGTCTTCCTTTCACCGGCGGTGGCGCCCGCCGTGGCGTCGGCGGCGACACGCTCGTAGCGGCGGTCGAAGAGGGTCCCCGCGTCGAACGTCTTGTGGTCCTGCTCCTTCGCCAGCAGGTCGACGGTCTGCTGCTGGCGCTCGATGGCGCCGGACCAGTCGGCCGGGAAGACCGGATGGCCGGCCCTTTTGACGAGGTACTCGCCGTCCTCGCGGCTCAGCCCCTGGTCCTTGACGTAGTAACCGTCGATCCATTCCCGCGGATGTGCGTCGGCCCAGAGCCCCGCGCGCGCCCAGAACGTGATGAGTTCCCTGATGGCGGCCGATTTCTGGGCGTCGACGACGGAATCGGTGAGAGCCCACAAGTGCGCCGGGTCGTCACGGAGTCCGTGCTTGACGGTCGTGCCGCCGTCCTTTCCGTATTTCGTCAGATAGCGCTTGATATTGACGTCGGCGATGGGCGCGGCGTCCACCTGGCGGTTTCCCAGGGCGGTGGGATAGACGTCGCCGGTGCTGGCGAGTTCTACGAGGTCGACGTCCTTCTGCGTGAGACCGGCCTTCTTCAGAATTCTGAGGACGAGCGCCCCCTGCGCCTGGCCCGGGCTGTAGGCGATCTTCTTCCCGCGCAGGTCGGCGAGCGTCTTGATGTGGGCGCCCGGGGCGATCCCCAGCTCGTAGATCGGGTCCGCGATCGGGTCCTTGCGGAATTTGGCGGCGACGAGTTTGGTGTCCAGGCCGGTCCAGTGGGCGTTGATCGAGGGAATCTCGGCGGACGAGCAGACATCCAGCGCGCCGGCGCGGAATGCCTCGGAGCATTGCGGTCCGCCGCTGATGTTGGCCCATTTCACTTTGAAGGGGAGCTTGTCGATCTGCCCGGACAGTTCGAGGGCGACTTCGAGGTCGGGTGCTCCGACGGTGAGGGTGGTGTCCGAGGAGACCTTGGCCGGGATCTTCTGCGCGGCAACCTTCGCGCTGGTGACCGCGGACTGCGTATTGCTCACACACGAGGTCAGCAGCAGGGCCGCGGCGACAGCGGCCGGCACGCCGGCGCGCAGGAAAGGGGGCAGGACGGTACGGGGCATGGTTCGGGCCTTCACAGGACGAGGGGCGCGGCGGGGCGCGGAGGAGCGCGGGCGCGAAAGAGCGCGGGCGCGCGGGAGAAGAGGCGGCGGCCGAGGTGCGAGCGGGCCGCGGAAGGAGCGGCCGGAGGCGTCAGGCGCTACAGAGAGCGGTGGCGACGCGGCGCAGGTCGATGTGGATGCGCGCGGCCAGGTGTGCGTCGCGGAGGGAGGCGAGCGGGGCGAGGGGAGCGGACGCGGCGGCCGGTCGGCGGACCTGCATCTCGACTCCCCTCGATCCGGGGCGGACTGATCCGCCGGCTTCCGTACGGTGCTTGCGAACGATGATCGGGGCCCGGGGCACCGGCCGTCAACAGCGCTGTGTTGCCGCCCTGTTGCAGTCTTGTGGAGCCGGATTTCGCAAGAACTTCATGAAGCTTCGCGCTCGTTCCGCACGTCGTCGGGGTGGGCGAGGCCGAGGTGGTGGCGCAGGGTGGGGCCCTCGTACTCGGTGCGGAAGACCCCGCGTTCCTGGAGGAGCGGGACGACCTGGTCGGCGAAGGCGTCGAGGCCGCCGGGGGTGAGGTGCGGGACAAGGATGAAGCCGTCACTGGCGTCGGCCTGCACGAGCTCGTCGATGGCGCCGGCGACGGTGGCCGGGGAGCCGACGAAGGTCTGCCGGTTGCCGGTGTGGATGACCAGCTCGCGGATGGACCACTGGTTGGCGGCGGCCAGTTCGCGCCACTCGCGGGCGGTGGCCAGCGGGTCGCGGTACATGCGGACCTGGGCCCGGCCCTCGGCGATGTGGTGGTCCTGGACGTCCGGATCGATGTCGGGGAGCGGTCCCTCGGGGTCGTACGCGCTCAGATCGCGGTTCCAGACGAACTCCAGGTGCTTGATCGCGGTGGCTCCGCTGACCTGCCGGCGCCGTACGTCGCGGGCGAGTTCCTCGGCCTCGGCGTCGGTGTCCCCGAGCACGAAGGTCGCGGCGGGCAAAATCTTGAGCTGGTCGGGTGTACGGCCGTACGCGGCGAGGCGGCGTTTGACGTCCGCGTAGAAGGCCTGGCCCTCCTTCAGGGTGGCGTACCGGCTGAAGATCGCGTCGGCGCTCGACGCGGCGAACTCCCGGCCCTCCTCGGAGTCCCCCGCCTGGAAGACGACGGGCCGGCCCTGCGGGGACCGGGGGACGTCGAACTGGCCGTTTATGTCGAAGTGCTGTCCGGAGTGGACGAACGAGCCCGCCTTCGCGTCGCTCAGGAACGTTCCGGTGGCCGGATCGGCGACGATCTCGTCGCCGCGCCAGGAGTCGAAGAGTTCACCGGTCGTGGCCAGGAACTCCTTCGCCCGCGAGTAGCGCTCGTCCTGGGGGAGGAAGCCGCCGCGGCGGAAGTTCTCGCCGGTGAAGGCGTCCCAGGACGTGACGACGTTCCAGGCGGAGCGGCCACCGGAGAGGTGGTCGAGGCTGGCGAACTGGCGGGCCACCTCGTAGGGCTCGTTGAACGTGGAGTTGATGGTGCCGGTCAGTCCGAGGTGCTCGGTGACGGCGGCGAGCGCGGCCAGGACGGTGAAGGTGTCGGGTCGGCCGACAACGTCCAAGTCGTATATCTTTCCGCCCTGTTCGCGCAGTCGCAGTCCCTCGGCGAGGAAGAGGAAGTCGAACTTGGCGCGCTCGGCGGTCCGTGCGAAGTGCGCGAACGAGCTGAACTCGATGTGGCTGCCGGCCTTCGGATCGCTCCACACGGTGGTGTTGTTGACACCGGGGAAGTGGGCGGCCAGATGGATCTGCTTCAGTGGCTTGCTCATGTCGTACGTTCTCCGTCCGGCTCAGGCGGTCGCGGTCGCGGCGTAGCGGTTGGCGGGGCGGGCGAGCCCGAGCAGTCCGCGCAGGGTGTCGGCCTCGTAGGCACGGCGGAAGGCGCCTCGGCGCTGGAGTTCGGGGACGAGGCCGCGGGTGATCGCCGGCAGGTCGTGACCGAGCACGGCGGGCCGCAGCCGGAATCCGGACAACCCTGCCCCCTGCAACTCCTGCAACACATCGGCCAGTTGTGAGGGTGTACCGGCGAAGATACGTGCGTCGCTGGTGTACGGGGTTCCGGCGAGGCCGTCGAGACGCGCACGGCGCGCGTGCGCGGCGGCCGGGTCGTCGTCGAGGAACACGACGAGGTCACCGAAGACGTGCAGCGGCTGCTCCGCGCGGCCCGCGGCCTCCTGCTCGGCGCGGATCTCGGCGACGATGCGCCGGGCCTCGTCGGCGTCGTGCGGGGTGACGTAGCCGATGTCGCCCTGCCGGGCCACCAGCCGGTACGGGACGCGTTGGTGGGCGAGGGCGCTGACGACGGGCTGGCCCTGGGGCGGCCTCGGGGTGATGGAGGGGCCCTTCACGCTGAAGTGGCGGCCCTCGAAGTCGATGTAGTGCAGTTTGTCGCGGTCGACGAAACGGCCGGTCGCCTCGGACCGGATCTCGGCGTCGTCCTCCCAGCTGTCCCAGAGTCGGCGCACGACCTCCACGTAGTCGGCGGCCTCGTCGAAGAGGTCGGTGACCAACTCCCCTGCGGTTGCTATCTGTTGGGGGTCGATCGTCGGGATCGTGCGGCGGCCGAAGTGGGCGGCCTCGTTCGGGCGGGCGGAGACCTGGACGCGCAGCCCCGCGCGTCCGGTGCTCACGTAGTCGAGGGTGGCGATGGCCTTGGAGAGGTGGAACGGCTCCGTGTGCGTGACCACCGCGGTCGGCACCAGGCCGATGTGCCGGGTGAGCGGTGCGATCCGGGCGGCGAGCAGGACGGCGTCGAGGCGGCCCCGGACCTGGTCGCCGCGGCCGTCGGGTTCGAAGGGGTGGGAGGACTGGAGGCCGAGGCCGTCCTCGAAGGTGACGAAGTCGAGCAGCCCGCGCTCGGCCTCGGCGACCAGGTCCGCCCAGTAGGCGGCGGTGAACAGGTCGCGGGGCCGGGCCACCGGCTCACGCCAGGAGGCCGGGTGCCAGCCGGTGCCGTCGAGGGCGACGGCGAGATGCAGCGCGGGAGTGGGTGCTGAGGACACAGGTGTGCCTTCCTGAGAGTCCGTACGAGAGCGCGGCCCCGCGCGTGCCGGACGCGGGCCATGGGGCGGCGCGGGGCGGGACGCGGCGGGGACGGAGCCTGAACCGGCGGCCGGGACAGCGCCGTTCAGGGGCGAGCGCCGGTCAGAAGTGAGCGCAGGTCGAGAAGTGAGCGCAGGTCGAGAGACGAGCGCGGTTCAGGGACGAGCGCTGTTCAGGGGCGAGCGCTGTTCACAGGCGACAGAGCGCGCCGGCCACGCGGCGCAGGTCGATGTAGGGCCGGGTGTGGAGCCGGACGCGGCGGCGGGGGTTCAGGGCGCGGGGGCAGGGCTCGCGTCGCACGCCCCACCTCCGTCCGCTCCGCCGGGGCAGTGCCGTCCGGCGCGACTCGTCGTAGCTCACAACGGTCGCGCCGCGCTGTCTGTTCCTGGCGTACGGACGTGCCGGACGGCGTCGACGGGAGCCCGCGCGCCCGGAACCGCCGGGCCCGTGGGGACGTCGTCGCCACGGGCCTCGCTGGGGTGCACCTCGGAACGCGATCTCACCCGACCATGTCTAACAGGCGGATGACCTTCGGATCATTGCGGGCGCATGAAATCCGCGGCGCAGGCGCACATGGCGGCGCCCTCCGCCGGCCCGGGGCCGGGGAGGGCGCGCCTCGCGACTCTTGTGCGGTGTTACGTCAGCGGTGTTACGTCAGCGGTGTTACGTCAGCAGTGTTACGTCAGCAGTGTTACGTCAGCGGCGTGGCCCGGACCGCGGAGATGTCGAACTGGAGACGGACCTTCTCGCTCACCATGGTGCCGCCGGCTTCGAGGCGCTGGTTGTAGACCAGCCCCCAGTCGGTGCGGTCGATGGTGGTGGTGCCGTCGAAACCGGCCCGCTCGAAGCCGAAGGGGTCCAGGACCGAGCCGAGGTAGTCGAGTTGCAGCTCGACGGGCCGGGTGACGCCGCGGATGGTGAGATCGCCCGTCATGCGGAAGGTCTCGCCGCCCTCGTGGACCGTGGAGGTGCTGCGGAACACCATCTCCGGGTGGCGCTGCGCGTCGAAGAAGTCCTTGCCGACGAGGTGCGCGTCCCGCTGTTCCACCCCGGTGTCGACACTGGCGACCCGGATGACGAGCTCGGCCCGCGACAGGGCGGGCCGGGCGCCGTCGAAGTACAGCGTGCTGT
Source organism: Streptomyces kunmingensis (assembly GCF_039533535.1). Taxonomy (NCBI): domain Bacteria; kingdom Bacillati; phylum Actinomycetota; class Actinomycetes; order Kitasatosporales; family Streptomycetaceae; genus Streptomyces; species Streptomyces kunmingensis. The sequence goes on from NZ_BAAATS010000005.1 coordinate 571,483, forward strand.
CGTAGTCGGCGAAGGCGCCGCGCACCGTCGTGACCATCGCGTGCCGCACGGAGAAGCCGACCCGGCTGTGCGGGCGGTCGATGGTCCACTCGCCGGTCAGCGCGCGCAGCGCCGGGTCGAGCGCGACACCGGCGGCCGCGGCCGCCGGAAACGGAGTACCGGGGCCGACGTCGGGCGTCGGCTCGAGGGTCGCGGTCGGGCGACGGCTGAAGATACCCATGATGTCGTCGTCTCCTTCGAGTCTGATCGCTCCGTGCTATCACGCGAACTCCGGTTCGCCCATGGCGAGATGAGCGGCTCGTCCGGGTTCCATGCAGTGGCCTGCAAAGATGCACAGGATCAGCACGAATGTGGGTGCACGCTCGGGTGTCGGACCCTCACGCACGGTCACTCGGGAGACGTTGGGGCTTCAGGGTGTTCCGGCGGCTCGCCGGACCTACCGGACCGGTGCGGCGGTCTTCGGCCGCAGGGCCTCGTCGATGTTCTCCTCGCGCCAGCGGCGCAGCAGGTCGTGGAAGGCGACGGCGCCGTGCGGGTATGCCATCGGACCGTTCGGGCGGCCCCGGCCCTCACGGTTGTAGTAGCCGGGGGTGCACTCGGCGTGGAACCACGCGTGGTCCGGGGCGTCCTGTGCGCAGACGCCGATCCAGGCGTCCTCGACCTCGGGGGTCGGCTCCACGACGGCGTCCTTCTCCTCCGCGGCGGCGATCAGGGCGGCGGCGTGCACGGCCTGCTCGTCCAGGATGTGCGTGTAGTTGACGCTGCTGGCGTTCTGCAGCGAGCCCATCTGGATCAGGTTCGGGAAGCCGTGGCTGGTGAATCCGTGCAGGCTGCGCGGTCCCTGCTGGGCCCGCGCCTGGAGGAGCTGCAGGCCGTCGCGGCCGGCCACGGGCAGCTTCCCCGAGGTGACACCGGAGACGCCGACGGAGAATCCGGTGGCGAAGATCAGGCAGTCGACCTCGTACTCCACCCCGTCCACGACGACTCCGCGTTCGGTCATGCGCTCGATGCCGTGCGTGTCGGCGGTGTCCACGAGGGTGACGTCGTCCCGGTTGAACACGGGCAGGTACAGGTCCGAGAACGTGGGGCGCTTGCACGCGTACCGGTACCAGGGCTGGAGGGCCGCGGCGGTGGCCGGGTCGGTGACCTCGGCGGCGACGCGGTCCCGGATCCGGTTCATCGCGGCGTGGTCGGCGGCCTCGTACGCGGCCTCGAAGTCCGGTTCGCCGTCGCGGCGGAAGCTGGGCAGGAGCTTCTCCAGGAGGGCGGCCGACTCCGTCCAGCCGTCGGTGACCAGGTCCCGCTCGGCGTCCTCCCCGGAGACGATCCGCAGGAAGTTCTCGCGGCGCTCGGCGGCCCAGCCGGCGCGGTCCGCCCCGACCTCCCCGGGTGTCGTGCGCCGCTGGCCCCGCACGTCCACGGCGGAGGGGGTGCGCTGGAAGACGTACAGGTGCCCGGCGTCCTCGGCCAGCTTGGGGATGACCTGCACGCCGGTGGCGCCGGTGCCGACGACGCCGACCCGCTTGCCCGCGAGGCCGGTCAGGCCGCCCTCGGGGCCGCCGCCGGTGTAGCCGTAGTCCCAGCGGGAGGTGTGGAAGGTGTGGCCCTTGTACTCCTCGATGCCGGGGATGCCGGGCAGCTTGGGCTCCGAGAGCGTGCCGGTGGCGGTGATGACGTAGGTGGCGCGGAACTCGTCGCCGCGGTCGGTGCGCACCACCCACTGCCCTCCGTCCTCGTCCCAGGTCAGGGAGGTGACAGCGGTGGAGAACAGGGCGTCCTCGTACAGCTTCGACTGCTCGGCCATGCGCACCGCGTGCCGGCGGATCTCCTCGCCCGGGGCGTACTTCCACTCGGGCACGTACCCGGTCTCGTCGAGCATCGGCAGGTAGATGTGCGACTCGATGTCGCAGTGGATGCCCGGATAGCGGTTCCAGTACCAGGTGCCGCCGAAGTCACCGCCCTTCTCGACGACGCGTATCCGGGCCACGCCCTGCGCGCGCAGGCGTGCGCCCGCCAGGATCCCGCCGAAGCCGCCGCCGACGACGGCCACGTCCACCACGTCGTGCAGCGGCTCGCGGTCGGCCGGCTCGCCGACGTACGGATCGGCGGCGAAGTAGCCGAACTCCGCGGTGGTCTCCCGGTACTGGCCGGGGCCCTCGGGGCGCACGCGGCGTTCGCGCTCGGCGCGGTAGCGCTCGCGCAGCGCGGCCGTCTCCTGCGGGGTGGGCGGGTTGTCGCACGGCGGCAGGGTCATCGGGCGGGGTCCTCTCGTGGGGGAGACGAGCACGGGGCGCCGCACGGGGGTGGGGCGGTCCCGGTCTGGGCGTCCCGCGCGGCCCCAGGTACCGTAACGCAACAACCGGACAGTGTTGTCCGGTAGTGGCGGGAAGCTGCCTCCGCGGCTCCCGCGCGAACCCGGCACAACCCGTTCCGACACGGCCGACCCGGCTCGACCCGACTCGACCCGACACGGCCGACCCGACTCGACCCGACTCGGACCGGACCGGCCCGACCCCACCCGACACGAAAGGCCCGCGATGCCGAAGGTCACCCCCGCCTCCCCGCTGCGCGACTGGCTGGCGCACCCCGCCGCCGGACAGGTTCTGCGCGGCATGCTGGCCGCCCAGGGCCAGAGCGAAGAGGCCCTCTCCCCCGCCCTCGGGCTGCCGTTGGAGCAGCTTGTGCGGATGTCCGGCGGGAAGTTCCCGCCGGAACTCGTGGACGCCCTGGTCACGGCCGCCGAGACGGGTCTGGTCCCCGAGGGCGTGCCGACGGCTCCCCCGGCCACGGCGGTGGCGGAGCCTGACGCGGGCGTCGAGATCGGCGCGCCCGAGCCGTGGACCGAGCAGGTCACGCCGGGCCGCTTCGACGGGCAGACCGTCCTCGTCACCGGCGCCGCCTCGGGCATCGGCCGGGCCGTCACCGCGCGCATCGTGCGTGAAGGGGGCCGGGTGATCGCCGTCGACGTGTCCGAGGGCGTCGCGGCCGTCGCCGCCGAACTGGGCGCGGCGGTCGTCCCCGTCACCGCGGACATCACCGCGCCGGATTCGGCCGAAACCGTTCTGTCCGCCGCGGGCGGCCGCGTGGACGGCCTGGCGAACGTGGCCGGCGTCATGGACGACGACGCCGCCGTCCACGAGGTCGACGACACGATCTGGGAGCGCGTCATGCGCGTCAACGTCGACGGCCCCATGCGCCTGATGCGCGCCGTCGTACCCGGCATGCTCGCCGCGGGCGGCGGCCGGATCGTCAACGTCGTCTCCGAGGCGGCCCTGCGCGGCTCGGCCGCCGGCGCCGCGTACACGACCTCCAAGCACGCGCTGGTGGGCCTGACGAAGTCGTCGGCCTACCAGTACGCGGGCACCGGCGTACGGGTCAACGCCGTCGCCCCGGGCGCGGTGGCCACCGGCATCCAGATGCCCGCCCCCGCCCCGTACGGCTCGGCCCGCACCGCGAAGATGCGCGTCGCGATCCCCAACCTGGCGATGGCCGAGGAGCTGGCCGCCTCGATCACCTTCCTCCTCAGCAAGGACGCGGTGAACATCAACGGCGCGATCCTGCCGTCCGACGGCGGTTGGTCGGCCGCCTGAGGCCCGGGCCCAGAAGGCCCGGCGCCGAAGAGACCCCGGCGCCACCAGTACGTCCTCCCGCTCGGCACGACGTCCGGCTCCCCGGACGACAGGAAGGAGCACACCCCCGCATGACCACGCACCGCACGCCCAGCGCCCTGGCGGGTCTGGCCGCCGCCGGTCTGCTGGCCCTCACCGGCTGCGGCACCCAGTCGGCGAGCGCCCCCGCCAAGAGCCCCGCCACGCCCGGTGAGGGCAGGAGCATCCGGGCCACGCAGGTCGCGCATGTGACCGACGTGCACGAGGCCACCGGCATGACGCTGCTGGAGGGCCCGGTCCTCGACACGCACGGCAACCTGTCCCTCGTGGACGTCACCGCGCCCCCCGGTGAGCCCAAGGTCATCTCCGTCGACGTGGCCACCGGCAAGCACAGAGGCGTCTACACCGACAGGACCGGCGCGTACACCTCCGCGCAGATCAGCCCGTACGACGGCCGCATGTACCTGACCGACTTCGCCACGGGTTCCGTCGTCAGCATCGAGCGGGACGGCTCGGACCCGCGGACGTTCTTCTCCGGCAAGGTCGACGGCTCCACGATGACCCCGGACGACATCGCCTTCGACGACGACGGCCATCTGTACGTGAGCGACGCGCACGGCACGGAACCGGAGGAGACCGACGGCCGTATCGTGCGCATCGACCGCGACGGCAAGCGGACGACCGTCCTGGCCGACGGGCTCGCCCAGCCCAACGGGATCATGTTCGACCCCGGACTGCACGGCCTGTGGATCAGCGAGCTCACCGAGGACACCGTCTCCTACCTGCTGCTGAACGCGGACAGGACCACGGTGACCTCCCAGCACGAGGCCATCCACGTCGACGGCGGTCTGGCCCAGACCGACTCGATCGCCGTGGACGCCGACGGCAACCTCTACCAGGCGCTGCACGGACGGCCCGCCATGGCGGTCTACAGCAAGTACGGGGCGCGCCTGGCCACCGTCGAACTCCCGGCCAAGGACGCCGAGGGCCTGCGGTCGGCCACGAACGTCGCGATCACTCCGGGCCGCACCAAGGCCTATATGACGGTCAGCGGGCCCGACGGCGGATACGTCTACGGGTTCACCGCCCTGGGCAAGGGCATCCGCCAGTCCAACGGCGGCTGAGCCTCGGCCATTTGATCGTCGGCCTGCTCGTCGGTCTATTCGTCGGCCTATTCGTCGGCCTATTCGTCGGCGGGCGCTTCCCAGGGCCGTACCGGTCCCACCTCTACCCGGAGCAACTTCCAGGCCCGCAGGGCGAGGCGCTCCCGCTCCGCCAGGGTGGGGCCGGCGACGGCCCCGGAGACCATCGCGACGGCGAGCATGAGGTCGTCGGCGGAGAGAGCGTGGCCGGCGGGCTGGCACCGGGCCAGGACGCTGTGGACGCGGCCGGCCAGCGCGCGGGCCTCCTTGCCGTCGCCGCGCACACGCAGCAGGTCGACGAAGGCCGTCGACCGGGTCATGTGCCAAGTGACCACGCCCAGCACGCTCTTGAGGCTCGCGCCGGGCCCGTCGGCGGCCAGCTCGATCTGCCGCACGTTCTCGTCCAGGACGGCGGAGGCGAGGGCGACCCGGTCAGCGAAGTGCCGGTAGAGGCTGCCCTGCCCCACTCCGGCGCGGCGTGCGACAGCGGAGAGCGGCGCGTTCAGCCCCTGCTCGGCGAAGACCTCGCGGGCCGCGGCGATGAGGGCGGCGCGATTGCGGGCCGCGACCCGTCGCCCCTGGTTGGCCGGGCGGCCGCTCCCCGGCGCGTCCGCGCCCGGGGCGCTGGCCTGGGGTTTCCGGGGCTCGGCGGGGTTCGTCACCGGGGCAGCCTAGTACGGGCGCCCGGCACGCCGGTCCGGCGGCACGCGTCCGCCGCCGCACGCTTCCAACGGACCGGGCGGCTACGGCTCACGCCACGCTGGGTCCGCCGAGGTACGTGCCGTGTCTGTCGTACGGCCAGGCGTTGGCGCGGCAGCCGCGCAGGCCGTCGATCTGCTGCATCATCGCCGGAGCCAGGCGGCCGGGCCCGGGACAGGTCTCGTGGCCGTGGCCGATACGGTGCCCGACCTCGTGGTTGATGATCAGCGCCCGGTACTCGTGCAGCGGCCCGGAGAACTGCGGGGAGCCGGTGTTCCAGCGCTTGAGGTTCACGATGACCTGGTCGCCGACATCGCAGTTGACCTCACCGCGGGTGTGCAGCCCGGCCGCACCGCAGATCCGGTCCACCGTGTCCGGCGTAGCGATCTTCACCTCGAAGTCGTACGGGCCCGAGGAGACCAGCTGGAACCCGTTTCGGCCGTCGGCCGTCCAGCCGCGCGGGTCGGCCAGGATTCCGTCGATCTCCTTGGCGGCGCCGTTCACCGAGAGGCCCGTACCGTGCTCCACCTGGACTTTGTAGCGGCGGACGGTGCCCTTGCCGACCGCTTTGCCGGAGGCGGTGGCGGTGCTGAACGTGTTCGTTCCGCGCGTGGAGGACGACGTCGCGGAGGCCGACGGGGGCGGGGTGCTCTCCGGCGGACTCTGCGGCGCGGACGGCGAACTCTGCGGTCGCGGGGTGGCGTCGCGCCGGTGGGCGTCCGTGCCGGTCCCGGTCCCGGTCCCGGTCCCGGTCCCGGTCGCCGAGCTGGCCGTGCCTCCGTTCTCGTAGACCATCAGCAGGGTCAGCGCCGTGACGGCCGCCAGCGCGACCAGGCCGAGCAGGCGGACCCGTCGAGCGGGCGCGCGGCTGGTCCGGTGGGTGGCCGGGCGTCGGGTGGATGGCTTCTTGGCGTGGCGCATGTCCTCCAGGCTGTGAAGCCCATGTGATGGGACGTGGCGCACAAGGTCACGGACGGATAACGAAGAAGGGGTCGTCCGGCCGGCCCGACGCATGACGGGCCGCACCGGCTGCGCGCGTAAGACCATTGCGTAACGACTGGCGCCCGACGCCCCCGCACCAGCCGGACGGCGCAGGTCACGGACGCATACTGAGGGCATGTCCCGCGTACTGCTCATCGAGGATGACGACTCCGTCCGCCGGGCCGTCGACCTCGGGCTCAGACGTCAGGGCCATGAGGTCCGCACGGCGGTCACCGGAGAGGAAGGGCTGCTCCGGATGGCCTCGTTCCGGCCCGATGTACTGGTCCTCGATCTGATGCTGCCGGGGATGGCCGGGCTCGATGTGTGCCGCCGCGTGCGGGAGAGCGAGCAGCTGCCGATCATCATCGTGACCGCCAAGGGTGATGACGTGGACGTGGTGGTCGGCCTCGAGGCGGGCGCCGACGACTATGTCGTCAAGCCGGTGCGGGCCCGCGTCCTGGACGCCCGAATACGTGCGGTGCTGCGCCGCGCCGACGCCCCGGCACCGGTCGGGGCCGGGCCGCGTGTCGAGTCGCACGGCCCGCTCTCCATCGACCGGACCGGCCTGGCCGTGGCCCGCCACGGCGTGCCCGTCCTCCTCGCCCCCTCCGAACTGCGCCTGCTGCTCACCCTGTCCGCCTCACCCGGCCAGGTCTTCAGCCGGCAGCAACTCCTCGAAGCCGTCTGGGAGCACAGCTACCACGGTGACATCCGGCTGGTCGACGCCTGCGTCAAACGGCTGCGCTCCAAGCTGGGCGAGACCCGCGCGGAGCCGCAGTGCATCGAGACGGTGCGCGGTTTCGGCTATCGCTTCCGCTCGGCGGCATGAGAAGAACCGGCGTGGGACAGACGGACGCGGGACGAACCGGCGTGGGACAGACCGGCCCGGGAAGAACCGGCATGCCCAGAAAGCGCGCGCTCCTCGGTGCGTGGGCCACCGCCCGGCGCTCCCTGAGCAGCCTCCGGACCCGCCTGGTCCTCTCCTTCGTGCTGGTCGCCGCCGTGAGCGCGCTCGGCACCGGCGCCCTGACCTTCCGGGAGGCCCGCACCGGTGTGCTCCAGCAGAGCCAGGACACCGTGGTCAACCAGTTCCGGCAGAGCGTCGACGCCCTGATCCCCACGGTGCCGCCCGCCCCCGACCAGGCCGATCTCGACGTGCTCGTGTCGCAGCTCGCGCGGGACCACCAGCCGCAGCGATGGCGGGTCACGGCCACCTACGGAGGGCTGACGGCGGCCTCGGCCCCCTCGTCCGGTCCGGGCGCGCCGACACCTGAACTGACGCCCGCGCTGCGCAAGTCGGTCACCTCACGCGCCGTGGCCGTCTTCCAGCGCGTGCGCACGGACGGCCGGTCCGTACTCGTCGTCGGGCTTCCGGTCACCTACACCGAAGACACCTATACGACCCGCACCCTGTCCGGCCTGTCCCTGTACCTCGTGGTACCGCAGCGGACCGAGCAGACCTACGTCAACGCCCTGGTCACCGCCGTCGAACGCGCCACCCTGCCCGCTCTGGTGCTCGCCGTCCTGCTGGCGCTGCTCCTCGCGCGCGGAGTACTGCGTCCCGTACGGGCGCTGCGCGGAGCGACCCGCCGCATGGCCATCGGGCACCTCGACACCCGGCTCGCCGTACAGGGCTCCGACGAACTCGCCGAGCTCTCCCGGTCGTTCAACGAGACCGCCGCCGCGCTGGAGAAGTCCGTAGCCGAACTGCGGCGGATGGAGGACCGGGCCCGGCGCTTCGCCGCGGACGTCTCGCACGAACTGCGGACCCCGCTGGCCGCGATGACCGCCGTCACCGACGTCCTCGCCGACGAGGCGCCGCTCCTGGAGGGCGACACCGGGGACGCCGTGCGGCTCATCACCGAGGAGACGGTACGGCTGACGCGGCTGGTGGACGATCTGATGGAGATCTCCCGCTTCGACGCGGGCGCGGCCCGGCTCCACCTCGACGACATCGATGTGGCGGAGTCCCTCCGGCGGACCCTCTCGGCGCGCGGCTGGCTCGCGGAGGTGGACACCGATCTGAGGGAGGGCGTGCGGGCCCGGGTCGATCCCCGCCGCCTCGACGTGGTGATCGCCAACCTGATCGGCAACGCGCTGCGCCACGGCCGCCGTCCGGTGACCCTGACGCTGGACCTGCGCGAGGACCGGCGAGAACAGGCTGACGGCGACGGATCCGAGGGGTGGCTGGTGATCGAGGTGGCCGACCACGGCCCGGGTATCCCCGCGGCGGCGCTGCCCCATGTCTTCGACCGTTTCTACAAGGCCGGTCCGGCGCGGACCCGCAGCGAGAGCAGTGGTCTGGGGCTCGCCATCACGGCGGAGAACGTCCATCTGCACGGCGGCCAGGTGCACGCGGCCAACCGGCCGGGCGGCGGCGCCGTCCTCACCGTCGTCCTCCCTACGAGACCGCGCGAGGCGCAGGACGCGGACGCGGATGCGGACGCCGGGCAGCACGACGAGCCGCGGCACGAGGAGAGGGGACCCGAATGAGGCAGGGCAGGGGCGACCGCCCCGCCGCGGTGCGCAGGACCCGTCGGTCGCTGCGCCGGGCCGCCCTGATGCCCGCGGTCCTCGCCGCCACCCTGGCGGGGTGCGGGGTCCAGCCCTCCGAGGTGGTCGAGGTGGGCGAGCCCGCCAAGGGGATGTCACCGGCGACGGCGGTCTACTTCCTGGTCCGGGACACGGAGGTCTCCCGGCCGCCGCAGGCCGCTCCGACGCCGGGTGTCCCGGCCTCTGGCGTTCCCGACCCGGAGGGTGACAGCGAGCCGCCTGCGAACAGTGGCGGTGCGTCGGCCCCGGGCGGCAACGGCAAGCCGGCTCCGGACGGTGTCGACGAACCGTCCACGACCGGGCCGGGTGCCGCGGGGACTTCGGGAGATCTGCACGCGGCGCCCCGCCCGGCGGCCCCGTCCGGTACCGATCCGGTCACCTACGCGGTGCGGCAGCTTCTCGCCGGTCCGACCGCCGCGGAATCCGACGGACTGACCACGGCCCTGCCCGAGTTGGAGCACCCGTCCCGGGTGACGACAGAGGTGACGACCGAGAAGGGCTCCGGCACCGACACATTCCTGGTCCGCTTCCCCGTCGGCACCGCCCGGCCGACGGGGCCGGCCCTGCGACAGCTGGCCTGCACCGCCGCCCGCACCCACCATGCGCAGCGAAACAAGGACAGTGCGGACCGGGAGGGTGCGGCGAGGACGACAAGTGTCCCGGCGACGGGCGCGATGCCGGCGGAGCACGATCCCGTCCGCGTCCAGGTCACCGACCGGCAACCGGGCAAGGGCCAGGAACCGCGTGACAGCTGGGAGATCACCGTGACGGACAACGGCTGCCCAGGCTAGGGCCTGTCCGGCGGATCCGGTCGCACCGTGGTGGCCCGCGCTGTCCTGCGCCGGCGCCCCCGCGACCGCGACAAGATCCGCCGGACAGGCCCTGGGACGCGGGCGGGCCCGCCTACTTCCGCAGGTCCACCACGGGCGCCGTCCGCACTCCCCCGGCCCCTGACCGCCGCCGCACGATCGCCACGGTCGTCCCGATCCCCGCGATCAGCAGCCCGATCCCGCTGAAGATCAGCGGCAGCAGCCACATCGAGAGGAACCCGTCGATCCGCGCGTCCTCGGGGGAATCGGCGCGGTACAGCACATCGACCTGCTCGCCCCGCTCGTACGAGGGCGGATTGGAGCCCCCCGAGCTCCGGAACGTCCTCGTTTCGCCGTCCGCCGACGTGAACTCGACCACCGGGTACGCGACGGTGCTGCTGGACGACCGGTTCCGATGGGAGCCGCTGCTGTGGCTGGTGCGCCACTCGAGGTCCGTCACCGTGCCCCTGGCCCGCTCCGCGCTGGACGCGTACGAGATCGACACCCCTGCCAGGATCAACCCGATGACCAGGAACAGCGATCCGAACGCGATCACCCCGAAGGTGATCCACCACGCGGAACCCCGCCCACGCACCTGACTCTGCACGACATCCCTCTCACTTGCCCGCTTGTCCGAAGCGGGAGGGACGCTATCGCAGTCGGCCGCTCTCCGTGCTCCCGCCCATGCGGTGGTACGGAGTCCTACGGGGGCCCGTCCAGCGCGCGGGCGACGACGGCGAACGCCTGGTCGAGGAGGGCGACCGGGTCCTGGGCCGCGTCGCTGGCGCTCCAGCGTTGCAGGACGACGTGGAAGGCGTTGAGCGCCGCGCCCGTGGCGAGACGCGGGTAGAGGTCGGTCTCGGGGTCCAGGCCGACGCGGCCCGCCAGTTCCTCGGCGAGATCGTCGCGCCACTGCACCTGACGCTCCAGGAAACGGGCGTGCAGGGCGGGGGTGCGCAGGATCAACTGGACGACGCGCAGCGCCCGTTCGGAGTCGGCGGCGCAGGTGGTGACCGGGACCCGTACCGCGTGCAGCAGGGCCGCGGCCGGTGTCTCGCCGGCCGGCCGCTCGGCGAGGGCCGAGCGCATGTCCGCGCCCATGTCGGCCAGGAACTGGACGACGACGTCCTCCTTGGACGCGAAGTAGCGGAAGAAGGTCCGCTTGGAGACTCCGGCGGCCGCGACGATCTCGTCGACGGTGACCGCGTCGAAGCCCTTGAGCGCGAGCAACTGCAGGGCCGCCTCGGTCAGTTCGTCCGAGACGAGCTGCCGTTTGCGCTGGGCAAGGCTCAGGTGGGGTCGCGTACTCACCCCCACACCCTACACGCCATGCCCCGGATGACACTCAGGCGCGTCTTGACACCAAGTGCCATCAAGGCCAGTCTGTGCCGCATGAATCAGGAACAGCGGTGGGACATCGGCCGGATTCCGGACCGGACAGGGCGGGTGGTGGTCGTCACGGGGGCGGGCAGCGGCCTCGGCCTGGCGAGCGCACGGGCCCTCACTCGCCGGGGCGCGCACGTGATCATGGGTGTGCGCGACCCGGACAAGGGGCGGGCGGCGGCCGCGACGATCACCGCCGCCCAGCCGGACGCACGCCTCGAGGTGCGCCGGCTCGACCTCGCGGACCTGGGTTCGGTGCGTTCGTTCGCCGATGAACTGCGCGCCGGTCATCCGCGCGTCGATGTGCTGATCAACAACGCCGGGGTGATGGCACCGCCCCGCACCCTCAGCGCGCAGGGTCACGAGGTGCAGTTCGCGACGAACCACCTCGGGCACTTCGCGCTCACCGGGCTGCTGCTCGATCTGCTGGCGCAGGCGCCGGATCCCCGGGTGGTGACGGTCAGCTCGCTCGAACACCGCAAGGCGCGCATCGACTTCGACGACCTGAACGGTGCGCGCCGGTACGCGCCGATGGAGTTCTACCGGCAGTCGAAGCTGGCCAACGCCGTGTTCGGCCTCGAACTGCACCGGCGCCTGTCCGCGGCCGGCTCCCCGCTGCGCAGCGTGCTCGCGCATCCCGGCTACAGCGCGACCGGCTTGCAGACCAACGGCACGGTCCGGCTGCCGCGTCTGCTCTTCGGCTACCTGGCGAGGCCGCTGGCCCAGTCCGCGGACCAAGGCGCGCTGCCGCAGCTCTACGCGGCGACCGAACCCGGCGTACAGGGCGGGGAGTTCATCGGTCCGGACGGCCGGGGCGAGATGCGCGGTGCGCCGACACGGGTCGAGGCGGCGCCCGGCGCCGTCGACACCCAGGTGGCACGGCGGTTGTGGGAGGTGTCGGAGGAGCTGACGGAGGTGCGCTACCCGCTCCCAGTTCCGGCCCCGACCCCGACCCCGGCTCCGGCTCCGGCTCCGGCTCCGGCTCCGGCTCCGACTGAGTCGTAAGGCCGAGGTCGCCTAAGAGCGGCGAGTGGCCACGACGAGCCGGCAGCGCGGGCTGCCGTCGGGCCGCTCGCCCAGCTCGGGCAGCGCCCGCAGCGCGACGTCGAACCCGGCCCGGCCCAACTCCCTGTGTACGTCGCCGAGTCGGAACGGGCGGTAGTACATGACGAACGGCGGCCGCCACACGGCGTTGCGCACGCGCATCACCCCGTCGAAGCCGAGCATCGCCCAGTATCCGCGCGACCCCGGCCGCGGCGGCGCCGGCAGCGGGAACGCGAACTGCCCGCCCGGGCGCAGCACTTGGCGCACCTGGCCGAACAGATCCGGGTACTGCCCCGGCACGAAGTGGCCGAACGCGCCGAAGCTCACCACCAGGTCGAAGACGGGCCCGAAGGGCAGCGCGAGGGCGTCCCCGCGGACGTACGAGGCCGCAGGCCCACCGGCGCGCGCGACCTCCAGCATGCCCGCGCTGAAGTCGACGCCCACGGCCCGCCCCGCGCACACCTCGCGCAGCACGCCGAGCCCGGCCCCGGTCCCGCAGCACAGGTCGAGCCCGGTCTCGTACGGCCCGAGTTCGCGCAGCGCCCGCGCGACCGGGTCGAGCAGGAGGTCAGGCGTGCGGAACGGCGTGTGGTCGAACTTCGGCGCGAGCAGGTCGTAGCCGCGCTCGACCGACGACAGCGCCTGAACGGCCAGCTCGCGGAGGGTGGGGCCCTGGGGTGTGAACATGGCGGATCAGCATAGATCGGCGGGCCGCCGAAAGCCGCTCTTGCCGCGCACCCGGGGTCGGATGCTACTGTCTCAGTGGCACATGTGTTACGCCCCTTCGAGGCGCCGGTGCCGATCTCTTCTCCTCAGCGCCTGAGCGCACCTCCTTTCCGGTCTGCGTCACAGCGTGCGTCACCCCTGGTCAACAGGTTTCCGGCGGATTCTTCCCGCCCCTGCGCTGCCAGGTCCCTCTCCCGGCCACGGGCTGTTCTGCCCGTCCACGGGGCGTGACATTCCGCCCCGCCTCGCGCCGGATCCCACCCCTCCTCTGCCCGCGTACGGACCGCGTCCGCGAAAGGACCCTGATCGACCATGACCAGCACCACTCTCGAAGCGCTGGAAAAGCCCAGCACCGCCGCGGAGAGGCCGCGCGCCGCCTCCGCACCCAAGGCCCCCGTCCGGACCGCCGGCGTCCTCGACATCGGCGTGAACGGGCAGGGCCTGCTGCGCGGGAGGGACCTGTTGCCGACCTCCCGCGATGTCCAGGTCCCCGCCACTCTCATCCGTCAACTCGGCCTGCGCAAGGGCGACTTCGTGGACGGGCTGTGCGCCAAACCGCACACGCTCAGCCACGTCGAGACCATCGACGGCGCCCCCGTCGACGCCGTGCGCCGCCGCCCCCGCTTCGGCGACCTCACCCCGCTCCACCCCGCGGCACGGCTGCGCATGGAGAGCCCGGCGAGCGGCCTCGGGGGCCGCGTCGTCGACCTGTTCGCCCCCATCGGCAAAGGGCAGCGCGGACTGATCGTCGCGCCGCCCAAGACCGGCAAGACCGTCCTGCTCCAGCAGCTCGCCGCGGCCGTCGCCGCGAACCATCCCGAGGCCGAGCTGATGGTGGTGCTCGTCGACGAACGCCCCGAGGAGGTCACCGACATGCGGCGCTCCGTGCGCGGCGAGGTGTACGCCTCCACGTTCGACCAGCCCGCCAAGGCACACATCGCGCTCGCCGAGCTCGCCGTGGAGCGCGCCAAGCGCCTCGTCGAACAGGGCCGCGACGTGGTGATCCTGCTCGACTCCCTCACCCGGCTGTGCCGCGCCCACAACAACGCGGCCTCTTCAGGTGGCCGCACCCTGTCCGGCGGTGTCGACGCCGCCGCGCTGTTCGGCCCGAAGCGCCTGTTCGGCGCCGCCCGCAACACGGAGGAGGCCGGCTCCCTGACGATCCTCGCCACGGCCCTGGTCGACACCGGCTCCCGCGCCGACGACTACTTCTTCGAGGAGCTCAAGAGCACCGGCAACATGGAGCTGCGCCTCGACCGCTCGCTCGCCGACCGCCGCGTCCACCCCGCCGTCGACATCACCCCCTCCGGGACCCGTCGCGAGGAACTCCTGCTGCCCGCACCCGAGTTGACCGCCGTACGGGGGCTGCGCCGGGCCCTCCAGGGCCGCGAAGGCCAGTCCTCCTACGAGGCACTGCTCGACAAGCTGCGCCGCACCCCGGACAACGCCGCGTTCCTGCGCCAGGTCCATTCGACGGTGCCCACCGGCTGAGACCGGTACCCACCGGCTGAGACCGGTACCCACCGGGCCGACGCCTCCCCCGGGTGCGTAATACTCGCTGTATGACCTCGAGCATTACGCGCCCCGGTGGCGGCCCGGCCGTCACGGTGCGGCGGGCCACCGCGGGCGACGCCAGACGCCTGACCCGGCTCGTGCGCGGCTCCCGCGCCTACGAGGGCCCGTACGCGGGAATGGTCGCGGGCTACCGGGTCGGCCCCGACTACATCGAGGCGCACCGGGTCTTCGTCGCGACCGGCGCGACCGGCGGGGCGGACGAGCGCGTACTCGGCTTCTACTCCCTGCTCCTCGCCCCTCCCGAGCTGGACCTGATGTTCGTCGCGAACGACGCGCAGGGCCTGGGCATCGGACGTCTGCTCGTCGCGCACATGCGGGCGGAGGCCGCGACCGCCGGGCTCGACCATGTGCGCGTCGTCTCCCACCCGCCCGCCGAGGGCTTCTACCGCAGCGTGGGGGCCCTGCGCACCGGGACCGATGCCGCGCATCCCCCGGCCGTCGCCTGGGACCGCCCCGAACTCGTCTTCCCCATCTCTCCCTCGGTGTGACTCCCGCGCGGTCCGAGGGGTTCCGGTCTCGCCGCGCACGGCGCACACTCGGGGGCATCCGAGCGGGCGGCAATGGGGCAAGGAGGCCACATTGGGCGGCAGCGAGACGCGCGGCGACGCGTTCGACGTGATCGTGGAAATACCGCAGGGCTCCCGGAACAAGTACGAGATGGATCACGAGCTCGGCCGGATCAGGCTCGACCGCATGCTGTTCACCTCGACCCAGTACCCCGCGGACTACGGCTACGTCGACGGCACGCTCGGCGGCGACGGCGACCCGCTGGACGCGCTCGTCCTGACCGACGACCCCACCTTTCCCGGCTGCACCATCGAGTGCCGGGCGATCGGCATGTTCGTGATGAGCGACGAGAAGGGCCCGGACGAGAAGGTCCTCTGCGTCCCCGCCCACGACCCGCGCCATGCCTCGATCCAGGACATCGAGGACATCCCCGAGTTCGACCGCCTGGAGATCACCCATTTCTTCGAGGTCTACAAGGACCTGGAACCCGGCAAGTCGGTGGAGGGCTCGCACTGGGAGGGCCGCGACAAGGCGTACGAGGAGATCGGGCGGGCCCGCGCGCGCCGGCGGGGATAGCCGCCCGCGGTGGGACAGCCGCCCGCGGCGCCGGGGAGTGCGTCGACTAGGGTGGCCGGGCCGTGGTGCTCGGGAAGACCGGTGACGGCCCCCAGGGGTCAAGTCCGGAGCGGCCCTCGCCACTGTGATCGGGTTCCGCACCGCCCTCGGGTGGGTGCGGAACACGCCGTTCCACCGCGCCACTGGACGCCTTCGGGCTGCTGGGAAGGCAGGAGCGGCGTGGCACACCCGTAAGCCAGGAGACCGGCCGCGGCATCTCACGAAGTGATCCACGAGGTGCTGGAGCGTGATCAAGGCATGACCCTGCCCGGAAACTCCCCCGCGCGGCCCACCGGCCCGCACCCCCACCCGGCCTTCCGCTGGCGCCGCGAGGACACCGTGCGCACCGCGGGTCTCATGGCGGTGATCGCCGCGCTGCACATCGTCGCGTTCGGCGTGCTGTTCCTCCTCGTCGTCCCCGAGCACTACGAGGTCGGCAACAAGGCCTTCGGTATCGGCCTCGGCGTCACCGCGTACACCCTCGGGATGCGGCACGCCTTCGACGCCGACCACATCGCCGCGATCGACAACACGACCCGCAAGCTGATGGCGGACGGCAAGCGGCCCGTCTCCGTGGGTTTCTGGTTCGCGCTCGGCCACTCCAGCGTGGTCGTCGCGATGGCCGCCCTCGTCGCGGGCGGCGCGGCCCTCGCGGGCACCCTGCTGAACGACGAGTCCGGCACCCACCAGGTGCTCGGCATCGTCGGCACCACCGTCTCGGGTACGTTCCTGTACCTCATCGCCGCGCTCAACCTCGTGGCGCTGCTGGGCATCCTGAAGGTCTTCCGGGCGATGCGCGAGGGCTCGTACGACGAACGCGCGCTGGAGCAGCACCTGGACTCACGGGGTTTCATGAACCGGATCCTCGGCCGTTTCACCAGGTCGATCACCCGCCCGGGGCAGATGTATCCGCTCGGTTTCCTCTTCGGCCTCGGCTTCGACACGGCGACCGAGGTGACCTTGATGGTGATGGCCGGCAGCGGCGCCGCGGCGGGGCTGCCCTGGTACGCGATCCTGTGTCTGCCCCTGCTGTTCGCCGCGGGCATGAGCCTGTTCGACACGCTCGACGGGACGTTCATGAACTTCGCCTACCAGTGGGCGTTCTCCAACCCGGTGCGCAAGGTGTTCTACAACCTCACCATCACCGGCCTGTCGATCGCGGTCGCCTTCTTCATCGGCACGATCGAACTCGTCGGCGTCCTGCACGAGAAGCTCGGCCTCACCGACGCGGTGACGGGGTGGATAGCCGGGCTCGACCTGGACAACGTCGGCTATGTCATCGTCGGTCTCTTCGTCGTGGTGTGGGCGGCGGCGATCGCGTACTGGCGCCTTGCCAGGGTCGAGCAGCGCTGGTCCACGCGGGCCGCCGAGAGCGGCTGAGGATCCTGCCCGCCGGGCGGGCGTGAGCGTCGCATACCGTGCAGCACGACGACACCCGTACGAGCACGGAGGACCCCGGATGAGCGCCGCCCACCTGCCCCTCGACGGCGTCGCCGTCGTCAGTCTGGAACAGGCGGTGGCCGCGCCGTTCGCCACGCGCCAGCTCGCCGACCTCGGCGCACGGGTGATCAAGATCGAGCGCCCGGGCGGGGGCGACTTCGCGCGCCGCTACGACGAGACGGTGCACGGCCAGTCCAGCCACTTCGTGTGGCTGAACCGCTCGAAGGACTCGGTGACGCTCGACGTCAAGACGGCCGGCGGGCGCGCGGTCCTGGAGCGGCTGCTCGCCGGCGCGGACGTCTTCGTACAGAACCTGGCGCCGGGCGCCGCGGCCCGCCTCGGTCTGTCCGCGCGGGAGTTGGCGGAGCGCCACCCGGATCTGATCGTCTGCGACATCTCCGGCTACGGCAGCGACGGGCCGTGGGCGCACCGCAAGGCGTACGACCTCCTCGTGCAGTGCGAGACGGGCGTCGTGTCGGTGACGGGCGCGCCCGACGCCCCGGCCAAGGTCGGCATCGCGATCGCCGACATCGCGGCCGGCATGTACGCGTTCTCCGGCATTCTCACCGCACTGTACGAGCGGCGGGCCACGGGCACCGCACGCGCGGTGGAGGTGTCGCTGTTCGAGGCGCTCGCGGAGTGGATGGGCTACCCCGCCTACTACACGGCGCATTCGGGCCGGCAGCCGCAGCGGGTCGGCGCAGCGCACGCGACGATCGCTCCCTACGGCCCCTACGACGCGGCGGACGGCGGGACGGTCCTGCTGGCCATTCAGAACGAACGGGAGTGGGCTTCCTTCTGCGCCGTGTTCCTGGACGACGCCGCCCTGGCCGAGGACCCGCGCTTCCACCGCAACTCGGCCCGGGTCGCGCACCGCGCCGAGCTCGACGCGATCGTCGCGGCCCGCTTCGCCGAGCTCGACGCGCGCGAAGCGGTCGCCCTGCTGGAATCCGCCAAGGTCGCGAACGCCCGCCTCAACACGGTCACCGACTTCCTCGACCATCCGGTCCTGAGCGGCCGTGACCGCTGGCGCGACGTCGCCACCGAGGCCGGACCCGTCCGCGCGCTCGTCCCCCCGGCGACCCTGCGGGACGTGGAACCCCGGATGGACCCGGTCCCGGCGGTCGGCGAACACACGGATGCGGTCCTGAAGGAGTTCGGCTACGACACGACGACGATCCGGGAGCTGCGGGCCCAGGGGGCGCTTTAGCACAGCAGGCGTCGCAGCAGCCCTTGCAGCAGGCGTTGCAGCAGACGCCGCAGGGGGCGCTTGAGGGGCGCGCGAAGACGGGCCGTTCGGCCCACCACAAGGGTCACTCGGCCCGCTCCCGCCGAAGGCCCTCACTGAGATGCTGCTGCACGGAGCCTCCCGTGGCCTCGCTCTCCCGCCGCGGCGCACGGTCGAGGCCCGGGCCCGCCGGCCGCAGGAGGGGGAACTGCGACCGGCGGGCCCGGTAACGGGGCACCGGATCACCGCCGGACCGCGGCCGCGACACATCTGGCGTAACGGCACGTCAGGGACGCTCGGCGGTATGCGGAGCGATAAGGTATCGCGTCGACCCGCACCCGTCCCGAGCACTCAGGAGTACGTACGTGACCGTAGCCACCGACTCGTCCGAGGCAGCCGTCCCGTCCGGTGAGGACACCGGGGACACGTCCGCCGCGGAGCCGATGTCCACGTCCGACGTGCCGCAGGCGCGCCAGGCCGGCGCGGACACGCCCGAGAACTTCTGGCAGCCCCCGTCGGACCCCGCACCCGAGTCCGAGCCCGAATCGGCGTCCGAGGCCGACGCGAGCGAGGCCGATGACGATGACGACGATGACCTCCTCGCCGAGGTACCGGAGTCCATCACCCGCGACGCCCACGAATTCGGCGAATACGCCCGTACCGGCGGCTGGACCTTCGCCCTGAAGGTGGCCCGCAGCGTGCGCCCCGGCGGCCAGCCCGCGGGCGAGACCTCCAAGGTCTCGGCGCGCAGGTTCGCCGAGCTGGCGGGCTGCTCGGCCGACCGCGTCATGCGCTTCTACAAGGCGTGGGACAAGGCGGCGGACGACGGCGTGGTCCCGCAGTTCGAGGCTCTCGCGCCGGGCGCCGACGTCGAGCTCCCGGACGCCGACCTCTGGCTGTCGTACTACGTCTCCCGGTCCAGCGCCGCCTCGGTGCGCGGCCAGGCGATCACCGAGGCCGCCGAGGCCGAGGGCATCCGGCCCACCAAGGCACTGGAGGTCGCGGAGAACCCGACGGCGCTGCGGGCCGCGATCCTCGCCGACCCGGGCACCGCGGAGGCGGCCCGCAAGGCGCTGATGGACCGCCTCGGCGAGGACCCGGCGCTGCGCTCGGGCCTGGCCCGCGACATCGTGCGCGCCGACGACCTGAAGAAGGCCGTGGCCGAGGAGTCCAAGACCGGCGACCGCCTCGAGTACGTGCGCAAGATCGCCGAGGAGGGGCAGGTCAAGACGCCTGCCGGGCAGAAGATCGAGGCTCCGCAGCAGTTGCGCGAGGAGGCCGAGCGCCATCTGTCCCTGATCGACGAGCTCGACGAGGACGAGGAGGCGGGCGAGTGGGCCCGCGAGGCGTACGACTCCGTGCGCACGCTCGTCGCGGAGGCCGTCGAGTCGGACCCCGCGCTGCGGGTGCAGGAGCGGCGCGCGAGGTTCTACAGCAGTTTGCAGAAGGCCACCAAGGCCTTCGAGGAGCTGACGTTCGACGACGTCCAGGAGATCGACGACATCTACGAGGACGACATGGTGCGCCGCCTGGAGGAGCTCCAGAAGGCGATCTCGGTCTGCATCACGGCTCTCCAGACGGTCCAGCAGAAGGCCTGACCGCCCCGCCCGAACCGATCCCCGGTGCCCGGCCTCCCTTGTGGGAGTGCCGGGTACCGGCGTTTCGCCTGCGTGTCAGGCGCGTCACTCCCCTAGCGAAACGTTGCCGTTTCGCTTACGAAGTCGTACGCTCGACGAGTCGGAGAACGAAACCGTTTCGTTCTCTTATCTCCGCTTCACTTCTCCCCGCGACTTCCCTGGAGTGGCTCCACATGTCCCAGACGACCCTGGCCGACGCCACCGGCACCTCGGCCCCGCCCGGCCCACCGGCCTCGAGCAAGCGCTGGTGGATCCTCGGCATCATCGGCATCGCGCAGCTGATGGTCGTGCTCGACGCGACGATCGTGAACATCGCGCTCCCCTCCGCCCAGCAGGACCTCGGCTTCACCGACGGCAACCGGCAGTGGATCGTCACCGCGTACGCACTGGCCTTTGCCTCCCTGCTGCTGCTCGGCGGCCGCATCGCCGACCTCTTCGGCCGCAAGCCCGCCTTCCTGATCGGCGTCGCGGGCTTCGCCGGCGCCTCCGTGCTGGGCGGCGCGTCCACCAGCTTCGGGATGCTGGTGACGGCCCGCGCACTGCAGGGCGTCTTCGGCGCGCTGCTCGCCCCGGCCGCGCTGTCCCTGCTCAACACGACGTTCACCGACGCCAAGGAGCGGGCCAAGGCCTTCAGTGTCTACGGCGCGATCGCCGGCGCGGGCGGAGCGGTCGGGCTGCTGCTCGGCGGCGTCCTGACCGACGCGCTCGACTGGCGCTGGACGCTTTACGTGAACCTCGTCTTCGCCGTCGCCGCCTTCACCGGCGGCTGGATCCTGCTGAGCAGCCACCGCGACGCCGCGGGCGCCAAGCTGGACCTGCCCGGCACGCTGCTCGTCTCCGCCGGTCTGTTCTCCCTCGTATACGGGTTCTCGAACGCGGAGACGCACGACTGGAGCTCCCCGCAGACCTGGGGCTTCCTGGCCGCGGGCGCGGTGCTGCTGACCGCCTTCACCTGGTGGCAGACGCGGGCGAAGCACCCGCTGCTACCGATGCGCGTCCTGCTCGACCGGGACCGGGCCGCCTCGTTCATCACCGTCCTGATCACGGGCGCGGGCATGTTCGGCGTGTTCCTGTTCCTCACCTACTACCTGCAACTGAACCTGGGCTTCAGCCCGACGAAGACCGGTGTCGCGTTCCTGCCGATGATGGCCACCCTGATGGTCATGGCGCAGGTCTCCACCACGGTCCTGGTGCCGCGGATCGGCCCGAAGATCGTCATTCCCGCCGGGTTCGCGGTCGCCGCGGTCGGCATGGCCTGGCTCACCGGGATCGGCGCCGACTCCGGTTTCGCCACGCACGTACTGCCGCAACTGCTGCTCATCGGCGCGGGCCTGGGCGCCGTGATGCCGCCCGCCATGGCGCTGGCCACCAGCGGCATCGCCGCCGAGGACGCCGGTGTGGCCTCCGCGACGGTCAACACCATGCAGCAGGTGGGCGGTTCGATCGGCACGGCGCTGCTCAACACGCTCGCGGCGAGCGCCGCCACCAGCTACCTCGCGGGCCGCGACCCCGCGGACAAGCTGACCCGGGCGCAGGCCACGATCGAGAGCTACACGACCGCGTTCTGGTGGTCGGCGGGCTTCTTCGCCGCCGGCGCGGTCATCGCCTTCCTGCTGTACCGGCGCGGGGCCGTGCGGCAGGATCCGGAGGCGGCACCGGTGGTCCACATGTGACCCCACCGCCGTACCTCCGCCCGGGGGCCGCCGTTCGCAGGGAGACGGCGGCCCCCGCGCACGTCCGGACCCGGGCAGTGGCATCGTGGGACACGATCATCGAGCTCAGCTCAGGAGGAACATCGTGGCGGACACCCCAGACACCACCCCCGGCACTCCCCGCTCCACCGGCCGTCCGGCCCATCAGAACGTGACGTTCGACAGCAACGGCACGCCCGCCCACGGCTATCTGGCGCTCCCGCCCGGCGGCAGCGGTCCCGCCGTCATCGTCATCCAGGAGTGGTGGGGGCTGACCGACCACATCGCCGATGTGGCCGACCGCTTCGCCGCCGAGGGCTACGTGGCGCTCGCGCCGGATCTGTACGGCGGCAATGTGGCGCACGACTCCGACGAGGCGTTCCGCATGATGCAGGACCTGCCGGTGGAGCGCGGCGTCGAGCTGCTGTCGGGCGCGGTCGACCATCTGCTGTCGCTGCCCGAGGTCACCTCCGGCTCCGTCGGCGCGGTCGGCTTCTGCATGGGCGGCGGCTTCGTCCTCTACCTGGCGGCCAAGGACCAGCGGGTGAGCGCGGCCGTCCCGTTCTACGGCGTCATCCAGGGCGAGGTCCCCGACTTCTCGCAGCTGAAGGCCAAGATCCTCGGCCACTACGGCGCACGGGACGAGGCCATCCCGGTGGAGACCCTCGACGGTCTGCGCGGGGCGATCAAGGAACAGTCCGGAATCGACGCGGACTTCCGCGTCTACCCGGCGGACCACGCCTTCTTCAACGACGGCCGCCCCGAGGTCCACGACCCGGAGGCATCACGCCAGGCCTGGGAAACGACGCTGGAGTTCCTGCGTTCGCACCAGAAATAGCCCCTCCGGCGTTTGAGGAGCGGGGTCCGGGGCGGAGCCCCGAGGCGTGGGGCCGGACGGCGCCAACCGTCCGGCCCCGCCCACCTCAACTCACCAGATCCGCACGCGATCAGCGGGGTCCAGCCACAGCCCGTCCCCCACCTCCGTGGCGAACGCCTCGTGAAACTCATCAAGATTCCGCACAATATTCGCCCGGAACTCCGGCGGTGAATGCGGATCGATCGTCAGATACTGCTGCTCCTGCTCCTTGCGCCGCTTCGTGCGCCAGCAGTACGCCCAGTTGAGGAACAGCCGCTGCGACCCGCTGATCCCGTCCTCGGTGACGGGCACAGGCTCGCCCGCGAGCGAGATCAGGTACGCGGTGTGGCCGATGGTCAGCCCGCCGAGGTCACCGATGTTCTCGCCGACCGTGAGCGAGCCGTTGACGGACTCGCCGGGCAGGTTGCGCGGCGAGAAGCCGTCGTACTGCTTGATCAGCGCTTTCGACTTGCCTTCGAAGGCGGCCTTGTCGTCGGCGGTCCACCAGTCGTTGAGGTTGCCCTGGCCGTCGTACTGGGCGCCCTGGTCGTCGAAGCCGTGCCCGATCTCGTGGCCGATGACGGCGCCGATGCCGCCGTAGTTCTCCGCGGGGTCCGCGTCCGGTGAGAAGAAGGGCTTCTGCAGGATGCCGGCCGGGAAGCAGATCTCGTTCGTGCCCGGGTTGTAGTACGCGTTGACGGTCTGCGGCAGCATGAACCACTCGTCGCGGTCGACCGGCGCGCCGATCTTGGCCATCTGCCGGTCGTGCTCGAAGGCGTCGGCCGCGTACGCGTTGGCCAGCAGGTCGTCGGCGACGACGGTCAGCGCGGAGTAGTCGCGGAACCGGTCCGGGTAGCCGATCTTCGGGCGGAACGTGGCGAGCTTCTCGTACGCCCGCTCCTTCGTCTCGTCCGTCATCCAGTCGAGGGCGCCGATGGACTGCCGGTAGGCCTCCAGGAGGTTCGCGACCAGCTCGTCCATGAGCGCCTTGGACGTGGGCGGGAAGTGCCGGGCCACGTACTCCTTGCCGACGGCCTCGCCCATGGCGCCCTCGACGAACGCGACGGCGCGCTTCCAGCGGGCCCGCAGCTCAGGGGTGCCGTTGAGGGTGCGCCCGTAGAACTCGAAGTTGTTGCGGACGAACGCCGACGACAGATACGGGGCGCTGCTGCGGATCACGCGGACGAGCAGCCAGTCGCGCCACTGCTCGACGGGCGTCTCGGACAGGACCGTGGACAGGTGCGTCAGGTAGGACGGCTGCCGTACGCAGGACTGGGCGAGCGTGTCGTCGTTGCCGCCGAGCCCGGCGACGTAGGCGTTCCAGTCGAACGCCGGTGCCAGCGCGGTGAGTTCGTCGAAGGTCGTGAGGTTGTACGTCTTCTGCACGTCCCGCGTCTCGGCGCGCTCCCAGTGCCCCTCGGCGAGCCGGGTCTCCAGCGCGAGGACGGTGCGCGCGGCGGCGGCCGGGTCGGCGTGCTCGGCGAGCGTGAGCAGCTCGGTCAGGTATGCCTCGTACTTCTCGCGGGTCTCGGCGAACTTCTCGTCCCGGTAGTACGACTCGTCGGGCAGGCCGAGGCCGCCCTGGAGGATGTTGTAGAGGTAACGGTCGGAGTCGCGGTCGTCGGAGTCGATGTACGAGCCGAACAGACCGGAGCCGCCGATGCGCTCGAAGCGGCCCAGGAAGGCCGCGAGCTGCGGGACGTCGCCGAGCCCGGCCACCTCCTCGATCAGCGGCCGCACCGGGTCCAGGCCCCGCGCCTCGACGGCGTCCTCGTCCATGAACGACGCGTAGAGGTCGGCGATCTTGCGGGCCTCGGCCGCGTCGAGGCCGGTGGGGCCGCCCGCCGCGATCTCCTGAATGATCTCCCGGACCTGCTGCTCGGCGACGTCGACGAGCTGCACGAAGGGGCCCCAGCTGGAGCGGTCGTCGGGGATCGGCTCGGTCGCCAGCCACTGGCCGTTCACATGGCCGAAGAGGTCGTCCTGCGGTCGGATCGCCGGGTCCATGCCCGGGCGTGCGTCATCCAGAGTGCTCATCGCCGAAGCCTACCCAGGTCAGAGGGGGAAAAGCGTCCCGGATACGACACCGCCCCGGACGGCGTGGAGCCGACCGGGGCGGTGTTGACGAATCCGAAGATCGGAGACTTATCGGGTGAGCGTGGCCAGGGCCTCGTTCAGCGTCTGCGACGGGCGCATGACGGCCGCGGCCTTCGCCGGGTCGGGCTGGAAGTAGCCGCCGATGTCGGCCGGGCTGCCCTGCACGGCGAGCAGCTCGTCGACGATCTTCTGCTCGTTGGCGGCGAGCGTCTCGGCGAACGCGGCGAAGGCCTTGGCCAGCTCCGCGTCGTCGGTCTGCTTGGCCAGCTCCTGGGCCCAGTAGAGGGCCAGGTAGAAGTGGCTGCCGCGGTTGTCAATGCCGCCGACGCGACGGGTCGGCGACTTGTCCTCGTTGAGGAACGTGCCGGTGGCGCGGTCGAGGGTCTCGCCGAGGACCTTCGCGTGCGCGTTGCCCGTGGTGGTGGCGAGGTGCTCGAAGGAGACGGCCAGGGCGAGGAACTCACCGAGGGAGTCCCAGCGCAGGTAGTTCTCCTTGATGAGCTGCTGGACGTGCTTCGGGGCGGAGCCGCCGGCGCCCGTCTCGAAGAGGCCGCCGCCGTTCATCAGCGGGACGACGGAGAGCATCTTGGCGCTGGTGCCCAGCTCCAGGATGGGGAAGAGGTCGGTCAGGTAGTCGCGCAGCACGTTGCCGGTGACCGAGATGGTGTTCAGGCCCTGGCGGATGCGCTCGACGGAGAGCTTGGTGGCGTCCTCCGGGTTGAGGATCCGGATGTCCAGGCCCTCGGGGTCGAACTCCGGCAGGTACTGCTCGACCTTCTTGATCAGCTGGGCGTCGTGGGCGCGGCCCTCGTCCAGCCAGAACACGGCCGGGTCGCCGGTGGCGCGGGCGCGCGTGACGGCGAGCTTGACCCAGTCCTTGATCGGGGCGTCCTTGGTCTGGCAGGCGCGGAAGATGTCGCCCTCGGAGACGGCCTGCTCCAGGACGACGTCACCGGCCTTGTTGACCAGGCGGACGGTGCCCGTGGTGGGGATCTCGAAGGTCTTGTCGTGGGAGCCGTACTCCTCGGCCTTCTGCGCCATGAGGCCGACGTTCGGCACGGAACCCATGGTGGCGGGGTCGAAGGCGCCGTTGGCGCGGCAGTCGTCGAGGACGACCTGGTAGACACCCGCGTAGGAGGAGTCCGGGATGACCGCGAGGGTGTCGGCCTCGCCGCCGTTCTTGTCCCACATGTGGCCGGAGGTGCGGATCATGGCCGGCATCGAGGCGTCGATGATGACGTCGGACGGCACGTGCAGGTTGGTGATGCCGCGGTCGGAGTCGACCATGGCCAGCTCCGGACCGGCAGCGAGCTCGGCCTCGAAGGACGCCTTGATGTCGGCGCCGTTCGACAGGGACTCAAGGCCCTTGTAGATGCCACCGAGGCCGTCGTTCGGGGTGAGACCGGCGGCGGCGAGGTCCGCGCCGAAGCGGGCGAAGGTCTCGGGGAAGAACGCGCGCACGACGTGGCCGAAGATGATCGGGTCGGAGACCTTCATCATGGTGGCCTTCAGGTGCGCGGAGAAGAGGACGCCCTCTTCCTTGGCGCGGGCGACCTGCGCGGTCAGGAACTCGCGCAGCGCGGCGACCCGCAGCACGGAGGCGTCGACGACCTCACCGGCGAGGACCGGTACGGACTCGCGCAGCACCGTGGTGGTGCCGTTGTCGGCGACGAGCTCGATGCGCAGGGCGTCGGCGTCGGCGATGACGGCGGACTTCTCGGTCGAGCGGAAGTCGTTGACGCCCATCGTGGCGACGTTCGTCTTCGAGTCGGCGGACCAGGCGCCCATGCGGTGCGGGTGGGCCTTGGCGTAGTTCTTGACCGAGGCGGGGGCGCGGCGGTCGGAGTTGCCCTCACGCAGGACCGGGTTCACGGCGGAACCCTTGACCTTGTCGTAGCGGGCGCCGATCTCGCGCTCCTCGTCGGTCTTCGGCTCGTCCGGGTACGCGGGCAGCGCGTAGCCCTGCTCCTGGAGCTCGGCGATGGCCGCCTTCAGCTGCGGGATGGACGCCGAGATGTTCGGCAGCTTGATGATGTTGGCCTGCGGCGTCTTCGCCAGCTCACCGAGCTCGGCGAGAGCGTCGGGGATGCGCTGACCCTCTTCCAGGTACTCCGGGAACACGGCGAGGATGCGGCCGGCCAGGGAGATGTCACGGGTCTCGACGCGCACACCGGCGGTGGACGCGTAGGCCTCGATGACCGGAAGGAAGGAGTACGTCGCGAGGGCCGGGGCCTCGTCAGTGTGCGTGTAAATAATGGTCGAGTCAGTCACCGGGGGCTCCGCTCCACGTCTTCCGTCGTCGTCTGCAGTGTTGCTCATATTGCTCGACATCAAGATATCTCGTGCCCGGCCCATCTCCGAAAGGGCCCCGCCTCCGAGATCACGTCGGCGGCGCCCGCCTCCGTCAGCTCGCCGCCTTCCAGTACGGCTACCCGGTCGGCGAGGGCGGCGGTGTCCAGGTCGTGGGTGATGAGGACGAGCGACAGGCCGCCCCGGTCGCGCCGCAGGCCGGCGAGGGTGTCGAGGAGGCCGCGGCGGGTGACGCTGTCCAGGCCGGAGGTGACCTCGTCGCAGATCAGCACGCGGGGCCGGGCGAGCAGGGCGCGGGCGAGTGCGGCCCGCTGGAGCTCCCCGCCGGACAACTGCGCGGGGCGGCGCCGGACGAGGGCGGCCTCGAGCCCGAGCTCCTCCAGGGTGGCGAGTGCTTCCTCGCGGGCCGCGGCCGGGCTTCTTCCCCGCAGGGTGACGGCGGTGCGGGCCACCTGGTCGAGGACCGGCCTGAACTCGTCGAAGGCGGCGCGCGCGTCCTGGAAGACGTACTGCACGGCGGCGAGCTGCTCCTTGCTCCGCTCGCGTATGCCGGGGGGCAGTGCGGCGCCGTCGAGCAGGAGCTGTCCGTCGTGGTCGCGGTGCAGCCCCGCGAGACAGCGGGCCAGCGTGGTCTTGCCGCTGCCGGAGCGGCCCAGGACGGCGAGGCAGCCGCCGCTGTGCAGATCGAGCTCGGGCAGCCGCAGTACCTCCACCCGGCCGCGGGAGCCGTCCCGGTGCCGGGCCGTGAGCGCGCGCACCCGCAGCACGGGGTCGCCGGCCGCCGCCGCGGCACGCTTCCGCTCCGGTCGCGGGGCGAGGAGTTCGCGGGTCCAGGAGTGCCTGGGCGCCGACCACAGCCGCTCCGGCGGGCCCGACTCCACGACCTTGCCGTCCCTCAACACCAGTACATGGTCCGCGAGTTCACGTATGACGTCGAGATCGTGGCTCAGCAGGACCACGGCCACGCCCTGGGCGGCGACGGCCGCGAGGCGGTGCACGACGCGGCTCTTGGTCGCCGGGTCGAGACCGGTGGTCGGCTCGTCGGCGACGACGACGCGGGCGCCGAGCAGCAGCGCCTGGGCGAGGACGACGCGCTGCTGCTGTCCCCCGGAGAGCTGGTGCGGATAACGGCGCAACAGGGCCTGGAAGTCCGGGAGTTGGGCGGACTGCGCGGCACGTAGGACACGTCGGCGGGCCTCGGCGCGACGCGCTCCGCGCGGCAGGTCACGCACCTGGGTACGGGCGATGTCGCGCAGCAGGGCGTCGGCGCGGCGGGCCGGGTTGAGGACGGCGGCCGGGTGCTGCGGGACGTATCCGACGGGGCCGCCGCCCGCGACGCGCACGTCCCCGCTCACCACGGCGCCCGCGGGGTACTCCTCGAGCAGGGCGAGGCCGGTCGTGGTCTTGCCGCTGCCGGAGGCCCCGACGAGCGCGACGATCTCCCCGGGCCGTGCGCGCAGCCGGATCCCGTCGACGAGCGCGACTCCGTCGATCTCCACCCGCAGGTCCCGCAGCTCGGCGACCGGGCCCGCGGGGGGCTGCGAGGTGGCCGCGGTGGCGCTGTCCTGCCTCGTCACGTGCGGTGGTCCTTTCTCATGACGGTTCTCATGACAGTTCTCGTGACGGTTCTCGTGACGGTTCTCGTGGCGGTTCTCGTGGCGGTTCTCGTGGCGGTTCTCGTGACGGGGCGGCGCGCGCCGTCCAGCGCGGCGTCGAGGAGGAGGTTCGCCCCGGTCGTCAGGGCCACGATCAGGACCGCGGGCACGACGACGGCCCAGGGCTGCACGAACAGGCCCGTGCGGTTGCGGTCGACCATGACGGCCCAGTCCGCGGCGTCCGGCGCCACGCCCACGCCCAGGAACGCGGCCGTCGCCACCAGGTACAGGGCGCCGGTGAGCCGGGTGCCCGCGTCCGCGACGAGGGTGCGCAGACTCGCGCGGCCGACGTGCCCGACGGCCAGGCGCCACCACGTCTCCCCCTGCATCCGCAGCGCCTCGACGGCAGGCCGGGCCGCGACCTGTGCCGCGGCGGCGCGGACGATGCGGGCCGCGTCGGGGATGTTGACCACGGCGACCAGCAGCGCGAGCCCCACCGTGCCGGGCGAGAACACCGCCGCGACCAGCAGGATCAGCAGCAACGACGGCACCGCGAGCAGTACGTCGAGGGGGCGCATGAGCGTGTCCTCGATCCATCTCCGGTCCGTCAGCGCCGCGACGAGACCGAGCGGCAGTGCCACGAGGTAGGCGAGGGCCGTGGCGGCGAGCGACACGACGACGACCGTGCGGCCCCCTGTCAGCACCTGTCGCCAGGCGTCGCGGCCCATGAAGTCGGTGCCGAGCCAGTGCCCGTCGCCGGTGGTGAAGGAGACGCCCCGGGGTCCGGGATCGCCCGCGAGCAGGGGCCCGAGCAGAGCGAGCAGCAGGGGTACGGCCACGATGACGGCTCCGGGTACGAAGCGCCTCATGCAGCGACCTCCGCCCGGGGTGCGAGGCGGTGCGCGACGACGTCCGCGCCGAGGTTGAGCACCACGGTGACGACGCCGAAGACGACGGCGAGCCCCTGCACCACGGGGACGTCGCGCTCGGCGACCGCGGTCATGAGGACGGTACCGAGGCCGGGGATCACGAAGAGGGCCTCCACGACGATGACGCCGCACAGCAGCCAGTCGACGGTGCGGGCGAGTTGCTGCGCCGCCGGGGCGAACGCCGTCGGCAGCGCGTGGCCGTACCGGATGCGGGCGCCGCCGATGCCGTACCTGCGGGCCTGCGCGGTGTACGGCGCGGCGAGCGCGTCGATCATTCCGGCGCGCACGAGGCGGGCCAGGGAGCAGACGGGGCGGGCCAGGAGGACGAGGACCGGCAGGACGAGCGCAGCCGGATGGGCGAGGAGGTCCGTGCCGTAGCCGACGGCCGTCGGTGGCAGCCAGCCGAGGCGCAGCGCGAGGACCGTCACGAGGAGCACCCCGAGGGCGAACTCGGGGACCGCGTAGACGGCGAGCGTGACCGAGCTGACGAGCCGGTCGGCGCCGCGTCCCGCGTGGCGCGCGGCGAACACGCCGAGGCCGACTCCGCAGGGAACCAGGAGCAGCAGGGTGAGCGCCGCGAGGAGCAGCGTCGGGCCGAAGCCGTCGGCGAGGTACGAGGCGACCGGGCGCCCCGAGACCAGCGAGGTCCCGAAGTCGCCGTGCAGGAGGCCGCCGGCCCAGTCGGCGAGCCGTTCGTGTGCGGGGTGGTCGAGGTCCATGGCGGTGCGGATCGCCGCGATCCGCGCCGGGTCCGGCTGATCGCCTGCGAGGGCCACGGCGGCGTCGCCCGGCAGCGCCTCGGTGAGCGCGAAGACCAGCAGCACGACGGCCGCGGTCTGCGCGACGCCGAGGAGCAGCCGCCGGGCGAGCCAGGAGCGCGCTCGGCTCACGTGAGCCACACCTTGTCGAAGCGCGCCCAGTCGAGCGTGTTGGCGGGTGCCGTGCGCTCCACTCCGCCGACGTTGCGCGCCGTCGCGATGATCCAGTCGGCGAATCCCCAGACGAGGAAGCCGCCCTCGGCGTGCAGGCGGCGCTGCATGCGGCCGTACACGGCGGCGCGCGCGTCCTTGTCGCGGGTGGACTGGGCCTGCTGGTACAGCGTGTCGAAGTCCTTGTGCCGCCACTTGGTGGCGTTGGTGGTGGAGTCGGTTAGCAGCCGCTGCGAGAGGTGCGACTCGATGGGCATGGCGCCGGAGCGGTAGCAGCAGAGCGTGCCGGAGTCGAGGATGTCGCTCCAGTACGAGTCCTTGCTGCCGGTCCGCACGGTGACGGTGACACCCGCCCGTGCGGCCTGGTCACGGAAGATGCCGGCGGCCTCGGTGAATCCGGCGGCGACGTCGGACGTGTCGAGGGTGACGCGGAGTTTGTCGGCACCCGCCTGCTTCAGGAGGGAGCGGGCCCGGTCCAGGTCCTGCTCGCGCTGCGGCAGGCCGTCCGCGTAGTACTCGTATCCCTTGCCGAACAGGTCGTTGCCGATCTGCCCGGCGCCGGAGAGCGCTCCGTCGACCAGTTCCTTGCGGTCGGCGATGAGGAAGAACGCCTCGCGCACCCGTCTGTCGTCGAAGGGAGGCCGGTCGGTCTTCATCGCGAAGGCCTGCATGGCGCTGCCGCGCAGCCGCACGATCTCGATCCGGCCCTTGCCCTCATGGGCGCGGGCGGTGGCCGGATTGAGTTCGTGGGCGTACTCGAGCTGGCCGCCGAGGAGGGCGTTCACGCGCGCCGACTCCTCGTTGGCGACGACGAGTTCGAGTTCGTCGAGGTACGGGGCGCCGTCCCAGTAGTCGTCGTTGCGGCGGAAGACGGCACCTCGGCCCGGGGCGAACGACACGAGGCGGAAGGGGCCGGAGCCGACCGGTGCGCGGTCGAAGTCCGAAGCGCCCTCGGGAACGATGTACGCGCCGAACGCGGCCAGGACGTTGGGGAATTCGGCGGTCGGTCGCTTGAGGACGAACTCGACGGTCCGCTCGCCGGTCGCGCGGCTCGCCTTCAGGTCGATGGGTTCAAGGGACGCTTTGGCGCGGAACGCCTTCGCCGGGTCGGCTATGCGCCGGTAGCTGG
This sequence comes from Streptomyces kunmingensis, assembly GCF_039533535.1. NCBI lineage: Bacteria > Bacillati > Actinomycetota > Actinomycetes > Kitasatosporales > Streptomycetaceae > Streptomyces > Streptomyces kunmingensis. The sequence continues at coordinate 602,966 of NZ_BAAATS010000005.1, forward strand.
CGAGGACGTCCCGCGCGGTGACCGGCGTGCCGTCGTGGAAGGTCGCTCTGCGCAGGGTGACCTGCCAGCGTCGGAGGGTCCGGTCGGCCTGCCATTTCTCGGCGAGGCGTGGCCGGGCGGACAGGTCGTCGTCGTAGTCGGCGAGCTTGTCGTAGAGCGCTTTGGCGCGGGCGACGTCGGCGAAGAGGTTCGCCAGGTGCGGGTCGAGGGTCTCGCTCGCGCCGCCTCCGGCAAAGGCGGCGCGCAGCCGTCCGCCGCGCCGGGGCGTGCCGGCGTCCCCCTTGCCGTCGGCGGCGGGAGAACTTCCCGCGCAGCCGGTCACGGCCAGGGCGGTGGCGCCGGACGCCGCGGCGAGGAAGCCGCGTCGGCGCAGGCCGGGGAAGGGTGTCGTGGGGTGCATGCGTACGTCCTTGGAGTGGGAGGGGTGGTCAGCGCAGGCGGGCGACGAGGTGCAGCCGGTCGCCGTCGGCCGTGCCGCTCGCGACGCCGGGCACGTCGCCCTCGCGCCAGGCGGGTTCGGTCCGCGGGCCGGGACCGTCGTACAGCGCGAGGACGTCGAACCCGTGCGCCGCGAGCAGGTGTCCGATCTCCTGCGGGAACAGCAGCCGCCAGGCGGAGTGCTGCCGCAGCGGCGCGGAGCCGTCGCCGGTCTCCCATATTCGGGTCCGGCGCAGGAGCTGGGCGGCGCGGTCCACGGTGAGCGTGGTGGTCGAGCGGTACGAACTCCCGTCGTACGTCCAGGTGTTGACGGTCGGCGTGTCGAGAAGGTCGGTGCGGCCGAGGAAGTACGCGCCGTTGCGCATCTCGCAGACGAGCAGCCCGCCCGGCGTCAGCGCGGCCCGGCAGGAGGCGAGGAAGCCGTCGAGCTGGCTGTTGGTGTGGCAGTACAGCAGAGCACTGTCCAGGCACACGACGGCATCGCACACCCGCCGTCCCAGGTCGAATCCACGCAGGTCGGCACGGGTGTAGGTGGGGCCGGGGTGGTGTTCGCGCGCATGGTCGAGCATCGCTTCGGAGAGGTCCGCGCCGATGACCTCGCGGCCGGCGCGGCTGAGGTGGGCGGCGTCGCGTCCGGTGCCGCAGCCGATGTCGAGGACCCGGTGCCCGGCCGCGTGGCGCCGCAGGCAGTCCTCGGCCCAGCGTCCGGCGAGCCGCTCGGGGTCGGGGAACCGGGCTTCGTAGAGGGCCGGGTGCTCGGTCAGCAGGTTGGCGCCGTGTTCCTGCTGCTCGCCACCCGGGTCCGTAGGCGCGCTCATGCCGCCGCCACCAGGGGTTCACGGCCGGGGAGCGCGCCCAGGCGGCGCAGCCAGGTCACTCCGGCCGCGGAGGCGAGACCGAAGCAGAGGCAGCACGCCCAGGGCAGCCAGTCGGCGCCGCCCGCGCCGGCGTCCATGGTCCAGCCGACGACCGCGTTGCCCAGGGCGGCGGCGATCCCCGAGACGGCGTAGAAGATCCCGAAGTAGGTGCCGGTGAGTCCGGGGCGGCCGAAGCCGGGGATCAGCTCCATCACGAACGGCTGCGCGATCATGATGCCGACGTACAGGAGCAGTGCTCCCGCGAGTACCGCGACCGTCGCCGCTGCCCCGGCGCCGCTGCCCGCGACGGTCAGCGGCGGCACGAACGACGCCGCCATCACACCGAGCCCGACGGAGATCCAACGCACCTTGTTTCCAACGGACTTGAGCCGCCGGGTGACCCGCATCTGGAGGGTGAGGTTGGCGACGGTGCCGACGAGGAAGACCATGCCGGCCGCGCCGTCCCAGCCGGTGGCCGCGCGGGCCCCGTCGGGCAGCAGCAGGTAGAGCTGGTTCTCCAGGGTGAACATGCCGACCATGGCGAGAGCGAACGCCAGGAACACCCGGTTGCCGAGGACCTCGCGCCAGTCCGCGAGGACGCCGCCCCCGCTCGGTTCGACGGGGCGCGCGGGCAGGACGAGGGCCTGGGCGACCGTGAGCACCGCGAAGATCGCGGCGGCGGTCAGGGCGGAGGCTCGGAAGTCGACCAGGAGCAGCGCGCTGCCGAGCAGCGGCCCGGCCAGGGCGCCGACCGTCGCGAACACGTTGAACAGGGCGAACGCCTCGGCCCTGCACTCCCCCGCCTCCTGGGCGAGGTAGGCGCGGACCGCCGGGTTGAACAGGGCGCCCGCGAGACCGCTGAGCACGGAAGCGGCGAGCAGCACGGGCAGTGCGTCGCCGAGCGCGAACAGGGCGAAGCCGACGGTCCGCAGAGCGCAGCCGACGATGATGACGCCACGCGCGCCGAGCCGGTCGGCCGCGGAACCGCCGATGAGGAAGAGTCCCTGCTGACTGAGGTTGCGGACGCCGAGGACGATGCCGACGACGGCCGCCGACATGCCGAGGTTCTCGCCCAGATGGGTCGCCAGATACGGGATGAGCAGGTAGAAGCCGGTGTTGACGCCGAGCTGGTTGACGAGGAGGAGGCGGACGGCGAGGGGGAAGCGGCGCATCTCATGCCACGTCTTCATAGCGCTCCCCCTCCTTGAGCTCGCCCTCAGCACGCTCCCCCTCCTTGGGATCACCCTCAGCACGCTCGCCCTCACTGAGTTCACCCTCGGCACGCTCGCCCTTGGAGCCCTTGGCGCCCTTGGTGCCCTTGTACTCGCGCGGCGCAACTCCCAGCCCGGGCAGGCCGTTCGGTACGACCGTGCCGTCCGTGCCGCCGATTCCGGTCCACGGGTCGTACGCGAGCAGCAGGTGGCCGTCGAGGTCGGCCCAGCGGGCGCGGGACGCCAGGTGGACGGCCGGGGCGAGACCGAGGGTGCTCGCGGTGAGGCAGCCCAGCATGAGGTCGGTGCCGCTGCCCTCGAGGAGGGCGGCGATACGCGCGGCAGCGTGGACACCGCCGCATTTGGCGAGCTTGACGTTGATGCCGTGGACGCGGCCGGCGAGACGGCGGGCGTCGGCGAGGCTCACGGCGTCCTCGTCGGCGATCAGCGGCAGCGGGGAGCGCTCGGCGAGCGCGCCGAACGCCTCCGGATCGCCGGGGGCGACGGGCTGCTCGACCGCTTCGATCCCCAACTCCGCGTATGTGTGCAGTAGTTTCCGGGCCTGGGGGACGGTCCACGCGCCGTTCGGGTCGAGCAGGAGGCGGGCGTGCGGGGCAGCGTCGCGGATGGCCCGGACCCGTTCGATGTCGTCCTCGGGGTCCGGCGTCCCCGCCTTGACCTTGATGATGCGGAACCCGCTCTCGACGAGGTTCCGGGCTTGGCGGGCGGCGTGCAGCGGGGACGTGATGCCGATGGTGAGCGCGGTGGCGACGGGCGCCCCCGGCGCGCCGACAAGTCGGTGCACCGGGACACCGGCGCGTTTGCCGACGAGGTCGAGCAGAGCGGACTCCACGGCGGCGGTCACGGCGGGAGGGGCGCCCTCGGTCGCCAACTCGCCCTCGCTCAGGCCCTGTAGCGCACTCTCGGGACCGGAGAACCGGGGCAGTTCCTCGCGGCCGATCCGGGTGAGATGCCGCTGGATCGTGGCGGTGTCGAGCCCGTAGAAGACGCTGCTGACGGCTTCGCCGTGGCCGCTGTGGCCTTCGTGCGTCACGGTGATCCAGACCGCGTCGCGGGCGGTGGTGGTGGAGCGGGAGATACGCAGGGGTTCGCTCAGCTGGAGGCGGACGGTGCGGTGGGTGGCCTTCACGGCTTCTCTCTCGGTACGAGGCTGGGAGCGGCAGGGGGCGTGCGGAGGGCCAGGGGGTCCAGGACCGTGCGGCAGCGGGTCCAGCCGGTGGCCTGCGCCGCGCGGGGGTGCGGGATCTCGGCGGGGTGGGGCGCTGCCGCGGCCCGGTCGAGGCCGTGGCGGGCCGTGAACGCGTCGTCGTAGACCGTCCCGAGATAGCGGTGCGGCCCGTCGGGGAACACCGTGGTCACGCAGGCGCCGGGATGGGCCCGGGCCGCCCACGCCGCGACGCGGGCGACCGCGCCGGTGCTCCAGCCGCCGGTGACGAAGCTGGAGCGGGCCAGCCGGCGGCAGCTGTCGACGGCTTCGGCGGGGCCGAGCCAGTGGACCTCGTCGAACGCCTCGTAGGCCACGTTGCGCGGATGGATGCTGCTGCCGAGCCCGCGCATCAGGCGGGGCCCGGGCCGCTGGCCGAAGATCGTGGAGTGGGTGGCGTCGACGCCGATGAGCCGCATCGCCGGGAAGCGGGCGCGCAACGGGCCGGCGAGGCCCGCGCTGTGGCCGCCCGTGCCGACACTGCACACGAGGATGTCCAACGCGTCGAGCCGGTCGAGGAGTTCGGCGGCGAGAGAGGCGTAACCGGCGATGTTGTCGGGGTTGTTGTACTGGTCGGGCCAGTAGGCGCCGGGCAGTTCGGCGAGGAGTTCCCGCAGCCTGGCCAGGCGGGCCGCCTGCCAGCCGCCCTCCGCGGCGGGACGGTCCACCAGCACGAGCCGCACTCCGTACGAGCGCAGCAACTGCCGTAACGAGGGCTCGAGTTCGGCGTCGCCGACCAGGACGACGGGATGCCCGAGCGCCTGGCCGGCGAAGGCCAGGCCGATACCGAGGGTGCCGGAGGTCGATTCGACGACGGGCGCCCCGGGCAGCAGTTCGCCACGCCGCCGGGCGCCGCGCAGCATCGACACGGCGGCGCGTGCCTTCATGCCGCCCGCCGCGAGCCCTTCCAGCTTGGCCCAGAAACCGGGGTGCGGCCGTGGCAGGTCCGCGGTGATCCGCGCGAGAGGCGTACGGCCGACGAGCTCCAAAAGTTCGGGCCGCGCGACGGGCCGGGAGTACGGCACGGCCGGCGCGCTCATCGCCCTGCCCCCTGTCCGGCGGCGGCGCGGTACTGGTGCAGGACGCCCGGGCCGCCGTCGAGCCAGAAGAAGGGATACGGTTCGGCGCAGACGGCGCTCACCCCGTTGCCGAGGAAGCGCGGCAGTACGGCGCTGCCGGTCTGCGCGAACATCACCAACTGCCGTCCACTGCGCGCTGTTTGGTCACGCAGGGCGTCGAAGGTTCCGTTCCCGAGGGTCATTCCGGATGCCAGTACGGCGTCGCAGTAGGGGAGTTCGGCGAGGGCGTCCGTGACGATGGGCTCACCCCACTCGCTCGTCCCGCCCTTCAGGTCGCAGGGGACGTAGCGCAGGGAGCGGGCACGCAGCGCTTCCAGCAGTGAGTTGACGACGCCGACGACGAGGATCCTCGCGCCCTTCGGAAGGGCCGCCGTGTCGAACAGGTCGACGACGGCCGCCGCCCGGGCCCGCGACTTCTCCAGCGAGGTACCGGACGCCAGCGGTACGGTCCGCGCGCCGTTGACCGCCGTGTGCGGCCACAGATGCATCAGGTACGCGTCGAGCGCGGCGACCCGCACGGGCAACAGGGCGTGCCGGAGAAGGGTGCCGATATCAGCACTGACGCAGTCGTCGATCGCCTCCTCGGACAGGGTGCCGGGCTCGACCGCGCACGACCCGACCGCCTCACCGAGCCGCAGACTGAGCACCTCGTTCCGGTACCCGCCACCCCGCCCCTCGTGCCGCACGACCTGCCGCGTACTGAACGCGACGGATACACGCAATCCTCCGGGATCGGGCCCCCAGCCCCCCTCACTCACCTCATGAACCAGCGCGTCGAAGGAGCCGGGCGGCGGGGGCGCCTGTGGCTCGGCGCCCGCCGACAGCCGGGAGGCCGTCGGCGACAAGGAACCAGAAGCCACCGGCCCGGTGGAGGCGAGCGGTGCGGATCGGGCGGCGGTCACCGGATCACCAGTCCCGCGCGCACCACGTCCAACAGCGCCTCGACCCGGTCCCGCGCCCCGAGGCCCTCCGGATCGCCCGCCATGACGTGCCCGAGGTACTCGTTGTTGCTCCGCGCGGCGCTGACGGCACGGCCGACGCCGACGAACTGCGCCTCCAACACCTCGTTCCGCACGAGGAGTTGAGGGTCGTGCTCCAGGGCCGCGAGCGTGCCGTCGGCCTCCGGTACGAGGAAGCCGACGGCAGCGCTCCGCAATCCCGTGACCCGTGGGACGACATCGGGCTCGCGCCCGAGCGCCACGTCCACGGCCGCCGCGGCCAGGTCGATCCCGGTGACGTGCCGGACGAGTTCCGTGATGCGGTTGCCCGCCGGGCGCGGGTTGACCTCGACGACGCGCGGCCCCGCGGAGGTCAGCTTGATCTCCGTGTGCGCCACGACGCCGTCCGTCAGCTCCAGCGCCTTCAACGCGGCCAGCGCCGTGTCCTCGGCAGCCGCACGCTCGGCAGGGCCGAGAGCCGCGGGGAACATGTGTCCGGTCTCGATGAACGCGGGCGCCCCGCCGACGCTCTTGTCGGTCACGCCGACCACCCGCACCTGTCCGGCGCAGGACACCGTCTCCACGCTGACCTCGGGGCCGTCCAGCAACTCCTCCAGGAGGACGAGGCCCGCGCGGCGCTGCCCCCGCGCGTTCACCGGGAATGCCGCCAACTCCCGGCAGGCAGCGACCAGTTCGGCCTCGTCGTCCACCCGCCGGACGTACATCCCGGCACACAGATCGACCGGCTTGACGACGAGCGGAAACCCGAGCGCCCGCGCGGCCCGCACCTCAGCGCCCCCCGGCCCACCGGTAGTTGCACTGCCGGAACCGCCGGAACCGCCCTCCGGCTCGACCACCGCGAAGCGCGGCCCGTCGAGCCCGGCCTCCTTCAGGACCTGCCGGGTCAGGTCCTTGCGACAGGCGCGCGTCACCGCGTCGGCTCCCGGCCCGGGCAGCCCGAGCCGAGCGGCGACGGCCGCGACCGTGGGCAAGTAGTAGTCGCAGGAACTGATCACCCCGTCGAACTCCAGGGCCGCGTGCAGCCGCTCGACCACCGGCGCCAGGGCGTCCAGGTCATTGGTCTCAGCGGTGATCACGTTGCGCGCCCGCAACAGCGGGTGTCCGACACCCTCGGGCGCCGACCGCAGGTAGTGGCCCAGGTCGCGCGTGAGGAACGTGAACTCGTGTCCGCCCTCCCGAATCGCCCTGGGCAACAGCCGGCTCATCGAACCGACCCAGCTCTCGACCACCAACAGATGTGCCACAACTCCCCTTCCGGCAGCCGCGGTCACCGCTTCGGAGCGAGGACCGCGCAGTGCGACAGCACGACAGGACGGCGCTTCCCGGGAACGGGGGCGCCGAACGACCGGGGCCACGCTATCGACAATCGTTTTCATTGTCATCTGACGGGCGGTCGTCCGCTCCGCGCATGGTGGTCGCGCTCACTCCGCCGTCCGGAACTATGGTGTCCCACCACATACGCCTCTGACCTGCACGTTCCTACGGTGTGGCAACACGCAACCGTCCCCCGTCGAACGCCAGGAAGTGGTGCCGATGTCGTCGCCCGCAACCGCTCCACCAGCTCCGTCCAACCTCAAGCGCATCGTTGCCGCGTCCCTCATCGGCACCACGATCGAGTGGTACGACTTCTTCCTGTACGGCTCCGCCGCCGCGCTCGTGTTCAACAAGCTGTTCTTCCCCGAGTCCGATCCGCTCGTCGGAACTCTGCTGTCCTTCCTGACCTATGCCGTCGGATTCGCCGCCCGGCCGCTGGGCGCGCTCGTCTTCGGGCACTACGGCGACCGCCTCGGGCGCAAGAAGCTCCTGGTGCTCAGCCTGCTCATGATGGGCGGCGCCACCTTCGCGATCGGCCTGCTGCCCACCTACGCCACGGTCGGCGCGGCCGCGCCGGTCCTGCTGACCGTGCTGCGCCTGGTCCAGGGTTTCGCCCTCGGCGGCGAGTGGGGCGGCGCGGTGCTGCTGGTGTCCGAGCACGGGGACGCCGAACGCCGCGGCTTCTGGGCGTCGTGGCCGCAGACCGGCGCGCCGGCCGGGCAACTCCTCGCGACCGGCGTGCTCTCGGCCCTCACCGCGCTGATCTCGGACGCGCAGTTCACGTCATGGGGCTGGCGCATCCCGTTCCTGCTGTCCGGCGTCCTCGTGATGGTCGGTCTGTGGATTCGTCTCTCTGTCGATGAATCGCCGGTCTTCAAGGAGGCGTTGGCGCGCGCGGAGGCACGCAGGGCCGAGGAGGGCGGAGCGGTCGAGAAGATGCCGCTCGTCGCGGTCCTGCGGCACCACTGGCGTGACGTCCTCGTCGCGATCGGCGCCCGTATGGCCGAGAACATCAGCTACTACGTCATCACGGCCTTCATCCTCGTCTACGCCACCACGTCGGCCGGGGTCTCCAAACAGACCGCGCTGAACGCCGTACTCATCGCGTCCGCCGTGCACTTCGCCGCCATCCCGCTCTGGGGCGCCCTGTCCGACCGGATCGGCCGCCGCCCGGTGTACCTGCTGGGCGCGGCGGGCGTGGGACTGTGGATGTTCCCGTTCTTCTCCCTGGTCGACACCGCGAACTTCGGCAACCTGATCCTCGCCGTCACCGTCGGCCTGGTCCTGCACGGCGCCATGTACGCCCCGCAGGCGGCCTTCTTCTCCGAGATGTTCGCGACGCGGATGCGCTACTCCGGCGCCTCGATCGGCGCCCAGTTCGCCTCGGTCGCGGCGGGCGCGCCCGCACCGCTCATCGCGACAGCGCTCCTCGCCGACTACGACAGCTCGACACCGATCGCCCTGTACGTGATCGCGGCCGCGCTCCTGACGCTGCTCGCCGTGGGCGTCGCGAAGGAGACCCGCCACCGCGACCTCGCCGCCATCGACACGCCGGACGGCACGGACGAGGCACCGGCCGACCGCCGCGCGGGCGCGCACACCGTCTGAGGGCCCCCGGTACACCGGCCCGCACACCGGCCCCGTACGCCTCGCGCGTACGGGGTCAGTGTCTGTCCGGGCCCGCCAACCGGTGCAGCCGCAGCGCCAGTTGGATCTCCAGCGAACGCGCGGGCTCCTGCCAGTCGGGGCCGAGCAGCCGGCCGATCCGCTCCAGGCGCTGCGCGACGGTGTTCACGTGCACGTGCAGCGCGTCCTTCGTGCGGGCCGGGCTCATGCCGGACGCGAAGTAGGCGTCGAGCGTACGCACGAGATCCGTCCCCCGGCGCTCGTCGTACGCGACGACCTCACCGATGGTGCGGGCGACGAAGCCGCTGATGTCCCGGCTGTCGGCGAGCAGCAGCCCGAGGAACCCGAAGTCCTCGGCGGCCGCGCCCTCGCCGGCCCTGCCGAGCAGCCGCAGCGCGTCGAGGCAGCGCCGCGCCTCGGCGTAGCCGACGGCCGCGGTGTCGGGCCGGGTGACCAGCTCCGTCACGGGGGCGGAGGCGCCGACGGTGACCGTCTCGTGGATCGCCGCGGAGAGCCGCTTCGCCACGTGCGCGGCCACGTCGGAGGCCGTGCCGCCGGAGCGCAGCGGCAGGAGCAGGACCGTACCGCCGTCGCGCGCCGCGGCCAGTCCGTGCCGGGTCGCCGCGAGATGGCTGGCCGCCGACCACAGCCGGCGGCGGGCGGCTGCCTCCTGCTCCGCGTCGGCGCCGGCCGTCTCGAGGCGGGCCGCGAGCACGACATGGGTGGCGCCGAGGTCGGCCTGGAGGCGCACGGCCCTCTCCCGCAGCAGCCGCGGATCGCGGTCGCGGGCGTCGAGCAGATCGTCCAGCAGCTCGCCCCGGACCCGCTGTTCGGCCTCGGAGGCGGAGCGCCGGGCCAGGAGCAGCAGGGAGGTGACCATGGCGGCGCGCTCCAGGGTGCGCTGGTCGACGGGGTCGAGGTCCGGCTGCCCGCGCAGCACCAGGGCGCCCAGGAGTTCACCGCCGGCGGCGACCGCCGCGACCCAGTCGGGGCCGCGGCGCACCGCGTGTCCCTCGGTGCGGGAGACCTCGACGGCCTCGCTCAGGGCGGCGTCCGCGTCGGTGAACTCGACGGTGCCGTCCAGCACTTGGGAGACCGCGGCGGCCACGTCGTGCACGCCGCCCCCGCGCAGCACCAGCTCGGCGAGGCGGTCGTGCACATCGGAGGCGCGCTCGATGACCCCGCTGCGGTCCCGGATGATCTCGTTGGCCCGCTCCAGTTCGCCGAGCGCCTCGCGGGTCTCGGTGAGCAGGTTCGCGGTGTCGATGGCCGCGGCGGCGAGCGCGGCGAACGAGCCGAGCAGCGCGATCTGTTCCCGCTCGAAGACCCGCGCACGCCGGTCCGCGGCGAACAGCACGCCGATCACGTGCGGCCCGAGCATGAGCGGCACCCCGAGGATGGCGACGAGCCCCTCGTCCTGGACCCCCGCGTCGATGGTGCGGGTGTGCTGGAAGCGCACGTCCTGCCCGTAGTTCGCGGTGACGTAGGGCCGCGCGGTCTGCGCGACGAGCCCGCCGAGCCCCTCCCCCATGCCGAGGCGCAACTGCTGGAAGCGGGCCGCGACGGACCCCTCGGTCACCCGCATGTAGGTGTCGCCGCGGGGCGGGTCGTTCAGCGTCAGATACGCCACGTCGGTGCCGAGCAGCGATCTGGCCCGCTGCACGATGGCCTGGAGGACCGCGTCGAGGTCGCGCAGCCCCGCCAGGTCGTGGGCGGTCTCGAACAGGGCGGACAGCTCGGCCTCGCGGCGCCGTCTGCCCTCCATCTCCTCCCGTACCCCGAGCGCGAGCCGTTTGGCGTCCTCGAGGGCCGCTATCCGCGCGGGCGTCGCGCCCTCGGCACGGGCGACCAGCGCCGGCTGTTCGTACGCGTCGGCGGAGGCGCCCCTGGCGAGCAGTTCCAGGAAGGGGGCCTGCGTGTCGCCGGTGGTCACCGGGGCGGGGGCTACGGCCGGGTGCGGTGGGTGCTGCTCCATGCTCAACAGGATCACCCGTGCTCAGTGAGCGGTCCAGCCTCCGTCGAGCGACAACGACGTACCGGTCATGAACGACGCCTGCGCCGTGCACAGGTACGCCACCGCCTCGGCGACCTCCGCCGGTTCGATGAGCCGCTTCAGCGCGCTGTCCCGCAGCAGCACCTCGCTCACCACCCGTTCCTCGGGGATCCCGTGCGTGGCGGCCTGGTCGGCGATCTGCTTCTCGACGAGTGGGGTGCGTACATAGGCCGGGTTGACGCAGTTCGAGGTGACCCCGTGCGGGGCGCCCTCGAGGGCTGCCGTCTTCGACAGTCCTTCGAGGCCGTGCTTGGCGGCGACGTACGCGGACTTGTACGCGGAGGCGCGCAGTCCGTGCACCGACGACACGTTGACGATGCGGCCCCAGCCCTGCTCGTACATGTGCGGCAGCGCTCCCCGGATCAGCCGGAACGGGGCCTCCAGCATCACCGTCAGGACGGTGTGGAAGACATCGGGCGGGAACTCCTCGATGGGACGCACCAGTTGGATCCCCGCGTTGTTCACGAGGACATCGGCGCCGGCCGCCGCGGCCTCGGCGGCGTCGAGGTCGGTCAGGTCGAGGACGTACGGTTCGACGCCGTCGGTCTGTCCGGCCAGCGCCTCGAGGCCCTCGCGGTCCCGGTCCACCGCTCTCACCTTGGCGCCGGCGGCGGCCAGCCGCAGGGCGCAGGCCCGGCCGATGCCGCCGGCGGCGCCGGTGACGAGTGCGGTGCGTCCGCCGAGGTCGAGCGGTGCGGCGTGGGCTGCGGCGAGTGGGGTGCGCGGGGTCATGCTCCGCACCCTAGGCAGCCCGCCGGCGCCGCCCGATGTGGCCGGCACCCATACTTCAGTTCCCGCTCATGGTCTCGAACCATGTCGCTCCTTCGGACTGTGCCTGTTTGATGCGCAGCAGTGCGTGCTCGCTGAGCGGCGGCAGCGCGTCCAGCGCGTACCACGCGACCTCCAGGGACTCCTCGTCGTTCACGCGCGCCTCGCCGCCGGTGGCCCGGCAGCGGAAGGTCATGTCCATGAACTGGCACTCGTCGCCGTTGTCGTACGTGATCGGCTCCAGCGCCTGCACGAGGACGACGCGTTCGGCGACGCACTCGACGCCCGTCTCCTCCTGCACCTCGCGCGTCGCCACGTCCGCGGGCTGTTCGCCCGGCTCGGCGATCCCGGCGGGCAGCGCCCACCGGCCAGTGTCGGTGCGGCGCCCGAGAAGCACCCGCCCCTCGTCGTCGAGGACCACGGCGGTGACGCCGGGCAGATACAGCAGCTGGTGACCGGCGCCGGCCCGGATCTTGCGGATGAACTCTGGAGTCGCCATACCCACGACCCTAACCGTCCGGTTCCCCCGCGCCGACGGCTCAGCCGTCCGAGCGCCGCCCCCTGCGCGAGCGCACGACGGCCCACGCGAGACCGCCGGCGCCGATCGCCGCGAGGAGCGCCTCGGGCCAGACGCCCGCGCGCGTGGCGAGCGTCTGGGAGGTGCGCCTGGGGACGTCGGCGAGTAGGGTGTCGGGCTCGAACATGCCGGTGTGCTGGGCGACGGATCCGTCGGGCCGGATCACCGCGCTGATGCCGCTCGTGACGGGGACCATCACGGCCCGGCCGTGCTCCACGGCGCGCACCCGGTCCATGGCGAGCTGCTGGTAGGTCATCTGGCTGCGCTCGAACGTCGCGTTGTTGCTGGGTACGGAGAGGATCTGCGCGCCTTCGCGGACCTGGTCGCGGACCACGTCGTCGAACGCCGCCTCGTAACAGGTCACGTTGCCGATCTTCGTGCCCGCCATGTCGAAGGCGACGGCCTTCTTGCCGGGCACGAACTCCCCGGCGCGGTCGACCTCCTTGCTGAAGATCCGGAAGAAGCTGCGGTACGGCATGTACTCGCCGAACGGCTGCAGGTGCCGCTTGTCGTAGGTCGCGCCCGGGCCCTTCTCGGGGTCCCAGAGGATCAGCCGGTTGCGCGTCGTGCCGTCCTTCGCGGTGACGACGGCGCCGACCGAGATCGGTGCGCCGACGGCCCGGGCGGCCCGGGTGATCTCGTCGTACGCGTCCTGGTTGACGTACGGGTCGATGTCGGAGGAGTTCTCCGGCCACAGGACGAGGTCGGGCCGCTTCACCTCGCCGGATTCGATCTTCGTGGCGAGCTTCATCGTCTCGCGTACGTGGTAGTCGAGGACGGCCCGGCGCTGGGCGTTGAAGTCGAGGCCCATCCGCGGCACGTTGCCCTGGATGAGCGCCACGCGCGCGGTGCCGCTCTGCGCCGCGTTCGACACGAAGGGCATGACGGCGGCTCCGGCGATCACGGGCGCGACGGTGACGACGGCCGCGGCGACGACGGTGCGGTCACGCAGCACGCGCGCGCCCTCGTCGCCGGAGCGGCGCAGGCCGATGACGCGCAGGACGAGCGCGGTGAGACCGAAACCGCACAGCACCACGGCGAAGCCGAGCAGGGGGGTGCCGCCGAGCGAGGCGAGCGGCAGGAACACACCACTGGGCTGCCCGAACGCGACCTTCCCCCAGGGGAAACCACCGAACGGGAACCGGGCGCGCAGCGCCTCGTCGGCTATCCAGACACCGCTCGCCCACAGGGGCCACAGCGGCAGCCGCGACACGTACGCGATTCCCAGGCCGGCCAGCGACAGGACCAGCGCCTCCGCGACGGCGAGCGCCAGCCACGGCAGCGGTCCGACGTCGACGCCCGTCCACGAGAGCAACGGCACCAGGTAAGCCAGGCCGAAGACGAGCCCGAGGCCGAATCCCGCCCGCAGTCTGCGGCCGTACACGGCGGCTCCGAAGAGGGCGAACGACAGCGGCGCGAGCCACGGCAGTTCGCGCGGCGGGAAGCTCACGTAGAGCAGCAGCCCGGCGAGCACCGCCAGGCCGACGGGCACGAGCCGTCGCAGGTGGGAGGGGCGAGCGGGCTGCGCGGCGGGCTCGTCCGACGGGGCGACGGAAGGTGCGGTGGCGGTCACTCGGGGAGTGTACGGCGCGTCACTGTCAGCGGGACACGCCGGTCGACGCGCCCGGGACGGCCGCGCACCGGGCGGCTCGCCCCGCACCGGGCTGCTTCGGTCCGCACCGGTCCGCACCGGCCCGCGGTGCCTGTTGTTGCCGCGTGAAACGTTCCTGCGCAACACCGGCGCAAAGCGGCGCACCAGCCGTTACCGTGTGCCCTAGTCCCTGACGTATCGCCGGTTCCGGCCGGCACGTCCGGGGCCCGTCATGGTCGGGGGGCGACGGGTGGGAACAACGGGGTGGTCCGCGCCGAGCGGGCCGGATGCGGCGCGCCGTCGTGGGCTCGCCGACGCGACGGGCCTCACGGTCCTGGGCGGCTGCGCCGTGTGGTCCCTGATCACGGCGACCGCGCGGGCGGGCCGGCCCGAGGGAATGCTTCTCGCGGTACTGGCTGTCGTCGCGGGCTACGCGTGCGGCCGCATCGGCGCGGCGCTCGTCCCCGTCGCCGCGTCCGCCGTGGCAGGTCTGGGCGGGCTGTGTCTGGCTCTCGTATCCCCGCACGGCGTCCCGGCGCCGGACACCGTGGCCCCGCTCGGGCGGGCCGGTGCCACCGCCGCGCTGCTCGCCCTGTCGGCGGGGGCGCTGTGCTGCGCGGCCTGGTCGGCGCGGCGCCGGGCGCTGCGGATCGCCTGGCACGTACCGGCGGCCGGGACGGTCGTGCTGGCCGCCGTCATCGGGTCGGGGGCCGGGGCAGCCGCCTGTGCCGGCGTCGTCCTGTACTCGCTCGCGGCGGCCCGAGCGCGCCGCAGGTCGGTCGGGCTCGCGGGTCTCGGCCTGGCGACGGCCGCGGTGGCCGCCCTCGGGGTGGCCCTCGCGAAGAACGCGCTGCCTTCGGTCCTGGCCACGCCTCTGGAGGACCGGCTCTCCCCGCACCGCGTGCTCCTGTGGCGCGACGCCCTGCGGCTGGCGGAGTCCGAGCCCGCGCTCGGTGTCGGGCCCGGCCGCTTCGCAGACTTCAGCCCGGCGCCGGCCCAGTCCCCGCTGCCCGACGGCAAACCGCACGCGGCCGTCCTCCAGGTCGGCGCCGAGCAGGGCGTCGTCGGTGTGGTGCTCCTGGCGGCCGCGTTCTGCTGGCTGCTGTACGCGCTGTGGCGCTCGGCCCGTCCGACGCAGGTGGTGCTGGCCGCGGGCGCGGCGCTCACGGCGGTGGCCGCGATGGCGTCGGTCGGCAACGCGCTCAGCTTCACGACCGTGACCGCGGGTGTGGGACTGCTCGCGGGCATCGCCACCGCGGAGCCGCTCGCCGACGGCCCGCCGCACGACGTGGCCGCCCCGGCGGATGTCCGGGACGGCCAGAGGTGAGCGTGCGAGCGGTCAGATGAGGGGTTTCGCCGTCTTCGGCTTGAGGCGGTCACGGATGTGCCGCACGGCGTCCTCCGCGTCGTCCACCGTCACCGTGAACTTACGGCCGTCGCCGAGGCTGAGCACCAGTCCCTCGCCGCGGCGCACCACGACGGCGGTGCCGATCTCGGGGCGCCAGCGGTAGCCCCAGCCGCCCCATTGCCGGGGCGTGACGCTCGGCGCGAAGTCCGCGTCGACGACCTGGGCGAGGGGAATGCGGCGGCGCGGCAGCCCGACGTGGCCGCAGCGCACCTCCAGGTGGTCCTTGTCGACCTTCACGGCGACATGGAGGAACGCGAGCGTGCCGAACAGGATGAGCAGTCCGACGGCGATCAGGCCGACCACGGACATGGCCAGGGCCGCGATGCCGGTCGCCCACGAGCTGACGACGGCCAACTCGATGCCGAGGGCCAGGCAGGCGAAGCCGCCCAGGGCCAGCAGCCACTGCACGCGGTTGCGTGCGCGGCCGGTCCAGATATCGCTCGCGTGGGCGGAAGTGCGTCGCCCGGGGTGCTCATCGGCGGCGTGTTCCCTCATGCACACGAGCCTACTCATGTTCCGGGATGAAGGCACCGGGTAGCGGAGCGTGACTCTCCCGGATCGCGGGGGGCCGCTTCAGCCGACGTGGCTGACGGCCTGCAACGAGCGGCCTTCCGCGTACGTGAGAGCGGCCGGCGGGAGGCCCTCGGTGCGGCCGCTGAGGATCACGGTGAGTGAGCCGCGGGCGTCCGGCCCAGCCGGGGGCCGCTCGCCGACGCGCCGCAGCGCTTGCGCGGCGACGGCTCCGGCGCTGCCGAGCAGGGCGACGGGCGCGGCGCCGGGCCGCTGCACTGCGGCATGGATGCGCTCCGCGACCAGCTCGTAGTGCGTGCAGCCCAGGACGACGGTCCTAACGTCGGGCGGGGTGAGGGCGGCGGCGGCCTCGATGGCCCGGTCGATGCCCTCCTCGTCGGCCCACTGCACGGCGTCGGCCAGGCCCGGGCAGGGCACTTCGGTGACCTCGACGCCGGCGGCGAAGTCACGGATCAGCCCTCGCTGGTACGGGCTGCCCGTGGTGGCGGGGGTGGCCCAGATGGCGACGGAACCGCCGGCCACCGCGGCCGGCTTGATCGCGGGAACGGTGCCGATGACGGGGATCTCCGGTTCGAGCCGGGCGCGCACGGCCTCCAGGGCGTGCACGGACGCGGTGTTGCACGCGATGATCAGCGCGTCCGGCCGGTGTGCGACGGCGGCCTCGCAGGCGACGAGCGCTCGCTGCCTGACGTCCTCGGGCGTACGCGGACCCCACGGCATGCTGTCGGGGTCGGAGGAGAGCACCAGATCGGCGTCGGGCCGCAGGTTCCGTACCGCGACGGCGGCCGCGAGCAGGCCGATTCCCGAGTCCATCAGTGCGATCTTCACCCGGAAACCATAGACGATGGCACCGACAGGGCCCGGCCCGTGGGGCAGACTGCGGCGGATGGACGTCGTTGCGTGGATCACCGCCGCCTCGCTGGGCGCGTGGGTGTGGCTGCTGCTCTGCCGGGGCTTCTTCTGGCGCACGGACCTGCGGCTCCCGCCGCGCGGGGAGCCCGGGGACTGGCCGGACGTGTGCGTCGTCGTACCGGCCCGGGACGAGGCGGCGGTCCTGCCGGACAGCCTGCCGTCACTGCTGGCGCAGGACTATCCCGGCCGGGCGGAGATCTTCCTTGTGGACGACGGGAGTTCGGACGGTACGGGCGAGGTCGCGCGGGCCCTCGCGGCGCGGCACGGCGGACTGCCGCTGACGGTCGGCTCGCCAGGAGAGCCGCCCGCGGGCTGGACGGGAAAACTATGGGCGGTGCGGCACGGGATCGGCCTGGCACGCGCGCGTGACCCCGAGTTCCTGCTGCTGACCGACGCGGACATCGCCCACGAACCGGACAGTCTGCGGGAGTTGGTGGCGGCGGCGCGCGCAGGCGGCTTCGACCTGGTGTCGCAGATGGCGCGGCTGCGGGTCGCGAGCAGGTGGGAGCGGCTCGTCGTGCCCGCGTTCGTCTACTTCTTCGCGACGCTCTACCCGTTCCGGCGCATCGCGAAGAAGGGTTCGCGCACGGCCGCCGCGGCGGGCGGCTGTGTCCTGCTGCGGGCGGAGGCGGCGGAGCGGGCGCGGATCCCCGACGCCATCCGGCAGGCGGTGATCGACGACGTGTCGCTCGCGCGGGCCGTGAAGCGGTCGGGGGGCCACATCTGGCTCGGGCTCGCGGAGCGCGTCGACAGTGTGCGGCCGTATCCGCGGCTGGCAGATCTGTGGCGGATGGTGTCGCGCAGCGCGTACGCGCAGTTGCGGCACAACCCGCTGGTGCTCCTCGGCACGGTGCTCGGTCTCGCGCTCGTCTATCTGGTGCCGCCCGCCGCCGTCTGCGTCGGCCTGGCCGCGGGCAGCGCCCCGACGGCGCTGCTCGGTGCGCTCGCGTGGGCCGTGATGACGGCGACGTACTGCCCGATGCTGCGCTACTACCGCCAGCCCTTGTGGCTGGCTCCGCTGCTGCCGTTCACCGCGTTCCTGTATCTCGTGATGACGGTGGACTCGGCCGTGCAGCACTACAGGGGTCGTGGCGCGGCATGGAAGGGGCGTACCTACGCCCGGCCCGATGCCGTGCCCGAACAGCAGTGAACGGGGCGCTACGACGCGCTACTTCCGGCCGGGCGTCCAGTTCATGCCCCACCCGTAGACGTGATCCACGGTGCGCTGGGGGCTGACGCCCCGGTCGGGGACGAGGTAGCGGGCCTCGCGCTGGACGGTCAGATCGCCGCCGTCGCTGGTGATGAGGGCGAGCGCGCACACCGTGGAGGGGACCGTGCACTCGTCCAGGGAGAAGTCGATGGGCGCCCCGTTCAGCGGTTGCAGGGTGACGGTCGCGTGGAGGTCGGCGAAGCTGCGCGCGCCTTCGTAGATCGTCACGAAGATCAGGATGCGGCGGAAAGCGTCCTTGTGGTCGAGGTTGATGCTGAGGTTCTCACCGGTGGCGACGGTTCCGCTGCGGTCGTCGCCGTCGAGATGGATGTACGGGGGCTGGTGCAGCGACCCGAAGGCGTTGCCCAGGGCCTGGACGACTCCTTTGCGTCCGTCGGCGAGTTCGAAGAGGGCACACAGGTCGAGATCGAGGTCCCGGTGGTTCGCCGTCGCCCGGCCGCGCTTGCTCCCCCAGCCGCTGAACTGTTTGCGCATCTCCCAGTTGAGGTTCACGCGCATCGCGCCGGACGTGCCGCCCTGTTTCGCGAGGGACACGGTGGGCGCCGACTTGGTGAGCGTGATCTTGGACAGTCGTACGGGCTCGGGTGCGAGCGGCGCCGCTGCGGGCGGCGGGCCCACCGGAGCCGCCGGGGCCACGGGGGCTGCCGGGGCCGGCGCGGCCTGTTGCGGCTCGTCCACGCTGATCCCATAGTCCGTGGCGAGCCCTTCGAGGCCGCTGTCGTAGCCCTGGCCGACCGCGCGGAACTTCCAGGCGCCCTGCCGCCGGTACAGCTCGCCCAGCACGAAAGCGGTCTCCACCGTCGCGTCGGCGCTGTCGAAGCGGGCCAGCTCGGTACCGGCGGCCGCGTCGACGACCCGGATGTACAGGCCCGGCACCCGGCCGAACGTGCCGCCGTCCGCGGACGCGGCGAGGACCACCCGCTCGATGTCCGGCTCCACGCGCGCGAGGTCGACGGAGAGGGTGTCCGTCACCGCGCCGTCCTGGGTGCTCTTGCCGTCGTGCCGCACCGCGCCCGACGCGTGCGCGGGCTGGTTGTAGAACACGAAGTCCGCGTCGGAGCGCACCTTTCCGGAGACAAGGAGGAGCGCCGAGGCGTCGGCGTCGGGCACCCCGGGACCGGAACGCCAGCCCAATTCGACGCGTACAGCCGGGGCCGGCACCGCGACATTCGAACCCTTAGCCATTGTCATGTCTGCCCCCAAAGTTCATCTCCGGATTCCCCCGCCAACCTATTCCCCGGACCGTAAAAGACCCCTGAGACGCGTGCGAAGATCGTCCGCCGACGACCGCCGGTCAACCCTCGGTAACCCGTCAGGAACGCCGCATTTACACGATCCCGACGCCGCGCGACGACCGTTTTCCCCAAGTTCGCTCACATTGGGGACGTGCCGTCACTGCCGACACGCAAAAGAACCCTCTTATCGGTCTACCCCAACGACCACATCGTGGGCTTAACTTATGTGCCATGACCTCCCCCCGCTCCACCTATGGCGGCGGTTACTACTCCGCGCCGTCCTTCCCGGACACTCCGATCTACGATTCCCTCGTCGCCGAGCGGGGCACTCCCCAGATCGCCCCGATCCGGGTTCCCTCCGCTTACGACACCGGCAGCCATCTGCCCGCCCTGCCGTCGGCCCTGCCCGCGCTCCCGTCCGCGCCGTCGCCGCAGTACGGCTACGGAGCCCAGCAGCACGCTCCGATGCAGCACGCTCCGATGCAGGCCGCCCCGATGCAGGCCGCCCCGACCGCGTACATCCCGCAGCAGGCCGCGGCCCCGCGTGGTTACCAGCAGCAGGCGCAGCCACAGCGCCCGGCGCCCGGTACCGGCTACGAGGCGATGCGTCCGGCCGCGCCCCGGCCCGCCCCGGCGCCGTACGAGGATCCGTACAACCGCCAGCAGTACCGCGGTTACTGAGCCACCGGATCCCGACGGATTCGCTCCGCCCGCGCAGGGGGCCCTCGGTGCCGGCTGGCAGGATGGCCCCATGTCGCAACCTGTACTCAGTTCGATACACATCCACCCGCTGAAAGCGGTTCGGGGGCACGCACCGCGTGAGGCGGTCGTGGAACCGTGGGGGCTCGCGGGGGACCGCCGCTGGGTGCTGGTCGACGCCGAGGACAAGATCGTCACGCAACGCCAGCATCCGCGTCTGGCGTTGGCCGCCGCCGAGCAGCTGCCCGGCGGCGTCCGTGTGTCCGCGCCCGGCAGGGAGCCGCTGACGGTCGAGGTGCCCGAGCCCGCCGGGCCCGCCGCGACGACCACGATCCAGGTCTGGAAGGACAAGGTCGAGGCGGTGCTCTGCGACCCGGCGGCGCACGCCTGGTGGAGCGCCTACCTGGAGACGGACATCCGGATGCTGCACCTGGACGACCCGGCGACCAGGCGGCCCCTGGACCCCGCGTACGCACGGCCCGGCGAGACGGTCAGTTTCGCCGACGGGTACCCGCTCCTGGTGACCACCCTCTCCTCCCTCGACGCCCTCAACTCCTTGATCGCACAGGGCGACCATGCCGACGAGGGCCCGCTGCCGATGAACCGTTTCCGGCCGAATGTGGTGGTCTCCGGCACCGCGCCCTGGGCCGAGGACGACTGGTCGCGCATCGCCATCGGCGAGGTCGCCTTCCGTATCACCAAGAAGTGCGGCCGCTGTGTGGTCACCACCACGGACCAGGAGACCGCCGAGCGCGGCAAGGAGCCGCTGCGCACGCTGGCCCGCCATCGCCGCTTCGGTGACCAGCTCTGTTTCGGGACGAACCTGGTGCCCGAGGGGCGCGGCCGGGTGCGCGTGGGGGATCCGGTCACGGTGCTCGAATAACCCTCCTCCGGGAGGGGAACCCGGTGGCCCGGCACGCTCGTTGAAGGACAATGGCAGCGTGCTGTCATCGAGAGTCCAGACGGGGGCGGAAGGGGGTGCGGGCCGTGCGGGCGATCACCGGGCTCTGGCGCTGGCGCCACAATCCGCTGCGCCGTGGGACGGACCTCGCGGAGGCCTGGGTCGCACTGGTCGCGCTGGTCCTCGTCGTCGTCGCCGCACCGGTCGTCGGCACCGTCGCGGGTTCCCTGTCCCGCGACGCCCTGTACCGCTCGGTCCAGGAGCAGCACGACCGGCGCCACGAGATCACGGCGACGGTGGTCAAGAAGGTGGCGCAGCCGCCGCTCGACCCCGACCCGGAGACCTCCACCGCGCGGGACGCGCACAGCCGGGTCGTCGCGACCTGGACGGCGCCGGACGGTTCGGCCCACCGTGACCGCGTCGTCGCCGGGCTCACCTCCCCGCGCGCGGGCGACACCTTCCCGCTGTGGACCGACGAGAAGGGCCACGTCGTGGGCCGCCCGCTCGACCGGGCGACCGCCACCACGCACGCGTTGCTCGCCGGGTTCGGTGCGGCCGTCGCCCTGATCGGCCTCGTGGAGGGCGCCCGCCGCCTCGTCGTATGGCGCATGGTCCGTCGCCGGTACGCGCGCCTGGACCGCGCCTGGGACATCGCCGGCCCCGACTGGGGCAGGACGGGCACGGGCAGCTGACAGGGTTCGGCTCCGGTCAACTGCCGTGCTCCGCGCACGCTACGGTGGACCCACCTTTCGCAGGACAGACGCCGGGCAGGGCACGGGCAGGGCGTGAAGACGACCCGCGTACGACGAGGTGGGGGCAGATCAGCGCCATGGCACAGGGCACGGTCCAGGTGACGCACACGGGCACATCGCGGTGGCGGCGCCGCACGGGTGAGTACGCGTCGCTGTCCGCCGCTCTGGAAGCAGCCGGTGACGGAGACGTCCTGACCATCGCGGCGGGCACGTACAGAGAGAATCTGGTCGTCCAGCGGGCGGTGACCCTGCGCGGCCCCGAGGGGTCCCCCGGCTCGGTGCGCATCGCGCCCGTCGACGGGGTGCCGCTGACCGTGCGGGCCTCGGCGACCGTGCAGGACCTGCACGTCGAGGGGCAGGACGCGGCGGCGCCCGCGCTGCTCGTCGAGGAGGGTGCTCCCGAACTCGTCGACATACGGGTGGTCACCCGGTCCGCGTCCGGGATCGAGGTGCGCGGCGGCGCCCGGCCGACCGTGCGGCGCTGCGTCGTGGACAATCCCGCGGGCATCGGCATCGCCGTCCTGGACGGCGGGGGCGGTGTGTTCGAGGAGTGCGAGGTCGTCGCCGCCGGACAGGCCGGTGTCGCCGTACGGGGCGGCGCGCACCCGCGCCTCGAGAGCTGCCGGGTGCACCACACGAGCGGTTCGGGTCTCTCCGCGACCGGCGAGAACAGCGGTCTGGAGGCCGTGGGCTGCGAGGTCTACGAGGTCAAGGGCTCGGGTGTGCAGATCACCGGCCGGGCCGCCGCCCACCTCACCGACTGCGACGTGCACCGCACGACGGCCGACGGTGTCACGCTCGACACGGACGCGGTGCTCACGCTCGCCGACTGCCGCATCCACGACATCCCGGAGAACGCGATCGACCTGCGCTCCCGGTCGGTGCTCACGCTGACCCGGTCCACGGTGCGGCAGTTCGGGCGCAACGGTCTGTCGGTGTGGGACCCGGGCACGCGCGTGGACGCCAACCAGTGCGAGATCTTCGACAGCACCGGTGACTACCCGGCGGTGTGGGTGAGCGACGGCGCGACCGCCGTCCTCGACGCGTGCCGGGTGCACGACGTGCCGGACGCGCTGTTCGTCCTCGACCGCGGTTCGCGCGTCGACGTCGTCGACAGCGACCTGAGCCAGGTGCGCAACACCGCCGTGTCGGTGAGCGACGGGGCGACCGCGCAGCTGGACGACTGCCGCATCCGTGAGGCCGCGACCGGCGCCTGGTTCCGCGACCACGGCAGCGGCGGCACCCTCGCCAACTGCACGGTGGACGCGACGCAGACGGGCATCATCGTCACCAAGGGCGCCGACCCCACGATCGAGCGCTGCACGGTCACCTCCCCCGCGGAGGCCGGCTTCTACGTGTCCGCCGGCGGCCGGGGCAGCTTCACCGGCTGCCGCGTCACGGGCAGCGGCGGCTACGGCTTCCATGTGCTCGACGGCTGCCGCACGACTCTGAAGAAGTGCCGTACGGAACGGTGTGCACGCGGGGGCTACGAGTTCGCCGAGGACGGCCCTCTCGTGGAGGAGTGCGCCAGCGACGAGAGCGGCGGCATCCGCCCCGGCGGCGCGTCGGCGGCCCCGGAACCGGCTGTGCAGACCGCCACGCAGACGGTCGGGCTGCTGAGCACCCTGCCCGACCAGCGGCCCGCCGCGCCCCAGGACGCGGCGCCGAAGCCCTCGCGCACGTCGAAGGACGTCCTCGGCGAACTCGACGCCCTGGTGGGCCTGGAGAGCGTCAAGCGGGAGGTACGGGCGCTCACCGACATGATCGAGGTCGGGCGCAGGCGGCAGCAGGCGGGCCTCAAGGCGGCGTCCGTGCGACGCCACCTGGTGTTCACGGGCTCCCCCGGCACCGGCAAGACGACGGTGGCACGGCTGTACGGCGAGATCCTGGCCGGGCTCGGCGTCCTGGAACAGGGGCATCTCGTCGAGGTGTCCCGCGTCGACCTGGTCGGCGAGCACATCGGGTCGACCGCGATCCGCACCCAGGAGGCCTTCCAGAAGGCCACGGGCGGCGTCCTGTTCATCGATGAGGCGTACGCCCTCTCCCCCGAGGACTCCGGGCGCGACTTCGGCCGTGAGGCGATCGACACGCTCGTGAAGCTCATGGAGGACCAGCGGGACTCCGTCGTCGTCATCGTCGCGGGCTACACCGCCGAGATGGAGCGGTTCCTGACGGTCAACCCCGGTGTGGCGTCCCGCTTCTCACGGACCATCACCTTCTCCGACTACGTCCCCGAGGAGCTGCTGCACATCGTGGAGCAGCAGGCCGAGGAGCACGAGTACCGGCTCGCCGACGGGACGTCGGAAGCGCTGCTCAAGTACTTCACAGCGCTCCCGAAGGGTCCGGCGTTCGGCAACGGACGCACCGCGCGCCAGACCTTCGAGTCGATGGTGGAGCGGCACGCGGGGCGGGTCGCCCAGGTCGACGAGCCGAGCACGGACGACCTCACCCTCCTCTACCCGGACGATCTGCCCGAGCTGCCCTGAGGATCCGCCTCCGGCCGTGGCTGCGGGACGCCCGGCTTGAGGCGGGCCAGGAGACGCGCCCGCTCCTCGGCGAAGGCCGGATCGGCCTGGTAGTCGCCGTGGCCCAGGATCGGTGCGGGCAGCGGGTGTTGCTCGGTGCGGCCGTAGGCGAGCGGGTCGAGCAGCGCCGGGCGGTCGACCTGTGGGCCGCACTCGCCGGTCAGGTTGATCGGGCCGCCTATGGGGTCGGTCTTGCGGTGCAGGTTGCGCCAGCAGTCGACCTGCCGGTGCAGCGACGCCAGAGCGGCGGGCCCGAAGTGCGCCGGGAACCACCGGCCGTACAGGCGCTCCAGCGGCGACCCATAGGTGAGCAGTCCGACGCGCTTCCTTACCGAAGGGTGCAGTTGCCAGGCGGCCGCGGCGGCGAGGACACTGCCCTGCGAATGACCGGACAGGATCAGACGGCCGCCCGTGGTACGCGTCCAGGTGGCCATGCGCCAGGTCAGGTCGGGGACGGCGCGCTCGGCGTAGCACGGGGGCGCGAAGGGGTGCGCGGCGCGCGGCCAGAAGGTGCCCACGTCCCAGAGGATGCCGATGGTGCGGCGGGCGGAGGGGTCCTTGTAGGCGCGCCGTCCCCAGGTGACGAACAGTATGAAGCCGAAGCCGATCAGCCAGGACCCGAGCGCCTGAGCGGTGTCCGCCGCGCCCTGGACTATGGAGTAGGAGCCCTCGGCCGCGGTCCCCGGCACCTCTCCGGTGGACCAGGCGCCGACCACGGCGAGGACGCCGAGCAGCAGCGTCACCGACGAGACGACCCCGATCATCAGGGGCGCCCGGTCGGTGAGGGCGGCACGCGCGCGCGTGCCCGCGATGCGCTCGGTGCGCGTCGGGTCCGCGGGTTCGCCGTTGTCGCCGGCCCGGTCGTGGAGGTGGTAGTCGAGCCGGACCTGGGCCGTCTCCCGCTTCCTCAGGCGCATGGTGCGGACGGCGAGCGCCGCGCACAGGACGGCGAGGACGACCAGCAGGGGCGGGATCACGGACGCCTGCCAGGAGAGCAGGGCCGGCGGGCCCTCGATGAGTCCGTTGGTGCCGTCGAGCCAGTCGGCGACACGCTGCGAGATGCCGCCCGTCATCACGCCGCCCAGGGCGCAGGCGAGCATGGCGGTCGCGGGGCCGCCGAGGCCGCGCAGGGCGGTGCGGGGGTCCCGGGCCCTGCGGTAGATCACCTTCGCGACGACGGCGAGGGCCACGATCAGGGCGATCTCGACGAGGGCGATGCCGCCGAAAGCCGCGTCGCCGGGCAGGCGCCCCGACGAACGCCACTCGGGGCGGGACCAGCCCGCGTAGAGCATGCTCAGCGCGAGCAGGGTGAGCGCGCCGTACGGGAGGATGCGCACGAGCGTGCGGTCGAGGGTGATGTCCAGCGTGTTCTCGCTGCGTCCCCGGTGGACGACGACGCCGATGACGGCGAGCGTCCCCGCGAGCAGGGCGCCGACCAGGACCCAGCCCAGGACGTCCAGGAGCGGCGGGCCGCCGGGCGCCCGGTCGTGGCGGGCCGCGGACGTGCCGACGGCCGCGGCGACGGTGAGCAGGCCCGCCGCGGAGTGCGCGGCGCGCAGCCGGGCGACGAGGCGGCGCCCGTACCAGAACCCGGGCCTGCCGAGCGCCGTGCTCGTCTCGCCGTAGTCGGGCTCGGGCTGCTGCGGCAGGGGGAGCTGGGACTCGTACGCGCTCCAGGTGCGGTGCGAGAGGTACCAGAGCAGGGCCGTCAGGGCGGTGGGCGCGAGCGCGGCCAGCGCGAGCCGGCGGCCGGGCTGACTCCACCAGCCGCCGTCGCCGTGCGCGTCCACGGCGAGGAAGCCGAGCCACGCCCGCTGCCCGCCGCAGGCCGCTGTTCCCGCGCACTGCCATGCCGTCAGATCGAGCGCGACCTCGCACGCGGTGGCGACGAAGAGGACGGTGAGGGTGAGTCCGGTCAGGCGGACGAGCAGGCCGTAGAGGCGTACGGCGCCCGATCTGCGCAGGGCGTTGGGCCGCATCCAATGGGCGAGGTTGACGACCATGAAGGGCAGCAACAGCAGCCACAGGGCCCGTGATCCGTTGCCCGAGGTGAGGTTGCACCAGACGTACGCCTCGGGCACGGGCTTGCCGCGGTAGTCCTCCGCCCGGCTCTCCGCGTCGGCGTCCTCGACCCGGCGGAAGACCGCCGCGGTCTCGTCGCCCGACACCCGGACCGTGCGCGGGTCGTCGAGCATCTCCTGGGGTGTCGTGCCGCCGACTCCGTGGACGAGGAGTTCCAGGGCGGTCTCGTCGGCCGGCGGTGTCTCGTCGGCCGGCGGTGTCTCGTCCGCCGCCGGCGCCTCGCCGTTCGTCCGGTTCTGCCGGCTCGTTCGGTTCTGTTGGCTCGTTCGGTTCTGCTGGTTCTCGTGCTTCATGATGTGCGTCCCCCGTTCTTGACCCATTGACAGGATCCCGGCTCAGGACTCGCGCGCGTACCCCCCGTCACGGAATCTCCCCGATCGTTGTGGCACCGATGTGCAGGCCGCACGCGCGGGCGGTGGTACGGCTGTCGGTGGCGCGTGCGAGGATGACGCAGCAGAGCAGGCCGGGTGGCAGGCGGTATCGGGTGAAGGGATCCGACGGGACGTGAGCGAGAATCAGAACCTCCTCGCAGAGCAGCGCCGCGCCCTCATCCTCGACGAGGTCCGCCGCCGCGGCGGCGTCCGGGTCAACGAACTGACCAGGAAGCTCGGCGTGTCCGACATGACGGTCCGCCGCGACCTCGACGCGCTGGCCCGGCAGGGCGTCCTGGAGAAGGTGCACGGCGGAGCCGTCCCGGTCGTCGAGGCGAGCACCCACGAGCCCGGCTTCGAGGCGAAGTCCGGCCTCGAGCTGACCGCCAAGGAGGACATCGCGCGCGCCGCGGCGACGCTGGCCGCGCCCGGCACCGCGATCGCCCTGTCCGGCGGTACGACGACATACGCGCTGGCCCAGCAGTTGCTCGACGTACCGGACCTGACGGTGGTCACCAACTCGGTGCGGGTCGCCGATGTCTTCCACGCCTCGCAGCGCAGCTCGGGCACGCGGCAGGGTGCGGCGACCGTCGTGCTGACCGGCGGAGTGCGCACACCCTCCGACTCGTTGGTGGGGCCGGTCGCCGACCAGGCGATCGCGGCGCTCCACTTCGACGTGCTCTTCCTCGGGGTGCACGGCATAAATCCGGAGGCCGGTCTCTCCACGCCGAACCTCGCGGAGGCGGAGACGAACCGGCGGCTCGTGCAGTCCGCGCGGCGTGTGGTGGTCGTGGCCGACCACACCAAGTGGGGGACGGTGGGCCTGAGTTCGTTCGCCTCCCTCGACCAGGTCGACACGCTGGTGACCGACGGGGGGCTGCCGGTCGAGGCGCGGGCCGAGGTCTGTGAGCATGTGCGGCTCGTCGTCGCCGGTGAGCCGGGCTCCGGTACAGACATCTGACGAGCCGACAGCTAGGGTGACCGTGCCCGTCGCACGGTGGCCGCGCCGCGCCACGTCGACCCTCTGTTCCGCTTGCCCGTCGGAGCGTCCTGTTCCCGTCGGGGCGTCCTGTTTGGGGGCTGAACGTTCATGGCACGCCGGCTTCGTCCCGTTGGCCTCGATTTCGTCGAGAGCGCTCCGCTGCGGCTCGTGTTCGCCCGTGAGGTGTCGGTCCCGCCGGGGGCCGTGTACCGGGCGCTCGCCGAGGATGTCGCGGGGTGGCCGCAGTGGTTCTCCGCGGTGACGCTGGCGCGGCCGTTGGACGGGGGCGCGCGGCGGGAGGTTCGGCTCAAGGGTGGGACGCGGTTCCTGGAGACGGTGGTCGCCGCCGAGCCCGACGCGGTGTACGCGTATCGGGTCGATCAGACCAACGCGCCAGGAATACGCGCCCTGTTGGAGGAGTGGCGGATCGAGGCCGTGCCCGGGGGGACGCGGGTGCAGTGGACTTTTGCGGCGGATGGGGTGTGGGTGTTCCGGGTGGGGTTGCAGGTGGGGCGGGGTGGGCTTGGGCGGGCGTTTCGGGGGGCGGTTGCCGCGCTTGAGCGGCGGGTGGGTGTGGGACCCGGCTCTGACGCCGGCGCTGGTCCCGGGGGCTGAGGTTGCGGGGCGCCGACCCGGACCCCGCTCCTCAATCGCCGGAGGGGCTTGATGTGGGGCGCCGCCCCGAGCCCCGCTCCTCAATCGCCGGAGAGGCTTATCGGGGCCATGTTCCCGTCGTCAGTAGTACGTCGATCGTTTGTGCGTACGGGGTGATGTCCAGGCCCTGTTGCTTCAGCCAGGCGTCCGAGTAGTACTTGTCCAGGTAGCGGTCCCCCGGGTCGCACAGCAGGGTGACCACGCTGCCCTTGTCGCCCTTCGCCACCATCTCCGCGACGATCTTGAGCGCGCTCCACAGGCCCGTGCCCGTCGAGCCTCCCGCCTTGCGGCCGATGCTGCGCTCCAAAGCGCGGACGGCGGCGACGCTCGCCGCGTCGGGGACCTTCATCATGCGGTCGATGGCGCCGGGCACGAAGCTCGGCTCCATGCGGGGGCGGCCGATGCCCTCGATGCGGGAGCCGCAGTCGCTGCTGGCGTCGGGGTTGTTCTCCGTCCAGCCCTCGAAGAAGCAGGAGTTCTCCGGGTCGGCGACGCAGACGCGGGTGTCGTGCTGCATGTAGTGGACATAGCGGGCGAGGGTCGCCGAGGTGCCACCGGTACCGGCCGTCGCCACGATCCAGGTCGGGCAGGGATAGCGTTCCAGTTCCATCTGCCGGTAGATCGACTCGGCGATGTTGTTGTTGCCGCGCCAGTCCGTGGCCCGCTCGGCGTACGTGAACTGGTCCATGTAGTGGCCGCCGGTGCGCTCGGCGAGAGCGGCCGACTCCTCGTACATGGTTCTGGGGTCGTCGACGAAGTGGCACCGGCCGCCGTGGAACTCGATCAGTCGGCATTTCTCGGCGCTCGTCGTACGCGGCATCACCGCGATGAAGGGCACGCCGATCAGCTTCGCGAAGTACGCCTCCGAGACCGCCGTGGAGCCGCTGGACGCCTCGATGACGGGACGGTCCGGCCGGATCCATCCGTTGCACAGTCCGTAGAGGAAGAGCGAGCGCGCGAGGCGGTGCTTGAGGCTGCCGGTGGGGTGCGTCGACTCGTCCTTGAGGTAGAGGTCGATGCCCCAGTGCTCGGGGAGCGGGAAGCGCAGCAGATGGGTGTCCGCCGACCGGTTGTGGTCGGCCTGAACCTTTCGGACGGCCTCTTTCAGCCACGTTCGGTATACGGAATCCGTGTGGTCGACATCGAGCGTCGGGATCGGCTCGCCGGCCGGGCCGTCGCCCGCGGGACAGCCCTGCTGCATCGTGCTCACCGCGCGGCTCCTTCGCGTCGTTGCGCGCGTCGGTCCGGGCGGGATCTCACGAGACGGGGTGCCGAACGGACCGGTGCGGGGCCGGTCGGAAGTGACCGGACGTCTCGATCATAGACACCTTACGTACCCTTCTCACCTGCATAAACATGCCTTTGAGAGCCTCAAAGGCACACCTGGCACAGGCGGCCCGCGTAGGGACGAGGGGGCGCATATTCGCAATGCGCCTGCTGCTTCACGCCGCGTCCACATGCGTACTGGTGCTCCCGGGCAAGTGAGTGCAGACTGCACCGCACAAAGGCATCGAGGGGGCGAAACGGCATGGCGGAGCCGGAGTTCACGGCGACGGGCGTGCGGATCGGGCGGCGACTGCGCTCGCTGACCCGGGCCGGACAGATCCGGATCACGGGTGGCAGGCTCGAACTGCTCACGAGTTACGGCAGTGAGATCGACAGCGCACCCCTGGATGAAGTCCGCGCGGGCAAGCCCTGGTTCGGCTCCGACGACCGCGCCACGGCGGAGGTCGACGGCCGGCGGTATCTGCTGCGTCTCGGCGGCCAGAGCGCGGACGCCGGGCCACCGGCGGCCCGGCGGTTCATCGAGGCCGTCCGCAGCGCCGCGGCACGCACCACCTGACGTCCCTCGCCCCCGGCAGCAGCAGCCGAAGTTGCACGCCCCCGCCCCCTGGGTCACTCTGGTCACACATCGCTACTCAGGGTGCACCGGCGATAACGCTGCGAACCAGCCCGCCGGACATGGAGCGGGCGGTCCTGCCACGGTGCGATCGTCCCGCTCGATCCGTTCTCGTCTTCTTCCGGACCTCATTCGGGGAGTCGCAGCCGTGATCAGCCAGCCCAGCAGGCATTGCACGGTGGAGCTCCAAGCCCTGCCGTCGCGGATCGGCCAGGTCCGCAGAATCGTATCGGCGCAGTTGCGCTACTGGCATCTCGATCCCTTGATAGACCTCGCGGCACTCGGCGTCACCGAGCTGCTGACCAACGTCCACCGGCACGCCGAGCCGGACAAGATGTGCACCGTGGAGATCGAGCTCCTCAAGAGCCGGCTCACGCTGTCGGTCCATGACCACGACCCACGGCTTCCCGTGGTGCGCGACCTGGACGGGCTCTCGACCTGCGGCCGCGGTCTCGCGATGGTCGCGGCGCTCAGCGAGAACTGGGGTGTGCGACCGCATACGGACGGTGGCAAGGTCGTCTGGTTCAGCCTGCCCGCCCCGACCCCGGCGGTGGCCCTGCCCCCGTCCCCGCTCTACGGTCCGGCGGCCACCCTGTGTACCGACGCGCCCGAGCTGCGCGTGTCGGAACATACTCCCGCCCGGTCGGCCGTCGCAGGCTGACCGGGCGGTGACGAACTGCCTGTGTGTGCACGTCGGTCGTCGGCGCTCGCGGTGACGACCGACGTGCATACGCGCGTCGGTCGTCCGTACGTCACTCGGTGGCGATCGCGCGCAGTACGTTCAGGCGCGCTGCCCTGCCCGCCGGTCGCAGGCCCGCCACGGCGCCGGCCGCGAGCCCGGTCAGGGCCACGACGACGAGGTGTGCCGGCGGCAGTGCGAACGCGAAGGCGCTGTCGCTCGCCCCGTCGGAGGCCCTGACCAGGACCCAGCCGAGGAAGCCGCCGAGGACGAGTCCGCCGGCCGTGCCGAACGCGGCGACGAGCACCGACTCCCAGCGGACCATGGCCCGCAGCTGGGCCCGGGTCTGCCCGACGGCCCGGAGCCGGCCCAGCTCCCGGGTGCGTTCGTGAACGGCGAGGGTGAGCGTGTTGGCGATGCCGAGCAGCGCGATGAGTACCGCCAGGGCGAGCAGTGCGTAGACGAGGGTGAGCATCATGTCGGTACCGCTCGCCGAGGACTGTGCGTACTCGTCGCGGGTCTGTACGTCCGGATTGCCGTACGCTTTCGCGACCTTCTCCACCGCCGCGGTGCCCTCCGCCGTGCTGACGCCGTCCTTGAACGTGACCGAGACCAAAGTGTCCGCGTCCTGGGTGCGGTGCGGTGTCCAGGCCTCGCGGCTGATGACGTAGTCGCCGACGAGTTCGGAGCGGCCGTAGACGGCGCGGACCGTGAAGGGCCGTGTCCGGCCGTCGGTGAAGGCGAGCCGGGTGGTGTCCCCGACGTCGAGGTGCCGTTCGTCGGCTTCGGTGCGGGTGAGGGCGATGCCGTTGCCACCGAGGCCGTCCAGGGAGCCCTCGACCGCGCCCAGGTCGAAGGCCGCGGCGAGGGCGGCGGGGTCGGTGACGGTGAGGGCGCGGCCCTCGCCGTCGATGTCCGCGACGCCCTTGCCGAGTCCGACGGCCGTGGCCACCTCCGGCCGCTCGGCGACGGCCGCCGCGAGCCGGGGGCTGAGGCCGCTGCCGCCCGCCCCGAAGGAGGGGGTGGAGACGGCGACGTCCCCTGCGAAGGAGCGGTCGACGGTCTGGTTCATGGTCGCTTTGAGGGAGGCGCCGAAGACGGTGAACAGGGAGAGCACGGCGACGCCGATCATCAGGGCGCCGGCGGTGGCGGCGGTCCGTCGCGGGCTGCGCAGGGCGTTGCGGCGGGCCAGGCCGCCGGTGACGCCGCGGAGTCTGCCGAGCGGGCCGCCGAGGACGCGTACGGCGGAGGTGGCGGCGACCGGGCCGAGGACGATGAACGAGGCGAGGACCAGGACGGCGCCGGTGCCCGCGAGGACGAGGGACGGCGAGGCCAGTACGCCGAGGAGCGTGAGGGCGACCGCGGTCAGGCCGAGGGCGGTGCCGAGGACGGCGCGGCGGCGCGAGGTGCCCGAGTCGTCGACGGCGGTCTCCCGGAGCGCGGCGAGCGGTGCGGTGCGTCCCGCGCGCCGGGCCGGCAGCAGGGCGGACCCCAGGCAGACGGCGACTCCGACGATCAGCGGCAGCAGCATGGACAGGGCGCTGATCCTCAACTCCCCTTCGGGGAAGGGGAATCCGAGGGCGGGGAACAGCGCTTGGAGTCCGGCCGCGACACCGATGCCGGCCGCGAGCCCGGCGGCCGAGGCGAGGACGGCCACGGCGCCCGCCTCCAGGAGCGTCTGAGCGGTGACCTGGCGGCGGGAGGCGCCCAGGGCCCGCAACAGGGCGTTCTCGCGGGTGCGTTGGGCCACCACGATCGCGAAGGTGTTGTGGATCGAGAAGGTCGCGACGAGGAGCGCGATGCCGGAGAAGACGAGCAGGAACGTGGTGAACAGATTCAGGAACTGGCCGGAGATCATGTCGGTGTTCTCCCGCGCGGACTCCTGCCCGGTGATGGCCTCGACTCCCTGCGGCAGCCGGGCCTCCAGGGTGTCGACGAGTTGCCGCTGACTCACCCCGGGGCCCGCCCTGACCTGGATGGACGCGGCCTCGCCCGGCTTCGCCGTGAGGTACTTCCCGGCGTCGGCGCGGGTCATCCCGGTGAAGGTGACCTGGGCCATGCCGTCCTCGCCGCCGAACGTGGCCAGGCCGACGATCGTGACCCGTACGGGGTCGGGTGTCCGCAGGGTCGTCGTGGAGCCGATCTTCAGG
This sequence comes from Streptomyces kunmingensis, assembly GCF_039533535.1. Lineage (NCBI taxonomy): Bacteria > Bacillati > Actinomycetota > Actinomycetes > Kitasatosporales > Streptomycetaceae > Streptomyces > Streptomyces kunmingensis. Next base: position 635,676 of record NZ_BAAATS010000005.1, read on the forward strand.
CCGCCCTTCTCGGCGGCGCCGCGGTTGACGACGACTTCGCCGCTCCTGCGCGGGACGTGGCCCTCGGCGAGCCGGTACGCGTTGAGCTTCGGGTCGTCGATCCAGTTGCCGGCGAGGGTGGGCGGGCCCTGACCGCCGATGGGTTCGCCGTTAGCGCCGACGAGTTGACCGGCGCCCTGGATGTTCGGTGCCGCGGCGGCGACACCGGGCTCATCGGCCAGGTCGTCGGCGAGGGAGGCGGCGACCGGCCGGCGGGTGCCCTGGCTCTCGCCGGGTGCGGTGATGACGTTCGTGCTGCGGACGACGGCGTCGGTGCCGCTGCCGGCGCCCGCGAACATGTCGTCGAAGCTCGCGCGGAGCGTGTCGCCCATGACGAGCGTGCCCGTGAGGAAGGCGACGCCGAGCAGGACGGCGGTGAACGTACCGGCGAAGCGCCTCTTGTGCGCGGACAGGGATTTCAGGCCGAGCCGGGCGGCGGCGTTCATGACGGCCCCTCCTCCCGGGACGTGGTGGCGTCGAAGGCCTTCATCCGGTCGAGGACCTTCTCGGCGGTCGGGTGCTCCATGCGGTCGACGAGGCGGCCGTCGGCGAGGAAGACGACCTCGTCGGCGTGGGCGGCGGCGACCGGGTCGTGGGTGACCATGACGACGGTGCGGGCCGAGCCGCGGACGGCGCCGCCGAGCAGGCCGAGTACCTCCTCGCCTGAGCGGGAGTCGAGGTTGCCGGTGGGTTCGTCGGCGAAGACGACATCGGGCCGGTTCGCGAACGCCCGGGCCACGGCCACGCGTTGCTGCTGTCCGCCGGAGAGCTCGGCGGGCCGGTGGCGGAGGCGGTCGCGCAGACCCACGGCGTCGATGAGCGCGTCGAGCCACTCGCCGTCGGGGCGGACGCCGGCGAGGTCCGTCGGCAGCGTGATGTTCTCGGCGACGGTCAGGGTCGGCACGAGGTTGAACGCCTGGAAGACGAACCCGATCCGGTCACGGCGCAGCAGGGTCAGACGCCGGTCGTCCAGCGCGCTCAGCTCGGTGTCTCCGAGGTACGCGGAGCCCTCGGTCAGTGTGTCCAGTCCGGCCGCGCAGTGCATCAGCGTGGACTTGCCGGAGCCGGAGGGCCCCATGATCGCGGTGAACCGGCCCGTACGGAACTCGACGCTCACGCCGTCGAGGGCACGGACCGCGGTGGCACCGGATCCGTACACCTTGACGGCGTTCTCGACGCGCGCCGCGGTGCGGGCGAGTGTCGCGGTGGTCATGCCACACCGCCCTTGGACGGCGTGCCGCCGGTGGCGTAGTGCCCGAACTCCTCGTTCAGGACGGTCAGCCGGCGCCAGTACTCGTCCTCGTCGATCTCGCCAGCGGCGAAGCGGCGGCCGAGCACGGCGATCGGCGAGTGCTCCTCGACGCGCGGCGCGGGCCGCCACGGTCCGCGCCGACCGCGCCACACGGTGCGCCGCAGCAGGGTGACGCCGCCGAACACGACGGCCGCCCAGATCAGCGGGAAGAGAAGGATCCACGGGCCGGGGCCGTCGCCGCCGAAGTGCGCGAGGGTCTGCATCTGACTCATCTCCCAGAGGGGTTTCGCGGGTGTGCTGTGCGTGATGAGTCGAGCGTCGCGCCGGGAGGGGGTCCGGGTCGTCGTACGGCCAGCGGCACCGCGCGTACCTCCGCGGGAGTACGAGCAGGGGTGCGGGCCTGCTCCCGGCCCCCGCGCCCGCCCGCTCCTACCGGCTCCGGCCCACCCTTGCCGACTGTAACTACTAGTATGTACGGTGACGTCATGAGCAGCACTCAGGACCGACTGATCGAGACCACCCGCGAGCTCTTGTGGGAGCGCGGCTACGTCGGCACCAGCCCCAAGGCGATCCTCCGGCGCGCGGGGGTCGGCCAGGGCAGCATGTACCACCACTTCACGGGCAAGGGAGATCTCGCCCAGGCCGCGATCCGGCGTACCGGTGAGGAGATGCGGGCCACGGTCGACCGGCTGCTCGACGCCGGAGGCCCGGCGTACGAGCGGATCGCGGCGTATCTGCTGCGGGAGCGCGACGTCCTGCGCGGCTGCCCCGTCGGCCGGCTCACGATGGACCCGGACGTGCTCGCCAGCGAGGAACTGCGCGCACCCGTCGACGAGACCATCGCCCACGTCAAGGCGCGGCTCGCAGAAGTGCTCCAAGAGGGCGTCCACAGCGGCGAGTTCGCCGCACACCTGGTGCCGCGCGATCTCGCCGCGACGATCGTGGCGACCGTGCAGGGCGGCTATGTGCTGGCCCGCGCCTCCGGCGACACGGACGCCTTCGATGCGGGGGTACGCGGCCTGCTCGCGCTCCTCGCCCGCGCCCCGGCCCGCACCTCCCCCGCCCCTTCGACCGACTGAGGAAGCCGACGTGCACATCACGCGCACCCACCCCGACACGCGGCAAGGACCGGCCGAGAACTTCACCGGCCCGGTCTGGCTCGACGAGCTCGCGGCACCCGAACTCCCCTCCCGGCTCAGGCTGTTCAACGTCCACTTCGCTCCCGGGGCGCACACCGCCTGGCACACCCACCCGCACGGCCAGGTCCTGCACGTCCTGGACGGCGAGGGGCGGGTGCAGCGCGAGGGCGGCCCGGTGGAGGTGATCCGGGCGGGCGACACCGTCTGGATCGAGCCGGACGAGTGGCACTGGCACGGCGCCGGGCCGCGCAGCTTCATGACGCATCTGGCGGCCGTCGAAGCGGCGGCGGACGGGACCACCGCCTGCTGGGGCGCGCACGTCGGCGACGACGAGGCCTACCCGGCGCTCTGAAGCAGGCTCCGAGGAGGGGGCAGGACCATGCATGCGATGCAGTACGAGATCACACTCCCGGCCGACTACGACATGGGGGTCATCCGCGAACGGGTGGCGACGCGGCACGGGTTCACGGACACGTTCGCCGGGCTCGGCGTCAAGGCGTATCTGATCCGCGAGAAGGGCGTCGACGGATCGCCGGTCAACGCGTACGCGCCGCTGTATCTGTGGCGCACCGCCGAAGGCATGAACACGTTCCTGTGGGGCCCGCCGTTCCAGGGTCTCGCGGCCGACTTCGGGCGGCCCGTGGTCCAGCACTGGGCGGGCGTGGCGTACGAGGAGGGCGCGGCGGCCGGCGGTACCGCGAGATCGGCGGTGCGGCGGCGCACTCCGGTCGAAGAGGGCGCCGAACTCCCCGAACTGGTCGCACGATCCGTGGACGAGATCCAGCAACTTGTCGCCGAGGGTGGGGTGTTGTTCGCCGCTTCCGCCGTCGACCCGCGTACATGGGAGCTGTTGACCTTCTCCGTCTGGGACCACGACTCCCCCAAGGCGTCCGGCGACCGATATCAGGTGCTGCACCTGTCGCAGCCCGAACGGGAACTTCTGCCGCGCGGGAGGCAGTGGTGAGCGGGTTCGTTCGTACCGTCCAGGGCGATGTGCGGCCGGGTGAGCTGGGCGTCGTCGACGCCCATGACCACCTCTTCTTCCGCAGTCCGCTGCTGCCGGGGCAGGAACTGGACGACGTCGGCCTCGCCCGGCGGGAGCTGGCGGCGTACGCGGCCGTCGGCGGCGGGACCGTCGTGCAGTGGACCCCGTACGGGCTCGGGCGCCGGGCCGAGGAGCTGCCCGCCCTCGCGGCGGCGACCGGGGTGCGCATCGTCGCCGCGACCGGGATGCATCAATCGGCGCACTACGCACCGGAGTTGCTCGCCTCCCGCGCGGACGACCTCGCGGCGCTGTTCGTACGCGAGCTCACCGAAGGCATCGCGGACAGTGGCGTCCGGGCCGGTCTGATCAAGGTCGCCGGCGGGTTCCACGCGCTGGACGCGCATGCACGGTGGACGATGCGGGCCGCCGCCGAGGCACACCACGCCACCGGGGCGCCGATCGCCGTCCACCACGAGCTGGGCACGGGCGCGCTGGACGTACTGGACCTGCTGTGCGGGGAGTTGGCGGTACCGGCCCGGCGGGTGATCCTCGGGCATCTCAACCGCTCGCCCGATCTCGTGACGCAACGGGAGGCGGCCCGGTCGGGTGCGTACCTGGCCTTCGACGGCCCCTCGCGGGCGAACCACGCCACGGACTGGCGCATGCCCGACGCGATGGTGGCCCTGGCCGAGGCCGGGTACGCGGACCGGCTGCTGCTCGGCGGCGACACGACGACCGCCGGCGCGCGGTCGGTGAGCGGCGGGCCCGGGATGCCGTATCTGCTGCGCCGGGTGCGGCCGCGACTGGTCGAGGCCCTGGGCGAGGGGACGGTGGAGCGCGTGCTCGTGGGCAATCCGGCGGAGGCGTTCGCGGTGGACTGGGCCTGAGAACCGGTCTTCCGAGGTGGCCCGGCCGATGGGCGGGACCGGCCGGGACGGGTTCAGGTCCCGGAGAGCGCGCCCAGGGGATCGTCGAGTACGGGCTGCCAGGCCAGTTCGGCGGCCCCGACCAGGCTGTTGTGGTCCAGTGTGCACGCCAGGATGGGGACGCCGCCGCTGCGTCCCCACAGGCTGCGGTCGGCGACGACGGCGCGCAGTCGCTCCGGGGCGGCGTCCAGGAGGGTGCGGTGCAGTCCGCCGAGGATGATCCGGTCCGGGTTGAGGATGTTGACCAGGCCGGCGAGGCCGAGACCTAGCCGGTCGACGAGCGTCTCGACGGCCGTGCGCACCCCGAGGTCGTCCGGGGCCTCGCGCAGCAGCCCGTGCGCCTGTTCGAGGAGTGAGCCGTCAGGGTCCGGGGTGCGGCCCGCCGCGGTGAGGAAGGCCAGCGGGTCGGCCTCCACGTCCAGACAGCCGCGGCTGCCGCAGTGACAGGGCCGGCCCTCGGGGTTGACGGTGAGGTGCCCGACCTCCAGGGCGAGACCCGAACTGCCCGTGTGCAGACGGCCGTCGATGACGAGGGCGCCGCCGACACCGCGGTGCCCGGTGGCGACGCAGAGCAGGTCGCGGGCGCCGCGCCCCGCGCCGTGGCGGTGCTCGGCGAGCGCGGCGAGGTTCACGTCGTTCGCGGCGAACGCCGGGATGCCGGGCGCGGCCTCGCCCACGCAGTCGGCGAAGATCTGCCGCACCGGGGACCCGACGGGCCAGGCCAGGTGCAGCGGGTTGAGGGCGGTGCCCTCGGGTTCCGCGACGGCGGACGGCACGGCGAGCCCCGCGCCCACGCAGCGCCGCCCGGTGGTCTCCAGGAGCCGCAGGCCCGCCTCCACCGCGGAGCGCAGCACGTCCGCCGGGTCCGGGTCGATGATCTCGCAGCCGGGGGTCGTGGCGACGATGTGACCGCCGAGCCCGACGAGAGCCGCGCGGTACCCGTCGGAGTGCACCTGGGCGGCCAGGACCACCGGCCCGTCCTCGGCGACCGAGAGGCGGTGCGAGGGGCGGCCCTGCGAGCCGGCCGCGGCGCTCGGCCTGGCGTCGATGCGGATGAGGCCGAGCGCTTCGAGTTCGGCCGCGACGGCGCCCGCCGTGGCGCGGGTCACGCCGAGTTCGGCGGTGAGGACGGCGCGGGTCGGGGCCCGTCCGGTGTGGACGAGTTCGAGCGCGGGACCGAGCGCGCTGCGGCCCCGCTCCAGGCGCGGTGGCCGCGCGGCACCGTCGCCCGCCGTGTGGCCCCCGGTCCCGGAGGCCGCCCTGCCGCCCATCAGCAACTCCTCGCCCTGATCACGGTCAGGAATGGTATCCGGTGAACGCGGGGCGCCCGGTCGGTGAACACCGGCACCGCTCACATACCGCTGACGCGCAAGGTGATGTTGAGCCGTCCTTCCAGACCCAGTTCCGGCGGGGCGGTGCCGCGCAGGGTGCGCGGAACCCCGTGGTAGGCGAACCGGGAAGGACCGCCGAACACGAAGAGGTCCCCGCTGTGCAGCTCCACGTCCGTGTAGGGCTTCGTCCGGGTCTCGGTGTTGCCGAACCGGAAGACACACGTGTCACCGAGGCTGAGCGAGACGACGGGCGCGGCGGACTTCTCGTCGCGGTCCTTGTGCAGGCCCATGCGGGCGTCCGCGTCGTAGTAGTTGATCAGGGCGATGTCGTAAGTCTCCGTGGGGGCTTGTCCGCCGTACGCGACGTGCACCGCGCGCCGGCCGAGATCGGCCAGTTCCGGCGGCATCGCCTTCACCGGCCGCCCGTCCCCGTCGACGGCGGTGCGCGCGTACCCGTACGGGAACCAGTGCCAGCCGAGCCCGAACTGCCTCACGGTCATCCGGCCGCCGCCGGGAAGGCGCACCTCGCGCAGCCCCGCGGGCGGCCTGGCCCACGTCCGGCACGACGCGACGAGCGCACGCTGCTGCGCCGGGTCGAGCCAGTCCGGGACGTGGACGGCGCCGGGGGCGATCTCCTCGGGCGCACGGGCGAACAGTCCGGTCATGCCCACCATTTTGCGCCCTGGGCGTCAGGGCGACCTGCCCCTTCCGGGGGTCGCCCGCGTGTGCGCCCCGGCGGTCGGACTGCCGGGGCGCACACAGGGTTGCTACGGCGACGGGCTCAGCCCCGCAGCACCGTGATCAGTTCGCCGACGGTGCGGGACATGGCCTCGCGCCCGACCGTCAGGTACTTGCGGGAGTCGACCGCGTCGGGGTGCGTCGCGAGGAACTCCCTGATGGCGGCGGTCATCGCGATGTTCAGGGCGGTCCCGACATTGACCTTGGCGATGCCGCCCCGCACGGCCGCCGCCAGCTCGTCGTCGGGCACCCCGGAGGAGCCGTGCAGCACGAGCGGTACGTCGAGGTCCCGCAGGCCCTCGGCGAGTTGCTCGAGGAGGTCGTGGTCGAGGGCGGCGGTGCGGGTGGTCATGGCGTGCGAGGAGCCGACCGCGACGGCGAGGGCGTCCACGCCCGCGTCGGAGACGAACGCGCGGGCCTCCCCCGGGTCGGTGCGGGCGCCGGGCGCGTGCGCGTCGAGCGGCGCGGCCCCGTCCTTGCCGCCGACCTCGCCCAGCTCGGCCTCCACCCACAAACCGTTGGCGTGCCCCCAGTCCGCCGCGGCGCGGGTCGCCGCGAGGTTCTCGTCGTAGGAGAGACGCGCGGCGTCGTACATCACCGAGCTGAAGCCGGCGTCGGCGGCCTGCCGCAGCAGATCGTCGCTCTGTACGTGGTCGAGGTGGAGGGCGACGTCGACGCGGGCCCCGTCGGCGACGGCGGCCGCGGCGCGGGCCAGCGGCTGGAGGCGGCCGTAGCGGTAGCGGACCGCGTTCTCGGAGATCTGCAGGATGACGGGCGCGTCGACGGCCTCGGCGCCCGCGACGACGGCCTCGATGTGTTCGAGGGTGATGACGTTGAAGGCGGCGACGGCGCCGCGGCGGGCCGCGGCCGCGCCGACGAGCGTCCCTGTTGCTGCGAGGGGCACTGCCCCTCCTTTCACATGGTCAAGTGTCCGGTGGGAGCGATCAGTTGGCGCCGAGGATCACGGAGCGCGTGAGGTGGCGGGGCTGGTCGGGGTCGAGGCCCTGGCGCGCGGCGACCGCGACGGCCAGGCGCTGGGCGCGCACGAGTTCGGCCAGCGGGTCGAGCCGGCCCTCGACCCAGAGCGCGCCGGTCGCGCCGACCTGCTCGGCCAGACCCTCGGGCGCCTCGCCGAGCATCCAGGTGGCGGTGCCCGCGGTGGTGACGCTGATCGGGCCGTGGCGGTACTCCATCGCCGGGTACGCCTCGGTCCACGACAGGGAGGCCTCGCGCATCTTCAGCGCGGCCTCGTTGGCCAGGCCGACGGTCCAGCCGCGGCCGAGGAAGGTGAACTGGCCGCACTCCACGAGCCCCGCGGGCAGCGGCTCGGCGAGCGCGGTGCGCGCGTCGGCCACGGCCTGCTCGGTGTGCAGGCCGAGGTGGGCGCGGAGCAGGGTGAGCGCGGTGGTGGCGAAGCGGGTCTGCACCACGGACCGCTCGTCGGCGAAGTCGAGGACCACGAGGTCGTTGGCGGCCGTCTTGATGGGCGTGTCCGGGTCACCGGTGATCGCGGTCGTGCGGACCGTGCCCTTGAGGGCGGCCAGCAGGTCCAGGACCTCGGTCGTGGTGCCGGACCGGGTCAGCGCGATCACCCGGTCGTAGGCCCGGCCGGCCGGGAACTCCGACGCCGCGAACGCGTCGGTCTCGCCCTGCCCCGCCTGCTCGCGCAGCGCGGCCGCGGCCTGCGCCATGAACCAGGAGGTGCCGCAGCCGACGATCGCGACCCGCTCCCCGGCCGCCGGCAGGGCCGCCTCGTGCGTACGGGCCAGTTCCGCGGCCCGCGTCCAGCACTCCGGCTGGCTGTTCAGCTCGTTCTCGACGTGACTCATGCCGTACCCACTCCCCGATCGGACGTGCGGGCGCGGGCGCGCCACGCGCTGGTGCATGTGATGCTTGTTCATGCAAGATATAGATAGCTTTCAATCACTATCAAGCATTAGCGCGCAAACGGTTAAGGTCGTCCGACCGAGTAGATCGACGTGAGACGTGAGGAGGCCGCGGATGTCCCGCGACGCCCGCTGGAAGTCCCTCCTGGAGCTGCTCGTCGAGCGCGGTCGCCTCGATGTGGAGGTGGCGGCGGCCGAACTGGGCGTCTCCGCCGCGACGATCCGGCGCGACTTCGACCAGCTCGCCGAGCAGCAGATGCTGGTGCGCACGCGCGGCGGCGCCGTCGTGCACGGCGTCAGCTACGAACTCCCCCTGCGCTACAAGACCGCGCTCGGCGCCGCCGAGAAGCAGCGCATCGCCAAGGCGGTCGCCGAACTCCTCACCCCCGGCGAGGCGGTGGGCCTGACCGGCGGCACGACGACGACGGAGGTCGCGCGGGCGCTCGCCGTCCGGCCCGACCTCGCCTCGGGCACCCCGGCCCTGACCATCGTCACGAACGCCCTGAACATCGCCAACGAGCTGGCGGTACGCCCCCAGTTCAAGATCGTGCTGACCGGCGGCGTCGCCCGTCCGCAGTCGTACGAGTTGATCGGACCGCTCGCCGACGGCGTACTCGGCCAGGTCACGCTGGACACGGCGGTGCTCGGCGTCGTGGGCCTCGACGTCACGCACGGCGCCTCCGCGCACGACGAGGCGGAGGCCGCGATCAACCGGCTGCTCTGCGAGCGGGCGGAGCGGGTCGTCGTCGCGGCGGACTCCAGCAAGCTGGGCCAGCGGGCGTTCGCCCGGATCTGCGCCGTGAGCGAGGTGGACATCCTGGTCACGGACACCGCGGCCGACAAGGAGACGCTTGCCCGGTTCGAGGAAGCGGGGGTCCAGGTCGTCGCGGTCTGAACCGACGGAACGGCCGTAGGGGCAGTTGCCGGGGCAGTTGACAGGCGGTCGTAGAACCGGTCTTCGGACCGAGCAAGGCGCGCGGAGCCCACACCCCGCGCGCCTTTCGCGTGCCGTACCCCCTCAGCAACCCCCTTGTCCCGAACGGAACCCCCGCTCTACTCTGACTTTGTGCCGCTACTGAACAAACTCCGGTCCGTCAGCGCCGACGGACCGCACTCCTCGCCCCTGTCCCGCCTGCGTACCGTCATCACCGTCTTCTTCGCCCTCGACGGCTTCGTCTTCGCGGGCTGGGTGGTGCGCATCCCCGCGATCAAGGAGCAGACGGGGGCATCCGCCAGCGCGCTCGGGCTCGCGCTGCTGGGGGTGTCGGCGGGCGCGGTCGTGACGATGATGCTGACGGGCGGGCTGTGCCGCCGGTTCGGCAGCCATGCGGTGACCGTGGCCTGCGCCGTGCTCCTCCCCCTCACCGTCGCCCTGCCTCCGCTGACGCACTCGCCGCTCACCCTCGGTCTCGTCCTGCTGCTGTTCGGAGCGGCGTACGGCGGGATCAACGTGGCGATGAACAGCGCGGCCGTCGACCTCGTGGCCGCGCTCGGCCGGCCGGTCATGCCGAGCTTCCACGCCGCGTTCAGCCTCGGCGGCATGGTCGGATCCGGCCTCGGCGGACTGGTCGCGGGGCACCTCTCCCCCACCCGGCATCTGCTGGCCATCACCGTGATCGGGCTCGTGGTCACCGCGGCGGCCGCCCCGGCCCTGCTGCGCCACACACCGCCGCGCCCCGCGGAACGGGCCCGTGACGCCGAACCCAAGGTGCCGCACGTACGTGCGACGGCCGCCGACGCCACCCGCCGCGCCGGCGGCCGGACCCGGGGCCTGGTTCTCGTCTTCGGGCTCATCGCCCTGTGCACGGCGTACGGGGAAGGGGCCCTGGCCGACTGGAGCGCGCTGCACCTGGAACAGGACCTGCACGCCCACCCGGGCGTCGCCGCCGCCAGTTACTCCTGCTTCGCGTTCGCCATGACGATCGGCCGACTCTCCGGGACGACGCTGCTCGAACGGCTCGGCCGGACCCGGACGGTGGTGTACGGCGGGGCGACCGGCGCGGCCGGAATGCTGCTCGGCTCGCTCGCGCCCTCGGTGTGGCTGACCCTCATCGGTTTCGCGGTGACCGGGCTCGGCCTGGCGAACATCTTCCCCGTCGCGGTCGAGCGGGCCGGGGCGCTGGCCGGCCCGACCGGGGTCGCCGCGGCGTCGACCCTCGGCTACGGCGGCATGCTGCTCGGGCCGCCCGCGATCGGCTTCATGGCGGACTGGTTCTCCCTGCCGACGGCCCTGACCAGCGTGGCGCTGCTCGCGGCGGTGGCGGCGACGATCGGCTTCACGACGCGCCACGCGGCCGCGGCCTGACGGTCCCGGGGTACGCGTCTCATTGTTCGAAATCCCTGCCGCCGGGCGCACTTCACCCGGCACACTCGCCCCATGGAGATTGCGGAGCACCTACATGTCCTGGACACGGAGGGCCGGCGGCTCGCGGTGGCCGCCGAACGGGCGGGCGTCGACGCCAAGGTGCCGACCTGCCCGGACTGGCAGATCCGTGACCTGCTGCGGCACACGGGCATGGTGCACCGCTGGGCCGCGGCGTTCGTCGCAGAGGGGCACCAGGGGTTCCACCCCGACGGAGGGCTGCCCGATCTCGACGGGGAGCCCTTGCTCGACTGGTTCCGCCAGGGACACACGTATCTGGTCGACACGTTGACGCAGGCGCCGCCGGACGTGTCGTGCTGGGCGTTCCTGCCGGCGCCGTCGCCGCTCGCCTTCTGGGCGCGGCGGCAGGCCCACGAGACGACGGTGCACCGCGTGGACGCGCAGTCGGCGCTGGCGACCGCGCCGGACCCGATCGCCGAGGACGTCGCGGTCGACGGGATCGAGGAACTCCTGCGCGGGATGCACGCCCGGCAGAAGAGCCGGGTGCGTTCCGCCGAACCCAAGGTGCTGCGGGTACGCGCGACGGACGCGGACGCGACCTGGACGGTACGCATTTCGCAGGACCCGCCGGTGACCGAGCGGGGTGAGGCGGGCGAGGCGGACTGCGAACTGGCGGGCCCGGCCGCACGTCTCTACTTGTCGCTGTGGAACCGGCTGCCGTTCCCGTCCCTGACGGGCGACGCGACGGTGGCCGCGCTGTGGCGGGAGCGCTCGGCGATCACCTGGGGCTGACCGGGACCGCGACGGACCACGGCCGGGGGCCGTCAGACATCGGGCACGGCGGGGGTCGTCAGACATCGGGCACAGCGGAGGCCGGCAGACAACGGGCACAGCGGGGGCCGTCAGGCGCCGGGCTCCAGCATCCGGCTCAGGACGGCCCGCTGCAACGGCCGTACCTCGCCGTGCAGTTCGCGGCCCTTCGGGGTGAGACAGACCCGCACCCCGCGCCGGTCCTCGCTGCACATGCCGCGCTCCACGAGCCCGTCCTTCTCGAGGCGTCCGATGAGGCGGGACAGGGCGCTCTGGCTCAGATGGACCTGCGTGGCGATCTCCTGCACCCGAAAGCCCGACGTGCCGTCCTCCGCGCTGCCTTCGGCGAGCACGTCGAGGACCTCGAAGTCGCTGGCGCCCAGGCCGTGCTGATGCAGCTCACGGTCGAGCTCGCACATCGTGCGCGCGTGTACCGCCAGGATGTCCCGCCACTGCCCCACGAGGCCCGACGCGGCCCCCGCTTCCGACTTCTGTGCCGCCATGAGCGCACCGTAGCAGAAAAACGCCTTTTGTTGCATCGGCATTAAATGCACTTGCATTCAATGCATGCGCATGTACCGTGCTGCGCATGACTTCTCCGCTCACCACCGCTCCGTCGTCCCCGGAGCCGTCCGCGCAGGATCAGGGGCACTGGTCGCCCCGCTTGTGGGGGACCCTGCTCGTCCTCTGCGCCGCGATGTTCCTCGACGCGCTCGACGTGTCGATGGTCGGCGTCGCCCTGCCCTCGATCGGCTCGGAACTGGGCCTGTCGACCTCGACGCTGCAATGGGTCGTCAGCGGCTACATCCTCGGCTACGGCGGCCTGTTGCTGCTCGGCGGCCGCGCGGCCGACCTGCTCGGGCGCCGCCGCGTCTTCCTCATCGCGCTCGGCGTCTTCGCGGTGGCGTCGCTGCTCGGCGGACTCGTCGACTCCGGGCCGCTGCTCATCGCCAGCCGCTTCATCAAGGGCCTGAGCGCCGCCTTCACCGCGCCCGCCGGACTGTCGATCATCACGACGACGTTCGCCGAGGGCCCGGTCCGCAACCGCGCCCTGTCCATCTACACCACCTGCGCCGCCACCGGCTTCTCCATGGGTCTCGTCCTGTCCGGCCTGCTGACGGAGGCGAGCTGGCGTCTGACCATGCTGCTGCCCGCCCCGATCGCCGTGATCGCGCTGTTCCTCGGTCTCAAGCTGATCCCGCACAGCGCCAAGGAGGAGAACCACCGCGGCTACGACATCCCCGGCGCCATCACCGGCACGCTCGCCATGCTGCTGCTGGTCTTCACCGTGGTCCAGGCACCGGAGGCCGGCTGGGGATCGGCCCGCACCCTGCTGTCCTTCCTCGCCGTCGCCGTGCTGCTCACTGCGTTCGTCCGCATCGAGCGCCGCTCGCCCGGACCGCTGATCCGGCTCGGGGTACTGCGCTCCGGCTCCCAGATCCGCGCCCAGATCGGCGCGATGACCTTCTTCGGCAGTTACGTCAGCTTCCAGTTCCTGGCGACCCTCTACCTCCAGTCGCTGCTCGGCTGGTCCGCGCTGAGCATGGCCCTGGCGTTCCTGCCGGCGGGCGCCCTGGTGGCCCTGTCGTCCACGAAGGTCGGCGCGATCGTGGACCGCTTCGGCACACCCCGGGTGATCGCCGTGGGCTTCGCCCTCATGGTGCTCGGCTACGCCCTGTTCCTGCGCATCAGCCTCGATCCGGTCTACGCGGCCGTCATCCTGCCGACGATGCTGCTGATCGGCGCGGCCTGCGCCCTGGTCTTCCCGTCCCTCAACATCCAGGCCACGAACGGCGTGCACGACGACGAGCAGGGCATGGTCTCCGGTCTGCTCAACACCTCCGTGCAGGTCGGCGGCGCGATCTTCCTCGCGGTGGTGACCGCCGTGATCACCGCGAACGCCCCCGAGGGTTCCTCGCCCCAGGCGCTCCTGGACAGCTTCCGCCCCGGCCTGCTGGTGGTCACCGCCGTCGCTCTCGTGGGCCTGCTGGCGACACTGACCGGCCTGCGCACGCGTCGCGCCCAGGACACCGTCGTCGTCATCAAGTCCGTGCAGCAGGAGGCCGAGGAGGCGCGACTCGCCCTGCGCGACTGACACCGGCACCGACGCCGGGCCCGGGGCACACGCCCCGGGTCCGCCACGGTCAGCCCAGCCAGCCGGGCCGTACCAGGCCCGACTCGTAGGCGAGGACGACCAGTTGGGCGCGGTCCCGGGCGCCCAGTTTGACCATGGTGCGGCTCACGTGGGTCTTCGCGGTGAGCGGGCTGACGACCAGCCGGCGGGCGATCTCGTCGTTGGACAGACCGATACCGACGAGCGCCATCACCTCCCGCTCCCGCTCGGTCAGTCCGGCCAGCGACGCGTCGGCCGCCGGCTCCTTGGACCGGACCGCGAACTCGGCGATCAGACGCCGGGTGACACCCGGCGAGAGCAGCGCGTCCCCGTGCACGACGGCTCGTACGGCGCGCAGCAGTTCCTCCGGCTCCGTGTCCTTGACGAGGAACCCGGAGGCGCCGGAACGAATCGCCTCGAAGACGTACTCGTCGAGCTCGAAGGTGGTGAGCATGACCACCTTCACCGCGCGCAGCTCCGCGTCCTCCCCGATCCGGCGAGTCGCGGCGAGCCCGTCGAGGAGCGGCATCCGGATGTCCATGAGGACGACGTCGGGCCGCAGTTCGCGTACCGCGCGCACCGCCTCCTCGCCGTCGGCGGCCTCGCCCGCGACCTCGATGTCGCTCTGCGCGTCGAGCAGCGCCTTGAATCCGGCGCGGACGAGCGATTGATCGTCTGCGAGCAGTACGCGGATCAACGGGGGGCCTCCGATGACGAGGATGCGGAAGAAGGTGGCGGAGGAGGTGGAGGTAGAGGAGGAGGTAGAGGAGGAGGTGGAGACGAGGGTGCCGATGGCGTGGCGGTGAGCGGCAGTTCGGCGACGACGCGGAAGCCGCCGTCGGGGCGCGGGCCCGCTTCGATCGTGCCACCGAGGGCGGCGGCCCGCTCCCGCATTCCGGCGAGCCCGTTGCCGCTGCCGCCCGCGTCGGCCTGGCTCGCGGGACCGTCGTCGTCGACGGTGAGCGTCAACAGGCTTTTCGTGTAGTGCAGTTGGACCCGGGCCCGGCGCGAACCGGAGTGCCGTACGACGTTGGTGAGCGCCTCCTGCACGATCCGGAACGCGGCGAGATCGGCGCCCGGCGGCAGCGCCGGCCGCTTCCCGTCCGTGCGTACGTCGACGGTGAGTCCCGCTCCGGCCGCCTGCTCGACGAGCTCGGGCAGCCGGTCGAGCCCCGGCGCGGGCGCCCGCGGCGCGTCCCCGGGCGCCCTGAGCGTGTCGAGTACCTGCCGCACCTCCCCCAGCGCTTCCTTGCTCGCCTCCTTGATGGTGGTTAGCGCGGTCCGGGCCTGTTCCGGGTCCGAGTCGAGCAGGGCGAGCCCGACACCCGCCTGCACGTTGATCACCGAGATGGAGTGCGCGAGTACGTCGTGCAGCTCACGGGCGATGCGCAGCCGCTCCTCATCGGCCCGCCGCCGCGCGGCCCGCTCGCGCTCGACCCGTTTCTGCTCCCCTTGCTCGCGCCGCACCCGGGTGAGTTCGGCGACGGCCACGACGGCGAGGACCCACGCGGCGACGACTCCCTCCTGCCCCCAGGACCCGGGCCCGTCGGTGGACGGCGGCAGCCGCGCGTACAGCCAGTGCGTCACCAGGAGGTGCCCGAGCCAGAACAGTCCGACGGCGCACCATGCCGCGCGCCTGCGCCCGGCGACGATCGCCGCGAAGCATCCCAGCGCCACCATGAGGAACACCGGCCCGTACGGGTAGCCGCAGCCGAGGTAGACCGTCGCGCAGACCGCCGTGCCGAACGCGACGGTCACCGGATGCCGGTGCCGCCACAGCAACAGCAGGCAGCCCGCGAGCAGCAACAGCCGCCCGTACGCGTCCAGGTCGGTGCGGCCGCTCTGGTGACGCCCCGCGTAGTTCGAGCCGATCAGGACGGAGAGGGTCACCAGCGCCGTGGAACGCCACGGCCATCGGTCGCCACCGCCTGCGCCCCACCACGCGCTCCCCCGGCGCGGTCCGTGCCGCAGCCACGGCGGCCCGCCCCATGCCCGGCCCGGGCCGCCGTCGCCCACTCGCTGCTCGTCCATGCCGCCACGCTAAGGCGCAGGGACCGCGCGGGGCGTCCGCCGGGCGAGGTGATCACACGTACTTCCCTGGGAGTACGCCGTGGAGTACGTCGGCAGGTAGGTCGGGGAGTACGTCGGGACGTATGCGGGCCGGTGCTTCCGGGTCCGGCTACTTCACCAGGCCTACGCCGTGGGCGAGCCCGGTCGCGGCATGGGTGAAGAACGCGGCACGGTCCTCGACGACCTTGTTGAACTGGCCGAACACCTCGAACCCGACGAGCCCGTACAGCTGGGCCCACGCGGCGACGAGCGCGGTCATCACCTCCGGCGGCAGGTCCGGCGCGAGATCCGCGGCGATCCTGTCCGCCTCGGCCCGCACCCCGGGCGTCAGCGGCGGCAGCGCCACACCCTTGCCCTCGTAGGCCTCCCGGAGGATGGCGATGAGCAGCAGGCCGACCCGGGAAGCGGCCGGGACCGTCGTCGCGGGGGCGGTGTAACCGGGTACGGGCGAGCCGTAGATGAGCGCGTACTCGTGCGGGTGCTCCAGCGCCCATGCCCGCACGGCCTGGCACACAGTGACCCAGCGGCGGGCCGGCGTAGGCCCCTCGCCCGCCTCTCCGGCCTCGCCGATCGCACGGAACGCGGCGTCCGCTTCCTCGGCGGCCGCGCCCAGGGAGTCGTAGGCGTCGATGATCAGTGCCGTCAACAGGTCGTCGCGGCTGGGGAAGTAGCGGTACAGGGCCGAGGAGACCATGCCGAGCTCGCGGGCTACGGCGCGCAGCGAGAGCTTGGCGGCGCCGTCGGCGGCGAGCTGCCTGCGCGCTTCGTCCTTGATGGCGGCGGTGACTTCCTGCCGCGCGCGGGCGCGGGCTCCCTGTGTGGCGCGTGCGCCTGGGGGCGTGCTGCGGCTCGTAGTCATGGGGACAGTGTCGCATGGAGGCGGAGCACCGCACACGTTTCGGAGCAGTGCACGTGTTTCGGAACAGTGACCGCGTTTCGGAGCGCCGCGCCGAAATGAGAGCAGTGCTCTTGCTTTGGATCACCGAACTCGTGCACACTGCTCTCAAGCGAGAGCAGTGCTCTCGAACTTCACTTCTTGGGGGTCCCGATGTCCACGTCCACGTCCTCATCCACGTCCACGTCCTCATCCACGTCCACGTCCGCACACGCACACGTGCAGAAGCCCGGCTGGTTCACCGTCAACGTCCTGAACCGTTCCGTGGCGTGGCTGACCCGCCGGGGCCTCAGCGTCTGGGGCTCCCGGGTGCTGGCCGTCCGCGGCCGCAAGAGCGGCGCCTGGCGCACCACGCCGGTCAACCTGCTGACCGTCGACGGGCAGCCCTATCTCGTCGCGCCGCGCGGCCATGTGCAGTGGACCCACAACATGCGGGCCGCGGGCGGCGGGGAACTGCGTCTGGGCAAGAAGGCCGACGCGTTCACCGCCACCGAGGTCGCCGACGACGACAAGCCCGCGCTGCTGCGCGCTTACCTCAAGCGCTGGAAGGCGGAGGTCGGCGTCTTCTTCAACGGGGTGGGCCCGGAGTCGTCCGACGAGGAACTGCGCCGCATCGCCCCCGACCACCCCGTCTTCCGGGTCGAGCTCAAGAGCTGACCGGGCTCAAGAGCTGACCGAGCTCGCGAGTCGGCCGAGCACGCGAGTCGGCCGCGTTCGAAAGCAGACCGAACCCGGGAGCTGACCGAACTCAGGAGTCGACCGCTTTGCGGTCGAGCCGCGACAGCGCTCGCCCCGCCATCGGGTGCGTGCGCACGAGCTCGCCGAGGGTCGTCGAGCCGCGGGTGATCCTCGCGAACGCGTTCCACGCGGGGCGGAAGCCGGTGAGGACCGCGTGCAGCAGCCCCGGCTTGCGCTCGAAGAGGGTCAGCATGCGCTTGCCGACGGCCATCTCGACGCCGAGCCCGGCCTTGATGGCGAACGCGTAGTTCAGCGCCTGGCGGCGGGCGTCCACCGCGTCGTGCGCCTCGGAGATGCGCACCGCCCACTCCCCCGCGAGCCGCCCCGAGCGCAGCGCGAACGAGATGCCCTCGCGGGTCCACGGTTCGAGCAGCCCCGCCGCGTCACCGCAGACCAGGACCCGGCCGCGGGAGAGCGGCGAGTCGTCGGCGCGGCAGCGCGTCAGGTGCCCGGAGGAGATCGAGGGCTCGAACCCGGCGAGCCCGAGCCGCCCGATGAAGTCCTCCAAGTACCGCTTGGTGGCGGCTCCTTCGCCCCGGGCCGAGATCACGCCGACGGTCAGGGTGTCGTCCTTGGGGAAGACCCAGCCGTAACTGCCGGGCATCGGGCCCCAGTCGATGAGGACACGGCCGCGCCAGTCGTCGGCGACCGCTTCCGGGACCGGGATCTCCGCCTCCAGGCCGAGGTCGACCTGGTCGAGCTTGACCCCGACGTGGGCCCCTATGCGGCTCGCGCTGCCGTCCGCGCCGACCACGGCCCGGGCCAGGACCGTCTCGCCGTCCTGGAGGACCACGGCTACGGTGCGCCGGTCGGGCACCTCGCTGCCGTGCTGCTCGACGCGCGAGACCGTGGCGCCGGTCCGCAGTTCGGCGCCCGCCTTCTGGGCGTGCTCGACGAGCTGGGCGTCGAACTCGGGCCGGTTGATGAGCCCGAACAGCATGCTCCTGGAGCGCCGGGTGCGCGCGTACTTGCCGTCCAGGGAGAACGTCACCGCGTTGATCCGGTCCTTCAGCGGCAGCTCGAAGCCCGGCGGCAAGGAGTCCCTCGACGGGCCGATGATGCCGCCACCACACGTCTTGTAGCGCGGGATGTCCGCTTTCTCCAGGAGCAGGACCCGCCGTCCGGCGACCGCGGCCGCGTACGCGGCGGACGCCCCCGCCGGGCCCGCGCCCACGACGACGACGTCCCACACCTCCAGGGCCTGCTCGCCGTCGGCCCGCTCGTCGTCCATGTCGTTGCCGTCCGTCGAGTTCTCGCTGCTCACGATGGTCTACTGCTCCCGATCCAGCTGCCTGCCGCACGTTTCCCTGGCATCCTACGGCGGGCCGCCGCGAGAGCCGCTGTGGGAGGATCATCGGCACACTCTGCACAACGTCGCACCTACGAGGAGCGTGCCCATGTCGCCGCATCCGATCGCCGAGACCGTCGCCTCCCTGCTGCCGCGGGCCAAGGCCGAACTGGCCGAACTGGTGGCCTTCAAGTCGGTGGCGGACTTCGCTCAGTACCCGAAGATCGAGAGCGAGGGTGCCGCGAACTGGGTCGCGGACGCGTTGCGCGCCGAAGGCTTCCAGGACGTGGCGCTGCTCGACACCCCCGACGGCACGCAGTCGGTGTACGGCTACCTGCCCGGACCTGAGGGCGCGCCGACGGTGCTGCTCTACGCCCACTACGACGTACAGCCGCCGCTGGACGAAGAGGCGTGGGTGACGCCGCCCTTCGAGCTGACCGAGCGTGAGGACGGCCGCTGGTACGGGCGCGGCGCCGCCGACTGCAAGGGCGGTGTACTGCTGCACCTCCTGGCGATCCGCGCCCTGAAGGCGAACGGCGGGGTCCCGGTCCATGTCAAGGTCATCGCGGAGGGCTCGGAGGAGCAGGGCACCGGCGGCCTGGAGCGCTACGCCGAGCAGCACCCGGAGCTGCTGAGCGCCGACACGATCGTCATCGGCGACGCGGGTAATTTCCGCGTCGGCCTGCCCACCGCGACCGCGACGCTGCGCGGGATGACCCTGGTCCGCGTCCAGGTCGACACCCTTGAAGGCAACCTGCACTCGGGGCAGTTCGGCGGCGCGGCGCCCGACGCACTGGCCGCGCTGGTGCGCGTACTGGACTCGCTGCGCGCCGAGGACGGTTCCACGACCGTCGACGGTCTCGGGGCGGCGGAGTCCTGGGACGGGCTCCAGTACGAGGAGGACGCGTTCCGCAAGGACGCGAAGGTGCTCGACGGGGTCGAACTGATCGGTTCGGGCACGGTCGCGGACCGCATCTGGGCGCGGCCCGCCGTGACCGTGCTCGGCATCGACTGCCCGCCGGTGGTCGGCGCGACGCCGTCCGTGCAGGCCGGCGCCCGTGCGCTGATCAGCCTGCGGGTGCCGCCGGGCGTGGACGCCGCGGAGGCGACGAAGCTGCTGATGGCCCACATCGAGGCACACACGCCGTGGGGCGCCCGTGTCCAGGCTGAGCAGGTCGGCCAGGGCCAGCCGTTCCGGGCGAACACCACGAGCCCCGCCTACACCGCGCTGGCCGACGCGATGGCGGAGGCGTACGACGGCCAGGAGATGCAGTACGCGGGCCAGGGCGGCTCGATCCCGCTCTGCAACACCCTCGCCTCGCTCTACCCGGAGGCGGAGATCCTCCTCATCGGCCTGAGCGAGCCGGAGGCGCAGATCCACGCGGTGAACGAGAGCGTCTCGCCGGACGAGTTGGAGCGGCTCTCGGTGGCGGAGGCGCGCTTCCTCCAGAAGTACGCGGCCGCCAACTGACCCGACGGGTTCTCTGCCGAGAGCCGAGGAGTACGCGGTCGTGTCCGCGGTCTTCGTACGGTCGCTCCATGACGACCTACAAGCTGACGGACACGATCGACCTCACTCCCCGGCTCCGGCTCCTGCGCTTCCCCGTGGGCCAGGCGTATCTCTGGCGCGACGGCACCGAGCTGACCCTGATCGACGCGGGCGCGGCCGGGGCAGCACAGGCGATCGCCGAGGCCGTACGCGACTGGGGGCACGCCCCTGGGGACGTACGGCGGATCGTTCTCACGCATCATCACGAGGATCACGCGGACGGCGCCGGGGAGTTGGCGCGGCTGAGCGGGGCCGAGGTGTACGCGCACCGGCTCGAAGCGCCGTACGTGCGGGGCGAGGCCCCGGAGCCCGAACTGGTGATGGAGGAGTGGGAGCGGCCGATCCACGCGGCGGCCCTGGCCCGGCTGCCGCCCCGCCCGACGCACCCCGTACGGCCCGACCGCGTACGGGAGTTGGCGGACGGGGACGTCCTGGACTTCGCGGGCGGGGCGCGGGTGGTGGGGGCGCCAGGGCACACCGACGGCTCGATCGCGATCGAACTCCCGCAGCACGGCGTCCTGTTCACCGGCGACGCGGTGGCCGTCTCGCCGGTGACCGGAGAGGTCGTTCTCGGCGTGATCAATCTGCACCACGAGCAGGCGGTCGCGTCCTTCCACCGGCTCGCCGCGCTCGACAGCGACGTGGCGTGCTTCGGGCACGGGGACCCGGTGCTGGGCGGGTCGGCCGCGGTGCTGCGGGCGGCGGCAGCACCGTACGAACTGGCCTGAGAGCCCGTCCTCGGCGCCGTCAGCCGACCGGGACCCCGGCCTCCAGATAGTGCACGGCGCCGCGTTCCCGCGCGCGCAGAGCCCAGCGCAGCCGTTCGAAGCGCATCGGCGGGAGCAGGCCCGCCGCCTCGCGCTCATCGACGAACCGCCAGGCCCGCAACTCCGGTCCCGGCAGCAGGACCTGGCGCGCGGCGTCGTCCGTCAGACGCCCGCCGTCGAAGAGCAGCCGCAGCCCGCCGTAGCGGGGCGGCGCGGGCGGCTCCCAGTCGATCGCCAACAGCTTGGGTACGTCGAGGAGTTGGATGCCGGTCTCCTCGGCGACCTCGCGCATCCCCGCGCGCGCGGGCGCCTCGCCCCGCTCCACGACGCCGCCGGGGAACTCCCAGCCCGGCTTGTACGTGGGGTCGACGAGCAGCACGCGCCCCTGTCCGTCGAAGAGGAGCACGCCCGCGGCGACGGTCTCGGCGCTCGGTTCGGGGGTCTGCACGATGTCGCACAGGGGAGCGTCCCCGGAGCCCACCGCGGCGGCGATCCGCACGGCGGTGTCGTACGGGGTGAGCGCCCCGTTGTCGACGAGGTAGGCGTCGGCGGTCAGCCAGCCCGCGAGGGCGGCGCGGTAGGGCTCGATGTCGGCGGGGGGTTCGCCCCCGGGGTCACGCGCGCGCAGGATCGTTTCCCCCGGCGCAAGGAGCACATGGCACACAGGGATCCGCCGGGCGGCGAGCCCCCCGAAGATCTCGTCCCGGTACTCCTGGCGCAGCAGCCCGGCCGGCACCACGAGCACGCCGCCCAGCTCGGCGAGCAGGGCCGCCGCGGTGTCCACCACGAGGCGGCGCCAGATCGGCAGCTCCTGATGCTCGCTGACCTCGGCGAGCCGCTTGGCCGGCAGCAGCCGCTCCAGCTCGCCGTCGATCACCTCGAGGTCGAAGAGCGTGCAGTTCGGGATCAGATCGCTCAGCTCCCGTGCGGTGGCGGTCTTTCCCGCGCGGGACGCACCGTTGACCCAGACGATCACGGTTCCCCCTCTTCCATTGGCCCCCTGTGGCTTGCCCGCAACACCCTGCCGCGGAAACCAGCCGCAGATGGGGGGCGGTTCCGTGGCCGAAATCAGAGGTGCGGCGCCGCCTGTTGATCACCCCGTGGACCCGGGCGGTTCATAAGTCGGAAGCACACTGTCAGTGGCACCGGCTAGTCTCTTCACATGATCCCCACCGAGAGCCGTGCCCCCGTGCGGTCTGCCGACGAGCTGAACGAGCAGATCCGCGGCCTCATGGCGCGCTCCGGCGGCCGGTTGAGCGAGTCGCAGCGCCGGGAGTACGAGGTACTGGTCGTCGAGTGGGCGGCCGCCGTCCGCGGTGAAATCGTGAAGGCGGCCTGATCCGGACGCCGCCGCGGCAGACTTCCGGCCCCGGCTCCCCGCGGGCCTGTCAGGTCCCGGCCGCCAAATGGCGCAGACCGTCCCGTGCGGCCGGGGACAGCGCCGACTCGTCGAGGCCGGCGAGCGGGAGCCACTCCACCGCCTCCGTCGTCCCCTCCACCTCGACGACCTCCGGCACATCACCCTTGAGCTCGACGGCGTAGAACAGGGCGATCAAGTGCCAGTGCACGCCGCCCCGTCGGACCGTGTACGCCCGGCTGTCGAGGAGGCGGGCGTCGACGAGTTCCAGGCCCGTCTCCTCGCGGAGCTCCCGCTCCAGGGCCTCCGTGGGCTGCTCGCCGTGGTCGATGCCGCCACCGGGCAGATGCCACAGCCCGGGTGCGAAGACGGGCGAGTTGTCCGCGAGACGGGCGAGCAGGACGCGCCCCTCCCTCACCACGAGCGCGTACGCGGAGACACGTGTCCGCTGCGGAATGTCCATGCTACTTCCCCTCCCCGGAGCTGCCACGTCGACAAAGCGACCTGGCCGCCCGCCGTGATCATGGCAGGGGCACTCTACGGGGCTCCCGACCGCCGCCTCAGGGATGTCACGGCGGGCAGGAGCCCCGGAGCCGGGCCCGGAAGGCCGGGGCGCCCACCGCTGCCCGACGGCGGACCACCGGCCCATGTCCGGCCTCCCGGTGTTCCCGCTACAAAGTCAAGCGCAGCCGCGCGGACGGCAGAAGCGTGTGCGACCGCGCCGTCGCGACACGCCGTTCACACCGGGTGTGTTTCGAGCACACCCCCTGCCCTGCGCAACCGCCCGGCACCCCCGCGCGGTCACCCGGCGAGAGCCGCCCGGATCTGGCGTGCCGTCTGTTCCGCGATCCGCGGGCTGGTGGCGGCGTACGCCGTGTACGCGGAGAGCCCGGTCGTCAGGGCCCAGCCGCGCCCGCGCAGCCAGGTCGCCTCGTCGACGCCGAGCGCCCCGCGGAAGACCGCGCGGGCGCGCGGGGACATCAGCGTGAAGGCGATCATGAGGTCGACGGAGGGGTCGCCCAGGCCGAAGCCGCCGAAGTCGATGACCGCACTGAGCCGGCCGCCGACGGTGAGCAGGTTGCCGGTGTGGAAGTCGCCGTGGAACCACACCGGTGGGCCCTGATGGCCGGGACCGGCCAGCGCCGCGTCCCACAGTGCTGTCAGCGCGGGCGCGTCGAAGACGCCGGAGACCGCCGCGATGGCGGCGCGCGTGCCGGCGTCCCGCTCCGCGAGTTCGGAACCGGGGTCGGCCCGGCCGCCGTCCCCTCCCCCGCCCTCGGCCTCCCCCCGGCCGCCCGCATCGCCGGGGTCGAAAGCCCGCAACGCCCGTAAGAAGGCGGCCAGTTCGCGTGCCGTGCCGGTCGAGTCGCCGAGGCCCTCCACCGTCGCCACTTCGCCGTCCAGCCAGCGGGTCACCGCCCACGGCCACGGGTAGCCGAGCGCGGGCCGGCCCACCGCCACCGGCTCGGGCACCGTCAGGGGCAGCCCCGGGGCGAGCCGGGGCAGCCAGTACCACTCCTTCTCCGCCTGCCCGATGGCCCCGGAGTGCCGGGGCAGACGGACCGACAGCTCATCGCCCAGACGGTGGATGACGTGGTCCGAGCCGGCTGGGTCGAGCAGCCGCAGCGGCAGCCCGGACCACTGCGGAAACTGGGCGTCGACGAGGCGGCGGACGAGCGAGGTGTCGATACGGGGCCTGCGGTCGGGACCGGGCGCAGTGCTCAACTGGGCTTCTCCTGGAGGAAAACGGGGTACGACGAAGTGGTCCGGGCCGGACCATCACAGCGCTCCGGACTCCGCGTGTCGAACGACTTTCCCGTGCAGTGGCCTCTTTAGAAGTCAAGCACTTTATGCTCAGTTCACCCCATCAAGTGACGTGTAGCTGTCGGGAATCGTTACGCCACAACACGGTGCGGAATATGCCGATACCGTGGCCGACCAGGCGCCCCAGCCCCCGGCGACCTCCCCATTCGTTCGCACGAAACATGCGGCAGCGCGGACGGCTCCCTGGAGCCGGACAAGTGCTCGGCCCGGGGGGACCGATGCGACAGGGCAACAAACAGGACTATGTCTCCGACGGCTTCGGAGACTGCGACGGCACCGCCGACCTGACAGGCGCCGAGGAATCCCTGCACCCTCCCGTGGTGCGGACATCCGGCGACTGCGCCGTCGTCGAACTCATCGGCGAGATCGACCTTCTCGCCTTCCAGCGGATGGCACCGCTGGTCGACACAGTGGCGGCGGGCCCCTACCGCGTCGTGGCGATAGACCTGACCGGCACCACGTTCTTCGACTGCTCCGGGCTCTCCCTCCTGGTGCGCGCCCACCGCAGAGCCGTCGAGCATGGCGGCCGCGTCACCGTGGTCTGCCGCCACCGTCTGACACTCCGCATCATCGAACTCGCGGGGCTGACAGAGGCGCTGAGGCCGGTCGCGACCCTGGAGGAGGCCCTCAGATAGAGGTCACCCTGCGTGAGCACTCCGGATGCGGTGTGCGTAGACCGCTCATAACGTGGCACTCGTCCCAGCTCACCAACCAAGGAGCGATCATGGGCGAGAGTGCCATGGACAAGGCCAAGGGCAAGGCCAAGGAGATGGCCGGTCAGGCCACGGGCAACGAGCGTATGAAGTCCGAGGGCAAGGTCGACCAGGCGAAGAGCGACGCGCGCAAGGCCGCCGACAAGGTGCGTGGCAAGGCCGAAGGCGCACGCGACTCCATGCGTGACGGCAAGTAGAGCAACACCGTGCGTGCCCCCTCACTCTTGAGGGGGCACACGCATGTTCTGCCGGACGGGCCACAGAGCAAGCACGGCGGGGCAGGCCCGGGCGCCCGCCGCAGAGCGGAATACGGGTGAAAAAGCGTGCCCCGCACACTTCCTGACGGCCTGTCATCCAGTCCGCCGGACTGCCACCGCAGCCGTCACACCGCCTGCCGCTGCACCTCGCCCCGCGCCGAGTCGGACCGCAGGGCCGCGGCCGCCGCGCCCACCAGACCCGCGTCGGTACCCGTCGACGCCGGGGCCACCGTGAGCCGCTGCACGAATGAGAGCGTGGCGTAGTCGCGCAGCGCGCGGCGCAGCGGGACGAAGAGGACGTCGCCGGACTTCGCCACTCCCCCTCCGATCACCGCGATGTCGATCTCGACGAGGGTCGCGGTCGCCGCGATACCGGCGGCCAGGGCCTGCGCCGCACGCTCGAAGGAGGCCACGGCCACCGGGTCACCGGCGTGCGCCGCGCGGGCCACCGCCGCGGCGGACGCGTCCCCGTCGGCCCCCGGGCGCCAGCCGTCGGCGAGGGCCCGGCGGGCGATGTTGGGGCCGCTGGCGATGCGCTCGACGCAGCCGCGCGCGCCGCACGGGCACGGATCGCCGTCGAGGTCGACGCTGATGTGGCCGATGTGCCCGGCGTTGCCGGTGGGGCCCGGGTGGAGTTGGCCGCCCAGGATCAGGCCGCCGCCGACGCCGGTGGAGACCACCATGCACAGCGCGTTGTCGTGTCCCCGCGCCGCGCCCTGCCAGTGCTCGGCGGCCGTCATCGCCACACCGTCGCCGACGAGCTCGACCGGCAGGCCGCCCGCGATCTCCCGTACGCGCGAGACCAGCGGGAAGTCCCGCCACCCCGGCACGTTGACGGGACTCACGGTGCCGGCCGAGCGGTCCACGGGCCCCGCACTGCCGATGCCGACGGCCCGCGTACGGGGCCACAGCTCGGACACCGTCAGCTCCGCCAGGACCGCGTCCACGGCGCCCATCACCGTCTCACCGTCCTCCTGCGCGGGAGTCGGCTGCTGCGCTCGCGCCAGGATGCGGCCCCGGTCGTCCACGAGGGCGCCGGCGATCTTGGTGCCGCCGATGTCGAGCGCGGCGACGAGGTCCATGTGCATCAGTGTCAGATCCCCTGGAGAAAAGGCAGGTCGGAGAAGGAAAGTCTAGGAAGCGAATCGGAGCGGTGGACAGTCTCTCCCGCATCTGACAACGTTGTCCAGGCCCTATGCTCGACGCCACACGCCCATACAGGATGATGAGCCCTGTTGAATCGGGTCCGTCACCTCTCCCGGGTGGCCGGCTCATCCCGTCAGCGACGACAGGACAGGACAGCGCATAGTGGACCGCACCGCCCGCCGCACCGAGAACCGCTACGGCAATCGCCCGACCATGAAGGACGTCGCCGCGCGCGCCGGGGTGGGCCTGAAGACGGTCTCCCGGGTCGTCAACGGCGAGCCGGGCGTCACACCGGACACGGAGCGCCGCGTACAAGAGGCGATCGCCGCACTGGGCTTCCGGCGCAACGACAGCGCGCGGGTCCTGCGCAAGGGACGTACGGCAAGCATCGGACTGGTCCTGGAGGATCTGGCGGACCCGTTCTACGGTCCGCTGAGCCGCGCCGTGGAGGAGGTCGCGCGGGCACACGGCGCACTCCTCATCAACGGCTCGAGCGCCGAGGACCCGGACCGCGAGCAGGAGTTGGTGCTCGCCCTGTGCGCGCGCCGCGTGGACGGCCTCGTCGTGATCCCGGCCGGGGACGACCACCGTTATCTGGAGCCGGAGATCGCGGCCGGTGTCGCGACCGTGTTCGTGGACCGGCCCGCCGGGCGGATCGACGCGGACGTGGTGCTCTCCGACAGCTTCGGTGGCGCGCGGGACGGCGTGGCGCATCTCATCGCGGGCGGCCACCGGCGGATCGGCTTCATCGGCGACCAGCCGCGCATCCACACGGCCGCCGAGCGTCTGCGCGGCTACCGGGCGGCGATGGAGGACGCCGGGATACCGGTCGACGAGCGGTGGATGTCGCTGGGCGTCACCGATCCCGAGCGGGTGCGGCGGGCCGCCGAGGAGATGCTGAAGGGGCAGGAGCCCGTCACGGCGATCTTCGCGGGCAACAACCGTGTGACGGTGACCGTGGTCCGCGTCCTGGCCGAGCTCGACCGCCGTGTCGCTCTCGTGGGCTTCGACGACATCGAGCTGGGCGATCTGCTCCAGCCGGGCGTCACCGTGGTCGCGCAGGACGCGGCGCAGCTGGGCCGGACCGCGGCCGAGCGGCTGTTCCGCCAGCTCGACGGGGCGACGCTGCTGCCGGAGCGCATCGAGCTGCCCACGCGGCTGATCCAGCGCGGTTCGGGCGAGCTGCCGCCGGCGTGACGCACGTGTACGGCCCGCCGGCGGGTTGTCCCCGGCGGGCCGTATCGGCTTCGGTACGGGCTACTTGGCGGTCACCGTCAGGTCGCCGCGGCGCGGCCCCGCGTAGCTCTCCAGGTCCGCCCGCGTGAGACCGGAGAGCCGGGCCACCTCGGCGACGTCGAGCGCGCCGCAGTCCAGGCCGCGCAACAGGTACCCGGCGAGGGCCTTGGCGGTCGCGGGCTCGTCGGCGATGTCGCCGGAGGCCTGGCGCGCGTACGCGGCGAGCCGGGCCGCTGCCTGCTCGAACCCCTCGCGGTAGAAGGCGAAGACGGCCGCGTAGCGCGTCGGGATGTGGCCCGGGTGCATGTCCCAGCCCTGGTAGTAGGCGCGGGCGAGGGCGCGGCGGGTGAGCCCGTAGTGCAGGCGCCAGGCGTCGTGGACCTTGGCGGTCGATCCGACGGGCAGCACGTTCGTGGAGCCGTCGGAGACGCGGACCCCCGTACCGGCGGCGGCGACCTGCATGACGGCCTTCGCGTGGTCGGCGGCCGGGTGGTCACTGGCCTGGTACGCGGCGGAGACGCCGAGGCAGGCGCTGTAGTCGAACGTGCCGTAGTGCAGGCCCGTCGCGCGCCCCTCGGCGGCGTCGATCATGCGGGCCACGGCGGCGGTGCCGTCGGCGGCGAGGATGGACTGACTGGTCTCGATCTGGATCTCGAAGCCGAGCCGCCCGGCGTCGAGGCCGTGCTGCTTCTCGAACGCCTCCAGGAGCCGGACCATGGCCGTGACCTGCTCCGGGTACGTCACCTTCGGCAGCGTGAGCACGAGCCCGTCGGGCAGACCGCCGTGCTCCATGAGGCCGGTGAGGAAGATGTCGAGGGTGCGGATGCCGCGGTCGCGGACCGGGGCCTCCATGCACTTCATGCGGATGCCCATGTACGGAGCGGCGGTGCCGTTCTCGTACGCCTGCGAGATGACGCGCGCGGCACGGGCGGCCGTCTCGTCCTCGTCGGCCGAGGACGCGGGGCGGTAGCCGTCCTCGAAGTCGACGCGCAGGTCCTCCACGGGTTCGCGCTCCAGCTTCGCCCGTACGCGGCTGTAGACCGGCCCGGCGAGTTCGTCGGCCAGTCCGAGCACCGCGGCGAAGGAGGCGGCGTCGGGGGCGTGCTCGTCGAGCTGCGCGAGGGCCTGGTCGCCCCAGGAGCGCACGGTGCCCGCGTCGAAGGCGTCACCGGGGACGTAGACCGTGTGGACCGGCTGCCGGGTGCCTGGGTCTCCGGGGTAGCGGCGCTCCAGCTCCGCGTCGACCGGGGCGAGTGAGGCGCTGATGCCCTCGCTGACCGCGCCCGCGAGGCTCGTCGACACCTTCTCCTGCTGACCCATTCCTGCACCCTCCATACGCTCACTGTTTCCGCTTCACGGAATCAACAATCCGTATAGCGAAGTTAACGGGCGGGCTGACCGGCGTCAATGGTCCTCTTGCATGGTCCCGGTACGCGGACGGGGCCGCGCGGCGATGAACGCCACGCGGCCCCGTCGAAGCAGCGGGACAGGTCAGCCCTTGCGGGACTTGACCTCTTCGGTGAGCTGGGGGACGACGTCGAAGAGGTCGCCGACGACGCCGTAGTCGACCAGGTCGAAGATCGGGGCCTCGGCGTCCTTGTTGACCGCCACGATCGTCTTCGAGGTCTGCATACCGGCC